>CAZTOU010000008.1:0-136296 GCA_964615365.1 uncultured Spirochaetales bacterium
CAGAGCCGCCTCGAACCAGGGACGATAGGCGTCTCGGCGCTCCACCGGGCACTCGGCGATCGAGATCAGCACCCGGCCGTCGCCGGTCTCGATGAAGACGAAGTCCTCCGCGAGGCCGTAGTCCGATCGGGCGAGGGTGAACCTCCGCGCGGGGTGACCAGCGACCCGCGAATCGCTGACCGAGGTGATGACGGAGGATCCGAAGTGGGCCGCGGCGTTGCGCTCGAGATAGAACTCGATGCTCGGGTAGCGGCGGACGATGATCTGGAAGGAGGCGTCGTAGTCCCACGTCACACCGTTCACCGCCGCGACGCCGAAGGGGGTCGGAATCCGGAGCCAGCCCACCGGCACCTGGATCTCGAAGCCGCGTTGGGGATCGACGTGGGGCGCCAGCGCGAGCCGTGGCGGACCCTCCGGAAGCGCGGGGAAATCGGCGGCCGGCCGCTTCGACGGGGCCAGCGAGGTGTAGACGGTGCCGTTGGGGATCGCGTAGAGGGAGAGGAACGAGTTCAGGTCCTCGGCGCCCAGCCCGTCGGGGCCGAGCCGGTCCCGGACCACCTCGTACATCAGGTCGGCGGGAATCGGGCTGTGGCCGCGCATGCCGATGGCGTGTCCGATCTCGTGCATCGCGATCCGCTCGACCTGGTCCGGGAGCAGCAGCCCGTGCCGATCGGCCACGTAGATCTCGAGCTCCCGCACGTCGTAGCGCACCTCGAGCCGGCCGCTGTCCGGGTCTCCGCCGAGCACCCGGCACGCGTCTCCGAGCGGTGTCATCCCCAGCACCTCGAGCGTGGGCTCCGGAGCGGAAGCCTTCTCACCCAGCATGCGCAGCACCAGGTCCGCCTCGGCAACGCTCGGGGCCCGTTCGAAACGGACGGTTCCCTCGAGATCGCGTTCCCAGTTGGCGAGCGCCCGCTCCACAGCGGCGACGTACTCCACCGGAGGCCTCCACCAGAACTCGAAGTCCTCCTCCTCCTCGATCTCCGGGGGCACGATGGCCACGCGAAGCGGAAAGTCGCTCGGCGACCAGCGACAGAAGACCAGAAGCTCCTCGGCGGCGAAGGCTTCGATCCCCAGCCAGCCGACCACCCGCCTCGCCGCCGACGCGACGCCGGTCCTCTCGGGCGCGGCGACCCGGTACGCCACGAAGGGAAGGTAGTTGGGCTCGAGGATGTCGGGGAAGCGCTCCCGGAGCCGCCAGTAGTCATGGCGGTTGTGACGATAGGGGGCCGGCGTCTCGTCCTCCTCCGCGAATCCACTCCCGGCGATGAAGAGCAGAAGGGAGGCGGCGAGAACCATCCGTCGGAGAGGGGCCCTCAACCGCTTCCGCGCCCCTTGTGGCGGGAAGCCCGGCGGAGCTCCCGGTCCTGCTCCCGGCGGCGGATCGTCTCCCGCTTGTCGTGGCGCCGCTTTCCCCGAACCACGGCCAGATCGACCTTGGCGCGGCCGCCCTTCCAGTAGAGGGAGAGCGGGACGAGGGTGAATCCCCGCTCCGCCACCTTCGACCGCAGCCGGTTGATCTCGTGGCGGTGCAGCAGCAGCTTCCGCTCCCGGGTCGGATCCGAGTTCTCGGGTCCGGCCTGCTGATAGGGGCTGATGTGGAGGTTGCGGAGGATGACCTCCCCCCCACGCACGATGGCGTAGGAGTCCGAGAGGTTGGCGCGGCCCTCTCGGAGTGATTTCACCTCGGGACCGCGCAGCGCGATCCCCGCTTCGATGGAGTCGAGGATCTCGTACTCGTGTCGCGCGCGCCGGTTGGAGGCGATGCGCTTCGGCTCTTCCTTTCCCCCCATTCCCGCCAGGGTAGCAGGGGCTAGGGGTCAGTCGCGCTGTCGGTTGGCCTCGTCGACGAAGACCCGGGTGCCCTCCCAGCCGCGCGCCTCCTCCTCGGTCATCTGGACGAAGCTCGAGATGATCACGATGTCGAGCGGCTTGATCAGGTGCGCGGCCGCTCCGTTGATGCAGATCTCGCCGGAGCCGGGCTCGCCGCGGATCGCGTAGGTGGTGAGGCGATTGCCGTTGGTGCAGTCCCACACGTCCACCTGCTCGTAGGGGATGATGTTGGCCGCATCCATCAGGTTGGAGTCGATGGTGATGCTCCCTTCGTAGTCGATGTTCGCCTCGGTGACGGTCGCACGGTGGATCTTCGATTTCAGCATGGTGCGGAGCACTGGTCTTCTCCTCGTGGCTAGCTCTCGCGCTGCGGCAGCAGCACGCGGTTGTCGATCAGACGGACGTTCTGTCCGTCGCGCCCGTCGCCCCGGGGAAACCGGACGGCGAGGGCCAAAAGGGTGGGAGCCGTGAGCGTCTCGGGCGCCGGCTCCAGGGAGTCGGGATCCCGCAGCTCCGCGTAGTCGAGATCGGCCTGGGGCGCCTTGGCGATCTCGGCGCGAACCCGCTGCAGCAGGGAGTGGCAGCTTCGTTCGCCGGCGGCAACTGCGCGCTCCGCGGCCTCGAGCGCGCGCACCAGGCAGATCGCCTGGGGGCGGGTCGACGCGTCGAGATAGGCGTTGCGGCTGGAGAGCGCCAGACGGTCGGGCTCGCGCACCGTCGGCACCCCGACGACCTCCACATCGAAGCCGAGGTCCTGGACCAGCCTGCGGATCAGCGCCAGCTGCTGGAAGTCCTTCTCGCCGAAGACGGCGACGTGGGGCTTTGCGGCGAGAAGCAGCTTGGTCACCACCGTCGCCACTCCGCGGAAGTGGACGGGCCGGGAGCGACCGCAGAGCGGCTTGGCGAGCTCCGTCACGGTGACCCAGGTCTGGCAGCCGGGCGGGTAGAGCGCCGCCTCACCGGGCGCGAAGATCACGTCGACGCCCAACTTGCGACACTCCTCCGCGTCGCGCTCGAAGCTGCGCGGATAGGCGTCGAGATCCTCCCCGGGCCCGAACTGGGTGGGATTCACGAAGATCGAGACGTACACCAGGTCCGCGCGCCGGCGCGCCTCCGAAACCAGGGCCAGGTGTCCGGCGTGCAGCGCTCCCATGGTTGGCACCAGGGCGATGCGCCGGCCGGCGGCGCGCGCAGCGTCGGCAAGCGCCTGCAGCTCGGGGACTTCGCGAAGGATCCGCATCGGCCTTTCGGGCTACCGGTAGCAGTGCTCTTCGTCGGGGAACTTCCGGTCGGCCACCTCCTCGGCGAAGCGCCGCGCCGCCTGGGAGGCCAGGGCCCCGAGATTCGCGTACTGCTTGACGAAGCTGGGCGTCCAGTCGTTCAGCCCCAGGAGATCGTGCATCACCAGCACCTGTCCGTCGCAATCGGGGCCGGCGCCGATGCCGATGGTCGGAATCGAGAGCAGGCCGGTGATCTCCCCGGCGAGATCGGCGGGCACTCCCTCGAGTACGATCGAGAAGGCGCCGGCGGCCTCCACCGCGCGGGCGTCCTCGATGACCCGCTGGCGCGACGCCTCGCCGCGGCCCTGAACGCGGTAGCCACCCATGCGGTGGATCGCCTGGGGCGTCAGGCCAACGTGCCCCATCACCGGGATCTCAGCCGCGACGATCCGACGGGTGGTGTCGCCCATGGTCCGGCCTCCCTCGAGCTTCACCGCGTGCACGCCGCCCTCCTTCACCAGGCGGATGGCCGAGCGCAGGGCGTCCTCGGGCGAGACCTGGTAGGACCCGAACGGCATGTCGCCGACCACCAGGGCCCGGGAGGCACCGCGCGACACCATCCGCGAGTGGTAGACGACCTCGTCGAGGGTCACCGGGAGGGTGGTCTGGTTGCCCTGGACCACGTTGCCCATCGAGTCCCCCACCAGGAGGACGTCGATCCCGGCCTGGTCGAAGATGCGCGAGAAGGCGAAATCGTAGGCGGTGAGCATCGAGAAGGACTCGCCGCGGCGTTTGCTGCGAGCCAGCGAACGGACCGTGACCCGGTGTTCGCGTTTCGAGGAAGCGGTGACCGTCGACATCCGGGAGCCTCCGGCTCCCGTGCGCTCCATGCCCCGAAAACGGCGACCGCGCCTCCCGGTTGATTCCGGAGGCGCGGCCGATCGTGAGAACGCCCCCGGCGGAGCCAGGGACGAGACTCGATCCACCTCTTCCACCCCCGTCTCGCTCCGCCGGGGCGGATACGAGCGACCTTTGGGCAGTCCTAGGCGATCGTCCTGTTTTCCGGGCACTTACGCCCGGGAGATCTCAGTTTCGATGAGGATCGCACCCTGCGATACCTCTCGCAGCGACAGAGGCTATCGGTCCGGTGCCGACTGTCAACGGCAGCCCCGCCGGCTCGCCCTCAGGGGCTTCCCCGCGGGGAAGCGAGGCGTTCACGAACCGCCGGGGGCAGATACCGCTCCTCCAGGGCCTCGCTGGCGTGGACGCGCACCGCCGTCGCGGCCGCCTCGATGCGATCCTCGAGCGGCTCGCCCGAGGCCAGGAGGAGCCAGGGAGCGCCGCGAATCCGGCAGATCCCGCTGCGGGGTGCCGGATCCCCCTCCGCCACCTGGCGCGGGATCACCCGAACCTTGACCCCGGCCTCCTGGGCCAGCTCGACCAGGAAATCGAGAAGAGACTGCCCTTCCACGCCGCGACTACCTGCGCCGGTCGATGGGCTGTTTCGCGTACGCGGTGAGCTGCCGCGCAACCTCCGCGTCGAGCCCGCCGAGCTGCACGCCGGTCTCGTAGAAGCCCGCCTCCTCGGCGGTGCCCCCCTCCTCCCAGCTGGTCCAGACCACCCTCCCCTCGGCGCGAATCGTCGGTCCGGAGGGAGGCAGGGTGAACTCGACCCAGATCCGCTCTCCTTCGGGGATGGGGAACTTCAGGTGCAGGCAGATCCCTCCCGGTGAGACGTTGACGGCGTACTCGAGGGTGGTGCTTCCATCGCTTCGGCGCAGGTCGACGGGCACCGGAATCGGGAGATCGCGCCACGGCTCCGACTCCAGCATCGGCTAGCCCGCCCTCTCTCCTGCCGGCGCCAGCTCCCTCGCGACCGCGAGCCACTGCTCCGGGGACAGGCTCTGGGCCCGGGCGCGGGAATCGATTCCGTTGCGGGCCAGGGCCTCCAGGATTCTCTCGGGAGGGAGAGGGTCTTCCCTCGCGGCGATTCGAAGGGAGTTCACGATGGTCTTCCTTCGATGGGCGAACGCCGCCCGCACCACAGCCTCGATCCTCCGAAGCTCTCCCGACGCGAGCGGCACCCCGCTCCGCGGCGTCAAGTGCAGGAAGGTCGAAGTCACGCGTGGGACAGGGTAGAAGCATCGCGGGTGAAGATCGAGTCCGACCTTCACCGTGGCCACGAGCTGGTGAAGCACCCCGAGCGATCCGTACTCCCGACCGCCAGGTGCGGCGAGAAGTCTCCTGGCGACCTCCCTCTGCACCATGACGGACCAGCTCGCCAGCCGCTCCCTCTGGTCGAGCAGCCGTCGCAGAAGCGGAGAAGCGGCCGCGTAGGGAAGATTGCCGACGACCCGCACCGGCTCGCGCGCTTCGCCCAGGAGCTTCTCGAGATCGAGCTCGAGGGCATCCGCGTGGATCAGCTCCACGTTGGCGGGCAGGTCTGCTTCGCGCTCCAGCGCGCGCACGATTCCCGCGTCGACCTCGACGGTGACCACCCGCCGGGCTCGGGCCGCCAGAGCCCGGGTCAGGATGCCGAGGCCGGTGCCGATCTCGATCACCCGGTCTCCCGGCTCGACCGCGGCGATCCGGACCAGCTTCTCGGCGATGCGCGGGTCGAGGAGGAAGTTCTGGCCCAGCTCCCGCCGGAGCGCGAGACCGTGGGTCTCGAGAAAGGCGCGCACCTCGCCGGCGTTCAATCCGTCCGGCTCCGGGCCCACGGAGTCTCCGACAGCGGCACGCGGGAGAAGCTGGTCAGGTGCAGGCCGTCGCGCTGCCCGCGGCGGAGCAGATTCGCCCCCGCCGACGCGATCATCGCCGCGTTGTCGGTGCAGAGCTCCGGCGGCGGGAAGAAGGCCGCGAAGCCATCCGCCCGGGCCGCGGCCGCCATGTTGCGGCGCAGCAGCCGGTTGGCCGCCACGCCCCCTACCACCGCCAACCTCCCGATTCCCTCTTCCCGAAGCGCCCGCCGGGCCCGCGAGATCAGCACGTCGGTGGCCGCGGCCTCGAAGGAGGCCGCGACGTCGGCGACCGCGGCTCCGTCCAGGGGCCGGCGGCGCTCCACCTCCAGGACCACGGCGGTCTTGAGCCCGCTGTAGGAGAAGTCGAAGCCGGGCTCCTCCTGCATCGGCCTCGGGAAATCGATCGCCTTCGGATCGCCCCGCTCCGCAACCAGCGAGAGCGCTGCCCCTCCCGGATAGGAGAGCCCCAGCAGCTTGGCGACCTTGTCGAAGGCCTCTCCGGCCGCGTCGTCCCGTGTCTCCCCGAGGAGCGCGGGGGAGGCGCCTTCCTCGATCCGATACAGGGCGGTGTGCCCCCCCGAGACCACCAGTCCGATGTAGGGAGGCCGAAGCTCCTCCGCGCAGAGCTCGGCGGCGGCGAGGTGGCCGGCCAGGTGATGGACGCCCACCACGGGAATTCCGAGCCGATACGCGAGGGCCTTGCCGAAGGAGAGGCCCACCAGCAGCGAACCGAGCAGACCCGGCCCCACCGTGACGGCGACCCCGGAGAGATCCCGGTCCGACACCCCGCTCTGGCAGAGCGCGCTCCCGACCACCTGGGAGACGGTGCGGACGTGGTCGCGAGAGGCGAGCTCCGGAACCACGCCGCCGTAGGGCTCGTGAACCTCGAGCTGGCCCTGGACGACGCTCGCCAGGACCTCGGTTCCCCGCCGAACCACAGCGGCTGCCATCTCGTCGCAGGAGCTCTCGATGCCGAGCACGAGCTCGGGAAGATGGCTCAGCTCAGGTTCCGTTCGATCTTTTCCTGCTCGCCCTTGCAGTCGATGCAGAGCTCCGCGACAGGGCGCGCCTCGAGCCGCTTCCTGCCGATCTCCTCGCCGCAGCTCTGGCACTGGCCGTAGACCCCCGCGTCGATCTTCGCGAGCGCGCCTTCGATCTTGCCGAGGAGACCGCGTTCCCGCTCACGCAGGCGGCCCATGAATGCGAGATTCATCTCGGAGGAGGCGGTATCGATCTCGTCCGGGAAATCGTCCGGATCGAGATGGATGTCGCCGGTCATGGCCTTCCGGACGTTGCCCAACAACTGGTCGCGCTGGGCGTTCAGAAGCTTTCGGAACTTTTCCAGATCCCGCTTTCTCAAGTTCTTTCCTTGCCTGGAACCTCACCCGAGACCGGTTGAACGCGGTTCGGCTGTCTCAGTCCGCTGCGATCAACTCGAGCTGCCGCTCGGCCTCCCCGGCCCGCGGCGAGTTCGGGTATTCGTCGATGACCCGTTCGAACGCTTTTCGCGCCGCCTTCCCGTAGCGCGGTCCGAGCCGGAGCAGCGCTTCACCCTGGCGGTAGAGAGCCTCCGGCGCCTTTCCGCTAGTGGGATAGCGACCGGCCACGTCATCGAAGCGCAGTATCGCGGTCTGGTAGTCCCCCTGCTTGAAGTGACAGTCCGCCATCCAGTAGGCGGCATCGTCCGAGTATTCGGAAGACGGATAAGTTTGCAGGAACTCCCGGAAGCGGTCAATACACGTGCTGTGATCGTCGACCCGCCAGGTGTTGTAGGCCTCCCGGTAGGCGCGCAGCTCCGTGGACGCACTCTGCTGCGCTGCGGGAAATTCCCCGGGGGTGGAAACCGCGCTGGCGTCGTCCAGAGGATTCTCGGTGGTCGTGGGGGCCGCAGGAGTGGCCGCATCCTGCCGGGCGGCCTTGGCCTCCTGCAGCGCCAGTCCACTCTGATGCTCGGCCACCTCGAGACGCCCTTCCAGCTGCGCGATCGATTCGCGCAGCTCCTCGATCTCGACGACGAGATCCGCGACCTGGGTGCCGGTGCCGCCCTTTCCGTCGGCGCGCTTCATCTTGTGGACCTCGTACTCGAGCTTTCGAAACTCGGCGATGGTGGCGCAGCCGACCAGCCAGGGAAGCAGCAGCAACGCTGCTCCGAGGGTCACGCTTCTGGCTCGCAACATACTCTCTCCCCCTATCGCTGGAATGGTCCCCAGGCCGGGTTCGTGTTGTCGCCTCCACCCTGGGTGATGCGGCGCAGATTCTCGCCGTTCAGATCGATCTGGTAGAGATCGGCGTGCCCTCGCCGGGTCGACGAGAACCCGATCTTTCGTCCGTCGGGAGACCAGGTCGGGTGCTCGTCGGTGCGCGGGTGCGTCACCAGCGGGAAGTTCTCGCCTCCCTCCGGGTCGATCAGCCAGATGTCGAACTGGCCACCCACCCGGCTCTCGTAGGCGATCCAGTGGCCATCGGGCGACCAGTCCGGCGCCGTGTTGTAGGAGCCGGTGAAGGTGAGTCGTCGCACGTCGCTCCCATCCCGATCCATCACGTAGACCTGGGGCGTTCCGGTCCGGTCCGAGACGAAGGCGATGCGCTTGCCGTCGGGAGACCAGGTCGGCGAGATGTCGATGACCCGGTTGCGGGTGATCCGGCGCAGATCCCGCCCATTGCGCTTCACCACGAGAATCTCGGTGGCTCCGTCGATGCTCATCACCAGCGCGAGGCGGTCTCCGGAGGGGGAGAACACGCCCCGGTAGAGGGCGCTACCGGAGTCGAGATTGCGGAGAATGCGCCCGGGAGACTTCCGACCGCGCGTCAGCATGAAGAGATGGGGCCGGTTCCGGTAGCGGTAGGACGTGTAGACGATCTCCTGGCCGCTCGGAGACCAGGAGGGAAAGGCGTTGATCGATCGGTTGCGGGTCGCGGAGCGAAGACCGGTGCCGTCCGCGTTCATGACGAAGACTTCCTTGCTGCCGGAGCGGTTGGAGATGAACGCGATCTCCGTGTTCGCGACTCCCGGCTGGCCGGTGAACAGGCCCACGATGTCGTCGGCGATGGCGCTGCCGACCCGACCCGCGTCGCGTCGAGCCGAGGTATAGCGCTTGCGCACCATCCGCAGACAGCCCCGGGAGACGTCGCGCACCCGGAACTCGACCCGTACCTCTTCGGCAGTCCCCTGGACCTCGCCCTCGACCAGGGCGTCGGCACCGATCTGGCGCCAGTTCGTACAGACCACCGGGATGCCGCTGTCGAGGGGGGCGCTCTTCACCGAACCGAGGAAGGCCTTGGGATCGATGACCGCGAAGAGGCCAGAGAACGTGAGCCCGGCCCGGATGCGCTCGTGGATCTCCGCCGCCACCGCGTCGACACCGGGCTGCGCCGCCGGCAGGAACTCCTGGATGGCGGCGCGATAGACCTTGGCGCTGGGATCCGTGATCACGATGGGCGGCGGATCGCCGGCGAGCGCCGCTCCTCCGGCGAGGCCGATCGCGAGAAACAGCGCGGCTGCGAGACAGCGGGCCATCAGAACACGTCCTCCGGGCGAAACACGAAGACCCACTCGTCGGCCTCCGGGGGCGGGGGCAGGGGGCTGGCCTTCTTGAGGGCGCGCTCGACGCTCTCGTCGTACCACGGGTTGCCGGATCGGCGTGCCACGTGGATCCCCAGCACCTCGCCACCGGCGCTCAGCCGAACCCGGATCTCCGTCGACAGGGACTGGGTGCGAAAGCCCGGCGCCAGCACCCACGCTCGCGTGACGTGCACCTTGGCCTTGCGCATCCAAGCCATCACCTCCGGTGTGACCGGAACACCCCGTCCGGCGCCGGGGCGCGCGCTCCCCGCACCGGCCACCTCGAGGGGTTGATCGACCTCCCCCGCCTCCTCCCTGAGCTTCTCCAGGAAGTCCTCGTAATCCACCTGCGGCTCCGGGGCCGGCTCGGGCTTCGGCTCGGGCTTCGCTTCCGGTTTGGGCTTGGGCTTGGGCGGGCGGGTGGATTCCTTGGGGAGCACCCTCGTCTTGGGCTTGCTGGGCTTGGGTCTGGCTGGCATCGCCCTCGCCGGTGCGGGAGCCGCCACCAGGTCCACTCGCACCACCGCGGGAAGCGAGGTCCCCGCCGGCCGCGGTGAGAAGCTGAAGGCCAGGATCAGGACCAGGTGGACGACACCCGAGTACCCCATCAGGCGACGGAACTCCCGCCGCCGCGTTTCCTCGATCCTGCTCACGAAGCGCTTCACGCTGGGATTTTAGACTCCGGCCGTTCATTCGGGTTCGGTGACGATCCCCAGGGTCTTGGCGCCGGCGGCGCGGGCGGCGGCCATGGCCTTCACGACGATGCCGTAGGGAGCCTTCTTGTCGGCGCGCAGGAAGATCTCCCGTTCATCGAGCCCCTCGAAGATCGCGCTGAGCTTCGCCTCCAGCTCGTCGAGGGGGATCTCCTGATTGGCGAGGTGGTAGGTACCGCCCTTCTTCACCGTGAGAATCAGCGGCTCGTCGCGCATCCGCAGCGGCTGCGTGGTGGTCTCGGGAAGGTCGACGTCGAGGCCCTGCTGCAGCAGGGGAGCCGTCACCATGAAGATGATGAGCAGGACCAGCATCACGTCCACGAAGGGCGTCACGTTGATCTCCGACATCGCGCGGTGTCCGCGAGCCGCGCGGAGCCCGGCCATCGCTAGCGCCCCGCCGCCCGGGCGGGAGCCTTCTTGGGAGCTCCGTACCGCCGCAGGTCACCCTCGAGCTCGGCCGAGAAGAGGTCGATGGCTTCGTGGAGCTCGCGAAGCCTGCCGACGAAGATGTTGTAGAAGATCGTGGCCGGAATCGCGGCGAAGAGCCCGACGGCGGTGGCGATCAGCGCCTCGGCGATTCCCGGGGCCACCACCGCCAGGCTGGCGCTCCCGGCGACCCCTATCCCGGTGAAGGCGTTGATGATCCCCACCACGGTGCCGAACAGGCCGACGAATGGGGAAGCGCTTCCCACGGTGGCCAGGAAGGAGAGCCGGCTCTCCAGGCGAAGCGCCTCGTTGGAGGCGGCCCACGCGATCTGGCGGGAGAGAGTGCGGCGCTGACTCTCGTCGAGGGGCGCCTCTGCGGCGCGCCCGCCGTACTTCTCCATCTGGCTCATCTGTGTCCAGGCAGCCAGGAAGATCGCCGGCAGCGGACCGCGATCGAGCTTCCGCGCCGCCTCGTAGGCGGTCTCGAGGGAGCTCTGGTGATACACGTCGAGGAATGCCTCGCTATCCTGCTCGGCACCGGTGAGCTCTCGCCATTTGAAGGCGATTGCAGCCCAGGAGATGATCGAGGCAGCGACGAGGAGAAGAATGACGAGCTGAACGACCCACGAGGCCTGCCAGATCAGGTCGAATGGGTCGAGGCTCGCGAGACGTCCCCCCATGGCCGTCCCAGCGATTATGAGCACCATGGCTCTCTCGAAGATTTGCTCGTAACGAGTCTAGAAGAGGGTATAGCCCACTTCAACCAAGCCTCCGCCTTCCCACTACTGCCCAGCGAGACGAGGAGTCGTGATGCAGGTCACCGTGGAATCCCGTAGCCCGGTCGAGCGCTCCGCCGACGTTCTGGCGCTTCCGCTCAGCCAGCTGGACCCCTCACACTGGCGCCTGCCGCCCCGGATGGCGGGCGTGGATCGCGCCGTGGGAGGTGCGGTTCTCTCGCTCCTGGCCACGGGAGACTTCCGAGGCAAGCGAGGCGAGACGCTTCTCCTCTATCCCCAGGAAGGCGTCAGCGCCAAGCGCATCCTGCTGGTGGGTCTCGGCGAGGAGAACCGGATCGACGCCGAGGTGTTGCGAGAGGCGGCGGGAACCGCGGTTCGCGCGACCGCAAAGCGTCAGGGAAAGGTGCTCGCCCTGGTGAGCCCGGCCCTGCGCCGGCTCCGCGTCGCGGCGGTGACGCAGGCGCTGGCGGAAGGAGCGATCCTCTCGAGCTACCGGTTCGACCGCTACCAGAAGCGGCGCGACGATGCGCCCGGCGAGGTGCGCTCGGTGGCCATCCTGCTGGAGAAGGGGGCCGGCCTGCGAGCGGCCCGCGCGGCCGCGTCCGTCGGCGTGTGCGTGGCCGAATCCCAGAATCTGGCGCGGGATCTCTCCAACGAGCCCCCCAACGCGCTGCCCCCGGCCGCGCTCGCGCGCGCGGCCCAGAAGCTGGCGAAGACGACCGGCCTGCGAGTGCGCGTGCTCGGCCCCGCCGAGATCCGGAAGCGGAAGTTCGGGGCGATGCTGGCGGTGGCCGGCGGCAGCGTTCACCCGCCGCGGCTGATCGTGCTCGAGCACAACGCACCGACGAGGGCGCGGGGCGGCAAGCGACCGAGGCGTCGCCCCGCCACCGTCTGCCTGGTGGGAAAGGGGGTGACCTTCGACTCCGGCGGCCTCTCTCTCAAGTCCTCCACCCAGATGGTGAAGATGAAGCACGACATGTCCGGCGGCGCGACCGTGATCGGCACCCTCCGAGCGGCCGCGCTGCTCAAGCTCCCTCTCCACGTGGTCGGCATCGTGGGAGCCGTGGAGAACATGCCCAGTGGGACGGCGTACCGTCCCGACGACATCGTCACCGCCGGGTCGGGCAAGACCATCGAGGTCAAGAACACCGACGCCGAGGGCCGTCTCGTGCTCGCGGACGCCCTCCACTTCGCGCGCTCCGAGTTCGAGCCCGAGGCCCTGATCGACGTGGCGACGCTGACCGGTGCCTGCGCGATCGCGCTGGGCCACTGGGCGGCGGCGGTGCTGGGAAACAACGAGCGACTCTCCGACCTGATTGTCAAGGCGGGCGAGAAGACGGGAGAGCGCTTCTGGCCGCTTCCCCTCTGGGATGTCCACCGCGAACACCTGCGCAGCCAGGTGGCCGACGTGAAGCAAACCGGCGGAAGAGAGGCGGGAACCATCACCGCGGCGGCCTTCCTCTCCCACTTCGTCGGCGAGACGCCCTGGGCCCACCTGGACATCGCCTCCACCGCCGACACCGAGCGCTCCGGCCCCCTGCAACCGATCGGCGCCACCGGCTTCGGAGTGCGGACGCTGTGCGAGATCCTGCTCCACTGGGGGAAGGCGCGAGTCGATTGACGCAGGTAACGGCCGCCTCTACGTTGGCAGGCATGCTGCTGGCCGTCGGTCTCCTGGTGCTGCTCTTCCCGGCGAGTGCTCTGGCCGGCGGCGACGTCGCGAAGGGCAGGCAAATCTACGACGTGCGCTGCAGCGTCTGCCACGGCGACGGCGGCGCCGGGGACGGACCCGTCGCCGAGGTGCTGGATCCGCCGCCCAGGAACTTCGTAGCGGGGGTGTTCAAGTTCGACGCCGACAAGGACGGGACCATCGGCACCGACGAGGATCTCGCCATGGTGATCAAGCAGGGCGGCTCCGCCTTCGGCGGCAATCCGGTCATGGTTCCCTGGCTGCAGCTCACCGATGAGGATGTTCGGAACGTGATCGCCTACATCCGCACCCTCGCGACCACCGAGACCGCCAGCGAGTAGCGCGAGCGCGACTCCGCCTCCCGCGCCTCTGCTACCCTTCGCGCCGTGAACGCTCGCGACTCCCGCAGCTCCGAATCCGAGCGGGAGCGTCAGCTCCCGGCACCCCGCCCCGAGAGCGGCCTCGAGCCCGTCGACGCGCTGACTCTCTACATGTCGGAGCTGCGCAACTACGCCCCGATCTCGCGGGAGGAAGAGCACTCCTTGGCGACGCGCTGGGTCGAGGAGGGGGATCGGGAGGCGGGACGCCAGCTGGTGCTCGCCAATCTTCGCCTGGTGGTGAAGATCGCCATGGAGTACCGGCGGGCCTGGACCAACGTCCTCGACTTGATCCAGGAGGGCAACCTGGGGCTGCTCCAGGCGATCCAACGCTTCGATCCCACGCGGGGCACCAAGCTCTCCTCCTACGCCGCCTACTGGATCCGCGCCTACATCCTCAAGTACCTGATCGACAACATCCGCCTGGTGCGTCTCGGCTCCAGCCGCGCCCAGCGCAAGCTGTTCTTCCGGCTGAACAAGGAGAAGCGGGAGCTCGAGAGCCAGGGCTTCGAGGTGGGACCGAAGCTTCTCGCCGAACGCCTCGACGTGAGCGAAGAGGACGTGGTCGACATGGAGCAGCGGCTCTCGGAGAGCGAGCTCTCGATGGATGCGCCCGTACAGGGTGAGCCGGACAGCGCGAGCTTCGGCGAGTTCATCCGGGCGGGGGGAGAGTCCGCCGAGGAGCATCTCGCCAGCCGCGAGCTGCGCCGGGTCTTCATGGAGCACGTGCAGGAGTTCGCCGACGGACTCGACGATCGCGAGCAACGGATCATCCACCGGCGGATTCTCGCCGACGAGCCCGATACCCTGCAGGAGCTCGGCGAGGAGTTCGGAGTCTCGCGCGAGCGGGTGCGTCAGCTGGAAGCGCGACTGGTCGAGAAGCTCCGCGGCTATCTGAAGGACGCGGTCGTCGACTTCGAGTACTACGCATCGCCCGACGACTGAGTGGGCGCGAAGAGGCCCCCGCACCGTCACCAGCGAGAGCCGGGAGCGATGGCAGCATGAAGGAAACGACACGGCGGCGGGTAGTGGTACACGGGCGGGTACAGGGCGTCTGGTTCCGGGGCTCCACCGTGGAGCGGGCGCGCGAGGTGGGGGTGAACGGCTGGGTGCGGAACCGGCCGGATGGAACGGTGGAGGCGGTCTTCGAAGGAAGTGCTGCGCAGGTGACGGAGATGGTCGAGTACTGCCGCGAGGGCCCCCGCTGGGCCCGGGTCGAGCGCGTCCTGGAGTCCGAGGAGACGCCCGAAGGCCTCCGGGGCTTCGGAGTCCGATGAGCGGCGGCGCCCACATCGACTTGATCTCACCGCTGGCGCTTCTGCTGGCGATCGCCTGCACCGGCGAACTGGAGCCCGCCGCCCCGGGCTATCCCGCCGCGGAGGTCACGATCGGGATCCACCGCATCCAGGTCGAGGTGGCGGATACACCGGAGCGCTTGAGCCGAGGCCTCTCCGGGCGCTCCGGGCTCGCGGAGGGCCGCGGGATGGTATTTCCCTACGCCCGGGCGGACCGCCATGGATTCTGGATGGTCGAGATGCACTTCGACATCGACATCGTCTGGATCCGCGGCGACCGGATCGTCGATGTAACCGCCCGGGCGCCCCACGATACCCCCGGCGAGCTGCCGGTCTACCGGCCCAGGGCGCCTGCGGATCTGGTCCTCGAGGTTCCCGCGGGAACGGTGGAGAGGCTGGGATGGAAGATCGGCGACCGGGTGACGGTGGATCCGCCGGTTCGTAGCCGGGCGCCGTCCGGGTAAAGCCCGAGGCGGCACATGCCGAGTGAGGAGTCATGGGCCAGGAGAACCGGTGCATGCTCTTCGCCCCCCCGAGACCATCCTTCGGCCCGGCGATCGCATCGAGATCGGCGGGAGGACCGCGACCTTCTGCCAGATGGACGAGGCGATGGAAGACGCCCTCAATGATCCGGGTGAAGGCGAGACGATCCTGATGCAGCGACCGCGCTCGGGTGCGTTGGAGGCCCTGCGCGGCGACTTCGAGAGGATTCCCGCCTTCGCGGTGCTCCAGATTCTGGAGATGGGCGGCCAGACCGGCCTCCTGTACGTCGAGGCCACCGACGGCTCCAGCTGGATGTGGATGGAGAACGGTCGGGTGGTGCATTGCGAGACGGAGAAGCGCGAGGGCTTCGAGGCGGCCATCGAGATGGTCCGGAACTCCTCGGGCCGCTTCCTCTTCGAGCCGGGCGGGGAGGCCATGCGCCGCACCGTCGACGCCTCGGTCACCGAGGTGATCCTCGAGGCGAGCCGGCTCGAGGACGAGGACGCCCACCAGCCGGCCCGCTGACAGCCCCCTGGGAGAGCTCTCCGCTGGAGCGAGACGCGCACTCCGGGCTCTCCATCGGATCGGCGAGTTCGGGCTAGACTCGTCGGCGTGCGCCCCCATCTGATCGGAATCGACGACGGTCCCTTCGACAAGCACGCCGACGCGACGACGACGATCGTAGGTGTGGTGATGGAGGGCGCAGACCTGGTCGAGGGTGTGGTGATGACGCGCTTTCCGGTCGACGGGGCCGGGGTCACCGATTTCCTGGCCGAGTGGATCGGGGGGCTTCGCTTCCTCCCGGGCCTGCAGGGGATCGTCCTGGGAGGCATCACCATCGCCGGTCTCGCCGTGGTGGACGTGGAGCGCCTGTCCGGTGCGCTGGACCTGCCGGTACTGGTGGTGAACCGGAAGGACCCCCGCAATCATCGGCTCGCCGGGGCCCTCACCTCCGCCGGCTTGGCGGACCGGCTACCGGTGGTCGAGCGGACTCCCCCATCCCACCCCGTGAGCGACAGCCTCTACCTCGCCTGCGCCGGCGCCTCCCCGGAGGCGGCGGCTCGGCTGGTCGAGTCGAGCCGGCGCAAGGGAGAGATGCCAGAGCCCCTGCGCCTGGCCCACCTGATCGCCGCGGCTGCGGTCCGCGGCGAGTCGAGAGGCCGCGTCTAGCCACCTCCCGAGCGGGGACGTTCCTTGCGTTCTTGCGCTTTGGTTCCTCCAAGACGCAAGAACGCAAGGAACGTCCCCGGTAGCCTCAGAGGCTGGGAGGGAACCCGGAGAGGATCTCTGCCCGCAGGGCCGCGTCGATGTCTTCGGTGTCCATCCCGACCGCCTCCAGGAGGGCCTCGTCGTCCGCCCAGCCCTCACCGAGCCGGGCCAGCAGGCGGGCGCGGCCGGGGCGATCGGTGTGGGCCTCCACCCAGATTGCGGCAGCCGTCGAGACCAGGTACGCGAGGCGCGCCTGCTCGTCGCTGAGACCCGCGAAGCTGGGTGCGATGCGACGCAGCGGAATCCATTCGCCGGTCTCGATGGCGCTCCGCAGGCGGATCCGCTCCCCGCGACTGAGCGGCAGCACCCGCTTGGAGGTCCGCTCGGAGAGCTCCGCCATCCCCTCGTTCAGCCAGAAGGGCCGGTCGCCAGCGGTCCGCTCGCGAAACAGCGCATGGGTGTACTCGTGAAACAGCAGGTTGCGGAGCTCGCCGGCCGGATGAGCGGCGGAGACCACGTGGATCCGCCCGTCGAAGAAGCCGACGGTCTGGAAGGAGAAGCGGTAGCTGTGGGCGCGGAGATAGGCGGCTCTCCCGTACAGGACGACGCCGGTGGGCTCCTCCGGGAAGACGCCCAGCCGGCGGCCGATCGCGACCCGGGCATCCTCCAGGTAGCGCAGCACGGTGCGCGTGAAGTCGGGTGAGCTGGCCCGCAGCAGCGCCTCGTCGTAGCGAACGCGGAAGAACTCGTTCTCCTGGTCGATGAGGCGGAGCTTTCCGGCTTCGGGCGCCTCCAGGAGCCGGCGCTCGTCTTCGAGACGCGCCAGGCGCTTTCGCGCCGAGGCGCGCAAAGCCTCGTGCTCCTCGCCGGCCACCGACAGGAAGCTCCGCAGGTGCTGCTCCGCCGCGTCGAGATGCCCGCGCCGCCCCTCGAGCAGCGCCAGGTACCAGTGCGCCTCGGGCTGATTCGGGGTTCGCTCCAGCACGCCGTGCAGCGTCGCCGTGGCCCGCGCGGTCTCGCCGCGGCGGAGATCGTCCACCGCGCCGCGCAGCCGACGCAGGACCCGATCCTCCTCGCTGTTCGACGAGCCTCGGGGGGTGACCAGGGGCGGGCCGCGGACGCCATCATCCCAGATCGCGCGAAGCTCCTCGATCCGCTCGACCGCAGCGTCGCGTCGCTCCGGGGGAATCCTCTCGGGATCGTCGGTGACGTGGGTGGTGCCGTCCGCGTCCACCCAGACGTGGAGGTCAGCCCCCGCGCGGAGGGGAGAGAGCAGAAGCGCGATGAGTAGGAGAACCCACATCAGGAAACACCCATCGTCCCGGTCTCAGCGCTTCTTGACGGCCTGCGCGACCAGATGGCCCAGCTCGGGCAGGATCAGCTTCTCCATGGCCAGCCGCACCGCTCCCCGGGAGCCCGGTACGGCGAAGACCACCCGACCCCCTCGAAGCCCCGCCAGGCTCCGCGAGAGGAGTGCTGCGGATCCGATCTCCTGGTAGGAGAGCGCGCGGTACAGCTCTCCGAAGCCCGGAATCGTCCGGTCGAGGAGGGGCTCGATCGCCTCCGGCGTCACGTCCCGCGGAGCCACCCCGGTCCCCCCCGTCGCGATCACCGCGCGCACGTCCGGGAGGGAGGTCGCCCGCTCGACGGCCGCGGCGATCTCGGCGGGCTCGTCCTTCACGATCACCCGAGAAGCCACCGAGTGCCCGGCCGCCTCCAGCAGCTCCACGATCAGCGCTCCGCCAGCGTCGTCCTCGAACGTCCGGGTGTCGCTCACGGTGACCACCGCCGCCGCAACGGAACGGGGCGCCTCACCACGATGCTCCTCGATGCTGGCCGACTCGTGCGCGCGCGAGGGCACCGAGGGCCGCTCTGGAGCCGCGAGGTGAGGGTTCCGGTGCCGGGCGCCGCCGCGACTCACGCGTGGTCCTCCACCCAGTACTCCCCGTCGGTCGTCACCTCCTTCTTCCAAATGGGGACCCGCTCCTTCAGCGTGTCGATGGTGAAGCGAGCGGCGGCGAAGGCGTCGCCGCGGTGGGGCGCGGCGGCCGCGACGACCACGGCGATCTCTCCCACCTCCAGGCGCCCGCGGCGGTGGGCCACGGCGACCCGGGTCCCGGGCCAGCGCTGGGCCGCTTCCTGGGTGATCCGCTCCATCTCCCGCTCCGCCATCTCCGGGTAGGCCTCGTACTCCAGGTGTCGGATCGAGTGCCCCCGCGAGGTATCTCGCACGGTCCCGATGAAGCTGACGACCCCGCCGGTATCCGGCCCGGTCACACGGTCGATCACCGATCCGACATCCAGAGCCTCCGTGGAGAGGACCTGTCGCCCCGAGCCGCCGGAGACGGGGGGCAGGAACGCCACCTCGTCCCCCTCGGCCAGCGCAGCGTCTCCGCTCTTGATCTCGTAGTTGACCGAGATGCGCAGCCGATCCGCCATCTCCTCGAAGCTGGGGTGGTCACGCGCCAGCAGGAGCCGGAGATCGGTGACGGTCGAACCCTCGGGGAGCGAAACGGCGAGCTCCTTGGCGCCGGCCGCCTCCCGGATCGACCCGAAGAGCTTCACGGTGACCTGCATCACCTGAAGGCTAACTCGGCGGGTACGCCGCGGCGAGAGCGTTCAGTCGAGCCGCCGAACGACCGAATGAGAGCCCATGGCAACCTCCCGTACCAACGCCCTTCGCGACCGCGTGGAAATCGCCCTGGATGGCCTGCGGCCCGGGCTGATCGCCGATGGGGGCAACGTGGAGCTGGTCGACGTGGCGGAAGACGGAACGGTCTGCCTGGTCCTCCAAGGCGCCTGTGCCACCTGCCCGGCTCAGAGCGCGACGATTCGCTTCGGCGTGGAGGCGGCCCTCCGGGCACAGATCCCGGAGATCACCGCGGTGGTCGCCGCTCAGGCGGCCGAAGCACGTTGACCTGAGTTTCCTGACGCGATTAGACTGCGGCGGAGAATCCGGGAGGGATACGCCATGGCCGCAGGCAGGAAGAAGGCGACGCGCAAGAAGACCACCCGCAAGAAGGCGGCGCGAAAGAAGACCGCCCGGAAGAAGACCACTCGCAAGAAGGCGGCGCCCAAGAAGACGGCGCGAAAGAAGGCCACCGCGAAGAAGGCGGCGCCCAAGAAGACAGCGCGGGCGAAGACATCAAGGCGCAAGGAGGTGGCGGCGCCTGCACCGTCGGTGCCCGGTGACGGCGGTCCGTCCGCCGAGAGCGCCGCGCCCGCGGCGACGAGCGTGCAGGATCCGGAGAGCGTGAAGATCGCAGCGAGCACTCCGACCCGGATCGGGGTCGTCACCCACTACTTCGGAAGGGCGGGGGCCGGGGCGATCTGCGTGGAGTGCGGCGAGCTGCGCGTCGGCGACGTGATCCACATACGCGGACACACGACGGACTTCTACGAGCGGGTGCAGCGGATGGAGATCGACCACGTCCTAGTGGAGGTCGCCACCCCCGGTCAGTCGGTCGGGGTCGAGATCAGCCAGCGGGTTCGAGAGCACGACGAGGTGTTCCGGATCTCCGGCTGAGCCTCGCCGTCCTCCGTCCCCGGGCTCCTAGCTCTCCGAATCTTCCTTCGGCGGGGAAGGAGCACCGCCCTTGACCGCCTTGAGCGGGGAGCCGCTCTTCTTCAGGGAGTCGGGAAGAGGCATCGATACCACGCCGTTGAGCGCGGCTCCCTCCTCGATCATCAGCGAGGGCGTCTCGAGGTTGCCCTGCACCCGGGCGGTCTTGTGGAGCACCACCTTGGTCCCGGCCTCCACGTCGCCGGACACGGAACCGCTGATGATCACCGTCTTGGAGCGGATGTTCGCCTGGATCTCACCGGTCTCGCCGATGATCAGGGTGTTCTCGCTGGTGATCTCGCCGGTAAAGTGACCGTCGATCCGGACCGTATCCTTGAAGGAGAGCTTCCCTTCAAAAGATGACCCCTGATCGATGAATGCCGTCAGACCTCCCGTCGGCGCCTGCGACGGTGTAATCGGCTTCGACACCACTTCTTCAATTCGCTCTCGGCCAAACGCCATAGATGCTCTCCTCCAAAGCTCTCACCCAACGCGGTTCGGTCCGACCGCGGGAAACTTGAGAGGTCTCTGTCACGAACTCGCCCCCCCCGAGGGAAAGTTCGAAAAACCGCGACCGCTCGCGGGGATTGGGCGACTGCATGCGCGGCGCTGGGGATCACCGCTAGACTCGCGGCCCCATGAGCCCCTGTACGTCGGAGCCCCGCCTGCCGCTGCTGCGAAGCCTCGCGACGGGGCGAATCCACTCCGCCTATCTGCTCTCAGGCCCCGGCGAGAAGCCTCGGGAGACGGCTCTCTGGCTCGCCCGAGCGCTGGTCTGCCAGCGGGGCGAGGCCGGCCCCTGCGGCGAGTGCCGGTCCTGCCGACTCTCGCAGCGGGGGGAGGAGATCCCGCTCGACGGATCCGGCAAGAAGGGCCCCCTGCTCCGCCACGTGGGCGACCACCCGGACCTGCTGTGGGTGGAGCGGGGCCAAGACGACACCCGCGTGCGCATCGGGCAGATCCGGGCCCTCCAGGGAGCCTTCCGGCTCCGCGGCAGCGAGGAGGGGCGCCGCGCCGCCGTGATCGCCGACGCCGAGTGGCTGAATCAGGAGGCCCAGAACGCGCTGCTCCGCCTGCTGGAGGAGCCGCCCCCCCGAACCAGCCTGGTGCTGGTGGCCACCAGCTCGGCGGGCCTTCTCGCCACGCTTCGCTCCCGCTGCCAGCGCGTGGCATTCCCCGCCGACGTCGGCCGCTCGCCGCTCGGGCCCGACGCTACCGACGAGGAACGAGCCCTGGTCTCCCGTCTGGACGAGCTTCCCCGCCAGGAGCTTCCCGACCTGCTCGACTGGGCCGAGTCCTACCGCGGCCCCCGAGCCATCACCGCCAGCGCGGTGGGCGAGCTCCTGGGGACGGCGTCGGCCTGGCTCCGGCACCGGGTCGCCGAGGCGGCCCTGGCCGGCCGGCGCGACCTGCGGCGCGAGCTCGACGCCTTCGACGCGCTCCTGGCCTGCCGCAAGTCCCTGGTCCAGCGCAACGCCAACCCCCAGATGGTGGCGGAGCGGGCGCTGCTCGCGCTCCGAGAGGCGAACATCCGATGAAGCGCTGCTTCAGCGTCACCACTCCGATCTACTACGTGAATGCCGAGCCCCACATCGGCCACACCTACACCACCATCGTCGTCGACACGCTGGCGCGTTATCACCGGATGGCGGGGGAGGAGACCTTCTTCCTGACCGGAACCGACGAGCACGGGGAGAAGGTGGCGGAGGTCGCCACGCAGCGCGGTGTCAGCCCTCGGGAGTTCACCGACGAGATCTCGGGCACCTTCCGCTCCACATGGGAAGAGCTCGGAATGAGCTTCGACCGCTTCATCCGCACCACCGACGACCATCACGTCCGCGTGGTCCAGGAGGTCCTCCAGGCCGTATACGACGCCGGCGAGATCGAGTTCCGCAAGTACGAGGGTCTCTACTGCGTCGGGTGCGAGCGCTTCCTCACCGAGCGCGACATGGTGGACGGCCTCTGCCGGGATCACGAACGGCTGCCGGAGCGGCGCTCCGAGTCGAACTACTTCTTCAAGATGAGCCGCCACTTCGACTGGTGGATGGAGCAGCTCCAGCAGCAGCCCGACCTGATCCGCCCCGAGCGCTACCGGAACGAGGTCCTGGCCATGCTGCGCGGGGAGAGCGGGCTCGAGGACCTCTGCATCTCGCGGCCGAAGTCGCGACTCGAATGGGGCATCGAGCTCCCCTTCGACGAGAACTACGTCTGCTACGTGTGGTTCGACGCGCTGATCAACTACATCTCGGGCCTCGGGTATCCCGACGATCCGGCCTTCCCGGAGCGCTGGGGCGCCGTCGAGCACGTGGTGGCGAAGGACATCCTGAAGCCGCACGGCGTCTTCTGGCCCACCATGCTGCGGGCGGCGGGCTTCCCGCTCTTCCAGCGTCTCCACGTCCACGGCTACTGGAACGTGGACGAGCGCAAGGTCTCGAAGACCCTCGGGAACATGATCTCACCGCTCCTGATGAGAGACCGCTACGGCTTCGAGCCATTCCGCTACTTCCTGCTCCGCGACATGACCTTCGGCCTCGATGCGAACTTCACCGAGAAGGCCCTGGTCAAACGGATCAACGCCGACCTCGCCAACAACCTGGGGAACCTGGTCAGCCGCACGCTCAACATGACCGCGAGGTTCTGCGACGGGCGGGTGCCCAAGCCGGGAGCCAGCGGCGACCTGGAGACCGGTGTCGAGGCCACCGCCTCCGGGGCCGCCGACGCCGTGGACGAATTCGTGCGACGGCTCGAGTTCCACCGCGCCCTGGAGACGATCTTCGCGGTGGTGGACGCGACCAACCGCTACCTGGACGCGCGTGCCCCCTGGAAGGCGGCCAAGGATCCCGGCCGCGAGGAAGAGGTACGGACCACCCTCTTCACCTGCTGCCAGGCGCTGCGCTCCATCGCGCTCTTGCTGGGGGCCTTCATCCCCGACGCGTCCCGGACCATCCTTGAGCGGCTCGGGCTGCCCGACGCCGCCCTGCGCGCGCGGCTCCCGGAGGACGCCCGCAGCTGGAATGCCCCGGCGCCCGGCACGCCCACCACCCAGGGCCCGCCCCTCTTCCCTCGCGTCGAGCCCCTGGAGAACGAGAGCGACTGATGTGGATCGACAGCCATTGCCACATCACCGCGGACGTGTTCCGCGAGGATCGGGACCCGATTCTGGAACGCGCCGCGGAGGCGGGAGTCGACACCGTGATCGCGATCGGTGCGGGCTACGGCCTGGATCACAACGAGCGGGCGGTGACCCTGGCCGCGGCGGATCCGAGGATCTTCGCCACGGTCGGCGTGCATCCCCACGAGGCCGATCAGCTGGACGACGAAGGGCGGAAGCGGCTTCTGCAGTGGATCGGTCGCCCGCGCGTGGTGGCGGTGGGCGAGTGCGGCCTCGACTACTACTACATGAACTCCCCTCGCGAGATCCAGCGCGAGGTCTTCGCCGAGCAGCTGGCTCTGGCCCGAGAGGCCGATCTCCCGGTGGTGATCCACGTCCGCGACCGCGGAGAGGACGCCTACCGGGATCTCCTGGCGATCTGGAAGAGAGAGGGAGGCGACCGGCTGGCGGGGCTGCTCCACTGCTACAGCCACGATCTGCCCTTCGCCCTTCGCGCCGTGGATGCGGGCTTCCACCTCTCCTTCTCGGGAATCCTGACCTTCAAACGCGCCGGAGAGCTCCGAAAGGTGGCCGCCGCGCTTCCCGCTGACCGGCTGCTGGTGGAGACCGACTCTCCCCTGCTCGCCCCGGAAGGCTTCCGGGGCAAGCGGAACGAGCCCGCCCACGTGCGCCTCGTCGGCGAGGCTCTGGCCCGGGCCCGGGGTTGCTCGGCCAGTGAGATCGCCCGCGAGACGGCGGAGAACACCAGGCGCTTCTTTCGACTGTCCTAGCCCGAACGATTCCCGAATCATCCGGGCTGGCGAGGAGATCCATGGAGCCGGAGAAATCGGTGCTGGAACTCGCCGCGAGCCTCGCGCGCGCCGCCGGCGCCATCCAGCGGGAGCGTTACGCGACCGACTTCGAGATCCGCACCAAGAGCGCGGCGGTCGATCTGGTCACGGACGTGGACGAGACCTGCGAGGCGCTCATCGTGAGTGCCCTTCTGTCCGAGCGACCGGGGGATGCGATCCTCGCCGAGGAGGGAGGCGAGACGGACCGAGATGGAGCGTCCTGGCGATGGATCATCGATCCGCTCGACGGCACCACCAACTACGCCCACGGCTATCCGCGCTTCTGTGTCTCGATCGGCGTCGAGTTCGAGGGCGTTCGCACCGTAGGCGTCGTCTACGATCCACTCATGGACGAGCTCTTCCACGCCGTCGGCGGACGGGGCGCCTACCTGAACGGAAGGCCGATCCGCGTCTCCGAGGAGACGGCCCTGGATCGCTCGCTCCTGGCCACGGGCTTCGCCTACGACCGGCGCAGAAGCGTGCGGGACAACCTGGACGAGTTCGCGGCCCTCCTCAAGGCTGCCCGGGCCCTGCGGCGGGACGGGAGCGCCGCTCTCGATCTCTGCTACGTGGCGGCCGGTCGGCTCGACGGGTACTGGGAGTTCAAGCTCGCGCCCTGGGACGTGGCGGCGGGCTACCTGATCGTCGAGGAGGCCGGCGGACGCTGCAGCGACGCGTCCGCCGGACCCGCGCCCGCCTCCGGAAGCGAGGTGGTGGCGAGCAATGGTCTCATCCACCAGGCTATGCTCGAGGTGCTCGGGACGGTCCGATGAGAGAGAGGCGCAGCGGGACGGCGATGAGAATCGGGGATCGCGTGGCAGCGGGGGCTCTCCTGGTCGCGACCGCGCTGCTCCTCGCCCTGCCGACCGGAGCGCAGGAAGAGACCCCGCCGGCTCCGGCAGAGACGCCGGCGCACCCCACGGCTCTCGAGAGGTCCCTCGAGCGTCCCGGAATCCTGCTGGTGAAGCGGCGCCACCCGCTGGCGCCGGTCGAGCTCGGCGGCGGGGGAAAGCTGCGGTTCGAAGCGGTCGCAGTCCACGAGCCCGGCATGCAACACCAGCGGGTGATGGGTATGCGCATCGATCTCGACCCGCCGGAGCTGGCCGGAGAGGATCGCACCTTCTACGTCGACGTCCACGAGATCGAGGCGCTGGTGCGCGCGATCGAGTTCATGGATGGAGCGGCGGAGCAGGGGGAGTACTCGCGAGAGAAGGGACGAACCGAGATGAGCATCTCCACCCGGGACGGTCTGCGGATCGAATTCCGCTTCGCCCCCGACCGCGCCCGCCGCTTCCTGCACACCCCCTCGGCCAGCTTCGCGGTCTCGCGCGCCGCCCTCGAGACGCTACGCGCCAGGCTGAACGAGGGCCGCGCCCAGCTCTTCTCCAACTAGCGGAGAACAACGTCCCCGCTATTCCGCGTTGCTCTCTTCCTCCTCGGAATCCTGGGGCTGCTCCGAGGAGAGGAAGCGGTTCACGAAGGCCTCACGGCTGATCGGAATGCGCTCGGCCAGGTCGTACTCGAGACGGTAGACCACCTCGTCGCCGGATCGCTGCGCGGCGATCCCGCGCTCCGGATCCGCCTTCCCCAGGTGGACCTCGGCGAGGATTTTGGCTTCTCCACCCTCCTCCTCCGATAGGGCGCGAAAGGTCACGGCGGGCGGCAGGAGTCCCATCCCGCGCAGCTCGTCCTCACCCATGGCGTCCGCGACGATGTCGATGGCGGTCAGCTTGGAGAGGCCCTCGATCATCTGGGCGGCCTTCCCGGCCGCCATGCTCTCCGGCGTCGTGGTCCAGCCCGCCTCCGAGCGCTCACCCGTCACGATGGAGGCTTCGCCCTCAAAGGCCGCCGGGAAGACCACCTCGAAGCGGTCGGCATCGGTGACCTCGAAGTCGGCGAGATCCTTGAAGCGATAGGCGGCGACCGTGCGCGGGAAATCCTCGAGTCGCTGCTCACCGATCTGGTAGAGCGAGTTCTCCACGGACCCGCGCACCGCGCGATGGCCTGCCTCGGAGGTCGCCCCGATCGCGATTCGGACTCGGGTGGTCGCGGCACCCTCCTCGTCGCCCCCGGTGACGAGTGCGACTTCGAATGCCGGCGCATCGAGTCCGACCTCCGCGTCGGGCGGAACCTCGTCGATGAAGCCGTCGGCGCGAAGAAAGCCCAGATCCGAGAGCAGACTCTCGACGGTGTCCACGTCCGCCCGCGTCTCCAGGGGCTCGAGCAGGCTCCAGCCCGCCTCACCCTTCTCGAGAACCACGGCGCCACCGGGCCAGCGAGCCTCGATCCGATCGACGGCATCGCGATCGAAGTCCAGCACCTTCGAGTCGCGGAGCTCCTGGAGTGACCGGCTGAGCGAGGTGGCGCGGTAGCTCTTCACCGCGTAGACCTGGGCGCCCGCTCCCGTCTTGACGTAGGTGTTGCCCCCGACCGGCGTCTTGTCGCCGACGTGGAGGGTGTGCTCCACGTCGGCGACCCAGAGGCGGACACTCGGGTCGGGGCCGATTCCGTACTCCGCGAGGGGCTCCGGCTCCTCGAAGACCGCCTCGCTGGACAGGCTCGCCAGGGAGGAGGCGAGGCTGTCGGCGCGAATCGCGTCGGCCGGAAAGCGCACCGGCTCGGTGATGCGCCAGCGGTCTTCGTCGCGCTCCAGGCGCACCCACTCGCCGCTGCTGGCGGCGAGAGCGATGGCGTCGATCTGGTCGGCGGAGATCCCCTGGAACAGGCGCTTGGCCGCCTCCTCGGCCTCGGCGCGCTCCTCCTGGCCGCCAATCTCGTAGAAGTAGAGAAAGGCGCCCAGGGCCGCGACGACCAGGGCGAGGATCAGGGTGTTCCGCGGGTTCATCCCGGCTTACCCTCAGCGACCGGGCGCTCGCCGCCGCGACCACCAGGCAAAGACGCCGAGCACGGCGATCGCTTCCGGAAGCACGAAGAGCGACATGTAGCGGATCTGGAGGAACTGCTCGGAAGAGAGCTGCATGCGGCTGGCCCGCGCCTGGCCGGGACGGATCGAGATGGCCTCCACGTCGCCGAGCAGCCAGTTCACCGCATTCACGAAGAGATCGCGGTTGCGGCCCTGCCCGATCCACTTGTTGGCTGCGAAGTCCGAGTCACCGATCGCGACCAGGCGGGCTTCTGGCTCCTCCGGCGGCTCCTCATCGTCGCCCTCTTCCGGGTCGCTAGCGATCTCCTCGCCTTCCGCGCCTTCACCCGCAAGGCTCGGGATGCCCGCGACCGCCACCGGGACGGGACCCTGGAGATCGTCCCCTCCGAACTCGTACTCCGAGGCCCCGAAGAGGCGGTCCAGGTCGCGCTCCGCCCAGGAGGCCTCGCCGGTCAGGACCAGGGTCGTCCAGTCCCCCTCTCCTCCGGCCTTGGCCCGAACGCTTCGGGCCATGTGGAAGAGAACCGGGTCGCGCAGCTCCCGGGTGATGGGATGATCCCCGTACTGCGCGGCGAGCGGAGACACCGGGCGACCGAAGAGGCCCTGCATCTGGTCGATAACGACGTCGTCGCCGACCTCGACGCCCCAGCGCGCCAGGTCCGGGTAGAGGTCGGTCTTCGCCCGCGGATCCAGCAGAACCAGGAGCGCCCCGCCCCGCGCGAGGTAGCGGTCGAGCGCCTTGTGCTCGGTCGGGAAGAGGGGGCGGGTCGGACCCGCCAGGATCACCACGTCGGCGTCTCCGGGAACCTCTCCCTTCGACACCAGCAGCAGGGTATGAGTCAGGTAGTTCTCGTTCTCGAGGGCGTTCTTGGCAAAGGCGAGTCCCTCGGACCCGTCCGCCCCCTCACCTTCGACTGGGCGTTCGTCGTGACCGATCATGAAATAGACGGTCTTCTGCTCTCGCCGCGTCAGCTTGACGATCGCGTTGGTGAGCCTCACCTCGCTGAGCTCCTTCACCTCCACGGACTCGTCACCGATGGTGAGATGGATCAGTCCGCCTTCGAGCTGCTCCGGGGAGATCCCGAGACCGTCCAGGAGACCGGGCTTGGCCTGGGGATCGGCGAAGCGAACCTTGAAGCGGTCGCTCACGTAGCTGTAGCGATCCAGGAGCTCCCGGGCGGGAGGGGCACTGATGGCCGAGAAGAGAGCCGTGACCTCGACGTCGCGCTCCAGCCCCTCCAGCACCTTCAGGGTCTGGGAGGAGAGGGAGTGGGAGCCCGCCTCCGTCCAATCCCAGCGAGCGTGGTAGCGGGTGGAGAGAAAGGCCAGCATCACCAGCAGGACGATGCCGAGGGCGGTGCCGAGCAGCGCGCTGGTGCCGTACCTCCCCGCACGTCGCGCCTCCTCGGAGTGCATGCGCTCCCGCAGTGTGTCCAGGCTGGTGACGAGGGCGCCCGCCAGGAGCACGACGCCGACCGCGAAGTTGCCCAGGATCCACCAGAGATCCGAGCTGAGCATCGGCGTCCCGGAGAAGAGCTGCAGCAGGAGGCTCAGCAGCCCGAAGAGGATCCCCACACCGCCGAGCCAACCGATCAAGCTCGCATGCCCCCGCATCTCAGCGCCACCTCACGGATTCGATGGACGTCTTCGCCAGCAGCAGGAAGACCCCGATGATGAAGGCGAAGTAGGCGAGATCCCGGGTGTCGACCAGACCCCGCACCATCTGATCGAAGCGGTCCGCCGAGGAGAGATACCGCAAGACCCTCGAGATGGCGGAGTCGGTGCCGACCGCGCCACCCGCCGCGCCGAGGTCCGCGACCACCGAGAGCAGCCAGAAGATCAAAAGCAGCACCAGCGCGAGGAAGAAGGCGATTAGCTGGTTGCGGGTCACCGAGGAGGCGAAGGCACCCACCGCGGCGTACGCCAGACCGACCATGAGCAAACCCAAGAGACCCGAGAGGGTCTTGGCGACCTCCGGCTCTCCGTAGAGGAACAGCATCCCGGTGAACAGGCCGAGAACCGCGATCAGCAAGGTGACGAAGGCCGCTGCCGCCAGGTACTTGCCGATCACCAGCTCCCAGATCGTGATGGGGCAGGTGAGCAGGAGCTCCTGGGTGCCGTTGGCCTTCTCGGCGGCAAACAGGCCCATGGTGATTCCCGGCACCAGGAAGAGGACGACGATCCACATCACCTGGTAGAAGGGCGCGATCAGATGGTCGTTCAGATTGAGCTGGCGGAGGAAATCGAAGGCCTGGAACTGCTGGGCCTGAGAGATGCTGCTGTCGAAGCTCAGCACGCTGGCGAGGAAGAAGAAGCCCCCGAGGATCGCGAAGAGCGCCAGTACGGCGTAGGCGACCGGGGAGACGAAGAGCGACTTGAGCTCTCGACCGGCGATGGCGCCAACGTGCCTCATCCCTCCTCCTCCGGCAGAGCCGCCGCCTCGTCGGTGGTGGTCGCCCGCGCGAAGATGTCCTCCAGCCGCTGTCCTCCCTGGATCAGCTCCTCGAGGGGCGAATCGAGCACCTTGCGCCCGGCGTGGATGAGAATCACGCGGCGACAGATCACCTCCACCTCGGCGAGGATGTGGGTCGAGAGCACGACGGTGTGCGCCTGCTCCGCCGAGGTGAGATCGGTGATCAGCGCGCGGATTTCGCGGACCTGGGTCGGGTCGAGACCGACGGTCGGCTCGTCGAGGATCAGCACGCTCGGATCGTGGACGATGGCCTGCGCCAGGCCGACCCGCTGCCGGTATCCCCTCGAAAGGGAACCGATCACGCGCCGGTGGACCTCCTCCAGACCGCACCGCTCGATGGCGCGCTCCACGGCAGCCTTGCGCTTCGCGCGGGGAACGTCCTTCAGCTTGGCCACGTAGCGGAGGTAGCCGACCACGTCCATCTCGGGGTAGACGGGCGGAACTTCGGGCAGGTAACCGATCGCGCGGCGCGCGGCGAGAGGATCCTCGAAGATGTCGTGACCCGCGATCAGCACCGTCCCGTCGGTCGCCGGAATGAATCCGGTGAGGATGCGCATGGTGGTGGTCTTTCCGGCCCCGTTGGGCCCGAGAAAGCCGATCACCTCGCCGCTCTCGGCCGTGAACGAGACGTCGTCCACGGCCAGCAGGTCGCCGTATCGCTTGGTGATTCCGCGCGCCTCGATCAAGGAACCGACCCCCCGGCCGCCATGCCGTGCATGAAGATATCCACCACCGTCCTGGCCGCCGCGAAATAGAACTCGCGCTCGTCCACCTCGTCTCCCTCGATGCGCGTGATGCCGAGCACGAGACTGGTAATGACCAGATCGAGGGCACCGATCAATACGTAGCATGCGACATCGGGGTCGAGCTCGCGGCGCACCTCCCCGCGCTCCTGTCCGGATCGGAGGATCTGCGCCACCGCGTCGAAGAGCCGACCCACCGCCTCGATCTGCCTGGGCTCCGCGAAGCGGGAGGATCGCTGGATCTCCAGGACCAGCACCTTCACCCAGTCGGGCCGCGCCCGGTAGGCGTTCAGGATCAGCGCCGCCACCGAGACGAGGCGGTCCTCGGTGGAGGTCGTTCCCCGCGCGATGGCCTCCACCTCCTCCAGAAAGCCGGACCAGCGCTCCTCGAAGATGGTCGCGAGGATCTCTTCCTTGTTCTTGAAGTAGTGGTAGACGAGCCCGTATGCGATCCCCGCCTCCCGCGCGATCTCCGAGACCCGCGAGCCGTGGTAGCCGTGGGTCGCGAATACCTTGATGGCGGCGTCCTGGATCAGGGAACGCTTGTCCAGACGCGGGCGCGCCGCTTCTTGGATCACCGAGTCAACGGCCGCCGTGGAGAGATGAGGCATCGGGAAAGATCCTGGGTTCTGATCGGTCCGGGCGCGGGCAATATACTACCCTCGCGCGATGGGTCTACCCCGTCTACCCCTTTTGGGAATCCCGCCAGGCCACGCACGAGGTCCGACTCGCGGATGAGAATCGCCCTGATCATCGAGCGCTTCGACCCCACCGGCGGCGGAGTGGAGGCGGTAGCCTGGCACGTCGCGCGGGGGCTGGCGGACGTCGGGGACGAGGTCCACGTCTTCGCCAGGCGGACCATCCCGCCGCCGAAGCCCCGCTCCGCTGCGGGGGGCGAGATCCACGTCCACCAGATCCGGTCACCCGGTCGCTGGCAGCCACTGCGGGTGTTGGGCTTTTCATACGCCGCGGCCCGCGCCGCACCGCGGGGGCGCTTCGACGTGGTTCACTCCTTCTCGAGGACCCGACACCAGGACGTCTATCGGGCCGGGGGCGGCAGCCACGCCGACTACATCGAGCGAGTCTATCCCGGCCCCGGCGTTCGGGCGCGGCGCTATACGCCCCGCAACGCGACGCTGCTCGCCATCGAGCGCCAGGTCTTCGGCGACCCCAGCCAGATCGTCCAGTGCAACTCGGAGATGGTTCGCGACGAGCTGATCGCGCGCCACGAACTGCCCGCGGATCGCGTCGTGGTGATTCGCAACGGCGTGGATCTGGAGCGCTTCCATCCGCGCCGGAGGGAGGCGGTACGAGAGCGGATCCGCGCGTCGCTGGGCCAGGGCGAGGGCCCCGTGTGGATCCTGGCCGGGAGCGGATTCCACCGCAAGGGCCTCGACACCGCCTTCCGCGCGCTCGCCCGGGGGGACCGGGACGACGCGGTGCTGTGGGTGGCCGGCGCGGATGCCGCGGCTCCCTGGCAACGGCTGGCCAACGAGATCGGTGTCGGCAGCCGCGTGCGCTTCCTCGGCCGGCGCGATGATCTCCAGGACGTCTACGCCGCCGCCGACGCGCTGATCCTCCCGACCCGATACGACGCCTTCGCGAACGTCTGCCTGGAGGCGGCCGCGGCGGGGCTCGCGGTGGTGACGAGCGGCGCCAACGGAGCGGCGCGCTGGATCGACGGGGCGGGCCTGATCGTCGACGACCCCGAGGACTTCGAGGGCTTTGCCAGGGCCCTGGACCAGCTCCTGGACCCGATGCTGCGGGAGAAGCTCCGCGTCGAAGCGCGCCAGCGCGCCGAGACCCTCGACTGGGCGAAGCACGTGCGTGCGCTCCGCGAGCTCTACGGCCGAACGCACCGCTGGAGCGAGCCGATTCGCTGGCGCCGAGGCGCCGAGGAAGTCCGCCGGGCCGTGAGGCGCGCGGGTAGCCGCAGCGAGGGCACGGTGCTCCTCGACAATCCTCGCCGGCGCCTGATCCGTCTCCCCGACCCGGACGCCGGCGAGCTCCTCATCAAGCAGTTCCGCGTCGGGAGCGGGCGCCACCCCCTGCGAGAGCGACTCAAGGTCTGGCTGGGACGCAGCCCGGCGGAGCGGGAGTGGCGCGCCCTCAACGCCCTCTACGAGGCAGGCGTCCCGGTTCCCACCCCACTTGGACTCGGTGTGCTTCCGGGCGGCGATCGGATCGTCTTGATGTCCTTCGTCGAGGGGAATCCTTTCCGGACCGCCCTGGGAGAAGACCCCGCGGCGAGAAGGAATGCCGTCCAGCGTCTCGGCTCGATCGTCGCGGGCATGCACCGCACCGGGTTCGTCCACGGAGACCTGCACGGCGAGAACGTGCTCTGGACCGAGACCGGGCCTCTGCTGCTCGATCTGCAGCGCGCGCGGCGCAGTCGATCGCGCTGGGCGCGCCGCCGCGACCTCGGGGATCTCGACTACTCCCTCTGGCAACACGCCAACCTCTCGGACCGGATGCGGCTGCGGGCCGCGGCGCTCTCGCGGACGCCACCCTTCGACGAGGCCGACCGGGCGGCCCTTCGCGCCGTGGGAAGAAGCGCCCTCGGCCGCGCCGCTCGTCACGGTCGCAGCCGTACCCGCCGCTCGCTGCGTCCCGGGCGGCTCTACGCCCGCCTCACGATGGCGGAGGGGGGCGGCCTGCGCGTCCGCGAGTTCCCCGAGACCGCGGTCTTCCAGGCCCTCGCCGCCCACCACGAGGCGCTGTCGGCGGGCGATCACCGCGTCTTGAAGAGCGACCGACGATCCCTGATCAGCGCCGTCGAGGTCGCGGGGACTTCCGTCGTGGTGAAGGAGGTGCTCCCCCGAGGGCTCTCCCGTCGGCTCGCCAACGTGCTGCGGGGCTCGGCGGCGTGGCGCGCCTGGAGGGGGGGGCATGGCCTGATGGCCCGAGGGGTGGGCGCCGCCCGCCCGCTGGCCTTCGTGGAGTGGAAGCAGCGGTGGCTGGTGGCGGGATCGGTGGTGCTGTTGGAAGACCTGCGCCGCTCACCGGACGCGCTGGATGCCGCCGTCCAGGGCGATCTCGCCGCGGTACGGGATGCCCTGGCCCGCCTGGTGGCGACCCTGCATCGCCGTCACATCGATCACGGCGATCTCAAGTCCAACCACGTCTTCATGGAGGTGCAGAACGGGCGCCTGGTGCCGCGGCTGATCGATCTGGAGGGGGTGCGATTCCACCGTCGCCTCGCCACCCAGCGGCGACTCCGGGCCCTGGCGCAGCTCAACGCCTCGCTTCCCGATTCGTTCCCGAACCGGGCCCGCTACCGCGCATTCGCTCGCTACGTGGCCGAGCACCCCTTCTGGGGGGGCAACCAGCGCGCTCTCGAGCGGTTGGTGGCGATGAGCCTGGCCCGTCATCACCTCTGGACCGGCGCTGGAATCGAGAGGACTGGCCTCACCGTCGGGAACCCGCTCAGGAAGCCCTCTCGAGAGTGAGCCACTGGTAGTAGGACGAGGAGCCCGGCACCGACCCGCCGTTCCCCTCCCGGTACTCGATGCGGTGGGGCGTCGATGCGCTCTCGACGATTTCCTTGAAGGCCTTGATCTTGCGCTCGGGATCGTCGGGATTGAGACCGTGGAACACCAATGCCACGCTCCGCTTGCTCTCGAGAACGTTCAGCACCAGCGTTGCGAGGGTGAAGACCTTGCCGATCCCCTCGACGGCCTCGACCGAGAAGCGGGGAACTTCGATCTTGTCGAGCTCGATGTCGTACTCGAGACGCATGAATCTCTCCTGGCTGGAAGGCGCGCCGCAGAGTGACCCCAACCCAAGGGAGTGTCAAGTCAGCTCGCGGAACGCTTCTGGTTGACCGCGATACGCTCCAGCAGCTCCTCGCGACTGATCACCTGCTTCTCGATCAAGAGCTGAGTAAGAGCGTGAAGGATGTCACGGGTGGGCACCTGTCGCGGCTTCTCGGCGGACGCGGAGGGAGTCGCTGCTACCCCTTCCCCTTCGACGGCGCGACTCGCACCGTCGGCGCCCTCCCCGTCGAGGCGGAGGTCGGAGAGGATCTCGAACGGGTCGCCCAGGACCGGGTCCGTTTCGCCATCCGAGACCGACATCTCGGCCGGAGCGGAGGCAGCCCCGTCGTCGCTCTTCGGCTCGGCTGTCGCGGGAGGCTCGGAGACGACCTGGGACGGGCCGTTGTAGAGCGGAGCCGTGTCTCCATCCGAGACCGGCGTCTCGGTGAGGACCGAGTCCGCCTCGCCCTGGGCGGGGCGGGGACCCTCGCCCCGATAGAAGTTGGCGACGGCGGTGTTGAGCTGGATCGGACCCACCAGAACCGGCCGAACCGGAACCCCGACCCGGAAGCTCACCTCGTCGATGATGCGGAGATCCTCCGGATGTGCCATTCCGAGATAGAGGACCTCTCCGCCGCCGACCCGCTTCTTGAAGAGCGGGATGACGCGGTGTTGCTCGGCCACCTCGACGGGCAGCAGCGCCAGGATCTCCGGCTCGATCCGTTTCCCCGCGAGATGAACACCGGGGATTCCGTGGTGGCGGGAGAGGATCCGCAACAGCTCGTCTTCGGAGAGGTATCCCAGATGGATCAGCGTCTCTCCGAGATGATTGCCCCAGCGGGACTGCTCACCGAGAGCCGCCGCGAGCTGGAACTCGTCGATCAATCCCGCCTCGATCAGGAGCTCTCCAAGCTTCGCCTTTTCGGACAAGTCCGCCTCCGCGCTTCGCCGCTTACGATCATCGGCCTGTCGGCGCCGGCAGCTTAGGTCCCACTCATGCCCCCGGGGGGTAACAGCCTCGGACGCGCAGTCGGTCGGCGCCGACTCACCCCTCGTCGTACAGGTGGCACGCGACGTGGCGGGCATCGGCCCCCCGATCCAGGGGGCCCAGCTCGGGAGGCACGCTCCGGCAGCGGTCCATGGCCTCGGGGCAACGGGGGTGGAAGGGGCAGCCGGACGGCGGATCCAGCGCCGAGGGGACCTCGCCGGAAAGCGGACGGAAGGGGACCTCGAGGGTTGGGTCCGGAACCGGATTGGACGCCATCAGGGCCTGGGTGTAGGGGTGAAGGGGCTCCCCGAAGAGCGCTCCGGCGGCGCCACTCTCGACCAGGCGACCCAGGTACATGACGCCCACCCGATCTGCGACGTGTCGGACCACGTTGAGGTCGTGGGTGATGAACAGGTAGGCGAGCTGGTACTCCTCCTGGAGGTCCGCCAGCAGGTTCAGGATCTGAGCCTGGATGGAGACGTCGAGGGCCGACACCGCCTCGTCGCAGACGATGAAGTCGGGCTCCAGCGCGAGCGCCCGGGCAATGCCAATCCGCTGGCGTTGACCGCCGGAGAACTCGTGCGGGTAGCGGGTGCGGTAGTCCGGCGCCAGCCCCACTCGCGTGAGAAGCTGCGCGGTCCGCTCGTCGAGGTCGGCTCCCCGGGCGAGACGATGGACCTGGAGTGGCTCACCGACGATGCTGCCGACGGTCATGCGCGGGTTGAGCGAGCCGTACGGATCCTGGAAGACGATCTGCATGCGTCGTCGCAGGGTTCGGAGCTCGCGGGGAGAGAGCTCGAACAGCGACTCTCCGTCGAAGATCACCTCGCCGGCGGTCGGCTCGAGGAGACGGAGGATGGTGCGGCCGGCGGTCGTCTTCCCGCAACCGGACTCGCCCACCAGGGCGAAGATCTCGCCAGTGTGGATCTCCAGGGAGACGTCGTCGACGGCCTTCACCCAGGCGGAGGTGCGCGAGAGGACGCCGCTCCGCACCGCGAAGTACTTCTTCAGGTGACGGATCTCCACCAGCGGCGCCGTTTCGCCACTCACGGCTTTGCGCTCCATGCTCCCCTCACGGCTGGTCGACCAGCCAGCATGCCACTTGGTGGCCCGCGCTCACCTGGCGCAGCCGCGGCGGGTCCTCGGGGCAGCGCGCCATCGCGTAGGGACAGCGCTCGGAGAACGCGCACCCCTTGGGAAGGTGCAGTGGCGACGGCACCGTTCCCTCGATGGCCTCGAGACGCTCGCCCTCGTGGCCGGGTCGCGGCAGCGCACGCAGCAGCGCCTGCGAGTAGGGATGGACCGGGTTGGCGAAGAGCTCGGGCACGCTGCAGGTCTCCACGAGCTTTCCGGCGTACATCACCGCCACGTTGCGGGCGAAGTGTGCCACCACCCCCAGGTTGTGGGTGATCAGCAGGATGGCCATCCCCACCTCCTCCTGCAGCCGCCCGAGAAGCTCGAGGATCTGGGCCTGGATGGTCACGTCGAGAGCGGTGGTGGGCTCGTCGGCGATCAACAGCGCCGGCTTGCAGGCGAGCGCCATGGCAATCATCACCCGCTGCTTCATGCCTCCCGAGAGCTCGTGGGGGTAGGAATCGACGCGGGTCTCCGGCGACGGGATCCCCACCCGGTCCAGCAGTTGCACGACCCGGTCGCGCGCCTGCCGGGCGCGCATTCCCTGGTGGAGGCGCAGCACCTCTGCGATCTGTTCGCCGACGCGGAAGACCGGGTTGAGGGACGTCATCGGCTCCTGGAACACCATCGAGATGTGGGCACCGCGAATGCTGCGCAGCTCGCGGGGGGAGAGCTGGGTCAGATCGCGACCCTGGAACCGCACCTCTCCGCGGACGATACGTCCCGGCGGATCCACCAGACCGATGATGGCGAGGGCGGTCACCGATTTCCCGGAACCCGACTCGCCGACCAGCGCGAGAGTGCTCCCGGCCTCGATCTCCAGATCCACACCCCGCACCGCGGGCACCGCCCCGGCCTCGGAGAAGAAGCAGACCTCGAGCCCCCGCACAGCCAGCAGGGCATCGGACCCGCCGGCCATCAGCGGCTCCTCCGAGGCGCTCCGGCGTGTCTCAGGAGAAGCCAACGGCACCGCTCAGGCCTCGAGCTTCGGATCGAGCGCATCGCGCAGTCCATCCCCCAGCAGGTTGTAGGCGGTCACCGTCAAGAAGATGGCGGCGCCGGGGTACACCGCGAGCCACCAGGCGAAGGTGCTGGAGCGCGCCTCCGCGAGGATCGAACCCCAGGTCACCAGGTGTTGGGGAACGCCGATTCCCAGGAAGGAGAGGCCCGACTCGGTGAGGATGGCGCTCGCCACGCCGAAGGCCATCGACACCAGGACCGGCGCCACCGCGTTGGGGAGGATGTGACGGAACATCACCCGGCCGTCCGACGCACCGATGGCGCGGGCGGCGGTGACGAAGTCCTGGGCGCGGACCTTCAGGAACTCACTCCGAATGAACCGGGCGATGCCCACCCATCCGGTGAGTCCGAGAATCGCCATGATGGTGTAGATGGAAGGCGGGAAGATGGCGGCGACGGTGATGATCAGGAAGAAGGTGGGGATTCCCAGCATCATCTCGAAGAGCCGCGAGAGCAGGATGTCGACCAGGCCACCGTAGTAGCCGGCGAATCCTCCCAGAAGGATGCCGATGCTGGCCTGGATGGCCACCACCACCAGCCCGATGGTCAGCGAGATGCGGATGCCGTGGATCATGCCCGCCGCGACGTCCCGCCCCAGCCCATCGGTCCCCAGCCAGTGGTCTCGGGATGGCGACTCGAAAATGTCGCCGGTGATGTCCACCGCCGTCGGGGCGTAGGGGATCGGCGGCCAGAGGACGGCATCGGCGCGCTCCGCCAGCTGCCGGAAATCGGCGTTCGCCAGCGGCTCGGGCCACTTCCCGATCCCAAGCCACACCTGGTAGTCGAGCAGCAGCGGTGAGTACCGTTCGCCGTCGACCTCGAGGTAGTAGGGCTTGTCGCTGGCGATGACGTCCCCGAGCAGCGCGATCACCGCCAGCACGACCACGAAGCGGAGGCCCCACATGGCGCGAGCGTTGCGTCGCAGCTCCGCCCAGGCCCGGGAGCCCTGCCCCTGTGACGGATCGCCGTTCACCTGCTCGCCCTTCCGAAGCTGATGCGAGGATCGACCACCGCCAGGGCGATGTCGGAGAGCAGGATCCCCAGCAAGGTGAGGAAGGTGCTGGCGGCGAACAGGGCCAGCACCACCGGGTAGTCGCGGGCCAGCACCGACTGATAGCCGAGCTGGCCGATGCCCGGAATCGAGAAGATCGTCTCGATGATCACCGAGCCCCCGATCAGCGCGGGGAGCAGACCGGCCAGGATCGTGATCACCGGGATCAGCGAGTTGCGCAGCATGTGCTTGAGGATCACCACCGGCTCCGAGAGACCCTTCGCCCGAGCGGTGCGGATGTAGTCCTGGCGGGCGTTCTCCAGCATCGAGCTACGCATGAACCGGGAGAGGGCGGCAAAGGCGCCGTAGGTCGTGCACAAGAGCGGCATCGCCAGGTGGTAGAGGTAGTCGCCGGCGCTTTGCCACCAGGGCCAGTCCGGCTCGTACGCGAGGGAGTGGAGGCCGGCGGGCGGAAACCAGGCGAAGAAGTCGCCTCCACAGAAGAAGATGATGATGAGGGTGCCGACCCAGAAGACCGGCAACGAGTAGAGCATGAACACGGCGAGAGTCGAGGCCTGGTCCAGCCAGCTCCCGGTGCGAACCGCCGAGTAGATCCCCAGCGGGATGGCGATCAGGTAGGTGATCAGGATCGCCAGCGTGTTGAGCACGATGGTGACGGGCAACCGATCGCGGATCTTGTTCCACACCGGCTGCCGGTCCTTGATGCTGTCGCCGAGGTCGCCCCGCACCAGCCGGCTGAACCACATCCCGTACTGCACCGGGATGGAGCGATCGAGGCCCAGCTCGTGGCGCAGCCGCTCCTTCTCCTCCTCGATCTCGGCCAGACGCTCGGTGTTGACGCCCTCGGTGCCCGCCGCCAGTCCGCCCGACAAGAACAGCTCCACCGGATCGCCAGGTGCGGCCAGCATGATGGCGAAGGCGAGGAAGGTGACCCCGATGAAGGTTGGCACCAGCAGCAGCACGCGCCGGACGATGTACTGGAGCACGCGGCGAGGGCCTCACGGGTACTTCTGGTCCGGGCCGGGCACCCACCACTCGTTGAGCCGGGAGCCGAGACCCGGGTACCAGGTAACGCCGTGGAAGCGCCGATCCCAGGCGGTCACGCCCTCCGGCGCGTAGAGAAAGGTGTAGGGCTGCTCCTGATAGAGGATCTCCTGGAAGCGGTCGTAGAGCACCTTCCTCTTGGCGGCGTCGAACTCGACGCGGTAGTCCTCCAAGATGCGGTCGACCTCCTCGCTCTTGAAGGCGATGAAGTTGGAGCCTCCGGCGATCGCCTGGGAGGAGTGCCAGATCTGGTAGGCGTCCGGTGGGATGGCCGCGGTCCCGGTCCAGCCCAGCACCACCGCGTCGTAGTCGAAGCCCTTGGCCTTCTCCAGCAGGATCGACCAGTCGACCGAGCGGAAGGAGGCATCGATGCCCACCTTCTTGAAGTGGTCGATGACCACCAGCCCGACCTTCTTGCGCTCGTCGTTGCCGGCGTTGGAGATGAGCTCGAACCGGAGCGGCAGACGCTGCCCGTCGATCTCCTTGTCGAGAATCCCGTCGCCGTCGCTGTCCGTCCAGCCGGCTTCTTTGAGCAGCTCCCGCGCGCGCTTCGGGTCGTGGGGCCAGGGCTCGAGCGCCTGGTTGTACTCCGGCCGCTTGCGGAAGATCGGGCTCTCCACCGGCTCGGCCAGGCCCAGCATCACCTTGTCGACGATGTTCTGCTTGTCGACCAGGTGGGAGAGCGCCTGACGAACCCGCCGGTCCTGGAACACCGTCCGCTTCTGGTTCCAGCCGATGTAGGTGAAGCTGCCCGAGAGCTCGCGGTGCTTCCCCGCCCGCTCCCGGAACCGGGCGCTTCCCGTCTGCTTGTGGTGCTGGATGGGCGAGAGCGAGAGCACGTCGAGGTTTCCCGACTTGAAGGCGACCAGCGCCGCCTCCCGGTCGTTGATGACGCGGAACAGGAGGCGATCGACCCAGCCGTCCTCGAGATCCGTCTGATCCTGGGCCCAGTAGTCATCCCGGTGTCGCAGGACCACCCGCTCTCCGGTGATCCAATCCCGGTCCGGGTCCTCCAGCCGATAGGCGCCCGGTCCCATGGGACGCCGCTGGAAGTCCTCGTTGAAGTGCTTGGCGAAGCGCCGGGCCTTCTCCTTGGGTTCGGGGTCGAGCCCGTCCCAGCCGTTCAAGTCGGCCACGCTGATGCCTTCGAGGAGGTTCTCGGGATCGTAGTAGTGGCGCGGCAGTGGGTTGATCGAGCCCAGCGTATAGTCGTTGCGGAAGTACACCTCCGCCAGATCGAGGCGCACCGTCTGGGGGTCGACGGCGGTCGCGTCGGCGACCGAGTTGAAGTAGTTGCGGGCGTGGGGTGCGTTCACCAGCGGATGGCGTACCGCCTTCAGGTAGAACACCACGTCCTCGGCGGTGACCGGCGTTCCATCGGAGAAGGTCACTCCCTCGCGGAGCCGATAGGTGTAGGTGAGGTGGTCCTCCGACACCTCCGGGAGTGCCCGGGCGAGCAATGGCTTCTGCTCGAGGGTCTCGTAATCGAGCTGGATCAGGGCGGGGAAGAGCCAGCTCAGCACCCGGCTCGCGCCGGCGTCGTTGGAGGTGAGCGGGTTCAGGTTCTCCGGGTCGGAGAGCATCTGGAGCACCAGCCAGTCACCGCGCACGGGCGTGCCCTCGGCTTGCCCGACGGTCGGAGTCCCGTCTGCGCTTCCCGCCGGGGTTCCGGTCTCCCCCTGCTCCGGGTCGCCGCAGGCGACACAGAGGAGGAGTATCAGCGCGAGGGCGACGGCGACTCCGCGGCCGCTGCGAGAAACGTCAAGGCCTCCCATCGACACCCCCTCGGATCTTCACGGTGGCGAGCGATTCCAGCCCGGTCAAGGGCTCGAATGCCTGCGGCAGCGGTGGCTCAAGTGGAGGGCTCTCGGGGAATCGCCGCCCTGCGACCTCACCGAACGCCCTTACGCGGGGACGCCGGAACTTTGACACCCCTGAATTCATTGAGCTTTCTCGAGCCGGAAGACGCCCTCGGGCAAGCTCGGGTTGAGCTCGACCTGGCGGAAGTGGATCTCCGCGTGGACCGCGGAGATCGGGAAGTCGAGCTCGACCCGATGGGCGAAGCGGATGCCGGCCACCTCCCGGTAGTCGTCGTAGCGCACCTGGAGCCGCGCCCCCTCCGGACCGACCACCTGGTAGCGAGACAGGAGGTTCCGGGCGTCGAACTCGAGGGCAGACCGGTAGGGACCTCTCCCGCGAATCTCGAAGCGCAGCCGACCGTCCTCGATCTCGACCGCGCCGGTGATCTCCCCCCCCGGACTCTCGATTCGGGGAGCTCCCAGCAGCACCTCCACGGCAGCCTCGGGCGTGAGGGGAACCCCGGCCACCTCCCACAGCACACTGGGTCGGATCTCGCCGCTCTGCACCGCGCCGCTCTCGGAACGGTAGAGGTCGTACTGCTCGCCGTCGGTCGCGAGCACCGCGACCCGCTGGTTCAGCAGACCGAGCACCTCCACCCGGAACCGGGCCGGTCGCTCGAGTGCCAGCATCTGGCGAGCGAAGGACCCGCCGCGCGTGCCATCCAGCGAGACGCGCGCGGTGCCCCGGAGCGAGTGCAGCCCTTCGGCGCGAGCCGTCCAGCTCGCCAGGAGCAGCCCGGGACGGGGATCGTCGTCTCCGAGCCGCACCGCTCCCGGCGGCAGGGTGCGACAGCCCGTCTGGAGCAGTAGCGCCGCGGCCAGCGCCAGTGCGGCGCGCTTCACCGCGCCCCGAGCTCCTCGCGCAGTTTCTCGTACTTCTCGCGAAGCTCCGGCTGCTCGCCGAAACGGGGCGCCAGCTCGAGCGCCTCCTCGTACATCGAGAGCGCCCGCTCCCTCTGATCCAGAAGCAGGTAGGCGTCGCCCAGGTGCTCCGAGATCACCGGGTCGCCGCCGGTGAGCGCGGCGGCCCGCTGCAGCTCATCCACCGCCCGGTCGAGCAGGCGGCGCCCGGCTTCGATCTCTCCCTTCTCGAGCAAGGGGCGCGCGCGCATGAAGTAGACCCACCCGAGGCTGTCGGTGATGAAGCCATCGTCGGGGCGAAGCTCGAGGGCACGAGAGATCATCTCCTCGGCGCGGTCGAGATTGGTGCCCTGCTCCGCCCAGGTGTACCCCACGTAGTTGAGCGCACCGGCGTGGTCCGGATCGATACCGAGAACGATGTGCATGTAGCGGATCGCCTCGTCGATCTGCTTGGCCTCGCCGTGGATGACGCCGATGTTGTAGAGGATCTCGGCGTCGTCGGGAGACTCGTCCATGAGTCGCTTCAGGAAGGCGAGGGCGCCGTCGAAGTCGCCGGACTTGGCGAGCAGACTCGCCAGGTAGAGATCCAGGGGGCGGCTCTCCTCCACCTCCTTCGCGGCCTCCACCTCCGCGATGGCACGCTCGAACTCACCGCTGTTCTCGTAGATCCCGGCGATCTGCGTGCGCGCCTCGACGTAGCGCTGATGGGCGATCGGGATGCTGTCGAAGACCGCGACCGCCTCCTCGGTCTGGCCGAGGCGCCTGCGCACCACCCCGAGGAAGTACACCACCTCGTGCTCTTTCGGGTTCCGTTTCAGGACGTACTCGAAGCGATTGGCGGCCTCCTCGAAGTTTCCCCTCTCAAACTCGATGAAGGCGAGCCGCAGCCGCGCCCGCAATCCTCCCGGGTGGAGCGACTCGAGAAGCTGGAGGGTCAGGACCGCATCGTCGGTCCGCTCCAGGGCGAGCTGGGCCTCCGCCAGAGCCTGAAGGGTGGCGGGGTGCTCCGGGTGGAGCTCCAGCATCTCGCGATAGATGGCGATCTCGCCGACCCGATCCCCTCGCAGCCGGCGGCCCCGGGCGAGCGCGGCGTAGATGGCGAGGTCTCCGGGGCGCCGCGCGAGGCCGTCGCGGAGCGTCGCCTCGGAGGCAGCCGGATCCCCGAGCTTCTCATAGGCGTCGGCGAGGGAGAAGTAGCCGCGCAGCCCGTCCGGATCGGCTTCGATCATCCCCTCGGCGATACGCCGCGCATCACCGAGTCTCTGGTTTTCGGCGTAGATGCCGTACAGAAGGGCCGCCGCATCGTCGCTCCGCGGCTGCCCGCTCTCGTCGCGGAGAACCCGCTCCGCGCTCGCCACCTCCTTCCGGAGGCGATACAGGGTCCCGAGGAACAGCCGCACCCCCTGGTTGTCGGGCTCGAGCTCGAGCGCTCGCTCGGCGTAGACCACGGCGTCGGCAAGGCGATTCTGGCGGGCCGAGAGGTCCGCCAACCGCCGGAGGAGATAGACCGATTCGGGATCCTTGGAGAGGGTGCGGGAATAGGCCTCCAGGGCCTCCTGATAGCGCCCCTCCATCTCGAGATCGCGACCGACCAGGAAGTCGAGCTCCGGCGACGCCTCTCGCGGCGCCGCATCCGACGCGGGGCGCTCTGCCGGGATCCAGCTCGCGCATCCGCCCGCGAGGAGAAGAAGCGCGAGAAGCAGGGCCCCTCCCCTTCTCCCTGGGGCTTCGCCGATTCCCGGAGTCGTCCCGGTGGCTTCGATGTCTTCCGGTGCCGCCACGTGGGTCCTCATCGGTCTTTCCCCGTCTCGGGCTGAGGGCCTCCGGGCGCTCCGGTCGGCCGATCTTCACTCCGTGCCGGGTGATGTTGGTGCTCTACTGATCCGCCAACGACTCGAACTCCACACTCCGGAGCGTTCGGCGAGACTAGCGAATCGGGCTATCAGCGGCCGCGAGGACTCTTAAGCCTTTCCTCGGCGCTCTCGCTGGGCCGTGACCCGTGCGGTCAGGGCGTCGGTGGCGACCTCGACCTCCTCGTCGCTCGTGAAACGCCCGAGACCGATCCGAATCGACGAACGCGTTCTCGCGGCGTCGCATCCCAGAGCGCGAAGGACGTGGCTGGTCTCGGGCTTCGCCGAGCTGCAGGCGGAGCCAGCGGAGACGGCCACCTCCTTGAGCTCCGAGATCAGGGCATCCGCCTCGATGCCCTCGAAGGAGAGATTGAGGTTTCCGGCGAGGCGCCGCTCGGGGTGGCCGTTCAGGAGGACGCCGCCAAGGGACTGTGAGAGACGGTCCAGCATGCGGCTGCGGAGACCGAGAAGCCGCCTCGCCTCGGCATCCATCTCCGCCAGGCACAGGGAGACCGCCTTTCCGAGGCCGACCGCCAGCGGAACCGGCAGGGTCCCCGAGCGCAGCCCGCGCTCGTGCCCTCCGCCATGAAGCTGGGGAACGAGCTGCAGACGCCTCCCGTCCGACCGGCGGCGGCGCGCGAAGAGGGCCCCGATCCCCTTCGGACCGTAGAGCTTGTGGGCGGAGATCGAGAGCAGATCGATTCCCATCGCCTCCACGTCGAGGGGGATCTTGCCGACCGCCTGCGCCGCATCGGTGTGGAACGGCACGCCTCGCTCCCGGCACACCCGGCCGATCTCTGCCAGGGGCTGGAGCACGCCGATCTCGTTGTTCGCAGCCATGATGGAGACCAGCGCCGTGCGCTCGGTGATGGCTCGCGCGACCTGCTCGGGATCGACGATTCCCAGCGAATCGACGGGAAGCACGCTCACCGCCACGCCCCGCTTCGCCAGGGCCTCGCAGGTGTCCAGCACCGCCGGATGCTCGGTGGCCGCGGTGACGACGTGGCCGCCGGCCGGCGTGACTCCCTGGATCGCCAAATTGTCGCTCTCGGTGGCGCCACTGGTGAAAACGATGTCCCGCGGATCCGGCGCTCCGACCCCTGCGGCCACCTCCTCTCGGGCGATCTCCACCGCCGCCTCGGCCCGCCACCCGAAGACGTGCTGCAGGCTGGCGGCGTTTCCGTAGTCCTCGCCGAGAAAGGGCAGCATGGTCTCGACCACGCGCGGATCGACGCGGGTGGTCGCGTGATTGTCGAGGTAGATGGGGAGCTTCAAAAGAACGCACCCGGCACGAGCAAATATAGCCCAGGAGGAGTTCGGACTCGTTCAGTCCTCCGCCCCTTCTCCCTGGGGGGATTCCGTCGCTCGGAGCCACAGGAAGATCTCCCGGTTGCCCTTCGGTCCCGGGAGCCGGCTGTCCGCCTGCCCCTCCTGCCGGTAGCCCAGGGCCTCGGCAGAGCGGCGCACCCGATCGACGGCCGCGGCTCGCAGCCCCTCGTCGCGAACCACGCCCCCCTTCCCCACCTGGTCCCGGCCCACCTCGAACTGGGGCTTGACCAGCACCAGCACGTCGGCTCCGGGCGCCAGCTCGGGCAGCCGCGACAGCAGCAGGGTGGCGGAGATGAAGGAGACGTCGATCGTCACCAGGTCGATCGGGCCGGGGACCGCGGACGGCTCCATCAGGCGGGCGTTGGTCCGCTCCCGCACCAGCACGCGGGGATCGGCGCGCAGCGCCGCGTCGAGCTGTCCGTAGCCGACGTCCACCGCCACCACCCGCTCGGCGCCGGAGCGGAGCAGACAATCGGTGAAGCCACCCGTCGAGGCGCCCAGGTCCAGACAGGCGAGACCGGTCGGATCGATCCCCAGATCCTGGATCGCGCCGGCGAGCTTCTCGCCTCCCCGGGAAACGAAGGGCCGCTCCCGCCCCCGGACGCGGATCGCCGCGTCCTCGCGAATCCGGGTCCCGGGCTTCTCCACCGGCACGTCGTCGACGAGAACCCTTCCGGTACGGATCAGCGCCTGAGCTCGGGTCCGCGTCTCCGCGAGACCATCGCGGAGGACTCGCTCGTCGAGGCGCGGGCCCTTCAGCACTCCTCCGCAGCGGACCGCTTCACCAGATCCCGCACCGCCTGCGCGATTCCCTCGGAGTCGAGATGGAGGTCGCGACGGATCTCCTCGGTGTTCCCGTGCTCGATCACCCAGTCGGGAACGGCGAGGCAGCGGGAGGCAAGCGTCACCCCGGCGCTGGAGAGAGTTTCCAGAACCGCGCTCCCGAAGCCGCCCATGCCGCTGTGCTCCTCCACCGTCACCAGCGCCCCGAAGCGGCTCGCCAGGGTGAGGATGCGTTCCCGGTCGAGGGGCTTCGCGAAGCGCGCATTCAGCACCGCCGCCGAGATCCCCTCGGGAGCCAGCTCTGCAGCCGCCTCCAGGGCGGGATGCACCAGGGTGCCGTAGGCGATGATCAAGGCGTCGTCCCCGTCGCGCAGGAGCTCCGATTCTCCGACCGGGATCGCCTTGATGTCCGGGTCCAGGGGCACCCCGAAGCCGCAGCCGCGGGGATAGCGGATGGCCGCGGGTCCGTCGTACTCGACCGCGGTGCGGAGCATGTGCTGGAGCTCGTTCTCGTCCTTCGGCGCCATGCAGATGATGTTGGGCAGGTGGCGCAGATAGGCGATGTCGTACATCCCCTGGTGGGTGGCGCCGTCGGCGCCGACGATACCGGCGCGATCCATGGCCAGGGTGACGTCCAGGCCCTGGAGGCACACGTCGTGGACGACCTGGTCGTAGGCCCGCTGCAGGAAGGTGGAGTAGATCGCCGCCACCGGCTTCATGCCCTCGGCGGCGAGCCCGGCCGCGAAGGTCACGGCGTGCTGCTCGGCGATGCCGACGTCGTAGAAGCGGTCCGGGAACTCCTTGGCGAAGCGATCGAGACCGGTGCCGTCGGCCATCGCCGCGGTGATGCCGACGATGCGATGGTCCTCCCTGGCGAGGCGGATCAGCGTCTCCGCGAAGATCCTCTGGTACTTGGGCGGACCGGGCTTCGACTTGTGGAGCGCTCCCGACTCCACGTCGAAGCTCCCGACCCCGTGATACCGGTAGGGATCGTCCTGGGCGGGGGGGTATCCGAAGCCCTTGGCGGTGAGCGCATGGACGAGGATCGGCCCGTCGCCATTGGCGAGCATCGCCTTCACGTTCTCGAAGGTCTCCAGCACCACGTCGATGCGGTGACCCAGGATCGGACCCACGTACTTGAAGTTCAGGGCCTCGAAGAGCAGCCCCGGAGAGAAGAAGACCTTGAGCGACTCCTCGGCCTTCTGCGCCCAGTGGAGCATGTCGCCCGGCAGGGTGGTGAGGAACTCCTTCGCCCACCCCTTCATGCGCCGCACCATGGGCGCCGAGAACTTGCGGGACAGATACGAGGACATGGCACCGACGTTGGGCGAGATCGACATCTCGTTGTCGTTCAGCACCACCACCAGGTTCTTCTGCTTGAGGTCGCCGGCGTGGTTCAGCGCCTCGAAGGCCATCCCCGCGGTCATGCCGCCGTCGCCGATCAGAGCGATGGCGCAGTGGTCCTCGCCCTGATGCTGCAGACCCCGCGCCATCCCCAGGGCCGCGGAAATCGAGGTGCCCGCGTGACCGGCCCCAAAGGGATCGTACTCGGACTCCTCCCGCCGCAGGAACTTGGCGATGCCCCCCTTCTGGCCGAGCTGATCGAAGTCGGCGCGCCGGCCGGTCAGCATCTTGTGGGGGTATCCCTGGTGACCGACGTCGAGCACCAGCCGATCCCGGGGCGTGTCGAACGTGTAGTGGATGCCGGTGATGAGCTCGACGGCGCCGAGGCTCGATGCCAGGTGGCCGCCCGTCTTCGACACGCGCTCGATGATCTCGGCGCGGACCTCGTCCGCCACCTGGGGGAGCACGTCCCGGGGGAGTCGCCGCAGGTCCTCGGGCGAGTGGATCCCCTCCAGCAGCTTCCGCTCGGTCATCGATCCCTCCGCACCGCGTAGCGCGCCAGCTCGCGGAGCGGCTCTCCGCGCTCCCCCAGATCTTCGATCAGGGAGAGCGCGCCGTCGAGGAGCTCCTCCGCGCGCAGCCGCGCCTGCTCCGGATCTAGAACCCGCAGCAACGAGCAGGGTTCTTCCCCCTCCTGGTCGAGCAGATCGTCGGCAATCTGGAAGGCCACGCCCACCCCTTCGGCAAAGGAACGCAGTCGCTCCAGCAGGGCGGGATCGGCGCCGCCCAGACAGGCGCCGGCCCACACCGAGGTAGCGATCAGCGCGGCCGACTTGCGCCGGTGAATCGATTCGATGGCGGCGGCGTCGCCGGTTCGAAACGCCAGGTCGTCCACCTGCCCCCCCACCAGATGGCGGGAGCCCGCCGTGTTTGCCACCTCGCGGAGCACCCCGAGCCGCCGCTCCGGCTCCACATCCGAGGGCGCCGACGCCAGCACCTCGAAGGCCTCCGCCAGGAGCGCGTCGCCCGCCAGCAACGCCACCGCCTCGCCGAACGAGACGTGGACCGTGGGCCGGTCACGCCGCTCGTCGTCGTCATCCATGCAGGGAAGGTCGTCGTGGATGAGGGAGTAGGTGTGCACCAGCTCCACCGCCGCCGCCGCCGGGAGCGCAACCTCCGCGGGACTCCCGCACGCCTCGCAGCCGGCGAAGGCGAGCGCCGGGCGCAGCCGCTTGCCGCCGGGGAAGAGCAGGTGACGCATGGCAGCGTGCAGGCGGGTGGGACTCTCGCTGGCGGGCGGCACCACCTCGTCGAGGTAGCGGTTCACCTGCGACGAGCGCTCGGCCAGATAGGCCTCGATGTCCACTAGCCCTCGTCCTCCGGCGGCTCGAAGTCTCGCTCGACCCAGCCGTCGCCGTCCTGGCTCAGCACCTCGATGCGCCGCTCCGCCTCGCGGAGCTGCTCGGCACAGCGCCTCGCCAGGGAAACGCCCTCCTCGAACGCGGAGAGGGCGCCTTCCAGCTCCAGATCTCCCGTCTCCAGGCGCTCGGCGATCTCCTCCAGGCGCTCCAGTGCCTTCTCGAAGGGTAGCTCTTCGGGGGTTTCGCGATCGGGGCTGCCGGAATCTCGGGTCCGTCCCACTTCGGGGCGAATCGTACCGGCGGGCGGGATCCTCGTCAAACCGGGGAAATCGAGAAAAATCCTTCGAAATTAAGCACTTCCGTCATCGATGGGCTCCCGAACGCGACTCGCGGTCGCGTCGATCTCCCCCTCGGCGACGCGGAGGCGAAGGGCGTCCCCCACATTCACCTCTTGGGCGCGGCGCACGATCACCCCTTCCGGCTCGCGGTAGACGATGGCGTAGCCCCGGGAGAGCACCGCCAGGGGTGAGAGGGCATCGAGGCGGGCGGTGACGGCGGCGAAGCTCGCAATGCTCCTGGCGATGAAGACCTCGATCCCCCGCTGCAGGGCACTCCTCGCGGATTCGGCGCGGACCCGATCTGCCAGCAGACGGGCGGACGGTGCGTGGGCACGCAGGGATTCCCGACTGCGGCCGAGCCGCCGGGCGATCCGATCCACGATGCCGCGGGCGGCTGCCCGCAGTCGACGCCGGTCGCGATCCAGACGGGTCTCCTGGCCCTGGCGGTCCGGGACGGCCAGCGCCGCCGCAGACGAGGGGGTTGACGCGCGAGCATCGGCCGCCAGATCGGAGATCGTCACGTCGACCTCGTGTCCGACGCCGCTCACCACCGGAACCGGGCAGGCGCGAATCGCGCGGGCCACGCGCTCGGTGTTGAATGCGAGCAGGTCCTCCAGCGAGCCGCCTCCGCGCACCAGCAGGATCACGTCCACGCCCCGATCGGCCACCCGCTCGAGGGCCGTCGCGATCTCCTCCTCGGCGCCCTCTCCCTGCACCCGGGTGGGTGCCACCAGAAGCGGAATCGAGGGAAAGCGCTGGCCCGTCACCTCGATCACGTCGCGGATCGCGGCTCCCGTCGGCGAGGTCACCACGCCGACCCGGCGGGGAACCTCCGGGAGCGGCCGCTTCAGCTCCTCGGCGAAGAGACCCTCCGCCTCGAGCCGGGCGCGAAGCTGCTCGAATGCGAGCTGCAGGGCACCCTGCCCGCGGGGCTCGAGGCTGCGCACGATGATCTGGAGATCTCCCCGGTTGGGGTAGACGGTCAGCTCGCCGCGAACGACGACCTCGAGACCGTCTTCCGGTTCGAAGCGCAGCCGCTGGGCGACGCCGCGGAACAGGGCGGCCCGGATCTGCGCCTCGTCATCCTTCAGCGTGAAGTAGCTGTGTCCGGAGCGGGCGCGGTGGAGATTGCTGATCTCGCCCACCACCCAGACCTCTCCGAACTCGTCTTCGAGCAGCGACCGGAGATCGGAGACCAGCTCACCGACGCTGAACACGCGCCGGGCGAGGCTCTCTGGCTGCGCGGACCGGCTCACGGGACTCCTCACCGAAGCTGACTAAGGCGTGGGGAGCTCGCCCGCTGCATCCGCCGAGCGGACCTGCACGGTCTCGGCGCGTGCATCCCGCAGCCGGTCGAAGTAGGTCCAGCTCTTGAGCACCTCGACGGCACGGGTCAGCTGAACGTCGCTCTTGAGGTCGGCCGCGGCGCCCTCCTCGGGATCGGATTCCCCTTCGGAGTCCGGTGCCGCGTCTTCCTGGGTGAAGTGACCCTCGAGATCCTCCTCCCGGAAGGCCTGGAACGCGCCTCCCTCCTGCGCTGCGGCCTGGACGGCGGGCGGCTGCACCTCGATATCCGGCGCGATTCCCACCTCCTGGATCGACCGCCCCAACGGCGTGAAGTAGAGGGCGGTCGTGAGTCGCAGACCGGAGCGGTTCTCGAGCGGAAACACCGTCTGCACCGAGCCCTTGCCGAAGGTCGCACCGCCGAGCAGCAGCGCGCGGTGGTGATCCTGGAGCGCTCCGGCCACGATCTCCGATGCGCTGGCGCTTCCCGCGTTCACCAGGACGACCAGGGGATAGTTGCTCTCGCCGTTGGGGCGAGCCTTGTACTCCTGCTGCTGGCCCTCCACCCGGCCCTGCGTGTAGACGATCAGGCCGCCGTCGATCCACATGTCGGCGACCTTGATGGCCTGGTCGAGCAATCCTCCCGGATTGTCGCGAAGGTCGAGCACGAAGCCGTCGAACTGCCCGCCGTTCTCCTCTCGAAGCTCCTCGAGAAGCCGGTGGAGGTCGCGAGCGGTGCGCTCCTGGAAGGATCGAACCCGCGCGTAGGCGTAGCCGTCCTCCAGGATCCGTCCTTCCACCGAGGCCACCTTCACCACGTCCCGTACGATGGTGAAGGCCTCCGGTCGTTCGAACCCCTCCCGGAAGACGCGAATCGTGATCTCGGTGCCCTTGGGACCCCGCATCAGCCGGACCGCCTCGAGGAGATCCATCGCCTTGGTGCTGTGGCAGGGCTCGGTCCAATCCTCCGGAGGATCCGTCGGGCAGATCGCGACGATCTGGTCCCGCGCGCGGATTCCGGCCTCCCAGGCCGGGGTGCCCTCGATGGGCGACACCACGATGATGAAGCCGTCGCGCTCCTTGCTGATCTCGATCCCCAGGCCGTGGAACTCGCCCCGGGTATCGATCTGCATCTCCCGGTGGGCGTCCGGATCGAGGTAGGAGGAGTGGGGATCGAGCTCCTGGAGCATCCCCCGGACGGCGCCCTGGATCAGCTTGTGCTCGTCCACCGGCTCGACGTAGTTCTCGCGAACCAGGCGCAGCACGTCGCTGAAGAGGCTCAGGTCCTCGTAGCGGGTGGACGCGAGGCTGCCCGAGCCGGTGATGGCGAACACCAGCAGAGCTGCCGCGAGGGATCCCGTAAAGAAGCCGATGAGGAAGCGAGCGTTCTTGCGGCGCATGGTGGTCCGTGGTTCTCCTGCGGGCGAGCCCGCTCCGTGGGGTTGCGCGGGGAGGCCATCGCGATCCGACCGCGCCTCCCCTTCTGGGATTCGGCGATCCGCCGGTCCTCCTTGACGCATCGCCGAGTCTATCGCTCTGGCAGTGGGAGTAGCCAGTCGGCGGGGTCGAGGGCTCCGCTCCCCTTGCGGATCTCGAAGTAGAGCCTCGGACCGGAGAGGGATCCGGTCTCGCCCGACCGACCGATCCGGTCTCCACTCTGCAGCCGATCTCCCACCTCCACGTCGATCTCGTCGAGATGGCCCGAGACGGTGAAGTAGTCCTCTCCGTGGTCGAGGATCACCAGCTGTCCGTAGCCGCGGAACCAGCCGGCGAAACGCACCTCTCCGTCGGCGACGCAGGTCACCGGGTCGCCGGCCTCCACCTCGAAGTCGACCCCCTTTCGGAAGGTCTCGGTTCGGAACTCCTCGTCCAGCACGCGGCCGAAGCCGCGCAGCAGGGGACCCGGGACGGGCGCTTCGAGCTGGCCCTGCAGGGAGGAGAACGAGACCTCGATCGGCTCGGCGCGACGGGGTCGGGGGCTCTCGCGCAGATGGCGGAGGGTTTCCTCCAGCGCACGGGCCGCCGCCTCGAGCTCGTTCAGGACCGCCCGCTCGCGGGAGCGATCGCTCCGCACCGCGAGGAGGAGCTCTCGCTTGGCCCGCTGCTCCCGCTCCAGCTCGGCGGACCGGGTGCGAAAACGCCGCTCCGCCTGGTCGCGCTGGGCGGCCGCGCGGACCGCCTCGCGCCGGGCCTCCGCGAGGGCGGCGGCCTCCTCGCGAAACCGGGTGAGGAGCCTCTGGTCGTGGCGGACCAGGCGCCGGAGGGTGTGGATGCGCTGGAGCCGGTCGCGCAGGGATCCCGACGCGAAGATCATTCGCAGCGGTCCCAGCTCCCCGGCCTTGTAGAGCGCGATGGCGCGGTTGGCGAGGGCGCGCTTGGTCCGTGCGAGCCGCACCTCGAGCTCGGCGCTGCTGGCCTTGAGCGCTCGGAGCCGATCCCGTGCACTCGAAGCCTCGCGGCGCGCGCGATCCAGATCTACCGACAGCGCCCGGATCGCCTCGTCGACGAACTGGATGGCCTCGAAGAGACCGCGCTCGCGTCGCTCGTATTCCGCGACCCGTTCGCGGCGCTCCTCGATCGCCCTTCGCAGGGACTCGAGCTCCGCCGGTGGCTGATCGGCCCGCGAAGCCGCCGGTGCCAGCAGCACCAGGACCAGCAGGGCGAGGCAGGGTCTCACGCCTCCGATCCCTCGACGAGAGCCAGTCCCGAGCCCAGGGTCCCGAGCGCAGCGCCGGCGACGATCAGGCCGGACACCCCCTCGGCGCCGATGAATTCGGGCTTCGCGAATCCCAGCAGGAGCTCGAGTCCACCCTCCAGGCCGGGCATCAGCATCCTGAAGAGCCCGTAGAGGAGCGCCACGGCGATGAGTCCCCCCAGGCTCCCTTGGACGAACCCCTCCACCATGAATGGAATCGACACGAAGCTGCGTCCGGCGCCGACGAGGCGGAGGATCTCGATCTCGTCCCGGCGCGCATAGACGGCGAGACGGATGGTGTTGGAGACGATCAGCAGGGTCGCGAGCGCGAGCACCACTCCGATGCCGATGCCGATACCGCGGATCAACGCCACGGCTCGCGCGTAGCCCTCGACCCACTCGGTTCCATAGCCGAGCTCGTCGATACCGCGGACGCCGTCGAGGTCGGCGACCAGCATCGCGAGCCCTTCGCTGGACCTCGACTCCGGCGTCAGGGTGATCTCGAGCGAGGCGGGCAGCGGGTTCTCGTCCAGGCCTTCGAGAAGGGAAGCCTGCCCCGCGCTCCCCTCGCGGAAGCGCTGCATGGCCTCTTCCTCGCTGACCAGCCGGACCGACGCCACGCCCGGTGCGCCCTGCACCCGCAGGACGAGAGCCTCCTGCGCGGCGTCGGAGAGTCCGCCCTCGAGGTAGGCGGAGACCTGGATGTCCTCCCCGAATCGATCCAGGAGGCGCTCCATGTTCGAAACCAGGAGGACGAAGGCACCGACCAGGAGCAATGTGACGCCGATGGTGGCCACGGCGACGGCACTGGTCATCGGGCTCGCCCGCAGGCCGTGGAGCGCAGCGCGCAGGAAGTACCGAAGGTGCGCGTCGAGCCGTCTCATGGCGATCCCAGCCTCCCGGGAACCTCCTCGACGATCCGTCCCTCCTCGAGCCTCACCGTCCGCCGGCCGTACCGTTCGATCAGGACCGCGTCGTGAGTGGCGACGAAGACGGCGGTTCCGTGCGTCGCGACGCTCACCAGCAGGTCCATGATCTCGAGCGTCAGCTCGGCGTCGAGGTTGCCGGTGGGCTCGTCGGCGAGCAGGATCTCGGGCTCGTTCACCAGTGCGCGGGCGATTGCCAACCGCTGCTGCTCGCCCCCCGAGAGGGAGAGAGGATAGTGGTAGCGGCGGTGCTGCAGCCCGACACGCTTGAGCATCTTGAAGACCTTGCTCCGGGCCTCGCGGCGCGGCGTCCCCACCACGTCGAGGGTCAGCGCGACGTTCTCCTCCACCGTTCTCCGGGACAGCAGCTTGAAGTCCTGGAACACCACGCCGATCCGACGGCGCAGAGCGGGGATTCCGCTCTGCCCCAGCCGGCCGACGTTTCGCCCTAGCACGATGATCTGCCCTTCGCTCGGCTGCTCGGCGGCGAAGATGAGCTTCATCAGGGTGGTCTTCCCGGCACCGCTCGGGCCGGTCAGAAAGGCGAACTCGCCCTTCTCGAGCTCGATGCTCACGTCGCGCAGCGCCCAGGAACCCGCCAGGTAGGACTTCGAGACATGGAAGAGACGGACCAGGGCTCCTCCACCGGGGTGAGCCGGGTCCACACCCCTAACCCGCATCTCTCACCCGGTCGCTACCGCGGCCGCCGATGGCGACCCATCTTCTCGGCACCCTCGCGACGCGATCCGTTGAGAGATACCGGCTGCGTCTCACGAACGCTCGCGCTTTCGCTTGCGCGCGTTCTCGACCAGGTAGCTGAGAATGACCTCGTCGAGGGGTTTCTCGGTGACGATGCCCTCGCCGAAGGGACGCCCCGAGGGCTCGTCCAGCTCGCCGACCTCGGCGGTGGCGTGGACCTCGGGGACCGCCACGGTGGTGGGCGTCGTCGACGACTTGCTGTCCCCGGGCGCGTCGAACACCGATTCTCCGAGTCTCTCCCGGATCAGGTCGTCGAATTTGCGGGCGCGAAGCGCCTCGACGACCGCCTTGTGTTGAGCCTCCATAAGCTCGCGCACGCGGCTGGTGAGATCGGGCTGGTCGAGGAGCTCCGCGTAGCTGCTCTTCTCGGAGGATAGAATCGTCCCGCCGTGGTACAGGTGCGTGATGACGTGAGGACGGGCGCGACCGCTGTCCTCGCTCTGGACGTGGAATAGCACGCCTCGGTGTCGGATGTTGGTGTTGAAGCCGGACAGCATTGCGGGGCGCGATCCCCTCGATCCTCGGCGCAGAGCGGGCGAGCAGTGTGTAACCACCGCCACCTCTGCAAGCAAGCTCCAGCCCAATCGCGCGACGCCCCTCGGAATGTCGCGCGAAGCTGCCCCCTCGCTATCGGCGAAAAAACCGATCCGCTGAAACCATCACGAGCATTCTCGGGGGAGAGGTTCTGCTCGCTCCAGGCCCTCTCTCCGCGCCTGGGATCGTGGCCCCAAACAGACTTTACGTCTACTATTATGGACGTAAAGAGCCAGCCCCAGAGAGATCGCCTTCGCATAGCTTGACTTTAACGTCCAAAATATTATACAATAAACTATATAAAGATTAGTATTCTAGACATTAAAGGCTGAAAGATGAGAAAGCAGGATTCCATGGGGCCGATCCCGGTCAGACGGGCGCTCCGCAAGCTCGGCCAAGATATCCGCGATGCCCGCCGCAGACGGCGCATCCCCGTGGAAATCATGGCTGAGAGGGCCTCGATTAGCCGGACGACGCTCAGCAAGGTCGAGAAAGGCGATCCCGGGGTCTCGATGGGCATCTATGCCCGCGTGCTCTTCGTGCTCGGCATGGCAGAGCGCCTCGCAGAGCTCGCCGACGTCCGCACCGACACTCTGGGTCTCGAGCTCGAAGAAGAAGCGCTGCCTCAACGCATCCGCAGGCCCAGCGGTCCGCGAGATACCGCCCAGAAAGGCGCTGAGTGATGGACCGGGAAATCTTCGTCTACATCGATACCCAAGAACGGCCCCGCTTCGTCGGGCGGCTCTGGACCCGCGCCCGCAAGGGCCGGGAGAGCGCGTCGTTCGAGTACGACCCCACCTGGCTCGAGCATCCTGAGCGATTCGCGTTGGAGCCAGCTCTCGCCGTTGGACCCGGTGCCTTTCACACCGACAAGCCTCTGTTCGGCGCCATTGGGGATTCCGCACCGGACCGCTGGGGGCGCGTCCTGATGCGCCGCGCCGAACGCCGCCGCGCGGAAAAGGCCGGCGAGACGCCCCGCACCCTCACAGAAGCCGACTACCTGCTCATGGTCAACGATGAGGCACGCCAAGGCGCGCTGCGCTTCGCACTCGAAGAAGGCGGGCCGTTCCTGGCCACCCAGGACGACAGCCCCATCCCGCCGCTGATCGAGCTACCGCGCCTGCTCTTGGCCGCTCTGCGCGTCGGAGATGATTCCGACACCGATGAAGACCTGCGCCTGCTCCTCGCGCCCGGCTCCTCGCTCGGCGGTGCCAGGCCCAAGGCCTCCGTCCGGGACCGCGACGGCCACCTCGCCTTCGCCAAGTTTCCCCACAAGGAGGACGAGCTCGATACCGTTCGCTGGGAAGCTGTCGCGCTAAGCCTGGCCCACAAGGCGGGCATTCCCGTGCCCGACTGGCGCCTCGAAGACGTCGCCGGGCGGCCCGCTTTGCTGCTGCGCCGCTTCGACCGCCAAGATGGCCGCCGCGCCCCCTTCCTCTCCGCGATGAGCATGCTCGATGCCCGTGACCGGGAAGCCCGCAGCTACATGGAGTTTGTCGACGTTTTGCGCCAGCACGGCGCAACGCCCAGAGACGATATGCGCGCCTTGTGGCGGCGCGTGGTCTTCAGCGTGCTGATTTCCAATACGGACGATCACCTGCGCAATCACGGGTTTCTCTACACCGGACCCGATGGTTGGATCTTGGCGCCCGCCTACGACCTCAACCCCGTCCCAACGGACATCAAACCCAGGGTTCTCACGACAGCGATCGACCTCGACGACGGAACCGCATCGCTCGAGCTGGCCTTCAGCGTTGCCGACTACTTCGAGATTGCCGAAGACGAGGCGAAGAAGATCGCCTCAGAGGTCGGTCAGGCAGTTGAGGAATGGCGTCGAGAAGCCAAGGCAACCGGTCTCACCGACGCCGAGCTCGAGCGCATGGCATCCGCGTTCGAGCACGACGATCTGAAGGCGGCCCTTTCCTAGCCCGCATTTCGCACCAGCGTCTCGCACCCGTGGTGGGAGAGCGCCGGACGTCAACCGCGGGTGCGGGAGCCCCTCCCGGTGCCGGCCAGGCCCAGGAGCCCCAGCGCCAGCAGCAGGCAGCTAGAGGGCTCCGGAATCCCGGAGAACGGGGCGCTCCCCGGGGTCGGATCCTCGAGCGCTGCGAAGTCCACGGCGTTGTCGTCGCTGTCGAGGTCGGCGAAGTGCCGGGCCAGGCTCGAGCCCGCGGGCGGATCCGCGGCAGGGCTCCCCTCCCCGGCGAAGACCTCTCCGGCTCCGAAGACGCCGTATCCCAGCGCATCGAGCACGGTGTCGCCGTCTCGGAGCTGGATCGAATCCGGCCCGTTCTGGAAGTCGAAGTCGAGGAGCTGATCGGCGCCCTCCACCGAGCTGACCCCGCCGCCCGCGTCATCGGCGAGAACGAAGAGACCGTCGGGCGGGATCACGCCGGCCAGAGCGAGGCTGACGGTGACACCGCCGCCGGATCCGTTGATCCCCACCAAGGTGAGACCGGCCAGGGAGGTGCCCGCTTCACCGTGGATCTCCACGAAGACGAGGCCGTTGTCGGATCCGACCGCGTCGTAGAGGACCTCGGAGATGACGGGAAGCGCGCTGGCCTCGGCGCTGGCGAGCAGACTGATCAGCAGGGGAACTCCCCACAGCGTTCTCTTGGTTCTCACGGATGGTTCTCCTCGGGAGTGCTCCGGGGTGAGTTCGATGTCCGGCTCGACGCGGCGCGGCTCCACCAGCCTCCGGTCCAGGCGTCGAGGCCGGAGCGGAGCTCCTCGGCCCGCAGGCGCAGCCTCGCGCTCTCGCCGGTCTCGGGATGGGGCTGGCTGGCGAGCTCCAGCAGGGCGCGCCTTCGCTCGAAGTAGAGCTGGCTGATCTCGTCGAGGACGTCGTCGCGCAGCTCGATGATCTCGCGCGCCTCCTTCGACACGTCGAGGGACTCCGGGTGGTAGGCGAGATCTCCGAGCTCCCAGACCAGAGCCGTGCTGAGGCTGAAGTCGCGCCCGCGCTCCCTCTCCCGGTCGACGAACAGGCGAGATTCGCCGTAGGTGAAGGCGTCGTCGTAGTCGCGCTGCCGGCTGCGGTCTCCCCCGTAGGAGCCGCGCAGCTCGAATCGCGGTAGCCAGCCGCGCCGGCGCACCCCCCGCGCCAGCGCCCGAATCCTCTCGGGCCCGAGATCCAGGTAGCGGATCGCCGCCCGGTGCACCTGCCCGACACCGGGCTCCGCTGCGCCGAGCTCCTCCGAGGGAGGGGCCAGAGCCCGTGGCGCGGCCGGCCCGGTCTCGGGGCGTCCGGTAAAGAGGCCCCGAGCCCCCGCGGCATAGACGAGTGAGCCGCCTCCGGCCAGAACGGCGATCGGCGTGCTGCCCACCGGTGGGGCGACGCGATTCCAGGGGCCCGAAGGAGACGCCGCCTCCAGGAGACCGCGATCCGTCGCGATCCACAGGCGATCGGCCAGGTGGCCGAGTCGAAGCGGCTCGGCACCTGGGGGAAAGGTGGAACGGAGGCTCCTCCAGGAGCCGTCTCGGTAGAGCGAGAGTCCGGAGCGAAAGAGCACCGCGACCTCGGCTCCGGGAAGCGAGGTCGAGAGGTCCAGCGCGTCTCGGCGTCCGCCGCCTCCCGCGATCGACACCCGCTCCACCTCGCCGACGACGATCCGGCCGGTCCCGGTCGTGAGGGTGGCGCGCTGGACCGCGCCCTCGACGATCAGCCAGAGATCCGCGCCCGCTGACGACGGTCGCAGGGCGAGGGCGTCCACTGCCCCTGCGGGAAGCCCGGCGTCCAGACGAGACCAGCTCCACCCATCTCTCGAGACGAAGGCGCCACCGTCCGTCGCCGCCAGGACCAGATCGGAGCGGACCAGAATGCGGCGGACCGCCCCGGCGCCCGCGCCCAGCGAGCGCTCCGAGACCTCGCCCGCCGCACCGAGGTGGAAGAGGCCGCGATCCGTCGCGGCGTAGAGACCGCCGTCGGATCCGAAGGCGAGATCGCGCACCGGGCCTCGGCGCAGCGCCCTCGCCGCCGCGGGCACCCCGCTCGTGACCCACACACCCTGCTCGTCCCCCACGGCGAGGCGGCCCGTCCCCGGATCGAAGGCCAGCGCCGTGGCCTCGCCGAGACCCGGGAAGAGCGCGGAGCGCTGCCAGCGCAGCCGCGGAGCCTCGGCGCTGGCGCTTTCGAGGAGGAAGCCCAGAAGCAGCAGCCAGAGGACGGCGAGGGCGATGGCGGGCACCGGGAGGGCGGAGGGGCGGGATCTCTGCATGCCGTCCGGAGCAGCAAGACCCGTGCCGTCCGCCGCCCTCCCCGCCAATCCCGAGAATCCGTTGCGAGTTCGGGCGGATGGGGAGATGGCGAAGCGGCGCGGCGGGGACGCCCGTGAACCGCCGGACCGGGGCGGTGCGGGAACCGGCGGAGACGGTGGCCCGTCGTCTTGACGGAAAGCTCCCCCTCCAGAAGAATCGCGGCCATGAGAGCTGCCGAGATGGCCCTCCCGCTCTTCCTCGCCGTGGCCGTCGCCGTGGTCGGGGCGACGGCGACGACCGCCGCAGGAGCCGCCGAGCCCGACCCGAGCACGACGGAAGCGGACGAGATCGCCCCCCCCACCATCTACAAGTGGATCGACGAGCACGGGGTCGCCCACTACACGTCGGACTACGAGAGGATCCCCGAATCTCTCCGGGATCGGGTGGGCCGGCTCGGCCCGCCGGATGCAGCCCTGACCCGCACCCCGGCCGATGCGAGCGCACCGGCGAGAAGGGCGAAGCCCGTCCGCGAGTTCGACGACGGCGAGAAGTGGGCGGTGCGGGACCGCAGCGTCGATCCTCCCCAGGACCTCTGGGACGAAGGGGATCCCTATGCGGCCGTCGTCGGAACCCTCCCGGACGCTCCCGAAGAGGTCGATCCCCGGGTGAAGGCTCTCGAGGAGGAGGAGCGGCGACGGCAGCTGGCAGAGGTCGATGAGCGCATTGCCTCGTTGCAGACGGACATCAGAGAGAGCGAAGAGGCGCTCAAGGTGCTGATCGCGATTCCGGTACTGGAGGGCGGGGGACCGCTCGCGATGGCGGACGATCCGCAGTTCCGCGAGGTCGCCGGCCGCTTGCCCAAGCTCCTCGCCGAACTCGTCGCACTCGAAGACGAGCGTGCACAGCTCGAAGCTCCCTGAGCCGGCCCGGCCGTGAGCAGGCAACCCGGCAGCTCGGAAGGTGTCGTCGCTCTCGCCGGCGGCGTCGGTGCCGCGCGCTTCCTGCGCGGCCTGGTGAGAAGGCTGCCCCCCGACCGGGTCACGGCCATCGTGAACACCGGCGACGACCGCACCTTCTACGGGGTGCACGTGTCGCCGGACCTCGACATCGTCACCTACACCTTGGCGGGTCGGGTCGACCGCGAGAAGGGCTACGGCATCGAGGGCGACAGCTTCGCGGTGGTGGACGCCCTCGCCGCCCTCGGCCACCAGACCTGGTTTCGGCTCGGAGACCGCGACCTGGCGATCTGCCTGCACCGGACCATCCGGCTCGGCGAGGGCGTCGGGCTGGCCGCGGTGAGCGACGAGATCCGCCGCGGCCTCGGCGTGGCGACCCGGATCCTGCCGATGTCGGAGGACCCCTGTCCGACCTACGTCGAGCTCTCGGGAAGCCAGCGGGTCCACTTCGAGGAGTATCTCGCCAGGGACGGAGCTCCCGACGAGGTCACCGCCGTCGATCTCTCGGCGGCGGCCACGGCCCGGCCCGCGCCGGGAGTGCTCGAGGCACTGGAGTCGGCTTCGACGATCCTGATCTGTCCGAGCAACCCGGTCGTCTCGATCGGACCGATCCTGGCGGTGCCCGGCATCCGGGAGGCGGTCAGCGCCTCCCGGGCCCCCGTCGTCGCCGTCTCTCCAATCGTCGCGGGCGCTCCCGTGAAGGGGCCCGCGGACCGGCTGCTGCGGGGAGTCGGCGTGGAGGTCTCGGCGCGGGGAGTCGCCGGTCTCTACCGCGACTTCTGCGACGGCTACGTCCTCGACGAGCGCGACGCGCAGCAGGCCGCGGACGTCGAGGCGATGGGCATGGGGACCGCCGTCGTCGACACACTGATGCGGAGCCCCGAGGTGGCCGCCGGGGTGGCGGAGGCCGCGCTGGCCCTCGCCCGGCGATTCGGATGATCGCCGCTCTGGTTCCCGTCAAGCGGCTCGGAGCCGGGAAGTCACGGCTGCTGGGCTCCCTCGAGCGCGACGCCATCGAGCGTCTCACCCTCGCCATGCTGGGAGACATCCTGGCGGCCCTCCAGGCCGTTCCCCGCATCGACCACATCGCGGTGGTGACACCCGATGGCGTGGTGGGCAGGGCCGCCGAGACGGCCGGGGCCGAGGCGCTGGTGCTCGCGGATCCCGGCCTGAACCCGTCCCTCGACGCCGCGGGCCGCGAGCTGTCGGAGCGGGGAATCCGCGGTCTCCTGGTGGTGCTGGGGGATGTGGCGGGCGCCCTGGCGGAGGATCTGGGAGCGCTCTTCGACGCCCTGGACGGGCTGGGTGGCAGGGGCGTGGTGCTGGCCCCTTCCCGCGACGGAGGAACCTCGGCGCTCCTGCGCGCACCTCACGCGGTGATCCCCAACCACTTCGGCAAGGACAGCGCCGCCGCGCACCGCGACCTCGCACGCCGCGGGGGCGTCCCCTACCGCGAGCTTCCCCTCCCCTCCCTGGCCATCGACCTCGACCGCGCCCTGGACGTGGAGGACCTGCTCCGGGTCGAACGCGGTGCCGACCGGACCCGTGCCCTGCTGCGCGAGCTCGGCTTCGGGAGCGGCTCGTGAGCCGGGAGATCCGGCTGGTGGCGATGGAGGGGATTCCCGCGGTCGGGCCCGGCGACGACCTCGCCGCCCTCCATCAGCGGGCGGCGGAGCGGTGCGGCGTCTCCCTCCGAGACGGGGTCCTCGTGGTGTGCCAGAAGATCATCTCCAAGGCCGAGGGGCGCGTCGTCCCACTGGCGGAGGTGGAGCCCACGCCCCGGGCCCGCGCCATCGCCGCGGAGGACGGCAAGGATCCCCGCCACGTCGAGCTGGTGCTGCGCGAGACGAGGCGCATCGTCCGCCGCGGCCACGGTGTCCTGATCGCCGAGACCCATCACGGCTTCGTGTGCGCCAACGCCGGAGTCGACCTCTCGAACGCACCGGGAGCCGAGATCGCGGTGCTCCTGCCCGAGGATCCCGACGCATCCGCGCGGCGGCTGCGCCAGGGGCTCCTCGCCCTCGGCGCCGGGCCCCTGGCGGTGATCGTGACCGACACCTTCGGGCGGCCCTGGCGAGAGGGGCTGCTGGACGTGGCGATCGGCTGCTCCGGAATCGCCCCCATCCAGGACCTGCGCGGGACACCGGACCTGATGGGCCGCGAGCTGGCCCTCACCACCAACGCCACCGCCGACCAGCTGGCCGCCGCCGCGGGCCTGCACATGCCCAAGGACTCGGGCATCCCCTCGGTGTGGGTCGAAGGCATCCCCCTGGAAGGCGAAGGCGCCCTCCGCGACACCCTCCGCGATCCGGAGCTGGATCTCTTCCGCTAGGCCTCGTATTCCATCCGGCTGATGATCTCTTCCTGGGCGAGTTCGGAGAGCTCCGTGAAGAGCGCCGAGTATCCGCTCACCCGGACCACCAGGTCGCGGTAGGCCTCCGGGTTCCGCTGCGCGTCGCGCAGCGTGTCGGTGTCGATCATGTTGAACTGGACCTGGGATCCCCCCAGCTCCAGGTACGTCTTCATCAACGCTGCCAGCGCTTCCTCGCGCAGCCAGCGCGGGTTGAAGCGCAGGTTCAGGTTGGTCCCGTTGTGCGCCCGGCCCACCGGCAGCCGGGTGACCGAGTTGAGGAGCGCGGTCGCACCGCTGGTGGCGCACCCGCTGCCCGGGGTGATGCCGTTCCCGAGCACCTCGCCCGCGCGGCGCCCGTCCGCACTGGCGCCGCTGAAGGCGCCCATCGCCACGTGGAAGCCCACCGAGAAGATCCCCGGCCAGAAGCGCCCTCCCCGGAAATTCTGGTGGCGCAGTACCTCTTCACAGAAGTGCGTCAGAACCCGCACCGCGGTGGCGTCGGCCTCCGGGTCGTCGTTTCCGTACTTCGGAACCTTGTGGAGCAGGCGGGACCGGATCTCCTCCGCGTCCTCCCAGTCGTTCGCGAGGTGCCCGGCCAGCTCCTCGATGGAGAGGAGCTTCTCCTGAAAGACCGCCCTCTCGACGGCGAAGAGGCTGTCGACCACGTTCGCGAAGCCGATCAGCTGGACGCCGGTGGAGTTGTAGATCGCGCCACCTCGGGTGAGATCCAGTCCCTTCTCGATCGGTCCGTCGATCATCACCGAGGCAAAGGGTGACGGCACCAGCTCTGCGATGGCCTGGTCGAGCGCGGCCATGCCCCGGTCCACCTGGTCCAGGGTGTGCGAGAGCTGGGCGCAGTAGGCGTTCCAGACGTCTTCGAAACAGGTGAATCCCACCGGATCTCCGGTCTCGATTCCGGACCGGTACCCGAACACGTTGTCCTCGCCGTTGCTGAGGGCGAGCTCGACGCACTTCGCCCCGTTGATCTGCACCGCGAAAGTGGAGCCGAAGGTCTTCCCCTGGGCGTTCGCCTCCAGGCAACCAACGACGCCGTAGTCGCGCGCGTCCTCGAGGGCGTGGCCACCGTCGACGAGGGAGTCGACGATCACCTCGTCGTTGAACAGGTGCAGCGGAACCCCGTCGCGGGCGTAGTGGATCGCCCGAAGGAAGAACTCCTCGGGAGCGTCGGGGCAGAGGCGGACGCCGAAGTTGGGCTGGACGGTGCGAATGTCCGCGAAGGCGTCCATCCCGATGGTGCTAAGCGCGCAGGTGGCATCCGCGCCATCGGCGCTCATTCCCCCGACGGTGACGTTCTGGGTCGTCTTGCCTTCGGTACCCTCACCGCCCGGGATGAATGCCTCCTCGAGGATGTTCCAGATCTCGTTGGTCTTGAGGAACAGGAGCGAGAGAAGCTCGCGCGCCTGCTCCGGCGCGATCTTACCGGCCTGCAGATCGGCCTCGTAGTAGGGCGAGAGGATCTGGTCGATGCGTCCCAGAGAGATCGAGTTGCCCCCGGACTCGATCTGGGCGATCAGGTGGATGAAGTAGACGCACTGGACCGCCTCGTGGAAGGATCTCGCCGGATGCTCGGGTACTCGCCTGCAGACCCGCGCAATCTCCCGGAGCTCCGCCGCCCTCTCCGGATCGCTCTCGCGCGCGGCCATCGACTCGGCCACGGCCGCGTGGCGATGGGCGAAGCGAATCGCGGCGCCGAGGGACTGGATCATCGCGTCGTAGAGGAGACCGCGCTCACCGGCCTGCTCTTCCTCGCCTAGCGCATCCCGCTTGCGACGGATCTCCGCGATCACCCCGGAGAGACCGTGACGGAGGATGCGCGGGTGATTCATGGTGAAGTGGCCGATGCCGTAGGTGATCTCGAGGATCATGGTGAAGACGTACTTGTCCATGTCCTCGGCGACGTCGGCCGGCAGCAGCTCCTCGAATCTCTCCTCGACGGTGCGGCCGCTCCAGAAGGGCAGGATGTCCTCCTTGAGCTCCCGGATCTCCTCGGAACCGAGACGCACCTTCTGGATGACGCGATCCTCGAAGCTGTCGGCATCGCCTTCGATCCAGCGGGACTTGTTCTCGGGGAAGAAGGGGGCGCCCTTCAGCTTGCTGGTCCGGCATCCGACGATGAGCTCGTCCTCTCGGATGATGACACTGATGTCGTCGAGGATGTGCGCGAGGGCCTCGCTCATCCGGGTGAGCGGGTGCTCCTCCCAGTGGGCCGACATCGATTCGGTGAGATAGCGCGCGCGCTCGACGCACCCCTCTCGCGGCGCGTGAACGATCCGCTCCCGGAGCCTCGAGACCCGCTCGCTGGGACCCGTCTCCAGCCCGATCGCGGCCAGCTGTGTGGATGCGCTCATCGCCTTCTCCTCCGCTCGTGACCGCCGGCGCTCGCGATCACCCCTTGCCTCCGGTGAGCACCATGTCATCGTAACCCAGCTCCCGAAGCGCGATCGGAAACATCTCGAAGGCGCGCCGCACCACCGGGAGCAGCTTCAGCATCGCGACGACGTTTCCACCCTGCTTGACCTTCCCACGCGCCACGGAAGCGATCGGGTTCTCGAGGCCGTGCCAGAAGCGGTGGGAGTGGTCGGCGGACTGCTTGGACCAGACGTCCGCCTCCACCTCGCAGGGGCCGAGATGGTAGGTCCCGTGGCTCCCGGCCCGGGCCGGCGGATTCTTGAGGTCGATGGTGATCTCGCAGTCGGGATCGGTGTAGATGAATTTCACGATGATCTTCGCGCTGCTCATCTTGGGGCCGATTCGCTCGTGGGTCAGGACCCGCTCGAGGAAGTGGCCGTAGATCTCGTAGAGATGATCGGCGTCTCGGTAGTACTGGCCCATTTGTTCTCCGCAGAGCGTCCCCTGGAGAGTACTGGAGGAATCCCCATCCGCCGATTCTCAGGCGATGTCCATCTGCCGGAGCAGGACGGCGTCGCGAAGCCGGCGCGGCAGGACACGGTTGAGCTTCATGAAGAAGCGGCTCTTCGGGTCGACCTGGTTGTGCAGCTTCAGCTTCGGAGCGCGGATCACCTTCACGATTTCCGCCGCCGCGGTGGCCGGGTCGGGCGCTCCCAGGATCAGCTCCTCGTCGCGGCGAATGAAGCGCCCCGCTCGCTCCCGGTAGGGGGACCCCTCCGGCGGCAGCGTGTGGATCTTGGCGGCGAAGCTGGTCGAGACCTGCGCCGGCTGGATCAGCGCCACCTCGATCCCGAAGGGCTCGACCTCGTAGCGCAGCGAGAGGACCAGCCCTTCCACCGCAAACTTGCTGGCGGCGTAGATCGACTCGAAGGGGAAGGGAATCTGACCGACCAGCGACGACATCACGATCAGCCTTCCGCTTCTCCGCTCCCGCATGCTGGGGACGAAGGCCTGGAGAACCGCCGCCGTACCGGTGACGTTGATCTCGAAGCAGCGGTTCGCCTTCTCGAGATCGACCTCCTCGAAGGGCCCGAAGAAGCCGATCCCGACGTTCGAGAGCACCACGTCGACGCGGCCGAAAGCATCGAGCACCCGGTCGCGAAACCCCTGGATTCCCTTTCGATCGGTGACGTCGAGCACCTCGAGCAGGTGCTCCCCTCCACCCGCCTCGAGCTCCTCGCGCAGCGAGGCGACACCCTCCGCGTCGACGTCGAAGCCGGCGATCGAGTCTCCCGCGCGCGCCAGCTCCAGGGCGACTTCGCGCCCCATCCCCTGGGCCAGGCCCGTGATCATTACAACCTGCATGGTCATCCTCTCCTCGGCTTCTACGCCGATGCGGATCGCCTCGCTAGCCCGTCCTCGTGGAGCGATTCCGGGTCTGCCGCCCCGCGCCGCCCCATCTCCCGCATGGAGGCCCGGAAGTCCGGGTGGATCAGCCGGTAGCCGGTGGCCTTCAGCTTGGAGTTGTCCACCAGGTAGTCGTCGCGCAGCAGCCGCACCGCGTCCAGCTCCAGGTCGGGAATGCGGCCCCGGAGCCGCGCGATCGGCCCCTGCATTCTGGCCACGGTCGTGATCAGCCCGAGGGGCAGATGGAGGCGGGGCGCCCGGGTGCCGAAGGCCTCCGCGGCCAGCGTCAGCGCCTCGCCCAGCTCCGGGTGGCTGTCGTCGGCGACGTTGTAGGCTTCCCCTTCGGCCCCGTCGCACTCGGAGAGGTGGAGCGCGGCGGCGGCGACGTCCTCGACCCGTACGTTGGAGAGGCGTTGGCGGCCGCTCCCCGGCACCGCCGCGATGGCGGTGGGACGCGAGAAGACCTTTCCCGCCCCGTCCGTGCACCCGGGACCGTAGACGGTGCAGGGACGCAGGATGGTCGCGGGAAGCCCCTCCCCGATGCGCTTCCAGACGATCTCCTCTCCCGCCGACTTGCTCCGCCCGTAGTCGTCCCGGGGCGCCCGCTCGGAATCTTCGCGGAAGGGCCCACCGCGAGGCCGGCCGTAGACGCTGGTCGAGCTCATCTGGACGTAGCGCTTCACGCCCGCTTCCAGGGCGAGCCGGGTGATCCGCTCCACGCCCTCCACGTTGGTGGAATGGAGCGCCGCGTAGGGGGTCGAGAAGTTGCAGATCGCCGCCAGGTGGAAGACCCGGTCCACATCTCCCTCGAAGAGCGCCGGCAGCGTCTCCGCATCCAGCAGGTCCGCGCCCCGCACCTCGGCGTCGAGCTCGCACAAGAAGCGGGTGTCCTCACCCGCCCGAACCGCGGCGCGGACCCGGACGCCCCTCTCGGCGAGGCGCGCCGCCAGGTGTCGCCCCAGGAAACCGGCGGCGCCGGTCACGAGGGCGATCCCGCCGAACTCCATCTCGGACCCTCCCGACGCCTTCCGGCTCGCCGGCTCCCCGACCTTCCAGCTCTCCAGTCCGCCAGCGACGGGGGCTTGATCCCGAGGAGGAGAAACATTACGTTTCCGGAATATTCGGTTCTACGATAGTTCGTGAACCGCAAGACGTCAACAGGACGGGCAGCCGGAATGAGGCACCGAGGGCAGTGAGCGAAGACCGGGGGGTGGTGGGGAAGGCCGGGAGTCTGGACGCGGAGGCGCTGATGCGCCTGGTCCACCGCGTGAGCGCCTCCAACTTCGAGCGCGCGACCCAGGAGCTGAACCTCCGCCAGCGCCTGATCCTGCAGTGCCTCGGCCTGCATGGGGATCAGCCGATCGTCGCCATCGGGCAGCGCCTCGGCCTCTCGCCTTCGACGATGACGGGGCTCGTGGACCGCCTCGAAGAGCAGGGCTACGTGAAGCGCCGCCCCCACGCCTCGGACCGGCGCGTCACGCTGCTCACCCTGAGTGCCAAGGGCGATGCAGCCTTTGCGCGCGAGATCGACTGGTATCGCTCTCTCGTCGACGAGATCTTCGGCTCGCTCGGCGAGGAGGCCCGGCAGGTGGTGCTCGATGCGCTGCAGGCCCTGCGGCCCTCCGACAGCGAGGACCGCGCCACCGCCGCGTAGCCGGCAGGAGGAGCCCATGGATTTCCAGCTCAGCGACGAGCAGCGCATGCTCCAAGAGACGGTCCGCGAGTTCGCGGACCGCGAGTGCCAGCCGCTGGCGGCGCTCTGGGACCGCGAGGCCCGGGTGCCCGACGACGGGATCCTGGAGCAGATGGTCTCGATGGGGCTCATCGGCATGTGTCTGCCGGAGGCCTACGGCGGAGGCGGACAGGATCTCCTCTCCGCGATCCTCTGCATCGAGCAGCTGGCCCGGGTCTCGCCGCTCTGCGCCGCGGGGGTCTTCGAGAGCAACGTGGGGCCGGTTCGGGTGATCGAGAGGTTCGGCACCGAGGAGCAGCGCAAGCGGTTCCTGCCGCTCGTGTGTCAGGGGAAGATGCAGATCAGCGTGGGCATGACGGAGGCCGAGGCGGGCAGCGCGCTCACCGACCTCCGAACCAAGGCGGAGCCCGTCGCGGGAGGCTGGCGCCTCAACGGCCGCAAGGTGTTCTGCACCGGCGGCGGCCACAGCGAAGCCTACATGGTGTACTGCCGCTTCGGCGACACCCTCGGCGCCAAGGGCATCGGCGCGATCGTGGTGGAGAAGGGAACCCCGGGCTTCTCGTTCGGAAAGCAGGAGCAGTACATGGGGCTGCGCGGCTTTCCCGGCTCCGATCTCGTCTTCGAGGACTGCGTGGTCCCCGACGAGAACCTGGTGGTGGCAGCGGGCGGCTTTCGCTCGCTGATGGAGTGCTTCGACATCGAGCGCTGCGGCAACGCCACCATGGCGCTGGGGATTGCGACCGGCGCCCTCGAGGTGGCGCGTGACTACGCCCTGGAGCGCGAGACCTTCGGCAAGCCGATCGCCGATCGCCAGGCCATCCAGATGCTGATCGCCGACATGGCGATCCGCGTCGATGCGGCGAGGCTCCTGGTCTATCGCGCCGCGGTGAACGCCGGCGGTAGCGTCCCCTCCGTGCAGGAGACCTCGATGGCGAAGGTCTTCGCCAACGAGACCGCCAAGGCGGTGACCGACATGGCCATGGAGGTGCTCGGGGGCTACGGCTACAGCGCCGAGTATCCCGTCGAGCGAATGCTGCGCGACAGCCGGGGGTGGCCGCTGGCCGGGGGCACTCTGCAGATGCAGAAGATCATCATCGCAGCCACGGTGCTGCGAAGGCGCTTCGATCAGCGGAAGTGAGCCGCCCCGCGCCCCGGCCTCCCCTTCTCGATCGCCGGCAGCCGGCGCAGCTCCGCCGAGAGCAGGAAAACCAGCGCGGCGAAGGCGGTCACCGAGAGGGCGCCGAGTGCTACCGTCCACGGGGCCCCGATCCACTCTGCGAGTGCGCTCGCGGGAAGCCCCCCGACAGCGGACAGGAACCAGGTCATCGACCAGACGCCCATCACCCGGCCTCGCAGCGAGTCGGGCACCAGTACCTGCAGCGTGGTCATCCCGATGTTGAGGTACAGCGAGCAGAAGAAGCCGGCGCAGAAGAGCAGCGCGGCGGAGCGCTCGAAGTCCCGGCTCGCCGCGAAGCCGGCGATGAAGACCCCGAAGACCGCCGCCGCCGCCAGCATCACGATTCCCGAGCTGGGACGGCTCGCCAGCTTGATCATGGCGAGGGTCCCGAGGAATCCACCGACCCCCACGGCCGCCTCCAGAAAGCCGAAGCCGGTCGAGCCGACGTCGAGGACGTCCTCGGCGAACACCGGCAGCAGGGTCTGGTAGGCCATCCCGAAGATCGAGGTGAAGAAGGAGAGACCGACGGTGGCGAGGAAGAGGCGGTTGCGGAGGATGTAGCGGACGCCGTCGAGCATGCGGCCGGGCTCCTCGCCCTCCCCGCGCTGGAGCGGCTCGAGACGCAGGGTGGCGATCAGGAGAGCCGAGAGCGCAAACCCGACCGCAGTCACGAAGAAGGCCTGGCCGATCCCGACCCAGGCAATCAGCACCCCCGCCGCGGCGGGACCGAGGATGCGCATGGTGTTCCAGATGGTGCTGATCAGCGCCACCGCACTCGGCATCGAGGCCGACTCGATCAGCCGCGGCAGGATCGCTGACAGCGCCGGCATCGAGACCGCCGTGAGACATCCGGCCGTGACCGCCCACGCGATCAGCAGCCAGACGTCGACCACGCCCTCGAGGATCCCGAGCGCGAGCAGCAGACTGAGCGCGGCGGTCGCCCCCTGACACCAGGCCAGGACCGAGCGGTGGTCGTAGCGATCCGCGACGATCCCGGCCGGCACCGTGAATACGATGGTCGGCAGCGCCGCCGAGAGCCCGACAATCCCGAGCCAGATCGGCGAGAGATCCAGCCCCTCTTCGCTCACCACCAGCCACCCGACGCCGATGAAGCGGAACTGCAGGCCGAACACACGGCAGAGGGTCGCCAGCCAGAAGCGGCGGTACCGGGCGTAGGAGAACGCTCCGAAGCGGCGGGCTGCGGTCTCCGGGCTCGGCGATGTCATGGAGCGCTGATGCTAGCTCGCGATCAGAGGAGGGCGTCGATCAGGCGCCAGAGCTCTTCGATGCCCGCGCCGGTGCGCGCCGAGGTCGGAATCATCCAGTCCGCCTGGACCGGGAGGCTCCCGCCCAGGGCCCGGAGGCGCGCGGCGCGTTCGGTGGGCTTCAGCTTGTCGATCTTGGTGATGGCCACCAGCGCGGGGATCTCTCGCTCGAGGAGCCAGCGGAGCAGCAGCGTCTCGTCCTCGGTCGGGTCGCGACGCAGATCCTGGAGCAGCACCGCCGCGCGGAGCGTCTCCCGCCGCTCGAGGTAGTCCTCGATCAGCCCCTGCCAGCGCGCCTTCTCGCTCTTGGCGACCTTCGCGTAGCCGTAGCCGGGAAGATCGACCAGGAGCAGCTCGCGCCCGGGCCGTTCCACGCGAAAGAAGTGGAGCAGGCGGGTCTTGCCGGGGGTGCGGCTGGTCCGCGCCAGCTGCTTCCGCGCCGCCAGCCGGTTCAGCAGACTGGACTTGCCGACGTTCGAGCGCCCCAGAAAGGCCACCTCGGGCAGCTCTTCCGCCGGGTAGCCCTCGGGCCCCGCGGCGCTCGCCACGATGCGCGCGGAGAGGATCTTCAAGCCGAGGCTCGCAGGACCGGCTCCAACCGCTCCAGTGCTTCTGTGATCTGCTGCTCCGTGGCGGCGTAGCAGAAGCGCAGAAAGCCCTCCCCCGCCTCGCCGAAGTCGACGCCCGGTGTGCAGGCGACGCCCGACCTCTCGAGGAGATCGAAGGCGAGCCGGCGCGAGTCGCTTCCGAAGGCGCGGGCATCGGCGAGGACGTAGAAGGCGCCCCTCGGAAGCCGCGAAACCCCGAAGCCGAGCCGGCGGAGGCCCTCCACCAGCAGGTGGCGGTTGCGGTCGTACTCGGCGCGCATCGCCCGCACCGTCTCCTCCCCCTGCTCGAGCGCGGCGACTCCGGCGCGCTGGACGAAGTGATTGGCGGAGATGAAGAGATTCTGCTGCAGGATCTGCAGGGTGCGCATCCGATCCGGGGGGGCGATCGCATAGCCGAGGCGAAAGCCGGTCATCGCATAGCGCTTCGAGAAGCCGTCCAGCACGAAGGCCCGGTCGGTCACCTCCAGCGCCGAGGTCACCCGCGCCCCGTCGTAGACCAGGCCGTCGTAGATCTCGTCGCTGATCAGGGGAAGGCCGAAGGAGGCAAGCTCCCGCAGCGTCGCCTCGTCCTGAACCGCGCCGGTGGGATTGGAGGGAGAGGCCACCACGATGGCACGGGTCCGGTCGGTGAGAGCCCGCCGGACCACCTCCGGGGAGATCCGGTACCCGTCGGCCGGGTCGCCGACCACCAGAACCGGGGAGCCCCCGCAGTAGCGGATGAAGTTCGGGTAACACGGATAGTGGGGAGTCGGGAGGATCACCTCGTCGCCGGACTCGACCAGCAGGGAGAAAACCAGCAGCATGGCGGGCGAGGTGCCCGAGGTGACGATCACCTGCTCCGGGTCGACCTCCACACCGCTGCGGCGACCCTTGTCGGCGGCGATCGCCTCCCGCAGCTCGGCCAACCCTCGGCTGTCGGTGTAGCGGGTCTCCCCGCGGGCAAGAGCCTCCCGACACGCCTCCACCGCCGCCGGGGGCGCCGGGAAGCCGGGCTCCCCGATCTCGAGGTGGATGACGCTGCGCCCCTCTCTCTCCATGGCGAAGGCGCGCTCCATCACCTCCATCGCCAGGAACGGTTGGATCTCGCGAAGCCGGTCGGCGAGCTGCGAGGGCATGCTCTGGGCAGTTAGCCCCGGATGCCCCGCGCGTCAAGCGAGACTATCGCGCAACCTACCGTTTTTGGGGAGGTTCTTGGCTTTCTCCGATTGACGCTGGGGGGGGAACTGATAGCTTGGGAGAGAAACCGAGGGGGCGCATGTCCAAGGGAGCACAGATCGCCGTGGGAGCGATCCTGGTGGTGCTGCTTCTCGGCTGGTTCGGCATGAGCCAGCTCGAGCAGGGGGCCCTCGTCTATTACAAGAGCCTCGAGGAGCTACGGGCGTCCGGCGAGACGAGCTCCGCAGCTCGGGTTCACGGCTTCGTCGTCGCTGGATCCATCGAGCGGGATCTCTCCGCCAAGGTGGTGCGCTTCCACGTCCAGAGCGCTCCCGGCGGGCGCACCGGATCGGCGACGGAGACCCTCCCGGTGATCTACCAGAGCCTCGAGACGCCGGATCTCTTCATGGACGGCGCCGAGGTGGTGGTCGAGGGTCGGCTCGTCGGCAGCGGTCACGGCGCCTTCCAGGCCAGCCGCATCATGGCCAAGTGCCCGTCCAAGTTCGAAGCGGAGAGCCGCGGGCAGGCGACCCTCTAGCCGCCCGGAGTCGGGCGAGGGCCTTCCAGGATGTCGGAATTCGGGTACTACGCGCTCCGACTCGCCCTCGTCGTCTCGGTCGTCGGGAGCTTCGCCGGCGTGTACGCGGGGATCACCCGGCAAAGAGAGTGGTGCACCGTGGCGGAGCGCTCGGTGCTGCTGCTGATGCTCCTCGCCACCGTGGCGATCGGCGCCCTCTTCCACGCGTTTGCGACCCTCGACCTGCAGCTCAGCTACGTGGCCGGGCACGTCGCGCGGGCCATGAACCTCGAGTACCGGATCGCCGCGCTCTGGGGAGGCCAGGCCGGCTCGCTGCTGCTCTGGCTCTGGCTGCTGACCATCTACTCGAGCGGCGCCGTCCTGGTGAACCGCCGCGGCCACCCGGGGCTGATGCCGTGGGTCTCCGCGACCCTGCTGGTCAACTGCCTCTTCTTCCTCGTCCTCCTGAACTTCGTCAGCAATCCCTTCGAGAGAATTCCCGCCGGCGAGGTCCTCTCCGACGGCTCCGGGCTCAATCCGCTTCTCGAGCATCCCGCGATGCTGATCCATCCCGTGCTGCTCTACCTCGGAATGGTCGGCTTCGCGGTGCCGTTTGCCTTCGGCCTGGCCGCGATGCTGAGCGGACAGCTCGGCACGGCCTGGATGCGCACCACCCGCCGCTGGACGCTCTTCTCCTGGTTCTTTCTCTCGGTCGGGATCCTGATGGGCGGGCGCTGGGCCTATGAGGTGCTGGGATGGGGCGGCTACTGGGCCTGGGATCCGGTGGAGAACGCCTCGCTGATGCCGTGGCTGGCGGGGACCGCATTCCTCCACTCGGTGATGGTGCAGGAAAAGCGGGACATGCTGAAGATCTGGAATCTGATCCTGATCGGGCTGACCTATTCCCTCTGTCTGTTCGGCACCATGCTCACCCGCAGCGGTCTGGTCCAGTCGGTCCACGCCTTCGCCCAGACCCGGGTGTTCGGGCTCCTCTTCCTGGGCTACGTCCTGCTCACCGTGTCGGTGTTCTTCGGCGTGCTCCTCTGGCGCAGCGCCGCGCTGCGCAGCACCAACCGGCTCGAGTCGGTGCTCTCTCGCGAGTCCGGCTTCCTGCTGAACAACTGGATCTTCATGGTGATCCTTGCGGTGGTCCTGTGGGGCACGATGTTCCCCAAGATCTCGGAATGGCTGACCGGGACCGAGAGAATGATCGGCCCGCTCTGGTTCAACCAGCTAAACGCGCCTCTCGCCCTCCTCCTCCTCCTGCTGACGGGGGTGGGGCCGCTCATCGCCTGGCGGAGGGCGTCGCGATCCAATCTCCGCAAGCAGTTCACCTGGCCGACCGTCGCGGCGGCGGTAACCGCCGGTGCGCTGCTCGTCTGGTTCCGCAGCGGGATCGGCTTCTTCTCCCTGGCCACCTGGAGCCTCTGCAGCTTCGTGGTGGGTACCATCGCTCAGGAGTACTTCCGCGCCATCCGCGCGCGAATGCGCGGTGCCGGCGAGAACCCGCTGCGGGCCTTCGCGACCCTGCTGCGAAAGAACCAGCGCCGCTACGGTGGCTACGTGGTACACCTGGGTGTCGTCTTCATCCTGTTCGGGATCGCAGGTGCGGCCTTCAACGAGGAGCGGCTCGAGAACGTGCTTCCCGGCGGCTCCGTCGAGATCGACGGCTACCGTCTGGAGTACCGGACCGCGACACCGCTGCCGTCGCGACACTACGGCGGAGCGGTGGCGCGGATCGCCCTTTACCAGGACGGCCGGCCGCTGGCGACGATGACGCCGGAGAAGCGCATGTACTGGCTGGAGCAGCAGCCGGTCTCGATCCCGTCGGTGTACTCGACGCTGCGCGAGGACCTCTACGTGGTCCTCACCGCGATCGAGTCGAATGGCTCCGCCACGCTCAAGATCTATCGCAGCCCGCTGGTGAACTGGCTCTGGATCGGGGGCTTCACCTTCGCCATCGGAACCCTGTTCTGCATGTGGCCCTACCCGGAGGGCCGCTCGTGACGAGGCGCGCGACGCCGCTCTTCTTGGTCGCGCTGCTGCTGGCGATGCCGTCCGCTTCGGCCCGGGGGGCCGCGCCGTCGGCGCCCGACGTTCCGCCCGGTCCCGGGACGATTCACGGGAGGATCGTCCATCAGGAGGACCCGCGGCGTTCCCTCGGCGGCATCCCCGTGGTCCTCTATGCGCCAAAGCCCAACGGGCTTCCCGGGATCCGGCAGGGCGTGAGCGATGGCGAGGGACGCTTCCGCTTCGAGGGCGTGTCGAACCGAGCGACCACGCCCTACCTGGTCGGAGCCGAGTACCAGGGAGTCCCCTATTCCGGAGCGCGGGTCGTGTTCCCGCCCGGCGAGCTCGAGGTCGAGGTCGAGATCCGCGTCGCCGAGGTGACCAGCGACGCGCAGCAGCTGAGCGTTCCCCTGGCGCGCCTTCACATCGAGTGGCTGGGAGCGCGACTCCGGGTGGTGGAGTCCCTGACGATCCGCAACGCGTCTGCGCACACCGTCTACATCCCGGCCGAGGCCAGAGACAGCCTGCCGGCCGCCCTGCGCGCGCCCCTTCCGGCGGGAGCCGAGGAGTTCCTGATGCCCCACGGCCTGCAGCCCGAGGGCGTCCTGCACCGCGACGGGGAGGTCTCCTTCTGGGGCCCCGTCTACCCCGGCGAGCGGGAGCTCAGCTTCTCCTACGTGCTTCCCGCCGGCGGCGAGACGATCCGGTTCGATGCGGCCTTCCCGAGCGGGGCCGAGAGGATCGAGATCCTGACCCCGGCCGCCGGACCCGCGCCGTCCGGGGAGGGCCTGGTGGAAGGAGAGCCGAAGCAGCTGGAGGGCCGGAGCTTCCGGATCTTCGAGGGGCCGGCGCTCGCTCCGGGCCAACACCTCACCCTGTCGCTGGAGCTCCCGGAGGCCCGCGTCGACCCGGATGCCCTGGAGGTGGCGGAGGTTCGGCTGCGTCTCACCCACGACGACGCCGCCCTCGAGGTCCGCGAGACCCACCTCTTCACGGTGAACGGAGGGGCCGGAGTCAAGGCGGCTCCGGGAGAACCGCTGCTGCAGATCCACCTGCCAGAAGAGAGCCAGGATCTCCGCCTCTCGAGCGGCATGGGCGGTCTCACGCTGGAAAGGCTCCCCGAAGGTGGTCTCGGCGTGGGTGGAGTCGCGCCGCCGGGGGAGTCGTGGGTCCGATTCGACTACCGGATCCCGGTCAAGGGGAGCTCCGTGGATCTGGTCCGCTCCTTCCAGGCGCGGGTTCCACTCCTCGCCCTCTACCTCGCGGACACGGGACGATTGATCCCGGAGTCCGATCGCCTGCACCGCCGCAGGCCGGTGCGGACGGACGACCTCACCTACGTCCATCTCGAGGCCTTCAGCGTCGCTCCCGGCGAGGAGGTCGCGCTTCGCATCACCACCCGCCCCCCCTCCCGTGCGAGCTCTTCCGCCGGTGTGACCGCGTTCGTCCTGCTGGCGGGCGCCCTCTGCGCCGCACTGCTGATCGCTCCGTTGCTCGGGCGAGGTGTCGGCCCGGAAGCGACCGCGGCCGAGGAGCTGCCCAGCGAGCGCGAGCGCGAGTCGATCTACACCGCCATCCGCGATCTCGAGCATGACTACGAGACGGGGAAGATCGCCGAGGCGGACTACACCGGCATGCGAGAGGAGCTTCGCGCCCGCGCCGTGGCCCTGCTTCGCCGGGAGCGGGAGGGTGCCGAGGCGGCGGAGGAGAGCAGCGCCTCGCCGCTCTGTCCCTCCTGCGGCGCCGAGGTCAGAGCCACCGACCGCTTCTGCTCCCAGTGCGGCGGGACGCTCTGCGCGAGCGGCGAAGGCGAGGCGACGCGGTGAGCGATGCGCTCATCGTCGCGCGCGGCCTGGAGAAGCGCTTCGGTCCCGTCCGGGCGCTTCGAGGGCTCGATCTCGAGGTCCGCGCCGGCGCCACGCTCGCCGTCATCGGGCCCAACGGCGCCGGGAAATCCACGCTGCTTCGGCTGCTCTCCGGGCTCACGCGGCCCAGCGGGGGCGCGCTGCGCGTGGGCCGCGAGGGAGGAGATCGCCGCTCGCGCCGGGGCCGGGTCGGCCTGATCGCCCACGCCAGCTTCCTCTACCCGGCACTCACCGCCCGCGAGAACCTGACCCTGGCGGGGCGCCTCTACGGCGTCGCCGACCCGGCCGGGCGCGCGGATGCGCTGCTCGCGGAGCAGGGGCTCACGGGAGTCGCGGAGCGACGAGCGGGAGGCCTCTCGCGGGGAACCTCCCAGCGCCTCTCGATCGCCCGCGGGCTGGTGCACGACCCCGAAATCGTGCTGCTCGACGAGCCCTTCGCGGGCCTCGACCCGCCGGCGGCCGCGCGTCTGGCCGAGCGAATGGGCGCGCTGCGCACCGCCCATCGCACCGTGGTGCTGGTGACCCACGACCTGGCGCGTGCCGCGGAGTTCGCGGACCAGACCCTGCTGCTGGTGCGCGGACAGTCGGTCCCTCTGCCGTCGCCGGCGGTCCGCGATGCCGCTGCCCTCGAGCGATACTACCGGGAGGCCGTCGAGTGAACGTCTTCCTCGCCGTGCTCCGCAAGGACCTGCTCACCGAGTGGCGCAGCCGGGATCGCCTGGTGGCGATGGGGGTCTTCGCGCTGATCGTGGTGATCGTGCTCTACTTCGCCGCCCCGCCGGGAGTGGGAAGTGAGCAGCGCGCGCATGTTCCGGGTCTCCTGTGGGTCGCCTACGTATTCGCAGCGGTCCTGGGCTTGAACCGCGCCTTCGCGCTGGAGATCGAGAACGAGGCGCTCTCGGGCCTCGCCCTGGTGCCGGCGGACCGGGGCTGGATCTTCCTCGGCAAGGCGGCGGCGAGCCTTCTCCTGCTGCTGATCATCCAGGCCGGCGCGGCGCTGGTCTTCGCGCTGGCCTTCGACGTCGCGATCGGTCCGGTCGCCCTCCCCTTCGCCGCAGTCGCCTTCCTGGGAGCCCTCGGTCTCTGCTCGGTCGGCACCCTCTTCGCCGCCATCGCGGTGCGCACCACCTTCCGCGAGGTCATGCTTCCGCTGCTCCTGCTGCCCTTGATGGTGCCGGTGCTCCTGGGATCGGTGCACGCCACCAATGCGCTGCTGCAGGAGGGAACGCTCCCGTGGTCCTCGATTCAGCTGCTGATCGTGACCGACGCGGTGTTTCTGATAGTCTCGTTCATCAGCTTCGAGTACGTACTGGACGACTGAGCCATGCCGCCCCCTCCCCCCGATCGCGCGATTCCGGTCCTGTATCGGGCGAGCGCCGTCACCCTGGGCGTCTGCGCGATCATCTACGCTCTTCTCGTGGTGAACGCGCCGGTGGACAGCGTTCAGGGCGTGATCCAGAAGATCCTCTATCTCCACGCCCCCTGTGCGATGGCGGCCTATCTCGGCTTCCTGCTGACGGCGATCGGCGGGGGGCTCTACCTGTGGAAGCGCGAGGAGCGCTTCGACCGCTTCGCCGCATCGGCCGCGGAGGTGGGCGTCCTCTTCTGCACCCTGGTCCTGGTGACGGGCCCGATCTGGGGAAAGGGTGTCTGGGGTGGCTGGTGGTCGTGGGATCTACGCCTCACCCTCACCCTGCTGCTCTTCCTGATCTACCTCTCGTACCTGCTGCTGCGCAGCTTCACCGAGAGCAGCGAGCGCACCGCTCGCTTCGCAGCGGTCTACGGGATCGTGGGTCTCGCGGTGATTCCCCTCAACTACCTTGCCATCGACCTCGCGGGGGGACGCTCGATCCATCCCGAGAACCTGGAGGGCGGCAGCCTCGGAGCGGGGATGGGGCTGCCCTTCGCGATGGGAGTCATCACCGCGATCGTAGCGTTTTCCCATCTGCTGCTCGGGCGAATCGACATCGCCAGACTGCGGGCGCAGTTGGCGGAGCGCGAGATCGAGCGGGACACTCCTGGGGGAGGCGGCGCGCCGTGGGATACCTGATCGCCGCCTACGCCATCGGGGCGGGAGGCGTCGTCCTGTACGCCGCCCACATCTTCCGAACGCGCCGGGCGCTTCGAGCCGCCGCATCCCAGGGGGAGGAATCAAATCCCGGTTGACAACGGACGTCCCGGGGAAGTATAAGCACAGGGGCGTCTACGTCGCGGTAGTTGTTCGTTTTTTCCTGCATCCGGAAAGTGTGCCTCACCCCTGCGGCTGGATTGTGCCTCCGGTATGAGGAAAATTGCAGAGGGAGACACGGAACCGCGCCAGGAGGGTAGTCCGGTTCCCAATTTGAGATCGACAGTCCCCATCGGTGCCGGAGATCAGCGGCTCCGAGAAGACGCAGAGGGGTAGCAACAGGCACTCATAAGTCCTCGACTTCGCACCGCGGTAACCCCCCAGCCGGCCGAAATGGCACGGGGCTTGCCTATTAGGTCTCCCGTCGGGCCCGGGAGGCGTTCTCATCGAATTTCCGCACCGCGGAGTCTTCCTGGGCCCAGAGGTGGATCGAACAGAATGGCAAGCATGAAGCGCGGTGTCGGTTATTGCGAGAACACGGATTGCGAGGACTACGCCAAGGGCGTGTTCCTGCTCAATCACGGTGACACCTTCTACTGCCCCCGGTGCCGTCAGCTGGGGAAGGTCGAGAAGGAAAGGGGCTTCTACACCGGAAACTCCGACATCTTCAAGGAGGTGCGGGTCGAGTACAACTTCGACCCCGTGAACGGTGTCTACCGCGAGATCGCGATCGTGCGAGACGAGAGTCTCTGGGGTCGCAACAACGTCTACACGCTCCAGTCGCCCCTCATCAAGACCGAGAAGCGAGCCCTCAAGGTGGCAGAGGCGATCCTCGCCAATCTGAACCGGTATCGAGGTCTCTTGAACGGAGACGAGATCCCGCGCACCACGGAGATCATCCTCTCCTTCGACGATCCCTTCGAGGAGTTCCAGCGCAAGGTCCACCAGCTCGGCAAGGAGCTGGAGCAGAGCGGATTGCGCGACACCGCGCGCTAGGCGGAGCCTCGGTCAATTACCCCAGGGCCCTCGGCGGAGGGCTCGAAGTTCGACGCGTGGAGCACCCCCGGCTGGAAATGGCGTTCCCAGCCGGGGGTTTCTGCGTCCGAGTTCTGGTGGGCAGCCTGCCTCGTGTCCCGCTGGGGGGGCTCGAAATACTTCCCACTCGGACATCAAGCCCTCCGCTCGTTTCGCCGCCTATTCCCTGGTGACAGCCCTCTCGTTGCCAGTCCACTGATCCTCGAGTGTGGAGGTTCGCCACTATGGGTAGCAAAGGAATTACCTGCGCTTACACGCTTGTTTGTCTCTTGATGGTTGGCGCTCTGCCAGAGGCCGGGGAGGCGCAAGCGCAGGTTCCTGCCGGTTCATACCTCGGTTCCTGCAGCAATGTCGAGTTGCACGGCACGACACTTCGCGCCTCTTGTACGGATACCTATGGACGGACGAGGCACTCTGAATTGCGAGAGGTAGACCGCTGCCTCGGTGATATCGGCAACAGCAACGGAACGTTGACCTGCAAGAAGTCCGGCAACGTCCCGCCCGGTTCCTATCTGCAATCCTGCATCGATCCCAGTTTGAGTGGCAATACGCTGACCGCTCGTTGCGAGACGACGTATGGAAGGATGGATTTTGCATCGCTACGGGGCGTAGATCGCTGCCGTGGTGATATCAGCAACATCAACGGACAGTTGACATGCGATGGGCGCTAGCAGCACCGTTCCGAGTATTTGACCGGGAAAGCTAAACGGCTCGATCGTCGCTCAGGCGCATGCGGAGGTCGATCCGCACGCTGGTGATCACGTCCGACACTCCCTGGTGCTCCTCGCGCAGGACCGGCCCACCGAGGGAGCCCAGCCCGTCCCTCAGCGGCTGGCGACACCACGGGAACAGGGTGTCGGGGAGTGCCAGCGGATCCCACCAGCGGACCCGGGGCGTCTCGGAACTCGGAGCGATCGTTCCGCCCAGGGGCCGACAGGAATAGACCTTCGCCGTGTGGGGGAGGAATCCGCTGCGGTGATACTCGCCGATCAGCGGTCCCACCGAGATCTCGATCCCGGTCTCCTCCCGCACCTCGCGCACCAGAGCGGTCTCCTCGTCTTCACCGGGCTCGAGATTGCCTCCGGGGAGCTCCCAGCCCCGCGGCTCCACGCGCACCGCCAGGAGAACTCCCGCCTCGGAGAGGACGACGCCCTGGACGATGAGGACGGGTGCGCGCGACGACGAAAATCTCCGTGAGATCGCCCAGGCGCCGGTACTCACGTAGTCGGGGAGCACCCGCGCGAGACGCCCGGCCAGGTTTGCCACCCGCCTCAACCCACGATCTTGTTGAGGGGGTACTCGACGATTGCCTGGGCGCCGAGATCGACGAGCTCGGGAACCAGCTCCCGAACCACCGATTCCGCGACCACCGTGTTCAGCGCCACCCAGGACTCGTCGGAGAGAGCGGAGATGGTCGGCTTCCCCAGCGCCGGGAGCACCTCGAGCAGGCGGTCCAGCTTGCGCTTGGGCACGTTCATCATCAGCCCGACGCGACCGGCAGCCTGGATCGCACCCATCAGCATCAGCAGCATCCGCTCCAGCTTTCGCCGCTTCCAGGGGTCCGCGTGGGCGTCGCGATTGGCGATCAGTCGAGGCGTGCTCTCCAGCACGGTATCGATGACGCGCAGGCGGTTGGCGCGGATGCTCGAGCCGGTCTCGGAGACGTCGACGATGGCGTCGGCGAGAAGCGGGGGCTTCACCTCGGTGGCGCCGAAGGAGAACTCGATCTCCGCCTTGACTCCGTGCTGTTTGAGATATCGCCGAGTCAGCCCGACCGCCTCGGTGGCGATCCGCAGCCCCTGCAGATCGGTCACCTTCCTCAGCCTCGAGTCGTCTTTGACGGCGAGCAGCCAGCGCACCGGTCGGTAATTCGGCCACGGCGCCTTCAGGTCGGCCAGCTCCTTCACCTTGGCCTGGGTCTCCATCACCCAGTCGACGCCGGTGATTCCCGCGTCGAGCACCCCTTGCTCCACGTAGCGGGCCATCTCCTGGGCGCGGATCAGGACGCACTCGATCTCCGGATCGTCGATCCCCGGGTAGTAGGAGCGCGAGGCGAAGCTCAGGTTGTAGCCCGCCCTCTCGAAGAGCATCGCGGTCGTCTCCTGCAGGCTTCCCTTGGGAAGTCCGAACCGCAGAACGTTCTTGGTCTTCCGACTCATTCCTTGTACACATCCTTGGGATCGAAGACCTGGACGCCCACGTCCTTCCAGGCGTCACCCTCTCGTTTCCGGTAGAAGCAGCTCCGCCTTCCGGTGTGACAGGCTGCGCCCCCGCGCTGCTCCACCTTGAGCAGCAGTGCGTCTCCGTCGCAGTCGAGGAGCATCTCCTTCACCCGCTGCGTGTTCCCGCTCGACTCGCCCTTGTGCCAGAGCTCCCTTCGCGAGGTGCTGTAGTAGACCGCCTCGCCGAGTTCGAGGGTCCGGAGATAGGCTTCCTGGCTCATGTAGGCCACCATCAGGATCTCGCCGGTGGCGTGGTCCTGCGCGATCGCGGTGATGAGACCGCCGCGCTTTTCGAAGTCAGGTGCGTCCGAGGTGCCCATGGGGCGGCGAATCTAACTCGAATCCTTCACGAGTGCTCGACTGCGGCCGCCCGGCGCGCGGAAGCAGTCCCGGTCAGCGCGCCCCCAGAGCCGCCGCCAGTCGATCCCGGAGACCCACCAGATCCTCGAAGGCCTCTCCGCGGACGTAGCGGCGCTCCCGGTCCTTCTCGCCGGTCTGGACCTCCAGAATCCCTCGCCAGGCCAGGAGATCGAGGACATTGCGGAAGGTCACGGGATTCCAGCCCTCGGTCCGCCGGATGTCGCCCAGCAGGTGGGCCCTTCCGAACTGCTCCTCGGCGGACTTCTCCAGCTGCTTCGAGGTGCGGGGCTCCTCGATCTCGAGGATGGCGGAGCATGCGGCGAAGTAGGCCTCGATCAAGCTCCGGGTCTGCTCCGCCAGGAAGGCGAGGTATCCCCGGTCCTTCTCCGTCACCCGAAAGTGTCCATCCACCTGCTCCACCACGCCCATGCGTTCGAAGTAGTCGAGAAAGGCTTCGAGCTGGAGCCCGAGCACGGTGCCCTTGGGAACGAAGAACTCCCGATAGAGGAGATCGAGCCAGAAGCTCAGGTCCTCGCGGAGGACGTTCTGGGTGGCGCCCGACTGGAGCCGACGGGCGAGCAGGCTCGGTGCCACCAGGAAGTGGAAGAGCACGTTGCGGTACACGTCGAGGACCCGTCGGCGCGACTCGTCGTAGTAGAGGATCTCCCCCCTCGGATCCTGCTCGGACTTGATCAGGCCGGCCCGGAGCAGGAAGGCGATCGACTCGTTGAACTCGCCCTCGTCCCGGACCAGCGCCGGCGTCATTCGCACGTCCTGGAGGCGGAGCAGATCCGTCACCTCACGCATGCGCCGGGTGAGCTCGCTGCGGAACATGCCGCGGCGCGGCTCGCCGAGCAGGGCGGTGGCGGCGACGGAGGTCGCGGTGGCCACCATGGCCCAGTTGATGCGTTCGACGATCTCGTTGCCCAGGGCCTCGGTGAGCGCGCGCTTGCCGGCAGCCGCGCTGGGAGTCTCGTCGGACAGGAAGAGCTCACGGTGCCCCGCGAGAGCCTGTGCCAGGGAGATCGGCTCGCCGAAATTCACGAATACGCTGCCAAAGCGGCGCTCGAGGTACTTTCGCGCCCGGATCAGTCCGAGCATGCTCTCCTTCTGCCGGGCACCGCCCTCGAGCTCCTCCACCATCGAGCTCTCCTCGACCAGTCGCTCGTAGGTGATGGCGGTGGGGACGAAGACGAGATCCCGGCGTCCGGTGGCAATGAACGCCTCGATGCACCAGGAGAGCATTCCCATCCGCGGAGCCAGGCTCTTTCCGGTGCGGGAACGCCCCCCCTCGATGAAGAACTCCTGGGTGAATCCCTCCCGGACCAGATATCCCACGTAGCGGCGGAAGACCTCCTTGTAGAGCGGGTCCTCGAAGGAGCGGCGCAGGAAGAAGGCCCCCGCCCGCCGAAAGATGAAGCCGAAGGGACCGAACCCCATGTTGTCCCGCGCCGCGATGTGGGGCGGCACGATGTGGTTGGCGTAGAACAGCCAGGAGAGGATCAGGAAGTCGAAGTAGGAGCGGTGGCTCGGCACCAGCACCACCGGTTGCCGCTTCGCGTAGTCGGCCACCTTCTCCACTCCGGTGGCCTCGATGGAAACGAACATCTTCTTGAAGATGAAGGTGACCACGACGTTGAGCAGCGCCAGGAAGGTGGAGTTCATGTTGGCGGCGATCTCGCGGAAGATCTTCTCGGCGGCGGCGCGCGCCGCCTCGGGTGTCGTCTTGCGTCTCTCCGCGTGCTCCTCGATGGCCGCCTGCACCCGGGGATCTTCCAGCACCGTCTCCTGGACCCTGTGACGCGCCCGCAGCGTCGGCCCCTCGACGAGCCGCTCCTCCCGATACAGGAAGAGCAGGATCGAGCGCCGAACCTTGCGCACGATGGCGGACTTGCCCTCCTGGCGACGCTCGTCGATGAAGCCGCCCAGATCGATCGGATCCCCCACCTTGATGGAGAGGCCCCGGTAGGTGGCCAGGAAGGAGGTGACCTTGGCGAAGTCGGAGGGGCGGGTGGGCGCGCCATAGGCCAGGTTCAGGAAGCGGCTCTCGGCGCGCGGCCCTTTTCGCCAGAACAGACCCAGCGGCACCAGGTGGACCGGCTTGTCTTCGGTCCACACCGACTCGACGATCTCGCCGAGCAGATCGAGCTCGCGACGTCCCTGCTCGACGGCCGCCTTGCGGCCGAGGAACCGGCCCCTGCGCCGCGCGGTGCGCAGAAAGAGGAACGCCGATTCACCGGACAGCGCAACCTCCCGGACCTTCCGCTTGGCCCGCTCCAGGTCGAGCTCGCGGCGCGCCTTGCGGGACCTGCGCCAGCGCCGGGCCCAGACGCGTATCGCGGGGAGGAGCGGCTGGTAGTAGTAGAAGCTCAGCCCGTTGGCGAAGGCGGAGAGCCGGATGCTCTCGCGAGCGAAGAGCGCATTGAACAGGAAGTAGTCGAGCCGGCTCGCGTACCGCATCACGTAGAAGACGGAGCCCCGCGACTCCAGCTCCTGGATCCGCTGCGCGGTTCGGGCGTCCAGATCGAAGTGGCGGAAGTAGCGCTTGGCAAACCAGCCGAAGAACAGGTTGAAGCGCGAAGTCATCGCCGAGCGCGGGTCGGCAACCTCGGCGCTGGCTACGCGGACGGAGTCGGAGGGCGTCGCGTCGCCGGACATCTCGTCTCCACAGGTACCACGGAGGCGAAACCCGGGCAACGGAGACGGCGGAAGAAGCCCGCCGTCTCCGTGCGGTCAGCAGGTCACTCGGGCAGGAGGATCCCGCTCATCTTCTCGGCGACCTCCTGGGGCGTCCAGAGACCGCCGTCGTCGGTCTTGGTGATGCCGGTCGCGGTCACCACCTTCATTTCGGCGATGCGGCCTCCGCCCACGAAGAAGGTCTTGTTGGTCATGTCCTTGGCGAGATCGCTGGCGAGGAACGTGACCAGCGGCGTGACCAGGCCTGGAGCCATCTTCGCCTGGAAGCTCTCGTCCTGGAAGCCGGGCAGATCCTCGGTCAGACGGCTGAGCGCGACCGGCGCGAGGATGAAGCAGCGAATCCCGTACTTCTGTCCCTCCAGTGCCATGCAGCGGGTCATCCCTGCGATTCCCGCCTTCGCAGCGCCGTAGTTGCTCTGGCCGAAGTTGCCGTTGAGACCCGAGGTGGAAGAGGTGTTGATGATCACGCCCCCGCCGCCCCGCTCCTTCATGTGGTTGAAGGCAGCGCGGGACACGCAGTAGGTGCCCTTCAGGTGCACCGAGATCACGACGTCCCACATCTGCTCGTCCAGCTTGGAGAGGGTCTTGTCGCGAAGAATTCCCGCGTTGTTCACGCAGATGTCGAGCTGACCGTACGTGTCGACGGCGGCCTTCACGATGTTGTTGCCGCCCTCGACCGTCGCGACGGAGTCGTAGTTGGCGACGGCCTCGCCGCCCGCGCTCTTGATCTCCTCGACCACGGCGTCGGCCATGGATGTGCCCCCGCCGGTACCGTCGCGGGCGCCTCCGAGATCGTTCACCACCACCTTGGCGCCTTCCTTCGCCATGGCGAGGGCGTGCTCGCGCCCGAGTCCTCCTCCGGCGCCGGTGATCACGACGACCTTACCTTCCAGAAGTCCCATTCCTTCCTCCTCCCGATTTCGTTGGAGACAGGCCACCTTAGCCGACGGTTGACTCGCCGATCAAGTCTGCGGCGGGATGGCTATCGGAAGAGGATGGTGCGAAGCCGGGCGAAGGGCCGGAAACCCAGCCGCTCGTAGAGGTTCTCGGCGGCGGTGTTGCCCTCGACCACGGAGAGCTGGACGTGATCGGCACCCGCGGCGAAGGCGCGCACGCAGAGATCGGAAACCCCGGCCGCCGCCAGTCCGCGCCGGCGATACAGGGGCCAGGTGTAGATCCCCTGGAGAAGCCATCCCCGCTCGCACTGGACGTCCGCGTAGCCGACGAAGCGAACCTCCTTCTCGACCTCGGCCACCGTGGCCCGGGGCACCCGACCGCGAACCCACCGCCGGAAACCCACGGGGTCCCCGTCGAAGGGATCCGGGCGATTCTCCTCCCGGAGGCTGGCTCGCGCCGCGTCGACCAGGAGCTCCAGATCCCGATTTCGCGCCTTCCGGATCCGAACCCCCCGGCCCGCGTCGACCATCCGGGCGTGGCGAGCCTCGAGGACGTAGGCGGTCTCGATCCGGTCCAACAGCGAGCATCGTCCCTGGGAGCGGAGCCACTCCCAGAGTGGGGCCACCAGCTCCTCGCTGCTCTTGACCAGGCCGGACCCGACCCCGGCCAGACAGGGGAAGAACGCCTCCAGGGCCTCGCGTCCGACCGCCGCGTCGAGCGTCATGCTCGGCTGCAGCGCGGCCACCCCGGCCAGTTCGCGGCCCCGGAAGGCCGCCAGCAGCTCGGTGCGGCCCTGTCCGCGACTCCCGGGCATCCCGAGCCTCGAGACCAGGTCGATCAGCGGAAGGTTGAGGCGCGGGGCGCAGTCGAGGTAGCGGAGGGCCTCATCTCGATCGCGAACCCCGAGAGGTCGGACTTTGAGCTCACCAGCCACGGTCCCACCCATCCCCACTCATTCGATGACGGCGAGAATCGCACCCTCTTCGACGATTTCCCCTTCGGCGACGCGAATCTCGGCCAGCATACCGGCAACCGGAGCCTCCGCGGGAATCTCCATCTTCATCGATTCCAGAATCAGGATGACGTCGCCCTCGGCGAGCACCTCCCCCTCCTGCCTCTCGATCTTCCAGACGGTTCCCGTGACCTGAGCCTCCACCCGGGTGGCCATCGCTCTCTCTCCCGCCCTCGCCAATCCGCACCGCTAGCGCCGCGATATACCACATCTCGCGACCCTGCCGCCGCGCCGGCCGTTCGGAAGGTCCGGAGATGCAGCTACGTTATACTCGGTTGCGCCGCCACGAGGGTGAGGGGATCGTTCGTCAGCTCGCTGCCAATCTGGGGCTCGCACTCGGCGCCGTCTTGGTGACGCTGATCGGCGCCGAGTTGGGCGCGCGCCTGTTCGTACCCGCCTGGGCACCGACCCAGGCCGAGCGCAACTTCTGGGCCTACGACCCCGTGCTCGGGTGGGCGCACCAGCCGGGCCAGCGGGGCCGCTTCTCCCACCGGGACTTCTCCGTCTCGGTCTCCATCAACTCCTACGGCCTGCGCGATCGCGAGTACCCGCTCGAACGCGTACCCGGCAACCGGCGCATGCTCGTGCTCGGGGACTCGTTCACCTGGGGCTTCGGCGTCGAGCAGGACGAGGCCTTCAGCGAGATCCTGGAACGCCGCCATCCCGACTGGGAGATCATCAATGCCGGGGTCAGCGGATACGGCACCGACCAGCAGCTCCTCTGGCTGGAGCGGCGAGGGATCGCCTTCCAGCCCGACGTGGTGCTGCTGGCCTTCCACGAGGGAGATGTCAAGGACAACAACCTGCAGAGCCGGTACGGCTACCGGAAGTCGGGCTTCGTTCTCGAGGACGATCGGCTCTCACTGGTGGGCGTACCGGTCGAGCAAGCGTCGGCGAGAGAGCGATTCGATCGCTTCCTGTTCTACAACACCTGGCTGTTTCATCGCCTCAACATCCTCTCGAAGACCCTGCGAATCGCCCTTGCCGAGAGGCGCGATGAGAAAGACCCGGAGCCCCCGGCCGGCCGCTCGACCCCCGAGAAGCCCGATCCCACCCGGGACTATCGGGTCACCACCCGATTGCTCGAGAGACTCCACGCTACAGTGGAGGACGCAGGCGCGAGGCTGGTGGTCATGAGCATCCCGATGGGGGATCCCGATCCGCCGCTGGTGGAGACGCTCGCGCGAATCGGTGTCCCCCACCTCGACCTCAGAGCGGCCCTTCGGGCCGCCGAGGAACCGATTCGCTTCGAGCACGACATGCACTGGACGCCCGAGGGCCACCGGGTGGTGGCGAACGCGCTCGAGGCCTTCCTGGTGGAGATCGGCATCTTCGATCGACGGGGCCCCGAGTCCTCGGAGGCGCGGAGCTCGATGCTCGGCAGCAGCGCCGGGCGGGCACTCCGCTCCGGATAGGCGAGGTTCCATCCAGTCGTGACGGAGCGCGGAGAATCGGAGGACGAAGCGGCTGGCGCCAAGGTGCGGCTCGGGCTGTCCGCGCTGCTGGCGGCGCAGGTGGGTGCCGTCCTGACCGGCGCCTTTCTCCTCTTCGCCGACCACTCCCTCTTCCGCGATCACCCCAAGCTCGCCGGCGTCGTGGAGCGGGTCCAGCAAGGCGAGCTGTTTCACACCTACGACTACGTGGCCGCCTTCGGCCTGCTGGCGACGGCCGTCAATACCGTGATCGTGGCGGGTCTGTTGCTGACGCTCCGGTGGTGGCTCTCGTCGGGGCCCGTGGTGGAGAACCGCGATCTGGCGCCCCCGGGACGTCGGTGGTGCGGCGGGTTCCTCGCGCTGACCCTGGGCGCGGCGATCGCGGGTGCGTACCTCGGATACCAGCGGCTTCCCCAGAGTCTTTGGGACGACGAGGTGTCGACCGTCCACACGGCAGTTCACGGCTCATACGACCTCGACGAGTCGGGCCAGCTCGCCTTCCGCCCGGCGTCGTGGTGGAACACGGCGTGGTACCAGCGGACGCTCAACAACCAGATCACCTTCAGCGTCCTCTCCCGAATCAGCCTGCTCGGGTGGCAGAAGCTCACCGGTGCGGCCGAGGACGAGATGAGCGAGGCGGTGGTGCGTCTTCCCGCGTACCTGGCGGGAATCGCCTCGATCGTGGCGATCGCCCTGCTCCTCCGACGGATCGGGTTCAGCGAGGCCGGGATCCTTGCAGCCTGGCTGCTGGCCTTGCACCCCTGGCACCTGCGGTATCTGAGCGAGGCGCGGGGGTACTCGCTGATGCTGCTGCTGGTCTCGGTGTCGCTCATCACTGCGGTCGGCGCGCTGCACCGTGGAAGCTGGCTCCGGTGGGCGGGCTACGGCCTGGCCCAGCTCCTGCTGCTCTGGACCAATCCCGGAGCCGTGGCCTTCGTCGGCATCCTCAACCTGGCAGTGGCAGCGTCGATCTGGCGCGCTTCCCCGACGCGCCCTGTTGCCAGGCGGGGGCTCGCGCGCTTTGCGGTGGCGAACCTCGCCAGCGGCGCCGTCTGGATCCAGCTCATGGCGCCGAACGTTCCCCAGGTGGTGAAGTATCTCGACTCGCAGCCCTTCGCGCCTGTCGCGGCTTCCTTTCTAGACGGGTTCACGGCCCATCTCCTCTTCGGCATGCCGTTTGGGAGGCAGCCCCTCGATCCTCGCTACCCCGAGCTTCTGGGCGTCGCGCAGGATTCCCCCGGGCTCGTCTGGGCGGTGTTCGGCCTCGGCATTGCGCTCGCGGCGGTCGGAGCGATCCGGCTGCTGGCGGCGCGCGGGCCGCGGGCGGCGCTGGCCGCGGTCTTCCTGCTTCCCGGGCCCCTCACCTACCTCCTCATCTGGCTTCGGGACGGCTACCTCTTCGAGCGCTACCTCCTCTTCTTCCTGCCCGGGTTCGTCGCGTTCCTCTCACTCGGGGTGGTCTCGCTCCCGCGCTGGATCGCCAACACCCCCCTGCGGCGAGCGCTCACCGTCGGAGCAGCGGCCGTCTACCTCGCCGGCTATGCCGTGGTCACGCATCCGGCGCGTTCGGTCCTGTTGACTCGTCCGCTCCAGCCGATCCGCGAATCGGTGGCCGTGACCCGAGGAACACTCCATCCGCTGGATCCGGCGAACCAGCAGATCCTCACCGTCTCGGCTTTCGGTCGTCCCCGCAGCTACGATCCCCGCGTGGTGGAGGTCGAGACCGCAGAGGAGATGCGGGCATTCGTCGAGCTGGCCCGGGAGCAGAACAAGCCTCTGTTCGTGAACATCGGGCCGGTCGCCAACGCGAAGAGGAAGGGAGCCGGTCCGATGGCGGTGGTGCTCGATGATGCCCTCTTCGAGGAGGTGGCGGTGCTGCCCGCCTTCACCCGAGCGAAGACTCGCCACGTGTACCGCTATCGCGGCGGCGCGGGCGGCGGGGAGAGTTCGCCATGAGGGGGTCTGCCTGGCTGCGCGCCGGGGTGGGGATGGCGCTGGCACTCCTCTGTGGGGCGGCAGGTCCGTGTGCCCGTGCTCCGCAGGATCGCGAGCTGGAAGCGCCCGCGCCGTCCCGCAGCGTGCGGGGCGTGCTGCGGCAGAGCGCCTACGGCCCGGCGCCCAAGGGCTCGGCGAACGCGCCGCTTCGACATCAGACGGTGTATGTCAACGGGCGCGAGTACCAGGGCATGGAGGACAATGGTCTTCGCGGCTATCTGGACGGGCGCTTCAAGTTCGGCTGGAACCAGGCCACCCAGGTGCACGTTCGCGTCGGTCGGCGCGGCTCGGTTCCGAAATACGGGGAGCAGGAGCTCTTTCGCGCGCTCTACCGCTGGGACGGAATCGAGCTGCCGCCGCAGGTGCGCGTACACGGGGCGCGCGTCGACATCGCGGTAGAGCGGGGTCCCGACCGCGACCTCCAGGTCCTGCTTTACGCCGTGCGCAAGGACTGGGACCCCGGCGAGGGCGGCGTCCGGCGCGACAACAACAGCCCTCCGCGCGAGGGCGAGGTCTGGTGGGGTGCCCTGGCCCACGAGCGGGAGCCCTGGGGGCTGCCGGGAGCCGGGTTCGCCTCGGATACGCACCCACGCGCCGACACGAGCGCCATGCCGCTGGCAGAGACGCACTACGCGCCCGGCCAGGAGCGGCTGGTGTTCGAGTCGCCGGAGCTGGCGGCCTACGTGGAACGCCGCGTGGGGAAAGGCCGCCCCCTGCTCTTCCTGCTGAAGCTCGACGATGGGCTGGAGGACGAGTTTCGCACCCTGCTCCTGCTCCACTCGGGGAGCCGCGACGACCCCTGGAACCCCGAGCGGCGCCCCCGCCTCTCGCTGGAGTGGGACAGCCCCGCCGAGATCGCGGCCTTCGAACGCAGGGTGCATCTCGAGCACGGTCGAGAGTGGGCGGCGCCCGTCTTCCGTGCACCCGGGGCCGCGTGGCTCGCAGCGAGCTTCGACCCGGATCCGGGCCACGAGGCGCCGACGATGACCGCGCGGACCCGCCCGGGGGCGGAGGCCGACGCCTGGCGAACCTTCGCGCTCCCCCTGCCACTCGCCACGGACCGCTTCGAGCTGCGCCTGCTGGCCGCCCGCAACCCCGTCGTCCTCGGGGAGAGCTTCCGGAGCCAGATTCGTGACACCTGGATCGCCACCGCGCCGCCCGAGGAGCAGCGCGTCGAGTGGGTCTTCCGGTCTCCGAGCGGCGAGTCCCACCGCCGCGAGGCGCGCTATGCGGGAGACTACCGCTTCGAGATCGCGTTCGAGCCCGACGAGCTCGGCCGCTGGCGCTATCGCTACGAATGCGACTTCGACGAGCCCTACCGCAGCCCGATCGGGGAGTTCGACGTGGTCGCGGGCGACCGCGAGAACGTGAGCGGGCAGCTCCGCAGGCTGCTCGAGCGCATCCGCGCCGCGAACCCGAACTCGGAGCAAGAGGCGGTGGCCCGCTTCGGCCGAGACTTCTGGCGCCTGGAGCGCGCCGCGCTGCAGCGCGAGACGCCGGAGTCGTTCCGCTCGGAGTCGGGGCGCGAGCTCTTCGCCCTGCTCACCGAGGTGCGCGAGGCCCTGGCGCAGCGCGAGGTTCCGGAACACCCCAAGCCCAAAGCCATGCAACGCGACTGGTAGGGAGGCCTCTCGGGGCGAGACGGCTCCAAGTCCTCCTCTACAGGACGCGCGGCTCGGCTTGGACCGGAAGGACGGCCTCCCTTATCTTCCGCCGTTCGGAGGATCCATGCTCGAGACGCTCACCAAAGGCTTCAAGAGCGCCCACGAGAGGCTCTCGGGAGTCCGGCAACTCACCGAGCAGAACGTCGACGAGGCGCTTCGCGACGTCCGCATGTCGCTGCTCGAGGCCGACGTCGACTTCCAGGTGGTGAAGGACTTCCTGGGGCGCGTGAAGGAGCGCGGCCTCGGGGAGAAGGTGCAGACCCGGGTCAAGGACGCCCAGGGCAGCTCCCACCAGATCACCCCGGGCCAGCACTTCGTCAAGATCTGCGAGGAGGAGCTCACCGCCCTGATGGGTCCGGTGGACACCGAACTCAAGCTCGGCGACAGAGGTGTGGTCTCGGTGATGCTGCTGGGCCTCCAGGGCGTCGGCAAGACCACCGTCGCCGCCAAGCTGGCCCGTCACCTCGCCGGCGAGGGCCGCCGCCCGTTGCTGGTGGCCGCCGACATCTACCGCCCGGCCGCGGTCCTCCAGCTGCAGCAGCTCGGCGCCAGGATCGAGGTGCCGGTACACGTGGGCGAAGAAGGGGAACGGCCCGCCGCGATCTGCGCCGCCGCCGAGAAGCGGGCCCGCTACCAGGGCTTCAACGCCGTCGTCTACGACACCGCCGGGCGGCTCGCCATCGACGACGCGCTGATGCAGGAGCTGGAGGAGATCAAGGCGAGCAGCTCTCCGGCGAACACCTTGCTGGTCTGCGACGCGCTGATGGGCCGCGACGCGGTGAACGTGGCCCGGGGGTTCAGCGAGCGGCTCCCGCTGGACGGCCTCGTACTCACCAAGCTGGACGGCGATGCCCGGGGCGGCGCCGCCCTCGCGGTGAAGGCCGTGACCGGGGTTCCGATCAAGTTTCTCGGCACCGGCGAGAGCCTGGACCGCCTGGAGGCCTTCCGGCCGGAGGGGCTGGCCTCCCGGATCCTCGGGATGGGAGACATCGTCGGCCTGGTCAAGGACTTCGAGGCCGTCGTCGACGAGAAGCAGGCCGAAGAGGACGCGGAGCGGCTCCTCAAGGGCCAGTTCGGCATGGACGACCTGCTCACCCAGCTCCGCACCCTCCAGAAGATGGGTCCCCTGAGCGACGTGCTCGGCAAGCTCCCCATGTTCGGCTCGCTGGCCGACCAGGTCGACGAGAGCGAGCTCACCAAGGTCGAGGCGATGATCCACTCGATGACGCCCGGAGAGCGCGTCCGCCCCGAGGTCATCGACAAGAGCCGCGCGGTGAGGATTGCCCGGGGCAGCGGACGCAAGGCCAAGGAGGTGACGGACCTGGTCGACCGCTTCTCCCAGATGCGGGAGATGATGGCCTCGCTCGGAGGAGGGGGCCTGCTCTCGAAGATCCCCGGACTGGGGCGACTGGCGGGAAGCGGAGGCGCCGGCCTCGGAGACCTGGATCCGAGTGCCCTCCTGGGAGCGGGCGGGGGAGGAAACCGCCAGGCGCGGCGAACCAGCCAGGCCAAGCGGAACCAGCAGAAGCGCAAGAGGAAGCAGGCGCGGAAGTCCCGGCGGAAGGGACGAAAGAAATGAGGGTTCGCGAGAGGATGACTCCCCGGGGCCCTTAGCCCCGCGGGAAGACTGGCCGTGGCACCGCAGCCACCTACAATTGTCCCACACCTCCCCCCGAGTGCAGCGAGCCCCGGAATCTGAGCGAAGCGATCGGAACGCGGCCGCTTTCGGTCAGGTTCAGCGTCGATTTGCCGATTGAAGAAGCCAATATGCGCCGACTTGCCGCTCTGCTGATCGGATTCCTCCTGGGGGTCTCCTCCGCGCCGTCTGGGGCGACCAACCCGGTCTTCCCGAAGCCCCCCGAGCTGGTGCCGCGGGTCGAGTTCTGGAAACGGATCTACACCGAGGTGGACACCCAGGGTGGCCTCATCCACGACGCCCGAGACCTGGGCATCGTCTACGAGGTGGTCCAGCTTCCGTCCGGCCTCTCCAGACGAGGCCGCGATCGCAGGACGCGGAAGGCGAAGGATCGAACCAAGGCGATCCTTCGCACCCTGGCGAGCGGAAAGCGCCGCAATCTGAGCGCCGAGGAGGCGCGGGTGCTCGCCCTCTTCCCGAACGGGGTCTCCAACCGAACCCTTCGCACGGCCAGCCGGCAGATTCGCTTCCAGCTCGGTCAGGCGGACAAGTTCCGGGATGGGCTGGTGCGGATGGGCCGCTGGGAGAACTACATCCGTCAGGTCTTCTCCGCGCGAGGGCTTCCCAGCGACCTCGTCGCCCTGCCCCACGTGGAGTCCTCCTTCAACCCCAAGGCTCACTCCCACGCCGGCGCGTCGGGAATCTGGCAGTTCACCCGTTCCACCGGCCGTCGCTACCTGCGCGTCGATCACGTCGTCGACGAGCGCCGCGATCCCTTCCTCGCCACGATCGCAGCGGCGCGCCTGCTCCAGGCGAACCACGAGGCCACCAAGACCTGGCCCCTGGCCATCACGGCCTACAACCACGGCGGGTCGGGCGTGAATCGCGCGGTCCGCAAGCTCGGTACCCGCGACATCTCCACCATCCTGGATCGCTACCAGAGCCGAACCTTCGGCTTTGCATCGCGCAACTTCTACACCGAGTTTCTCGCGGCGCTCGAGGTGGAGAAGAACTACCAGAGATACTTCGGGCCGGTGCGGAAGGACCCCCCGGAGGATCCGGAGATCGTCGTCCTCGACCACTACTACCGGGCGAAGACGCTGGCCAGCACCTTCGGGATCACCCTCGAGGCGCTCCGCGAAGCGAACGGCGCCCTCTTGCGCCCGATCTGGAGAGGCCAGAAGTACGTACCCAAGGGCTACGGCCTGCGCCTCCCCCGGGATCCCCTGCGCGGCAGCCCTCGCGTGATCCTGGCCCGGATTCCCGCCGGCGAGCGCTTCGTGGAGCAGGTCCGCGATCGCCAGTACCGGGTGAAGCGGGGCGATACCCTCTCCGTCATCGCACGACGCTTCCGGGTGAAGCAATCGGAGCTGATGGCGCTGAACCAGCTGCGGAACCGCAACCATCTGCGCATCGGGCAAGTGCTCAACCTGCCGGTCCGGTACCCGCAGCGGGCCGTGGCGCGAACCACGAGCCCGAATCGCGTCCCCGAACCGATTCCCGCCGACGGGCTCTACCGCGTCAGGCGCGGCGACAACATCACCGAGATCGCCCGGCGCTTCGGCGTCGGCACCAGGGATCTGCTCGCGGTCAATCGCATCCGCGACCCGAACCAGATCTCGGTGGGACAGGTGCTGCAGATTCCCGGGGGCGCCAACACCGCGCGAACCTCGCCGGCGGGCGAGGTCTCGCCGGGGGTGTACACCATCCGTCGGGGCGACACGCTCGAGAAGATCTCGAAGCGCTTCGGGGTCTCCCAGGACACCATCGTCGCGCAGAACGGCCTGCGGAATCGCAATCAGATCCAGCAGGGCCAGATCCTCTACATCCCCGGTGGCAAGCAGGCGCCGACGCGGCGCGCCGAGCCCGTCGCCGCACGACCAGAAGAGGTGGCGCAGCCCCCCGCAGAGATGGCACCGCAGCCGGGAGAGCGCGAGGAGCCGAGCGAAGCGACGCCCGCGAAAGCCGCAGTCCGCCCTCCCGCGGCACCGACGGAGCTGCCCCTCAGCTCCCACCGCTACGCAGTGCTCCCCGGCGGGACGATCGAAGTCCAGCCCGCGGAGACCCTCGGTCACCTCGCGGACTGGCTGGAGATCTCCACCGCTGCGCTGCGCCAGCGGAACCGTCTGACCTACGGCTCCGAGCTCCCGATCGGCACCCGCCTCCGTCTCGACTTCTCCCGGGTCTCGGCGAGGCGCTTCCAGGAGCGCCGCGTCGCCCACCACCAGTCGCTCCAGTCGGCCTTCTACCTGGCCTACGAAGTCGCGGGAACCGAGGAATACGTGCTGAAGCGAGGGGACTCCCTCTGGAAGCTCTCGGGTGGCGGGAAGGCGGTCCCGGTCTGGCTGCTGCGCGAGTACAACCCGGATCTCGACCTCGGAGCGCTCCGCGCCGGTCAGCGGCTCACCATCCCCAAGATCGCGAAGCGGCAGGGCTGACGGGGACGTGAACGTTCAACAACGTCCCCGCCTAGTCACAGGGCCTGGAAGAGGGTCTCGTCGGGGAGCCGAATCGCGGTGAGCGCGCCGCCGTAGACGGCCCCGGTGTCGATGCCGATGCTGAAGGGCTCGTTCCAGCGAACGCCGAGATCGGAGCGGGGGGTGTGCCCGTAGATGATGGTCACGCCGAGCCGATGAGGCAGATCGCCGGTGACCCGGCTCCAGAGCAGGTCCTCGACCCGGGTGCGGCGCAGCACGTAGGAGACGTCGCTCTCGTGCAGGTGTTGGCGACCCAGTCCGGCGTGAACGAAGAGGTAGTCGCCGTCCAGGTGGTGAAGCACCAGATCCTGGAAGAACTTCTGGTGGTCCGGGGGAAGCTCGAAGCTCTTCTCGGCGCCCGCTTCGTCGAAATAGCCGTAGCTTCCGAGCGTGCGATCCCCCCCGTTCATCAGAAAGGCCTCGCCGCCGAAGTAGGCGGGGCTTCGCCAGCCGAGGAAGTCGAGGAACATCGACTCGTGGTTCCCGAGCAGGAAGACGCACGGATGGCTCTTCTGCAGTGCGATCAGACGATCGACGACGGCGCGGGAATCGAACCCGCGATCCACGTAGTCGCCCAGGAAGACGAAGCGGTCTCCCGGCTCGAGAGGCAGCTTGTCGAGAAGCGCATCCAGCTTCCCTACCTCTCCGTGGATGTCGCCGACTGCGTACAGCATCGATGTCCGGGGACGCTCCCCGAGGTCATCGGCGCGCTGCCCCCGGCGCTTGATCCCGCGCCGGGCAGGGCCCGCGAATCGCCAATTGCCCACAGGCCGCGTCGATATCGGCCCCTCGACTGCGCCGAAGTGTCGTGGTGATTCCACCCCGGACAAGCTCCTCCATGAACCGGCTGACGACCCCTGACGGGGGTGGCCGAAGATCGGAATCCGCGTGGGTGTTCATGGGGATCAGGTTCACCTTGGACGGTATTCCGCCCAGCAGCCTCACCAGCCTCTGGGCGTCCTCCGGAGCATCGTTCACGCCCGCGATGAGAGTGTACTCGAAGAAGACCGGGTGCCTCTGGGAGATGGCCGGCTGCCGGCGCAGGGTGCCGAGCAGCTCTGCCAGGGGGAAGCGCCGATTGACCGGCACCAGCGAGTCTCGAACTTCGTCGGTCGCCGCGTGGAGCGACACCGCCAGGTTGACTGGAACCTGCTCCAGCAGCTCCGGGATCTTCGAAGCGATTCCCACCGTCGACACCGTCACCCGCCGGGGCGCGAAGGCAAACGCCTTGGGATGCTGCAGAATCCGAATCGCCTCGATCAGCGGGGGAAGGTTGAGGAGCGGCTCACCCATGCCCATGAAGACGATGTTGGTGATCCCGCGTCCCTCCGGGAGGACCTCCTTGATTCGACACACCTGGTCCACGATCTCCGCGGTGCGCAGGTTCCGGGTGAATCCCAGGAAGCCGGTGGCACAAAAGGAGCAGGCGAGCGGACAGCCGACCTGGGTGGAGAGGCAGAGGGTGGTTCGCTCCTCCTCGGGGATCACCACCGCCTCGATCAGGCAGCCATCCTCGGCCCGGAGCGCGGCCTTCGTGGTGCCGTCGCTGGAGCGGGCGAGCGCGTCGATCTCCAGGGCGCGGGTCCGCCAATGGGTGACCAGGTGCCGGCGGAGGTCCCGGTCGAGATCGGTCATGGCGTCCGGATCTTCGACGCCCCTCGCGTAGAGCCATCCGGCGATCTGGTCGGCGCGGTAGCCGGGCAGCCCCTCCGCGGCCAGCCGCTCCCGCAGCGCGCTGGGCGAGTAGTCCTTCAGGTGCGGACGCGGGTCCGCGGCTCCCCCGTTTTCGGAGTGCGCACTCTCCACCGTCGGACCGCCGGAGCGCTGCGTCACACGCGTTCCCTCCTCCGGTAGGTCCAGAAGCAGAGCGGGCGCCCCTCCCGGAGCCACTCGAGCTGGTAGGCGGTGCGCATGCGCCCCGGTACCTCGCGCAGGAAGGGCTGCGAAGGATGGGCGTTCTCGAGCAGCGGATCTGCCACCAGCGCTTCGTCGATCCACTCCGCATAGCCCTGGTGGTCGGTGGAGATCTCGACGCAGCCACCGGGCTGCAACCGGAGCGCGAGGTCGCGCAGGAAGGATGGCTGGATCAGGCGTCGGCGATGATGGCGCTTCTTCGGCCAGGGATCCGAGAAGTTGATCCAGAAGGTCTCGACCGAGGACTCGGGAAGCAGCTCTCGTACCATCTCCTCTCCGGTTCCCTCGACGAGTCGGATGTTGCGGGTCTCGCTGCGCGCCAGACGCCGCGCCATCTTTAGCACCCGCTTCATCGAGACGTCCACGCCCACGTGCGCCACCTCGGGACGCGTCTCGGCGAGGTTCCAGAGGAACTCGCCGCGCCCGAAGCCGATCTCCACCACCATCGGAAAGGGCTCGGGGAGATCGTCGGCGAACAGGGATTCCCATCCCTTTTCGCGCACCTGGTCCCGGTCCACGCGCAGATCGGTGCCGGGGATGTCGTATTTCAGCCGACGACTCACGATGCGAGATTAGCCCGCGTGCCCCCGTCGGGCTGTCAAGGGGTCCGCGGAACCAGGCTGCGGAGCAGAGCCAGCGCACCGGGAATGCGCGGAAGGCGCGGGTGCACCTCCAGCAGGATCGACTCGGAAGGAGCGATCCCGGCGCGCCGGCGAACCTCCAGCAGCGCCTCGAGGGGGCCGCCGAAGCCATCCACGAGGCCCAGTGAGTTCGCGCGCCGGCCGGTCCAGATCCGGCCCTGGGCGATCCGGTTGACCTGATCGCGGGTCATCGACCGCCCCTCCGCCACCCGCTCCAGGAACAGCTCGTAGACGGCTCGCATCTCGTCCTGCACGGCCGACCGCTCGTCGGGGGTGAAGGGCCGCGTCTCCGACAGCAGGCCGGCCCGGGCTCCCCGTTCCACCGCATCCTTGGCGACGCCGAGACGCTGGTAGAAACCTGCGAGGTTCACCTTTCCGCCGACGACGCCGATCGAGCCCGTCACGGTACCCGTCTCGGCGAAGATGGCATCGGCGGCGGCGGCGACGTAGTAGCCACCGGACGCCACCACGTCGCCCATCGAGACGACCACCGGCTTCTCGGTGCGGAGCTGTCGCACGGCCCGCCAGATCAGGTCCGAGGCGACCCCATCTCCACCGGGGCTGTCGATTCGCAGCACCACCCCGCGCACTCTCTCGTCCTCGAGAATGCGCTCGAGCAGTGTGCGGTAGGCGTCGGAGGCCACCCCGCGCGAGCCGCCACCCCGGCGGATCGCGCCGTCGGCGACCACGTAGGCGATGCGAGGGAAGTCACCGAAGAGCGGTCGGAACCCGGGGTCCGCGGCGCGGAAGGTCGAGTAGACCGATGCGTCCACCAGCTTCACCTCCCGCTCGGAAGGGGTGAGCTCCCCCAGCGCATCTTCGATCTGGTCCGGGTACAGACAGGCGTCGGCCAGGCCCACCTCCACGGCCGCGCGGGCGCTGTAGGGGCCTCCGTCGATCAACGAGCGGACCCGATCCGCGTCGATCTCCCGCCCCTCGGCGATGCCGTCGACGAGGGTCGTGTAGAAGTCGTCGATCACCTCCTCGAGCTGCTCCCGCTGCTCGGGTGACATCGCCTCCCGGGTGAAGATCTCGGCCGCGCTCTTGAACCCACCCACCCGCACCACCTCGGGCTTCACGCCCAGGTTGCCGAGCAGGTCCTTCACGAAGTAGCTCTCGAATCGCAGCCCGAGGAGGAAGACGGAGCCGGCGTCCGGCAGCCAGAGCCGGCTGGCGGCACTCGCCAGGAGCATGTCCTCGCTGGAGAGGGTCTCGCCGTAGACCACCACCGGCTTCCCCGCCGCGCAGACCTGCTCGACGGCGCGGCGCAGGGTCAGGACCCGGGAGAACCCGCGTCGCATTCCGTCGAGGCGAATCAGCACTCCCGCCACGCGCGGGTCCGAGGCCGCGTGCTCCAGCACCCGGAGCAGCTCCAGAAAGGTGAGGGAGTGATCGCGGCGCCGGAAGAGCGCGGGCGGGAGCAGGTCCTCGACCGGGGGAGCCAGCCGAATCCGGACCCAGATCGGCCCCTGCGGCAGCGCGAAGTGTCCGACAGCGCGCTCCGCGACCCGCACCGCGTTGGCGCCGATCCGGCGGGCCAGCTCGGCGGATCGCGCCATCAGCCGTGCCATGCGCGCCGCCGCGAGAGGTAGTCGACCATCAGAAAGGCGCCGAGCCGGCTCGGCGAGGTGAAGAAGGCGCGACCCTTGTTGATCTCGGTCATGCGCTCCACGAAGCCCACCAGCTCCGGGGAATCGTCGAGCATGAAGGTGTTGATGGTGATGCCGCGCCTGGTGACGCGCCGAACCGTCTTGAGCGTCTCGGCCACCGCGTGGGGAGAGATGCCAGCGAATCCCATCGGCCACTCGACCCGCAGCTCCCGGCCGGCGAAGTACGCCGTGGGCTGCCCGTCCGTCACCACCAGGATCTGGGAGCTCGCGCTCGGATGGCGATGGATCAGGCGCTCCGCCAGGAGCAGCCCCTCCTGGAGATTGGTGAACGGGTCCCCGATGTCCCAGGTCACCAGCGGCAGCTCCCGGATCCCGAGCTCCCGGGCCCGCGTCGAGAAGCCCACCACGAAGAAGTCGTCTCGGGGGAATCGGGTGCGGATCAGGTGATCGAGGGCGAGGACCACGCGCTTCGCCGCCGGGAAACGACCCGCCCAGGACATCGACCAGCTCATGTCCAACAGCAGCACCGTGGTGGCCTGGGTATTGAAGTCGGATTCGTGGACCTCGAGATCGTCGACGCAGAGGCGGACCGGTGTCCCCATCGCGCCTCCCGCCGCGGCCGCCCTGCGGATCCCGTTCAGGAGAGTGCGCACGATGTGGAGATCCAGGCTGTCCCCGAACTCGAAGGGACGGGTCTCATCCGGACGCGGGACGGCAATCCCCCGATGCACCGTCTCGTGGTCGCCCGACCGCCCCTTGCGCAGGGCCCCGTAGACCGAGGCCAGGGCCTGTGCGCCGATGCGTCGGATCGCGCGCGGCGTGAGCTCGAGCCCCCCCGTACCGTCGCGGAGGTATCCGGCCCGGCGGAGCTCCTCCGAGAGATCGCGCAGCAGGATCACCGACTCGACCGCGTCGTCGGAGAGCAGATCCCGTAGCTGATCCGGGGTCAGGGATTCCAGGTTGCCCTCGGCGAGATCCCGCGCCAGCCGTTCCAGCGACTCGATCTCCTCGCGGATCCGCTGCGCGGTCTCGTAGTCCGCCGACTCGGCCCCCCGGAAGCGCCCCCCCTGCTCTCGCTGAAACTCCTCCAGCGCCCGTAGCCGGTCCAGCTCCGCGAGCAGCTCCTGGAACTCGCCACCGGCCTCGGCGTCCTCGAACTCGTAGTCGCGAAAGCGCTCGATGGCATCGGAGAGGGATCGCGCCTCGGCGTGGCGGCGGTCCATGAAATCGTTCATGCGCGAGGACTCGAAGCCCTGGCTCTCGCGCAGGGCCCCTTCCTCGCGATCGAGGATGTCGCCGAGCCGCTGTCGGATCTCGTCGGTGGAGGAGTCCAGGTTGTACTGGTCGTAGAGGGAACGTGCGCGTTCCCGGAGCTCGTCGATCAGCTCCTGGACGCCCATCACCCGCATGTTCATTCCGGCCATCTGGAAGCCGTAGCGGCGCATCCACTCCAGGGCCTGCTCGACGTCGAGCCCCTCCATGAGCAGATCGGACATGGCGTCGAGCGCGCGGCGGGCGTCGAGCGAGAACTCCTCCTGCCGGCCATCCCAGCGGCTGTAGCGGTGGATTCTCATGAGCGGGTGTACCGCGCCCCGGAATCGATCGTCGCCTTGTTGAGCCGGTTCGAGAGGTGGAGGCCCTCCAGAATGAACTCGATCGCCGACGCCAGGCGCTCGGGCGAAGCCCCCTCCACCAGCCGGGTGGCCGCCTCCCGGAGGCCGCGGATCTCGTCGAGCCCCTCCAGGTAGTCGCCGCCGGGCATGCCCGCCGAGACCTCGACGTTCCAGCCCTGGTCGAAGGACTCCACCACCGAGGCCACTCCCTCCACGGGGACCACTCCGTCGAAGACGAGGCGCGTCGCCCGCTTGATCAGCTCGCGGACCACGGTCACCTCGGAGCGATCCTCTCCCGCGTACTCGAACTCGAGCTTCCCGGCGGTGGAGGTCACCAGGGCCGGGAGATCGCTGATCCGCGGAACCGCCTCCTCCTCGCCGAACCGGATCGCCCGCCGCAGGGCGTTCGCGATCAGGGTCTCGTAGTTCGAGATGGAGACGCGAACCGAGACTCCCGAGGTCTGGTTCACGTCGGGACTGCTGCGCGCCTGGAGCGTGATCTCGCCGATCAGCGCCTCCATGAAGTCGGGGACGAAGACGCGAATCCCCTCCACCGCAGGTACGCGCACCTCCTGGCGGACCACCGCGAGCTCGACCTCGCGGCTCTCCGGATAGTGGGTGCGAACCTGGGCAGCGTAGCGATCCTTGAGCGGCGTGATGATCCTACCGCGGCTGGTGTAGTCCTCGGGGTTGGCGCTGGCCACCACCATCACGTCGAGGGGCAGGCGAACCCGGTAACCCTTTACCTGGACGTCCCGCTCCTGCATCACGTTGAAGAGCCCGACCTGGACCTTCTCGGTCAGGTCGGGAAGCTCGTTGATGCAGAAGATGCCGCGATGGGCGCGGGGCAGGAGTCCGAAGTGGATGGTGAGCTCGTCGGAGAGAGACCTCCCCTCGGCCACCCTCACCGGGTCCACGTCGCCGATCAGATCGGCGATAGAGACGTCCGGGGTCGCGAGCTTCTCGACGTAGCGGTCCTCCCGGTGCACCCAGGCGATCTCGGTGTCATCGCCCCGCTCGGCGACCCGTTGCCGGGCGAACGCGGAGATCGGCGTCAGGGGATCGTCGTGGATCTCGCTGCCCGCGACCTCGGGACTCCACTCGTCGAGCAGATCGACCAGGGCGCGGATCATGCGCGACTTCGCCTGGCCCCGTTCGCCGAGGAAGATGAGATCGTGACCGCTGAGCAACGCGTTCTCGACCGCGGGAATCACCGTGTCGTCGTAGCCGAGGATGCCGGGAAAGAGCTGCTCTCCGGTGCGCAGCTTGCGGAGCAGGTTGGCCCGGATCTCCTCTCGGAGCGTGAGGATCGAGGTTCCGTCCCGGCGGAGCTCGCCAAGCGTGCAGGGGCGCGGGGGCTGGCCCATCAACGCGTCCGGGACCGCGACTCGACGGCGGAATCCGACGCTCCGGTCAGCAGGCGGATGCGCCGCTGGATGATCTCGAAGCGACCGGAATCGTCGCGGCGCAAATTCGGGTCCGGTGCGAGCGCGTCGATCATGAGTCGCGTCTCCTGGATCCGCTCGTCGGTTGCGGGGTGGCTGGAGAGAAAGGTCACGGCTCTCGATCCGGTCCTGTTCCGGAGGGTCTGGAAAAAGGCCACGAGCCCGACGGGATCGTAGCCGGCCTTCGACATCACCTCGACCGCGAAGGCATCGGACTCCCGCTCCGCGTCGCGGCCGAACTTGTTGAGGTACGCGGTTCCCGCCAGGGCTCCGCCGAGGTTCGCCGCACCGGCCGCCGCCGATCCTCCCAACACCCCGGCGGCGACCACCGCACCCTGGTGGGCGATTCCCGTATTGCGCCGGCGGTTGTAGTTCTGGGCGATGTGTCGCTTCACCACGTGTCCCACCTCGTGGGCGATCACACCCGCGAGCTCGCACACGTTTCGCGCCATCAGGATGGTCTCGGTGTGAATGTAGATGTAACCGGCCGGCGCGGCGAAGGCGTTGATCTCGTCGTCCGCGACCACGTAGAAGCGATAGACAAAGGGCTGGGGACCCGCGGCCTGCAAGATCTCCTCCCCGATCCGCTCCACGTATCCCGTGACCACCGAATCCCGCAGCAGATCCACTTCCCTGCGAATCTCCCGGGAGAACTCCGCTCCGAGCTTCTTCTCCTGGGGAACCGTCAGCGTGCCGCAGGCGCCGAGAAGGGGAAGAGTCATCACGCCGAGCAGCGCGGCTCCCCTACGGCCGATCCGCAGCATCGAGCTCGCCCTGCTTTCGGAGCGACTCCGTCACGTGGCGGATGATCGAGACCACCGAATCGTCGAAAACGCTGTTGTCGACGATGGGAATCCCCTCCTCCTCTGCCAGCTCGAGCAGGTACTCCTGGATCCGGAGGATCGAGTCGAGGTGCTCGATGTAGCGGTGAGGCGGACGGCCGGCGGCATTCTTGGCGCGTGCGGCGAAGCGGGTGCCGAACCCGTCCTCGTCGAGGCTCGCCACGACGAGGAAGATCACCTGGGCCAGGTCTCGGTAGTGCTCGAGATCGACCAGGCCCGGGACTACGGAGACTCCCTCGAGAATCATGCTCCGGTTCTCCGCGACGGCGCGATCCATCATGGCGCGCACACCGACGGAGACCGTGGTTGCCTGGACCAGGAATCCGTCCACCACCGGATCATCACTGGTGGCGCGCTCCGCCACCACCTGATGGGCGTTGTAGGAGGAGACGTGAATCGCCGGCACCAGAGCCGGCGACAGCATGATCCGCATCACCTGTCGGATCGCGTCGGTGGAAACGACTCGTTGAATTCCCAGACGGTGGGCGACCTCGTGCCCCAGGGAAGTCTTGCCCGCTCCGGCTGCACCGCCGAGAAGCAGGATCATCGGCTTCTCCGAATGCTGGCACTCCCGCCACGCCAGGTAGCGCTGCGAGGCCCGCTCGTCCGCGAGCCGTTCCAGGGTCTCGCAGGCGAGGCGTCGCAGCTCGCTGCTCTCGACCTCGGGCGCGCCCCGCCGGCGCAGCTCGCCCTCGATCTCCCGGGCCACGTCGAAGGTGTCGCTGGGCTCGATGGCGGCAGACAGCAGTGACTGAGAGAGGAGCCCCTTGGAGAATGGGACCCCCTTTCCTTTCCCGGTGACCAGGACCGGCTTGGGCAGGTGGACGCCGGGTAGCTCCTCGAAATCCTCCGGGGCACCCAGGAACTCGCGGGCCGCCTTGACCAGATCCTTGGGGGTCACCGAGCCGAGGCCCCGAATCCTGTCCCGCACCGCGTTGGCGACCCGGTAGGCATCCTCGAAGCTGGCGCCCCGGGACATCAGGGAGTGAACCATGATCCCGCGCATGAAGGGCCGGCGGCCCGTCTCGTCCACGACCACCGTGCGCTTGGTCGGGGCCCGATCCGAATCCCGGTTCACCGACCTGGCAGAGCCCATGCGCTCAGCCTACCCCAGGGCCGGTAGGCGGGCGAGACGCCGAATATCGGTAGAAACCTCTAACCATTGCTTCGAAATCTACTGAACGCGACATTCCCGGGCAGTTTTTGCTTGACTTCATACACAGACCGGTTCAATTGTCCCCACAGGGGATTCTCGGGGGGGTTCATGGCCAGTGCATCGGCGCTGGAGCTGTACCGAAGTCGCGAGGTCGCGCAGATCCTCGGAATTTCACGCCGGCAGCTCCAGTACTGGGCGAAGACCGATCTGGTCCGGCCCTCCCAGTGCACCCAGGGGACACCACCGCTATTCGTTTCAGGATCTGATCGCGCTCAAGGCCGCCAAGCGGTTGATCGACGCCGGCGTGTCGGTCCAGCGTCTCCGCGAGAGCATCTGCGCACTGCGGAGAGTGCTCCCCACCGTGGACCGGCCGTTGGCCGAGCTGGTGCTGGTGGCCACCGGTGACATCGTCCTGGTGCTTCACGAGGGCTCCGCCTTCGAGGCGGCCACCGGCCAGGAATGGGTCTTCGAAGTCGCTCAGTTCCAGCGCGAACTCGAGGCTTGGAGGCAGAAGCCCAGGCCTCTCGCGAGGCGTCGCTCGGTTCCTTCGACCGGAACCGGCGCAGCGGAATCAGGAACCAGATCGGAATCGGAATAGGGAGGGTCGAGAGAGCCTGAGAGAACGTCCGCAACAGGGGGGAACACCGAAATACGGTGCATCGCGATCGTAAATCAAAAGGGTGGCTGTGGAAAGACCACCACCACGGTGAACCTGGCCGGCTGTCTCGAAGCCGAGGGGGTCCGAGTGCTGGTGGTGGACATGGATCCGCAAGCCCACGCCACGCTGGCGCTGGGGGTGGACCCGGAGGTTCTTGAGGAGAACCTCTACGAGGTGCTGGCCGACCCGGACGGAGCCACGCCGCTCGAGCGGGTGGTGCAGATCCACAGCGACGGGATCCACGTCGCGCCGTCGGGCATCGTCCTCTCGGCACTGGAGCAGAAGCTCACCGCAGAGCGTGCGGACGCGCGCACCGAGCGACTGCAGAGAGCCCTCGACTCCGTCGCTGGACGCTACGACTACGCACTGATCGACTGTCCTCCGAACATCGGGGTGCTCACCTTCAACGCGCTGCGGGCGGCGTCGGAGGTGATCGTGCCCCTCGAGACCAGCTACTTCGCCATTCAGGGCGTGCACAAGCTCCTGGAGACCATCGCGCTCCTCTCGGACCGGATCAGCCACGACCCCAGCGTGCGGATCCTACCGACCCTCTACGACGGCCGAACTCGCTTCGCCCGGGAGACGCTGGCCGAGATTCGGGATCTCTTCAAGGATCTGTGCTTCGACACGGTGATCCGCTCCAACGTGCGGCTCCGCGAGGCCGCGAAACGGGGTAAGCCGATCAACCGCTTCGCGAGGTCGGCGAACGGCGCGATGGACTACGCCAGCCTCGCCATGGAAGTCGAGGCGATGCCTCCCGAGGCGGTCGAACGACCGGCCCTCCCGGCGCGCGATGCGACGTCGCCGCAGCGGGAGGTGGTGATCCGTTTCCAAGATCGGGACGCGACGGACGTCCGCCTCGCAGGAGACTTCAACGGCTGGGTGCCGGACAAGGACGTGGATTCGACGCTCCAGACCGACGGACCCCAGCGAATCTGGACGAAGATCATGATGCTACCGCCGGGGACCTACGAGTATCGGTACGTGGTCGATGGCGAATGGCGCGAGGACCCCGACAACCCGCTCGCGGTTCCCGGGCCGGTGGGCGGGCGCAACTCGATCCTCGTAGTCAGCTAAGCTGGCAGGGCATCGGAGCATTCTCCGGACAGGCGATCCAGGGCGGCTGCGAGCTAGGAGGAGGCGAGTTGGCGCGAGAGCTCGGGGACGTGCTCCACTACTTCATCCCCGAGGATGACCCGCCGCCGGAGCCGCTTCGCGAGGTACAGGCCTCGGCGCACGCATTGGTGGCCGTTCCGGTGGGCGAGCGAGACGTGGTGCGCACCGCATTCGTCTGGAATCTCGCCGTGGAGATGGCTCGCCTCGGGGCCGCTGCGACGGTGATCGCACCTGGAGACGAGGCGAGCGAATCCCTCTGGCCACCGCCCGGCCGCGGACCGCTGGGAACCGAGTTCGTGCCGACCTTCGCCCCGGACCTGCCTGCCCTGGAGAGCGTGGCGCTGGACGTCGCGACGAGCCGTGGCGCCGAGTGCCGCAGCGATGGGATGGTCCTGGTCCAGGTGCCTCCCCTCTGGCTCCGCAAGGCGGCCGATGGAGACCGGCTGCTCCGCCGGACCCTCCTCTTCAGCGCGGCGGAGCCCCGCGAGCTCGAGGAGACCTGCATGGTCGCCCGAAGCTTGCTCTTCGCCGCGCCGGGTGTGCGAGTGGGGGTGACGATTCACGGAGTGCGCAGCATCGATGAAGCGCGCAGGGCCTTCGACTCCCTCGACTCGGCGCTGGATCCGGAGCTCCGCGAGAGACTGGTGAGCTACGGACTCCTGCTGGACGACCTGGACGTCTACCGCGCGATCGTCAACCGTCGCCCCATCGGCGTGATCCACCCCCAGTCCCGGGCGGCCCGCGCGCTAGCCGATGTCGCCCGCCTGCTGCTGGGCGACGCCGTCCCGGCGGTAGCGGACCTGCGGTGAGCACCCGCCGCCAGAGAGCACTTCGATGATCGAGGGGTCCCCCCCCAAGCAACCGGAGCGCCCGGAGCTGCTTCGGCTCCTGCGGACTCGCCTGCCCGAGTTCCGCGACCCGCTCGAGATCGTTGCGGAGCAGATCCTCGGTCTCGAGTCGCGAATCGACTTCGTGGCCAAGGACCAGCGGGGACAGGTCGTGCTGGTCTTCCTGGCCGATCGGAGATCGGACCTGACCCTGTTCGCGAATGCACTCGCACAGTGCTCCTGGATGGAGCCCCGCGTGGCCGATTGGCTGAAGATCGCGCCGCAGCTCGGCCTCCGCCCCGAGCTCGGAGTGCGAGCGCTGCTCCTGAGCCCTCGCCTGGACCCGCGCACCGTCGCGGCTGCGAAGAGCGTGGAGCACCCGATCGTCGAGCTGGGCACCTGCCGTCCGGTCTCCGACGGCGCGGGGGTCGAGATCCAGATCGACCTCCAGGAGGCAATCCCGCCGACTCCGGCGGGGGGACCCACCGCCTCGCGCTTCCGAACCGGCCTCCGTCCCGAGGATCTGGGCGCATAGGCCCTTCCCCGCGGGGGCTCCACACGTCAAAATCCGTCACCCGATGACAAATTTTGACACCTCCCTCCCACTCAGGGCCACCTCAAAAGAGGGGACTACCTGTGGGCCCGTGCACGGCCCGCAGCCACTGAACTGGGAAGGGAAAAACCCGATGAGCGAAGGCAGCTCCGCCGAGAGCGTGCCCGTCGCCGACGACGATTTGGTCGAGGCCATACTCGAAGGTGACGAGGAGGCGTTCAAGGCCCTCTACGAGCGTTACTTCTCGAGAATCTACCGCTTCGTGGACAGGCGGATGCGCAATCGCGCCGACACCGAAGAGGTGACTCAAGAGGTCTTCGTCAACCTCTTCTTGTCCCTCGGCGGCTTCCGCCATGAGGCGCCCTTCGCAGCCTGGGTGTTCGGTGTGACGCGGCGGACGATCGCCGCGCGTTTCAAGAAGAAGCACCACGAGACGGTCGCCCTCAGCGAGGACGATGTGGAGCAGGTGGGGAGGCTCTCGGTCGCGGCGATCCAGCGCGAGCCCGATCCTCACCAGGTCTACGAGTGCAAGGAGCGCATCGATCGCCTGCAGCACGCTGCCAGGAGCTCGCTGACCGGCGAGCAGCAGCGGCTCTTCCACCTGCATCACATCCAGCATCACTCCATCCAGGAGATCGCCCGGCAGGTGGCCAAGACCGAAGACGCGGTCAAATCCCACCTGTATCGCGCGCGAAAGGTGCTTCTCGCTCGCTGACGCGGCGGTCGAGTTCGCGGTCCGTTCGTTAGACTCGTTTCGTGGGTGACGTCTCGATCTTCCAGCCCGACCCGCACGAGCCGCTCTCCCTCTTCCTGCGGGAAACGGAGAGCCCAGTGGGATCGGCCGCCCTGCGCCAGCTCGCGTTCGAGCTCTCGAGCCGGGGGGACCGGGTGCCGGGAAGGCTCCTGCTTCCCGCGGACCGCCGGGGGCCCTTCCCGCTGATCCTCGCCCAGCACGGCGTCGGCGGAGCCAAGAACGCGGACTACATGGACACCGCCTGCCTGCCGTGGGTACGCGGCGGGGCGGCGGTGGCCTCCATCGACTTCCCCCTTCACGGAGAGAGGGCGAGCGCCAAGCTCTCCGAGCGGATCCAGGATCTCTTCGAAGCGGGCCCGAATCTCTCGCCGCTCGCAGCAGAGCTCTGGATCTCCTTCGTGCGGCAGGCGGTGATCGATCTGCGCAGGACCGTGGACGCGATGGCGGAGCTCCCCGAAATCGATGCCGGGCGCATGGGGTACGTGGGATTCAGCCTCGGCACCATCCTCGGTGTCCCCTTCTGCGCCGAGGATTCGCGAATCCGGGCCGCCGCCCTGGCGATCGGCGGCGGTGGGATCGGACCGGTGGCCACGGACCCCGTCCAGCACATCCCCCGCTTCGCGCCGCGACCGGTCCTGTTCGTGAGCGCCAGTCGCGACCAGACCATCCCCCGCGAGAGGGCCGAGGCCCTTCACGAAGCCGCCGGGGAACCCAATGAGGTGCTCTGGTTCGACTGCGCGCACTCGGAGCTCCCGGGCGCCGCGCTCAAGGCGATGTGGCGATTCCTGGAGAACCACCTCGAGGTCTAGTGCAGCGCCTGATGCAGAGCCCGGGGCGACGCTCCGGCGTCGGCTGCCCTATGCTACCGATCGAGCCGCCCCTCCAGCACCCACCCAGCGCCGCCCGTCGGCGCGTCGGCAAGCCCAGGAGTCATCATGCCCCTTCGACCCGCACTCGCGATCTGCATCCCGCTGCTCGTCCTCGCCCTGGGATGCCCCCCGCCTGAGAAGACCGCCGAGCCGGGCCCGGTGGAGGAGGCCGGGACGGCCGCCGCCCAGCTGAACGGCGAGACCATCCTGTTGTCGGATATCGACGGGTGGATCAAGGAGCAGCTCTTTGCGCAGGCCTCGGAGAACCAGGATTCGGCGAAGCTCTATGTGCTTCGCCTGAAGACCCTGGACGACATGATTCACGAGCGGCTGCTGGAGAAGGAGGCGGCACCCCTGGGTATCACCAAGGAGGAGCTGATTCGGCTGGAGATGGAGAAGCGGGTCGCGATCGGCGACGACGAGCTGCTCGCCTTCTACGAAGCCAACAAGGAGCGCATGGGGGAGGCCAGCTTCGAGGAGATGAAGCCCCGGATCCAGCGCCATCTCCTGCAGCAGCGGGGACCGACCGCGGCGAACGAGTACCTCGAAGCGCTCCGCTCCAACGCCACCTTCGAGATCCACCTCGACACCCGGCGCATCGAGGTCGAGGCGAGGGGCCCCTCGTTCGGACCCGACGAGGCTCCGGTCACCATCATCGAGTTCAGCGACTACCGGTGCGGCTACTGCAGAAGGGCCGAGTCCACGCTCCAGCGACTGCTGGAGCGGTACCCCTCGAAGATCCGCCTGGTCGCTCGCCACTTTCCCCTCAACCAGACTTCCCGGGGGGCGGCAGAGGCCGCGGCCTGCGCGAACGAACAGGGTCGTTTCTGGGAGTTCCACCGCAAGCTCTTCGCTTCCGGAGGGAAGGCCGACGCCGAGAGCCTGGAGCAGCACGCGAGCGATGCGGAGCTCGACCTCGAAGCTTTCCGGACCTGCGTGGAAGAAGGCCGCTCCAAGGCCGACGTCGAAGCCGACTTGGCCGATGGTCGAAGGGCCGGGGTGTCCGGGACTCCCGCCTTCTTCGTGAACGGCATCCGCCTGAAGGGCGCGCTGCCGTTCGACGACTTCGTCCTCATCATCGAGCAGGAACTCCGCCAGACCGGAAGCTGAGCATCGAGCGGGGACGTTCCTTGCGTTCTTGCGTTTCTCTTCGAGAAACGCAAGAACGCAAGGAACGTCCCCGTCACCCGTCCATGCGGGAGAGGAGGCGATCGCGCTCGCGGACCATCACCTCCTCGGTGCGCGCCTCGACGTTCAGGCGCAGCAGGGGCTCCGTGTTCGAGGGACGCAGGTTGAACCACCAGTCCTGGTAGCGCACCAGCAGCCCATCCATTTTGGAGATCTCCGGGGCCCCCTGGTGCTCGGCCTCGATCGCGGCGATGACCGCCAGCGGATCCGGGACCCGGCGATTCACCTCACCGCTCGACGCGTAGCGGCGCAGCGGTGCGATGATCTCCGAGATCGGACGGTCCTCGGAGGCCAGCACGTCCAGCAGCGTGACGAATGCGGCGATTCCGTCGTCGGCGAACAGCGTCGGTGAGAACCGGAAGTAGAAGTGCCCAGACAGCTCGCCGGCGAAGATCGCGTCGCTTTCGCGCATGCTCGCCTTGATGAAGGAGTGTCCGACTCGACACATCTCGGAGACGCCTCCCGCGGCCTCGATCTCCTCGCGGGTGGCCCAGCTCGAGCGGAGATCGTAGAGAACCGTCCCACCCGGGTGTCGACGCAGCTGCGAGCGGGCGAGCACAGCGGTCATCAGGTCACAGGGAATCGGCTCACCGCGCTCGTCCACGAAGATGGCGCGATCGGCGTCGCCGTCGAATGCGACACCGAAGTCGGCGCCGGTGCTCCGCACGGCCTCCCGAACGTCGGCGAGGTTCTCGACCTTGAGCGGATCTGCGGGGTGGTTGGGGAAGCTGCAATCCAGATCGAAGTAGAGCCGCTCGACCTCGAGGTCGAGGCGATCGAGCAGCGGAGAGAGCCCCACCGATGCCATACCGTTGCCGCAGTCGATGGCGACGCGAAGAGAGGGACGGCCCTGGCCCACGGCGAGGGCGTGCTCGACGTAGTCCGACACCACGTCCACCTGCCGGACCCCCGGCGGCGGCCCCGCCTCGGTCGCAGATGCCTCGATTCGCTCGTACTCGCTCTCGATCTCCGTGAGTCCGCTGGCCTCGCCGATCGGAATCGCATGCTCACGGCAGACCTTGAAGCCGTTGTACTCGGCTGGGTTGTGGGACGCGGTCAGCATGATCCCGCCTCCCGCTCCGAGCCGTTCGACGGCAAAGTAGAGGATCGGGGTCGCGACCAGCCCGATATCCAGCACGCGGACGCCCTCGCGGGTCACGCCGCGGACCAATGCCTCGGCCAGCTCGGGGGAGCTCGAACGCGCATCGCGCCCGATCACCAGCTCGGGCACAGCCAGGAAGCGGGCGACGGCCCGACCGATGCGGTAGGCGTCCTCGGAACGGAGCTGATCGGGAACCACACCCCGGATGTCGTAGGCTTTGAAGATGGACACGGCGGGATTGTAACGGCTCCCGGTGCTAGCCCGCATTTTTCATGAGGCTCGTAGCGAGGGCGCCGATAGCGCAGCAGATTCACGGCCCTCGGACCGAGGCACGCCGTAGGCGTGCCGTGCGGGCAGGCCGGCTTTGCCGGCCGATAACCCGCAAGGCGTGTGCCGGGTTGACCGATACGCGGTCGGGCGCCACCCTTTCGGATCACGGCCCGTCATCCAACGGAGTCAGACCATGTTCGGACTCGGAGCCACCGAGCTTCTGATCATCCTGGGAATCTGTGTCCTGCTCTTCGGAGCGAGGCGGCTGCCGGAGATCGGCTCGGGCCTGGGCAAGGCCATCAAGGGCTTCCGAGCCGGGATCTCAGGCAAGGACGAGATCGACGTCACTCCCACGCAAGAGGAGCTGCCGACGGGAGAGGAACCTCAGGATCCGGAGGAAGCGGCGAGGTAGAGGCCTCGATCACCCATCCCGCTGCCGAATCCGGGATGGTCTCGAAGACTGCGTCGAAGCGGACGCTCTCGCCCGGGCGAAGAGAGCGGCGCGCGATCTCGGCTGCAGAACGCGCCAGATCGCGGCGCAGCCAATCCGGATCCTGCTCGCGGAGCCGTACCTGGGCAAGCGCTCGGCCCGCCGCCGCCGTGGCCCCGTCGATCGGATCCCCTTCCGCGGAGACCAGCTGCACCCGAATCGCTCGGCCCGGTCGGAGCAGGTTCCGGCCCCGGTTCTGGAGGCTGCCGGAGACGACGAGGAGGTTTCCCGCCAGGGCGTTCTCGACCAGGCGGCCTTCCACCTCGCTGGCGGTGAGGGCGACTCCCGCGACGGCGACCTCGGCTGGGCCGACCTCCGCGGCTCGCTCGCTCGGTGGGGTGAACACGGCCCACATCCCCACCGAGAAGGCCAGGGCCACCAGCGCCCAGCCGGCGACCGCGCCGAGATCCGCCAATCGGTCTCGAAGGGCGACCCGGTCGGCGCTCGCCGGCGCCGCGGGTGTCGCGGTCGGAGAGTCCGCGAGGGCCGAAGCCGGTGATTCCGAGCTGGTCTCTTCGACCGAGGGGACGACGGGTTCCTGAGCCTCCTCCTGCGGAGCGAATTCCGGAAGGGCCTCGGCCCCGGAGCTCCCCACGAAGTCCCATTCCTCGGGATTGCCGAGATCATCCGAGGAGAGGGAGTCGAGTCCGGCGTCCCGGACGCGAATCGATTCGACCGGGTCGATCTGCGGCTCCATGGAGGGAGACGTCTCCGCGTTGGGGTCCGGAGCGGACTCCTCGCCGTCCGGGACGATCTGCTGCGGCGGAGGCTCCGCTCCGAGGTCCGGAGCGGGCACGTCGAAATCGTCGAAGCCCAAAGAAGGAGCTTCCGCTTCCCCGGCGATCTCCGGCGGCGAATCGTCGTTGAATTCCCAGTCCTCTTCGAAATCTCCCGTGCTGCGACCGTCGGCCAGGGTCGGCGCCGGCTCCTCCCTTGGCGCGAGGCCGGCTCCGCTCGCCTCGGTGTCGTTGAGGTCGCGGGTGACCTCGGGCACCGGCGTCCCGCCGGCTCCCGTCACCTCCGCCACCACCTCCTCGATGGCCTCTTCTCCCTCCCTCTTCGGAGGCAGGACGAAGAAGGCGTGCTTGCAGCGAGAGCAACGCACCCGGGCCCCCGTCGCGGGGACCCGAGAGTCGTCGAGGTGAAATCGGGTATTGCACTCTTCGCAAACGACAACCACGTCGACGGATTCCCCTGACAGAGCGTGGGACCTGGTGCGCTAGCCTCCCGGCGGACCCGGTCGCCCCCAGTCGTTTCGGACAGGCCGAGATCGCGCTTGAGTGGGGTGACCCGCGGGGGAACGACTCTGGCTGAACCGGCCCGCTCGCTGCTGGATCCCAGGTTGGTCATCGTGACGGGCAAGGGCGGGACCGGCAAGACCACCGTCGTCGCGGCCCTCGCGCTTGCCGCCGCGGAGCGCGGTCGCCGCGTCCTGGTCGCCGAAACGGGCCGGGAAGAGCACGTGCCAAGGATCCTGGCGCCGGGCTCCGATCCGGTGGGATACCCGGGGTGTGAGATCCGCCCCGGGCTCACCGCCATGCGAATCGACCCCTACCAGGCGCTGGCCGAGTACCTCGGACTGCAGCTTCGAATGCCGGCCCTGGTCTCCCGAATCATGCGCTACAAGGGATTCCGACAGCTCATGGACGCCTCACCGGGTTGGCGGGAGCTGATCACGCTGGGGAAGGTCTGGCATCTGGAGCAGCAGGAGATCGGGAAGGGCGAGCCCCGCTACGACCTGCTCCTGGTGGATGCCCCAGCCACCGGCCACGGCCTCACCTTCCTGGACGTGCCCCGGGTGGTGGTCTCGGCGCTTCGCGCCGGCCCGCTGCGGCGCCACGCCACCTGGGTGGAGGAGATGCTGCGAGACCCGATTGCGACCCTCCTGGTGCCCGTCGCGCTCGCAGAGGAGCTGCCGGCGCGGGAGACCGTCGAGCTGGTGGCGCGGATCCGCGAGGGAGTGGGGGTCGCCGTCGATCGCGTGGTCATCAATGCGGTGCTCGGTTGCCCCTTCCCCGAGGACCTCCCCGATCTCGACCTGCAGCTGGCGAGGATACCCGAGGACCGGGAGCTCCCGGGCCTCCCGCCGGTGCCGGTGATCGCGAGCTGCGCCTCCCATCTGCGCTCTCGCTTCGAGCTCAACCAGCGCTACGTCGAGGAGATCACTCGCGCGAGCGGGCTCCCTACCCAGACACTCCCCTACCTTCGCACCGGAATCCGCGGTCCCGACGATCTCGAGATGCTGGCCGAGGTGCTGGTGGGCCCGGCGGACGGCGAAGCCGCATGAGCATCACCCCCGAGCAGATCGTCGACGGCCGCCGCATCATCGTCTGCGTGGGCTCCGGGGGAGTCGGCAAGACCACGATCTCGGCCTCGCTCGCCCTCGGAGGCGCGCGCCGAGGCCGCCGGGTCCTGGTGCTCACCATCGATCCCGCCAAGCGACTGGCCGACGCCCTCGGAGTGCGTTCCCTCGGCAACCGACCCCGGGCGATCCCGCGCAAGGTGCTGAACGCGCTGGGGGTACCCGCCGAGGGCCGACTCTCGGCGATGATGCTCGACATGAAGCGCACCTTCGACGACCTGGTGGAACGCTTCGCGGAAGACGCGGTGGTTCGAGAGCGGATCCTCGAGAACCCGATCTACCAGCATGCCTCCGATGCGTTGGCGGGGAGCACGGAGTACTCCGCCATGGAGAAGGTCTTCGAGCTCTGCGAGCGAAAGGACTTCGACCTGATCGTGGTGGACACGCCCCCCTCGCAGCACGCGCTCGACTTCCTGGAGGCTCCAGCGCGCCTCCTCGAGTTCCTCGACAGCCGACTGGTCCAGCTTTTGCTGCACCCCGCCTTTGCCGCGGGTCGCTTTGGATTCCGCCTCTTTCAGCGAAGTGCCCGCCAGGTGCTGAAGACCCTGGAGCGGGTCTCGGGGATCTCCTTTCTCGAGGACATCTCGGAGTTCCTGCTCGCCTTCGAGGGGATGTCCGAGGGCTTTCGGGAGCGGGCGGGCCAGGTCCACGCGCTGCTCTTCGGACCGGAGAGCGCCTTCGTCCTGGCAGCGGGTCCGGCCGATGAATCGGTGGCCCACGCGACGGCCTTTCTCGACCGACTCGAAGAGTCGGGCGCGACGGTGGCGGGAATCGTGCTGAATCGAATGCGGACGTGGCCCGCCGCGGGGACGACGCTTCCGCCCCCGGGCCAGCGCGAGGCGGCGGTGGCCAGTCTCGCAGAGGCATTGGAGGGAGAGGCGGAGGTGCGGGGGAATGCCCGTCGGGCCGCCCAGGCGGCGCTCTCGGTGCTCGATGGCTACGCTGCCATGGTGCAGCGGGATCGGGCCGCCACGGCGTCGCTGGAAGAGCGAGCGCGGGAGAGCGGCTACTTCTGGCGACCGGTGCCGGAGTTCCCGCGGGACGTTCACGATCTGGAGGGTCTGGCGGGGATCGCGAGCTTCGTCTTCGAAGCCGGCGAGGAGAAGGTGGCGGTTGGGGGCTAGAGCCGCGAAGAACCGCCCCCCTGTGGGCGCGGCGAGCCCGGAGAGCGTCGAAGAGGCCCTCTCCCGGGCTCGGGATCACGGGCGGGTCGCGGTGGCGGAATCCGTCGCCGCGCTGCAGGCCCTGCTCGATGCGACGGCCCTCGCCCTCTCCGGAAGGGCCGCGGAAGGAGACGCCATCTTCGGGCCCCTTTCCCGCAGCCTGGAAGATCTGCGGACCCTGATCACTCCCGGCGACTCGGAGATCGGCGCGTCGCTCCTTGACGCGCTCTTCGAGGCTCTCGACGCAGAGATCGCGCGCTGGGAGCTGCGGAGCCGCGAGGACCCCGACGCGCGCTCGGTCCTGCGCGCTTTCCTGGGGGTGCGCGAAATCCTCTGGGAGATCACCGCGAGAGGGGGTGAGCCGGCGCCGTCCTCCGATCCGGGAGGGGAAGAGGCCGGTGAGGGGGCGCCCGCTCCGCGGCGGACCCGCTCGCGCCGGAGCACCCGGGTGCGTCGAGTCCGCGTCGAGGGATGACGCGGCGCGGCACCGTCTGCTAGGCTCGCTTCGGCCATGGCCGTTCTCATCAAGCGGTACGCGAACCGCAAGCTCTACAACACCCAGACCAGCCGGTACATCACCCTCAAGGGGATCGCCGAGCTCCTCGAAAACGACGAGGAGGTCACCGTCATCGACAACGAGACCGGCGAGGACATCACCTCGGTCACGCTGTCGCAGATTCTCGTCGATACCGAGCGGGCCAACCGCGCCGTGCCGGGAAATCTCCTCTCGGAGCTGGTCCAGCGGGGCGGCGACGCCCTCTACGGTGCGCTGCGTCGGAGCATGGGCGACGCCTCGGAGGGGATCGACGACTTCCAGAAAAACATGCGCCGGATGCTCGGCGGCAATCTGCGTTCGGACGGAACCACACGGGACTGGATCGCCTTCACCCCTCCCGACTTGGACAAGCTGGTGCAGCGCACCATCGAACGGGTCTTCAAGGCCCTCGATTTTCCCCGGCGATCGGACATCGAGGCCCTGAACCAGCGGCTGGATCGCGTAGTCGAAGCGATCGAGTCCCTGGAAGAGATCCGCGGCTCCAAGGCCACCCCGCGCAAGGTGCCGAAGACCCCCGAATCCGACTAGGCTTATCCCCAGGGACCGGGGCGGCTGTGGAGATCCTCGTCCACCATGGTCTGGATCTCGGAGCGGAGATCCTCGGTCATCCGCGAGACCAGCAGCTCGTCCCGGGCGGTCTTTGCACCCAGGTGCTCGGTCTCGATGGGAGTACCGAAGCGAATCGACCACTTGGACGGAAGCGGCAGCAGGCCCAGGGGGCCGAGCAACGGGAAGGTCGGCGTCACCGGGATGAAGGAAGCGCCGACGCTGCGCGCGAGAGTCTCCATCTTGAAGAGAACCGGATGGGCCTCCTCGGCCCCGATCACGGCGACGGGAACCAGGGGGACCCCCACCTCGATCGCAGCGCGCACCACCCCGCCCCGGCCGAAGCGCTTCAGCCGGTAGCGCTGTCGGAAGACCTTGGCCGCGCCCTTCAGCCCCTCGGGAAAGGCCACCACCGAGCGACCCGTGCGGAGCAGTCGGTCGGCGTTCTCACGGCATGCCCGCACGCCGCCGACGCGCGCCAGGAAGGGCTGCACGAAGGGAAGCGTGATCAGCCAGTCCGCCACCAGAAAGCGCGGTCGGCAGCGCTCCGACATCGACTCCGCCACGACGTGGGAGATCATCAGGCCGTCATAGGGAAGGATTCCGGAACGGTTCGCCACCAGCAGCACCGGTCCGTCGGCGGGAAGCTCGTCGATCCCGGCGACATCCACCCGCCAGTAGTGCAGGCGCAGGTACTCGATCACGGGACGGACTTGGCGGAGGGTGTGCTCGTCCAGACCGAAATCGTCGACGTAGCCGGAGCGTTCGGTCATCCCCAAGGTCGGGGCGCGTCGACGAAGCTCGTCGACAAACGCCACCCAGTCCGCGGTCCCTCGCCCCATCGCGTTTCCGACGGCGATCCGCGAATCGAATCGCGCGCGGATCTCCTTCCCGAGGTCGAGCAGGGCACCGGGCAGGAGATCGGCCCCGTTCCGATCCGGGTCTTCTCCCTCGCCGGGGCGCCGTCGCTTCGCCCCGGGCTTCTCGTTCCCGTTCCTGTCGGTACCTTCTTTCACCGGCTCCCGCCTCAGCGGTAGCGTCGCATCCGCTGTGAGGAAACGAAGGACATCCAGGCCTCCCGGGTGCTGTACTCCGGCTCTCCGAAGGCGGCCCAGCCCCGCGTGCCATCGGCTGCCCAGAGATAGCGGAGGAAGTCGTAGAAGCCCTCCGGTGGGTCTCCCGTCTGCGCCCGAGAGGGGTAGTAGCGCAGGCGACAGAGGATCGCCGCGGGGGTTCGCAGGAGTCGCTTCCCGCCTGCCCGCAGGATCGTCGAGAGGGGGAGAACGCCCTTTCCGACCACGTTGAACACACCGGGGTGACTCTTCAGGGTGGCCGTCTCGAAGGCGTGGAGGCAGTCCTCCTCGTGAACGAACTGCATCAGGGGATCGTAACCGAGCAGTGTCGGAACGACCGGGCGTCCGAAGTAGCGCACCACCGAATCCATGTAGTGGGGACCCATGATCCAGCAGGGCCGTAGCACCGTCACGCGCGTGTTCGGATGTCCCGCCCTCCAATCGGCGACCAGCTCTTCCACCTCGACCCGGTTGACCACGCAATGCGAGTCGGGGTGACCGTGGAGGGGATGGTCCTCGGTGAGAAAGTTCGGGTTGTCGGACCTCGGGCCGTAAACCATGGTCGTCGAGGCCACCACCAGGCGCCGGACCTCCGCCGCCGCACAGGCGTTCAGGACGTGCAGGCTGCCGATCGTCTCGAGCTCGTGGTCCTCTTCCAGGTCCGGGGTGGGCTCACGGCGGAAGGCGGTGTGGACGACGGTGTCCACCTCCTCCTTCTTGAGGACATCGGCGAGACGCCCGTCCGCCGTCGGGATGGTCAGATCCACGGGGTGGAAGCGGACCCGGGGACTCAGGCCGTAGGGCCGGCGCAGATCGATACCGACCAGGCCGAGCTCCGGCTGCGTGGCCGCCAGACGATCGGCGAGACGCCTCCCCAGGAAGGTCCCGAGACCGGTGATGGCGACGTGGCTGGGCTTCGGCACGCTCGAAGCGTCCTCCCGGGTTGCTACGGACCAGGCCGGTCCCGATGCGAGAAGCCCGCTGCCTCTGACGTCCCGCCCCTACTCAGATACCATCGACGTCCATGGCAGTCACCCGAAGCGTCGGCGTCGTCCGCGATTCGCGCTTTCGCGAGCACCGCGGGCCGGAGGAGCATCCGGAATCGCCCGACCGGCTCATCGCCGTCGACGAGGTCATCGAGCATCGCTCCCACGCCCTCTCGAACCTGCCGCCCCGCGAGGCTTCTGACGAAGAGATCCTGCGGATCCACCGGTCCGCGCACCTGGAGTCGATCTCGGCTGCGGTGAGCCGGGCTCCGGTTCATCTGGATCCAGACACCTACGCCTCCCCTCGGAGCCTCGAGATCGCGCGCCTGGCCGCGGGAGGCAGCATCGATCTCGCCCGAGACGTCGCCCGGGGCGAGCTCGAGAGCGGGCTGGCGGCGGTGCGCCCGCCCGGACATCACGCCGAGGCCCACCGGGCCATGGGCTTCTGTCTCTTCAACAACGTCGCGATCGCCGCCGCAGCGCTGCGGGCCGAGGAGGGGGTCGAGCGAATCCTGATCCTCGACTGGGACGTCCATCACGGCAACGGCACCCAGCGGAGCTTCCAGGAGGACCCGAACGTTCTCTACTTCTCGACGCACCAGTATCCCTTCTATCCCGGCACCGGCGGCCCGGGCGAGGCCGGAATCGGACCCGGCGAAGGAGCTACCGTCAACGTACCGCTTCCCGCCGGCTGTAACGACTCGGTGTATGTCGGTGTGCTCCAACGGATCCTGGTGCCGGTGACACTGGCGTTCCGGCCCGAAGTCCTCCTGGTGTCGGCGGGCTTCGACGCCCACCGCGACGACCCGCTCGGCGGGATGCAGGTCAGCGGAGACGGCTTCGCAGCGATGGCTGCGACCCTGCGAAGCCTGGCCGACGAGGTCTGCGGCGGTCGGCTCGCCTACTTCCTGGAGGGCGGGTACTCCTTCTCGGGGCTCCGCCAGGGAGCCGGCGCCGTGCTCGATGCCTCCCTCGCTCCCGAGGCCCCCGACCTGCCCCTGCCCGTCGAGGCACCCCGCGGAAGCCTCCTGGACCAGCTGGTGGGGCGGGTGATCGCCGTTCACGGGGAACGCTATCGAGAACTCGGCGCCTCCTAGCCTGCCGAGACGTCTCGCGAGATCCGGGCGACCCTGGATCTAGTAGGCTGCGCAGGGAAACAACCCCATATCTTGTGGTGAAAAACTTTATTCAACAGAAACGAGGATTTGTGGTTGGAAATTGCGAGCGAAGCATCTATAAGAGATGATGGTGGGGTTAAGTGGGTTGGAGTGGTGACACGTCCCTATATCGAGGAAGCGAGCTGTCGGGATCCCTTCAATGGCGCGAGGCCGATTCTCTCATACGATGGACGCCAAGGGGCGGATCAATGTCCCCGCGGGATTGAGAATGGAGCTTCAAGCAGAAGACGACCGGCCTCCCTTCCTCACCAACCTGGTGGATTGTCCGGCGTTGGGACTCTACTCCCACGACCGGTGGCTCGAGATCGAAGATCGACTCGAGAGTATGTCGTTTACCCAGCCAGAGATCCAGCGGTACCGGCGACTCGTCATCTCGGGAGCGGTGGAATGCCCCTTCGACGCTCAGGGCAGGGTGCTGATCCCGCAGCATCTGCGAGAACACGCCGGGCTGGAGCGAGAGGTCACCATCGCGGGTGTCGGCTCGCGGATCGAGATCTGGGACAAGGCGCGTTTCGAAGAGGAGCTTCAGCAGACCCGCGAGCAGTCTCACGAGGTCTCCTCCTTCGCCGCGCGGCTCGGTTTGTAGGAGGACTTGCGCCGGGGGGGCCGGGGGAGTGATGTCCTCCGGTTGAGAGAGGATGGGGTGTCTCCGGAGCGCCGGCCTGCGGCGCGCGGAAATCGTTGGGGGGCGTGATTCGCGCAAGCGGCCATGGCGCTCCGGAGCACCCCGGACTCCTCGATCCTGCGACGTCGAGCGAACTTCAATACAGCAAAGGCGGGAAGCGTCCCGCACCACAAAGGGTGACCAGACGAGCTCTCCACGAGTCGGTCCTCTTGGAGGAGTGTCTTGCACTTCTCGGGGCCCAGCCGGGTGAACTGGTGGTCGACGCGACGGTCGGTTTGGGAGGACACGCCGAGGCCATCCTCGACAGGACATCGCCGGATGGGCGGCTGATCGGCCTCGACAAGGACGATGACGCACTCCGCGAAGCGAGACGAAGGATGCGTCGTTTCGGAGATCGGGTGCAGCTGGTGCGAACGTCGTTCCGAGATCTTCGGCGCGCGCTTTCGGAGCTCGGGATCGTTCGCGTGGATCGCGTTCTCTTCGATCTGGGTGTCTCGTCGCCGCAGATCGACGACCCGCAGCGGGGCTTTCGCTTCTCCGAAGACACCGCCCTGGTCACTCCCCTCGACATGCGGATGGACCGGCGGTCGAAGCTGACCGCAGCCGATCTCCTGGCCTCGGCCTCCGAGGAGACGCTCGCCGACTGGTTCGGGCGGTACGGCGAGCTGCCCGGGTCGAAGCGCCTGGCCCGCACCATCGTCGAGGGGCGCCGCCACCACCCGCTTCGCACCGCCGCCGACCTCCTCGAGGTGATTCGCGAGGCCCGGGTCGGCGGAAGGCGCAGACACCATTCGGCCACCCTGGTGTTCCAGGCGCTCCGCATCGCGGTCAACGACGAGATGGACGCGCTCGCGGTGGGGATCGAGGACGCGACGGAGCTGCTCGCACCGGGTGGGCGGCTCGCCGTCATCGCCTACCACTCCCTCGAGGATCGCCTCGTCAAGCAGCGCTTCCGCAGCTTGGAGCGAGGCTGCACCTGCTCGCCGAAGGCGCCGGCCTGCACCTGCGGGCGATCGCCGCGCCTGCACCTGGTGACCCGCCGACCCGTCCGGCCGGGCGCCGAGGAGGTCGCGCAGAATCCGAGATCGCGATCCGCCCGCCTGCGGGTGGCCGAGAAGGTTCGGGAGGCGGCGTGAGCAAGGCCTGGGCCAGACAGAGGGCGCGGCTCTTTGCGGGGCCGCAAACGGAGGACGCCCCCTCGCAGACGGGCTCTGCGGCTCGCAACCCCGAAACGGTGGAGCGCGATTTCGCGCCGCTCCGCACTCGGAGCCGGAGCACCTCGCGCGCATGGCTGATGATCGCGGTGGGGACGCTGGCTGCCGCTCTGGTGATCGCATCCCTGCGCGTCTCGATCCTGCGGCTCCGCTACCAGCTCTCGGCCGCCGTCAGCGAGGAGACCAGGCTTCTCGAGCGACAACGCGCCGTGACGGTGGAGCTGCGCAAGCTGCGGGATCCGGCTCGATTGCACCAGCTCGCCTCGGAGCTGGGCTTCGCCCGCCCGGAGCAGGTCATCCAGCTCGCCGTTCCGGCAACGGTCACCGAGGAACCCGCCCCATGAGATCCGCAGACCTGGGCAGATCCGGCTTGCGCCTGCGCGTCGCCCGCGCCGTTCTGCTCGGCTGCTTTGCTCTCCTGGCGGTGCGAGCCGCCCACCTGTCGATGATCGACGGTCGTGGTGCCGAGCGAGGTGACGTCCAGAACTCGACGACCCTCCGCCTGGCGGCCGCCAGGGGTCTGATCGTGGACCGCTCCGGGGCCGAGCTGGCGGTGACCGTCTCCGCTCCCTCCGTGTACGCGGTGCCGGCCGAGATCGCCGATCCGAAGGAGGCGGCCAGGGCGATCGCGGGCGTGCTCGGCGGCGACCCCGCATCGGTGCGAGAGCGTCTCCTACGGCAGACGCCCTTCGTCTACGTCGCGCGGTGGATCCGGAGCGAGCAGGCCGATCGCATCCGTGCCCTCGGGCTCGCGGGCGTGGGCATCGTCTCCGAGCCCCGCCGTGCCTATCCGCACGACCGGCTCGCCGGTCGCGTGCTCGGCTTCGCGAACATCGACGGTCAGGGGGTGCGGGGGATCGAGCAGCAGGAGGATTCCTGGCTGCGCGGCCAGGCCCAGCGAATCACCGTGGAGCGCGACGCGCATGGCAAGCTGCTGGTGACCTCCGGCCTGGATCCCCGCAGTGCGGCCGGCGGAGACGTCGCCCTCACCCTGGATGCGGCGCTTCAGGCGGAGATCGACGCGGCCCTCGCGGAGGTGATCGAGACCACCGGCGCCCGTCGCGGCACGGTCGTCTCGATGGATCCCCGGAGCGGAGAGATCCTGGCCCTCTCCGAGCTGCCCGGCTTCGATCCGAATCGGTTCCGCTCCACGGACTACTCGGCCACCCGCTCCCACGCTTTTCTCGATGCGGTGGAGCCCGGCTCCGTCCTCAAGCCCTTCGCGGTCGCCGCGGCGCTCGAGCACGGCGCCATCTCGCCCGACGACGAAATCGACTGTGAGGAGGGATTCTTCCGTGTCCCGGGCAAGACGCTTCGGGATCGAAGGCCATTCGGCCTTACCGACGTGGAGGGGGTGCTGCGCGTCTCCAGCAACATCGGGGCCGCGAAGATCGGCTTCGCCGTGGGACGCGAGGCGCACTTCGAGACCCTTCGCCGCTTCGGATTCGGTGCGTCGACGGGGAGCGGCTTCCCGGAGGAGTCGGCCGGACTGCTGCGGAGCTGGCGGAATTGGCGACAGGTCGATCACGCCACCATCTCCTTCGGGCAGGGAATCGGAGTCACGGCGATCCAGCTCGCGGCGGCGACGGCGGCACTCGCCAACGGCGGTCTCTGGCACGAGCCGCGTCTGGTGACAGCACGGCGCGTGGCCGGTGGCTCCTGGCAGGCGCTGGAGCCGGCACCGGTGCGGCGGGCGGTCCGAGCCGAAGTGGCTGACGCGGTGCTGCGAATGATGGAGACGGTGGTGAGCGCCGAGGGCACCGGCCGGCGCGCCGCCCTCCGGGGCGTGCCGGTGGCCGGAAAGACCGGGACCGCTCAGAAACTCGATCCCGCGACGGGTACCTACTCGACGAAGAGCTATCTTGCCTGGTTTGCCGGCGTTGCCCCGGCAGACGATCCGAAGATCGTCACCGTCGTCATGCTCGACGAGCCCGCGGGTCGCGCCCACACCGGAGGTGCCACGGCGGCACCGCTCTTTGCTCGGATCGCTGCGGGCCAACTGGTCCGACACGGGATCCTGACCCATCCAGAGCTTCCACTGCCCCGCACCGCCAGCGTCCAGCCCGATCCGGACGCGCCAGAGCCGGAGCCCGAACCGGCGCCGAGACAGAGCCACCCCTCGAAATGGAATCAGGAGGAGTCGCGACACCCCGTGTCGATCACGACCCTGGACGGCCGGCTGCTGGTGCCGGACTTCAGCGGTCTCAGCATCGCCGAGGTGCAGCAGGCGACGACGGGAATTGGACTCGAGGTCGAGATGAAGGGACGAGGATGGGCCGTGTCGCAGGATCCCGCACCGGGAACCATCCTCGCGGGAGCCACGCCGCGCGTGAGCGTCCGCTTCGCAGCAGACGGAGAAGACGGCTGATGCGGCTCTCAGAGCTCCTCGACGCCCTCCCCCCCCGCCTGGCTCCGCGGGTGAGCGCTGCCGGTGGGGAGGACCCGGTGATCCGGGGCGTGACCTATGACTCCCGGGGTGTCTCGCCGGGGGACCTCTTCGTCGCCCTGCGCGGGGAGAATTACGACGGCCACGACTACCTCGCGCAGGCCCTGGAGCTCGGAGCCGCCGCACTCCTGGTGGAAGCCGCCCCGGAAGAGCTCCAGTCCCGGGGACAGGCAGTGGTCTCGGTTTCGGACACCCGTCGCGCCCTGGCGCCGATTGCGGGGCGCTTCTACGGAAGCCCGGCCGAGGAGCTCCGCCTGGTCGGGGTGACCGGCACCAACGGCAAGACCAGCACCACCTTTCTGGTCGAATCGATCCTGAAGGCGGCGGGAATCGCCGTGGGCATCGTCGGCACCGTGGAGATCCGATACGGGGATCACCGGGAGCGGACCGCCAACACGACTCCGGAGAGCCTCGATCTCCAGCGCACGCTGCGCGCCATGTGCACCAGCGGGATCTCGGCGGCTGCGCTCGAGGTGTCCTCCCACGGCCTCTCGCTGGGAAGGGTGGAGGGCTGCCGGTTCGAGGTGGGCGCGGTGACGAACCTCACACCGGAGCATCTGGACTTTCACGAGACGATGGACTCCTACCTGGAGGCCAAGACCCGGCTGTTCCGCGACTTCCTCGCCATCGACGGCAGCGCCGTGGTGAACCTGGACGACCCACGGGCCGACGCCTTTCTCGCCGCCGCCCGTCGGACCGGCGCCCGGACGATCCGCGTCTCGCGGCGAGCCGACGTCCCCGCGGAGATCCGGGTGGAGAGGTCGGAGGTGAAGCTCGACGGGACCCGGGCCGCGCTCCTGTTGCCCTCCGGCCCGCTCGAGGTCGAGCTGCCCCTGGTTGGAGATTTCAACGTCGAGAACATGGCCGTGGCCGTCGGTATCGCGGTCGCCCTGGAGATCGATCCCGTCGCGATCGCCCGCGGCATCGCCACCTGCACCCAGGTCCCCGGACGGACGGAGCGGGTGGGCGCCGACGTCGCGAACGCACCGACCGTCCTGGTCGACTACGCGCATACGCCGGATGCGGTCGAGAAGCTGCTGCGCACGATCCGCCCCCTGACCCGCGGACGGCTGATCACCGTCTTCGGCTGCGGAGGCGATCGCGATCGATCGAAGCGGCCGCTGATGGCGGAGGCCGTCGCCGAATGCAGCGACCGGGCGATCGCGACCAGCGACAACCCGCGCACCGAGGACCCCCTCGCGATCCTCTCCGACGTGGAGAAGGGGCTCGGCGGGCTCCGCCGGGTGGAAGGATCGCAGCTGGATCGGACCGAGCGCTCCTACGCAATGGTGGTGGACCGCAGAGAGGCGATCGAACTCGCCCTCGACATCGCGCGACCGGAGGACACCGTGATCCTCGCCGGCAAGGGCCATGAGGACTACCAGATCATCGGCCGGGAGAAGCTGCCCTTCGACGATCGCGTCGAGGCGAGACAGGCACTGGGGAGGCGAGCCCGATGAGCGTGCCCTTCCTGGCTCGTGACGTCGTGGAGTGGACCGGGGGGGAGCTGCTCCAGGGCGAGGAGAGCGCGCGCTTCGAGGGTACCTCGATCGACTCCCGGACCGTGCGACCCGCCCAGCTCTTTCTCGCCATCCAGGGGCCCCATCACGACGGCCATCTCTTCCTCGCGGGCGCCGTAGACGCCGGCGCCGCCGGACTCCTGATCGAGCGCGGTCGGCCGCTTCCCGGCGACACGGCGCCCGGGCTTCCGGTCATCGCCGTCGACGACACCACCCGGTCCCTGGGCACCCTGGCCACCGAACACCGGCGCGGCTTCGAGGGGCCGGTCGTCGCCATCACCGGCAGCAACGGGAAGACCACGGCGAAGGAGATGTGTGCGGCGATCCTCTCCGAGTCGGGCTCCTGTCTCAAGAATCGAGGGAACCTGAACAACCAGTTCGGCCTTCCCCTGACGCTGCTGGAGCGGGAGACCGACCACCGCTCCCTGGTGGTGGAGATCGGCATGAACCATCGCGGTGAGATCGCTCCGCTGGCCGCCATCGCCCGCCCCAACGTCGCGGTGATTACGAACGTGGGAACCGCTCACATCGAGTTCCTGGGCTCCCGGGACGAGATCGCCCGCGAGAAGGGAGACCTGATCGCGGCTCTCGACGAGGATGGGGTCGCGGTGCTGAACGCCGACGATCACCGGGTGATGGCCCAGGCGGAGCGCACCCGGGCTCGAGTCCTCCGCTTCGGACAGCACGCCGAGGCGGAGGTGCGTGCCGAGAGAATCACACCGCTGGGCGAACGCGGCTTCGCCTTCGACCTCGTCACCGAGACGGACCGGGTACCGGTCCATGTGGCCGGTCTCGGAGAGCCGACGGTATCGAACGCGCTGGCGGCGAGCGCCGGAGCCCTGGCGGCCGGCGCGCCCATCGAGTCGGTGGCCGAGGGGCTGGCGCGCTACCGACCGATGAGCGGACGCATGGAGCGGGTCTCCCTGCCCCGGAACATCATCCTCATCAACGACACCTACAACGCGAATCCCCAGTCCATGGAGGTCGCGCTCCGAAGTCTGGCCGACCTCAAGGGGGCGAGCCGCGGGGTGGCGGTGCTCGGCGACATGGGAGAGTTGGGAGGCTCGGCAGACGCCGCCCACCGGGGCGCCGGCGCTCTCGTCGCCGAACTCGGACTCGACTACCTGTTCGCCCTGGGCCGGTTCGCTAGCGAGATCGCCGATGGCGCCACCCGAGCCGGAATGGATCCGCACCGCGTTCACGTCGGCGCCAGTCACGACGAGACCAGCCAGGAACTGCAGCGGATCCTGCAGGGAAACGACTGGGTCCTGGTCAAGGGATCGCGATCGATGCAGATGGAGCGCGTGGTGGAAGCGCTGGCCCGCACGGGAGACCGGCAGTAGATGCTGTATCACCTGCTCTATCCGCTGGCGGAAACCATCGGGGCGTTCAACGTCTTCCGCTACATCACCTTCCGCACCGCTGCGGCCACGCTCACCGCGCTGTTCCTGTCCTTCCTCCTGGGCCCGCCGTTGATCCGTGCTCTGGGTCGTCTGCGGGTCGGCCAGCCCATCCGCGAGATCGGGCCGAACCACCAGGAGAAGGAAGGAACGCCCACCATGGGGGGGCTCTTGATCCTGCTCTCCCTGATCGTCGCGGTCCTGCTCTGGGCGAACCTGGAGAGCCGAGCCGTGTGGATCGTTCTGGGTCTCACCACCGGCTACGGCGTCCTCGGCTTCGTCGACGACTACTCCAAGGTCAAGAAGCGGGACAGCAGCGGCATCCGCGCCCGGTCCAAGCTCTTCTGGCAGTTCCTGCTCGCCTTTGGCGTGGCGCTCCTGATCTACACCGATCCCAACTTCGACGGGGAGCTGGCGGTCCCCTTCTTCAAGGACTTCACGCCCCACCTCGGCTGGCTCTACGTACCCCTGGCGGCGCTGGTGATCGTGTCCGTCAGCAATGCCGTGAATCTGACCGACGGACTCGACGGCCTGGCGATCGGACCGGTGATGATCGCGGCGGGGACCTTCCTGATCCTGGCCTACGCCGCCGGTCACTCGGTGATCGCCGAGTATCTCGCCATCAAGTACGTGGCCGGAAGCGGCCAGCTGGCGATCTTCTGCGGCGCGCTGGTGGGAGGCGGCCTCGGCTTCCTCTGGTTCAACACCTACCCGGCACAGCTCTTCATGGGCGACGTCGGCTCTCTCGCACTGGGTGGAGCGCTGGGCGCGATCGCCGTGGTGATTCGCCAGGAGATCCTGCTCGCCGTCGTCGGGGGGATCTTCGTGGTCGAGACCCTCTCGGTGATCGTCCAAGTGGTCTCCTTCAAACTCACGGGGAAGCGGGTCTTTCGAATGGCCCCCATCCACCATCACTTCGAGCAGATCGGCTGGGCCGAGCAGAAGATCGTGGTTCGCTTCTGGATCATCGCGATCATTCTCGCCCTGGTCGCTCTCTCCTCGTTGAAGCTGCGGTGATGAACGGGCTCTCCGGACAAAGGGTGCTGGTGCTGGGCCTCGGGATCTCGGGGAGAAGTGCGGCTTCGTTCTGCGCATCCCAGGGAGCCGAGGTGGTGGCGGTGGATGAGCGGCCGGAGCCGCAGCTCGAAGACCTGGGAGAGCTCCCGTCCCGCGTCACGCTGCGGCTGGGTGAGCCCTTTCCCGATGCGGCGGACTTCGATCTGGTGGTGCCGAGCCCCGGCGTTCCCCCGGAGCGCTACCAGGCCTGCGCTCGTCGGGCCTGGGGCGACGTGGAGCTGGCCTTCCGCGCGCTCGCGGTCCCGGTGGTGGCGGTGACCGGCACCAACGGAAAGTCGACCACCGTGCGCCTGGTGGAGGCGATGCTCCGGTGCGCCGGGCTGCGGGCGCTGGCCGCGGGAAACCTGGGCGAGCCGGCTCTCGGTCTGGTGGGTCAGCCCATCGACGTCGCCGTCCTCGAGGTCTCCTCCTTCCAGCTGGAGACGACCGACGCGTTCCGCCCCCGCGTCGCGGTGTTCCTCAACCTGAGCGAGGACCATCTGGATCGACACCACAGCTTGACGGCGTACACCGCCGCGAAGCAGCGCATCTTCGCCCGGCAGGAGGCCGAGGACGTCGCGGTGCTGAACGGGGACGACCCGCGGGTCATGGCCCTCCGCGCGGGAATCCGCGCCGAGGTCCGCAGCTTCCGGCGATTCATGCCCAGCGAGCAGGGGGGCTGGTGGGACGGTGACGCGATCGTGCTGCGGGTCGGCGGAGAGGAGGTCCGCGTACCCCTCGACGGAGTGCGTCTGGCGAACGGGCACCCCCGAGACAACGCTCTCGCCGCTCTGGTGGCCGCGTCCGCTGCGGGTGCCGAGCCGAAGAAGGCCGCCCAGGCCCTCGCGAGATTCACGGGCCTGCCCCATCGGGGCGAACGGGTCCGCAGGATCGGAGGGGTGGACTGGGTCAACGACTCCAAGGCGACCAACCCGGGAGCGGCCCTCGCTGCGCTCGCGAGCCAGAGCGCTCCCGTGGTGTGGATCGCCGGCGGCAGGGACAAGGGACTGGCCTTCGAAACGCTCGCCGAGGCGGCGCGCCCGCACGTCCGGGCGGCCCTCCTGATCGGAGAGGCCGCCGACAAGATCGCCCGGGCGCTCGGAGACCGCGTCCCTCTGGAGCGCGTCGCGAGCCTCGGGGAGGCAGTTCGGCGCGCCCACTCGCTCGCGGTGCCGGGCGACGTGGTCCTGCTCGCCCCTGCCTGCGCGAGCTTCGACCAGTTCGCGGACTTCGAGGACCGGGGCGACCAGTTCAGGCAACTGGTCCGCGCCATGCCGGAGACACCGGAGTGAGGAGATCGCATCAGAAGGCGCGAGCCCCGGACCAGTCCGCCAAGCGGCGCACCGAGCGGGGACGAAGGCGCGGCCCGGCGAGAGCGCGCGATCGACGAGGCCAGGCCGAGCGGACCTCGGAGAGAGCCGACGTCAGCGGAGCCGTGCTCGCCTGCGTGATCCTCCTCGCCGGCCTGGGAACGGTGATGATCTTCAGCACCACCGCCCCCCTCTCCCCGGGCGAATCGATCCCGCCCCACTTCGTGCGCCACCTGAGTGCGGTCCTGGTGGGAGGCGTGCTGGCGCTCGTCGCCTCCCGGATCCCGCTCCGCGCGTGGCACGCGCTCGCCCTCCCCTTCTGGGCTCTGGTCCTCGGGCTCCTGGCGATCACTCTCCTGACCGGCGTCCGCGTCAACGGCGCTCAGCGATGGCTGTCGATTCCCGGCACCGGCAGCGCCTTTCAGCCGGCAGAGCTGGCGAAGCTCGCGACGGTGATGGCCGTCGCGATGGTGCTCTCGCGCCGAGATGGCCACGCTCAGGTTCCGCCTTCGCGATTCGGCGTCGCGATCGCTCTGGCGGGCGTTCCGGCGGCGCTGTGCCTGTTCCAGCCGGATCTCGGAAACGCCGTGCTGCTCCTCGGCCTGGCGGGCCTGCTCCTCTTTGCCGCCGGAGCTCCCCTGCGCGCCCTGGCCGGCCCGGCGGTGCTCGCCGGTGCCGGAGTCGCCGCCTACAGCGCCGCCAATCCCTACGCTCTCCGCCGCTGGATCGGCTTCCTGAATCCGTGGGACACCTCCCAGGAGCAGGGCTATCAGCTGGTCCAGTCGTTCGTGGCATTCGGGCGCGGCGGGCTCTTCGGCGTCGGTCTCGGCGACGGACGTCAGAAGCTGTTCTATCTGCCGGAGGCCCACACGGATTTCATCCTTGCAGTGATCTCCGAGGAGCTGGGACTGATCGGCGTGCTGGTCGTGCTGGGCGCCTTCGCCGCGCTGTTGGTCGCGGGGGTGCGGATCGCGCTCCGCTGCCGCCAGCGCTTCGCGATGCTGCTCGCCTTCGGAATGACGGGGCTGATCACGGTACCGGCGCTGATCAACGCCGCCGTGGTCATGGGTGTGGCACCCACCAAGGGGCTCACGCTGCCCCTGCTCTCCTACGGGCGCAGCTCGCTGCTCGTCTCCTGTCTCGCGGTGGGCGTGCTGATGAGCGTCGTGCGAAGCCAGGCGACGGCAGAGCGCCATGCGTTCAAGGGCGCGAATCCGCGGGGGCTCGTGCAGGCATGAGCTACCGGTGGATCATCGCGGGAGGCGGGACCGGCGGACACGTGATGCCCGCCCTCGCGCTGGGGGAGGTGCTTCGCGACGCCGGGGAACCGGTGCGCTTCATGGGAACCCGCCGCGGCCTGGAGACGCGACTGGTCCCGGACTGCGGATTCGAGCTCATCACCCTGGGCTCCCGCCCCCTCGTCGGGAGGAGCTTCTTCGAGCAGATTCGAGCCGTACTCGCCCTGTTCGGGGCCACCTATGAGGCCGTCCGCGGCCTCCGCGAGTTCGGCGCGGATCTGGTGATCTGCGTGGGAGGCTACGCCTCGGTCCCCGCCGCCCTGGCCGCCCTCCTCGGCGGCCGGCCCATGGTGCTGGTCAATGCCGACGCGATTCCAGGTGCCGCGAACCGGATGCTCGCCCGGTTCGCCCGCCGCATCTTCGTGGGGTTCGAGGGAACCCGGAGCGCCCTGGCGCGGGGGGCGAGGGAGGATCGGATCCGCGTCGCCGGCGTTCCCCTGCGCAAGCGCCTGGTCTCGGAGTTCCAGGACCCGGGCTCCCGGGAGCCGCGATCCGAGTCGAGCCGCGATCCTTCGAAGCCGAGTCCGCGGGAGGCCGAATCGCCGGAGCCGGCACACCTGTTCGTCTTCGGAGGGAGTCAGGGAGCCCGGCAGATCAACGATGCGATGATCGAGGCCCTGCCGAGGCTGGACCCCCCCCGGATCCGGATCGTCCATCAAACCGGTGAGGAGGATCGGGACCGCGTCGAGGCCGCCTACGCGGAGAGCGGCTTCGAGGCGGAGGTGATCGCCTTCGAGCGCGACATGCCGTCGCGCTACCGCTGGGCGGACCTCGTCCTCTGCCGCGCGGGAGCGATCTCGATCGCGGAGCTCGCTCTCGCCGGGCGGGCCTCGCTGCTGGTTCCACTCGCCCACGTGGGCGGGGGTGAGCAGTTCGCCAATGCCCGCGAGCTTGCGGAGGCCGGCGCGGCGCGCGTGCTCGACTCCCGAGCGCTCACCGCGGAGAAGCTGGTGGAGGAGCTCGAGGCTCTGCTCTCCGATCCGTCGGAGCTGCGCCGCATGGGCGAGAACGCATCGAAGCTGGCGCGACCGGAGGCGTCGGATCGAATCATAGAAGAATGCCGTTCGCTGCTGGCAGAGACGAGCGACGGGAGACGGGGGTGAGGATGACGAGGATTCGGGGGGTCGAGCTGATCCACTTCGTGGGGATCGGCGGGATCGGCATGTGCGGTCTCGCAGAGCTGCTGCACAACCAGGGCTACCGGGTGACGGGCTCCGATCTGAGCGCGGGAGCCACCGTGCTCCGGCTGCGGTCCCTGGGAATCCAGGTGACCGAGGGCCACGACGCGAAGAACGTGCGAGGCGCCGACGTGGTGGTGGTCTCCTCAGCCGTCCCCGCCGGCAATGCGGAAGTCGCCGCGGCGCAGCGCCGGCGCATCCCGGTGATCCCCCGCGCGGAGATGCTCGCCGAGGTGATGCGACTCAAGGACGGGATCGCCGTGGCGGGCACCCACGGCAAGACCACCACGACCTCTCTCATCGCCCACGTCCTCGAGTGCGCGGGACTCGATCCGACGGCCATCGTCGGCGGGAGGGTGATGGGCTCCGGCAGTGACCGCACCGGCGCTCGACTCGGCGATGGAAACCTCCTGGTGGCGGAGGCCGACGAGAGCGACGGCTCCTTCCTGCGCCTGGCTCCGGTAATCGCCGTGATCACCAACATCGAACCCGAGCACCTCGATCACTACGGAAGCTTCGTGGCGATCCAGAAGGCCTTTGCGACCTTTGCCGACTGCATCCCCTTCTGGGGTCTCTCGGTCCTCTGCCTGGATCATCCGGGGGTCCAGTCGATTCTTCCCAAGCTGACCCGGAGAACCACCACCTACGGATTCTCCGCCCAGGCGGACCTGGTGGCGACGGACGCGGAGCCCCACCACTGGGGCATGCGCTTCCACGTGCGACGCGGTTCCGAGCGGCTCGGCCCGGTCCACCTGCCGCTTCCCGGACGCCACAACGTCCTCAACTCCCTGGCCACCATCGCCGTCGCGCTGGAGCTGGAGGTCCCCTTCCGCACCATCACCGACGCTCTGGAGAGCTTCGCCGGCGTAGAGCGTCGCTTCGAGACCAAGGGCTCGGTCGGCGGCGTCCGCGTGGTGGACGATTACGGCCATCACCCCACCGAGATCGTCGCGACGCTGGCCGCCGCGAGGAGCACCCACTCGGGGAGGATCGTGGTCGTCTTCCAGCCCCACCGCTACACCCGCACCCGCGACCTCTTCGACGATTTCGCCTCCGCCTTCCACGACGCCGACCTGCTGCTGGTGACGGAGATCTACGCCGCCGGCGAGCCCAAGATCCAGGGTGTCGAGAGCGCCGTTCTGGTCGACGCGATTCGCGCTCACGGCCACCGGCGGGTGAAGCTGGTCGGCGACCTGGATCGGGTGGCCGGGCGGCTGGTCCCCGAGCTGCGAAACGGCGACATGGTGATCACCCTGGGAGCGGGCAACATCTCGGCGGTGGGACCGCAGATCCTCGCCGCGCTGGAGGATGCGGAGCCGTGATCGAAGGCGCGGCGCGGGAAGCTCTCGAGGAGGCTGCCGGTGATGCGGTCCGCTTCGACGTGCCGATGTCGCGCTTCACTTCGCTCCGCGTCGGGGGACCGGTGGACGCGATGGCCACGCCCGGCGATCGGCACGTCCTCGCCCGCGTGCTGCGGGCCTGCGCCCTGCATCGCATCCCTCACGTGGTGATGGGCAAGGGATTCAACAGCATCGTCCGGGACGAGGGCCTGCCCGGGGTTGCGCTCCGGCTCTCGCGCCTGAAGAGCCTCTGCGTGCGCCCCGGCCAACTGGTGCGCGGCGAGTCCGGAGTCTCCCACAGTCAGCTGACCCGGTTCTGCCAGGCTCGAGGCCTGGCGGGGCTCGAGTTCGGCGCCGGAATCCCCGGAAGCCTGGGGGGGTGGGTCACCATGAACGCCGGAATCGGCGAGCGGGAGCTCAAGGACGTGGTGTGCGAGCTGGAGGTGATGAGCCCCACCGGCACCCGGATCCGTCACCTCGGACGCCATCTGCTGCGCTTCGGCTACCGCGCCCTGCGCGGTCTGGCGCCGGGCTCGGTGATCCTCTCGGCGCTCCTCAGGATCCGCATCTCGACCCCCGCCGAGGTGAAGGCCGAAGTGAGCCGGCTTCTCGCCGAGCGGGCGAAGAGCCAGCCGCTCGACCTCCCCTCCTGTGGGTCCGTGTTCAAGAATCCGCCGGGAGCCTTCGCCGGCCGGCTGATCGAGGCGGCCGGCCTCAAGGGGGATCGAATCGGTGGCGCCCAGATCTCCACCCTGCACGCGAACTTCATCGTCAACACCGGAGGCGCCACCGCGTCGGACGTGATCTCCCTGATCGCGAAGGCGAGGGCCTTGGTTCGTTTCCGAACTGGGATCCACCTCGAGCCCGAGGTGAAGATCCTGGGGAGAGGCGCATGAAGCGGAGAAGATCCCGCGGACCGGTTCGAGCCGCTGCCTCCCGTCGCCTGTACCGCTGGTCCGTTCTGGCGGGGGCGGGCGTCGCGGGGCTCCTGTTCGGGCTTCTCCTCTTCGAGCCGCTGATCGCCCGGATGGCTCCCCAGAAGCTGGCGCTTACGACCTTCTCCGTGATCGGAGCCCGTCGAATCGCCGCCGAGGAGCTGGTCCGGGCCTCCGGTGTCACGGTCGGCAGCTCGGTGCGCGCACTCGACCCGAGCGCGGTTTCCGAGCGCCTGGCCGCGCATCCGTGGATCAGCGAGGCGCGGGTCACCACCTTCCTTTCGCGCAAGATCCTGGTCGCAGTCGTCGAGCGCGAGGCGGCGGCGATCGCCGAGATCGGCGCCCCCCCGACGGCGTGGCTGGTGGACGCGGGCGGCACGCCCTTCACGACGGGCACCGCCATCGACAGCGAGATCCACCCGACCCTCATCGGTGCAGAGGGTGCAGAGCCCGGACAACCGAATCTCCTGCTCGCCCAGGGCGTGCAGATCGCCCGCGCGGTCGCCCGCCGCGGACTTCCCCCGGTCCGGCGCATCCGACTCGGAGGCGCTGATGCGGGCAGCTTGCCGGAGCTCTGGATCGGCACCCGTGAGCGACGGGTGGTACTGGGCGGCGGGGAGCTCCCGGCCAAGCTCGACCGGCTCTCATGGATTCTGCAGGCCGATCTCGACGGAATCGAGACGGTCTCGAGCATCGATTTGCGCTTCGGAAGCGGAGTCGTTCTCCGAAGCGGTCCGCCCCCTTCCGGGGGCGAGACGACGGAGCCGCGCGGAGGTGCGGCTCCGTCCAACAGCAGGCGCGCCGGATGATCCGGCCGTCTCGATCACGGGGGGTGAACGAAATGGCACGCAAGGACGACCTGATCGTGGGCCTCGACATCGGCACCACCAAGATCTGCGCGATCGTGGCAGAGCGCGGAGAGAACGACGCCGACATCGTCGGAATTGGCACGCACCCGTCGAAGGGGCTGCGCAAGGGCGTCGTCGTCGACATCGACGCCACCGTCGATTCCATCAAACGGGCCGTGGAAGAGGCGGAGTTGATGGCGGACTGCGAGATCTCGTCGATCTACGCGGGAATCGCGGGGGGTCACATCGAGGGATTCAACTCCCACGGCATCGTCGCCGTGAAGGATCGCGAAGTGGGCGGCAACGACGTGCGCCGCGTGATCGACGCCGCCAAGGCCGTCGCGATCCCGATGGACCGCGAGGTGATCCACGTGATCCC
>CAZTOU010000009.1:0-46318 GCA_964615365.1 uncultured Spirochaetales bacterium
CCACCAAGGTGGTGCGGTCCGCGCTCCAGAACGCGGCGAGCGTGGCGGGCCTGCTGCTGACCACCGAGGCGACGGTGGCCGAGGCGCCGGAGAAGGAAGGCGCTGGCGGCGGTGGCATGCCCGGAGGCATGGGCGGCGGTGGCATGCCCGGAGGCATGGGCGGCATGATGTAGGCGCCGGCGCGACCCGCCCCGCGACGCCGTGCGCGGGGCTCGGGGTCGGCGCCAGAGCACCGCACGGCGACGAAACGCCCCGGAGCGCGCGCTCCGGGGCGTTCTACTTGCGTGCGTATGAGCTTCTCAAGGGTGCGCGGCGTGCCGCCGAAACGAAGGGTGGGCCGGTCTGTCCGGAGAGGGAAGCGACGATGGGAGAAGCCGAGGATCGGCGAGGCCAGAAGCTCGTCCTCTGCCAGCTCGAGAGGCTGGGCGTCGAGGCAGAACTTCTCCCCGGCGGCCGCTCGATCCTCGCCACCCTGCCCCTTCGCAACGCGCCCTTCACCACCCTCGAAGGGCCGCGCTACTTCGATCAGGTGCGCTTCGCGACGGTCGGTCCCAACCGGATCAAGTGCCTGGAGCCCCTCCCCTTCTTCTTCCTGCCGCTGGTGGACACCGCGGGATGCACCGATGCCGCCCAGATCGAGCTGGCGGTCCGCGCCGCCTGGTCGGCGCGGACCGAATCTCTGCGCAAGGCCCGCAAATCGCTCTCGCGCCTCGGCGTCGAGGCGGACTCGGAGCAGGGCGGCGCTCTCCTCGCCTTCGGAATCGGCCTCGAGGACGAGAGCGCCCGGGTCCGTTGCAGCCGGCCGAACCAGATCATGCTTCCAGCGCGAGGGCCGCTCATGGGGCTGACGATGCGCAGCCGGGAAGACCGCCTCTTCGCACTCGACCCGAGCCACGATTCCGCGGTGGACCTGGAGATCGCGATCAGCAGCCACCTGGAGCAGCTCGCGCGGTCCGAGGAGCGTCTCGCCGATCGGCGCCGCCTCGCGCTGGCCGAGGAGCGCAATCGACCCAAGCCCCAGGTCGAGAGCCGTCGGAACCGGGTCCTGCTGGTGGGACCCCACCTGGCCACGGACACCTGCTTCGCCGAGGGGCTGCGCCTGCGGGGGTACGAGGTGACCCGGGCCCGCACTGCCAGCGAGGCGCTGGCGGCCTTCGACGGTCAATCCTTCGAGGTGGTGTTCTCGGACACCCACCTCGGCCGATGCGAGGGCATCGAGCTGATTCCCGCCGTCCAGTCCCTGACGGGCATCCGGGAGCTCCCGATCGTGTTGGTGGACGACCGGACGCGCCCGCGGCGTCGAGAGGCGGCCCGACGGATGGGTGCCGCCGGCTACCTGGTGCATCCGGTGGAGGTCTCCCGGATCGCCCCCGGGCTGGGGCGGGTGCTGAGCACGCCGAAGAGCCGGCGCTTCGAGCGCTACTCTCGGCGCCTCGCCGTCTTCTGGGGAGGGCACCGGGACGGCGGCTTCACCACCGAGCTCGGGCGCATGGGGATGTTCGTGTGTACGAACCGGAACAGCCCGACGCGAGCGCTGGAGCGCTGCGAGCTCACGCTACCCGAGATCGGCGAGACGCTGCGCCTGGAGGTCGAAGCGCTCTACCGCCTGCCCATGGCGCCATCCGGGAGCCCGGGGATAGGGCTCCGCTTCCACTCGTTCCCAGACGACAACGAGTCGACGCTGATCCAATACCTGTCCGCGCTCGGATCTAGGTGAGTTTCTCGCGCGCCCTCTGGATGTCGCTGTCCATGATGGTCTTGCGCTTGTCCGCGATCGCCGAGGCGTGCGCTTCCCGCGCCAGGCGGCCGATGTAGTCCTCGGCCGCCGCGACGGCCTGATCGATGGCGCTTCCGGACACTCGCAATCCGTCTCCATGCTTGGAGAGAAGGCGTTTCACCACTGCGTTCGGTAGCTCCCCCATGACATCTCCTCTGCCCGCGGGTCCATTTCCATCGTAGGAGCGGTCCGGCGCGCCGTCAACGAAGGAGCATCGCGAATTGCGGTGGGTTTTCCCCACGCACCAGTGGGGACGTTATCGCCGTGCCGCCTCCTCCGCCGCACGGACCACGTCGCGAAGAGGCACTCCGCACCGCCGGGCCGCCCGCTTGCAGTCGTCGTACTCGGCGGAGACATCGATCCTCTCCCGCTCGCCGCGGGAGATCTTCACGGCGATCCGTCCGAAGGGTGTCTCCACCCGGCGCGTTTCGCGCGGGAGCACCAGGCGGTCGCAGTCGACCGCGCGAACGCCCAGGGTGGGGGTCTCCTCGAAGAGGACTCCGGAGAGCGCGACTCGATCCGCGGGACGCGCGAGGACGCGCAGCAGGAAGCCCGGGCGGTTCTTCTTCATCTGCACGTGTTGGATGGACACGTCCAGGGCACCCGCCTCGAAGAGGCGCTCCATCAGGTGATCGAAGTGCTCGGGGACCAGATCGTCCAGATTGGCCTCGAGAGAGAGGATGCGGTCCCAGCCCGCGGCGCCGCTGCGGCCCAGCACCGCCCGCAGCACGTTGGGCGTGGGGCCGTCGCGATCGTCGCCGGCACCGTACCCCACCGCCTCCACGGTCATGGCGGGAAGGGTCCGGAACTCGTCCGTCAGCGTCTTCAGGATCGCTGCACCGGTGGGTGTCACCGTCTCCCAGGGCACGTGGGCCGGAACCGCGGGAATCCCCTTCAGCAGCTCCAGTGTGGCCGGTGTGGGCAGTGGAAGTCTGCCGTGATCCGTCTCGATGGTCCCGTGACCGAGCGCTGGAGGAGCCGCGGTCACCGCCTCTACCTGGAGCCGCTCCACCGCGATCGCCGCTCCGGTGACGTCCACCAGCGCGTCGACGGCACCGAGCTCGTGGAAGTGAACCTCGTCGACCTTCACCCCGTGCACCCTCGCCTCGGCGCGGGCGAGCGCCTCGAAGATCGCCTGGGCCCTGTCGCGCACCGGTGCGGCGAGCTTCGCGCGACCCAGGAGCTTGCGAATCTCGGCGTACCGGCGATGGTGGGGAGCGCGGCGCCCGGACGGAGCCACCACCTCGACATAGCGCGCGCTGAGGCCGCCGCGCTTCACCTTGCGCACGCGAAGCCGGAATTCGACGCCGAGGCCGGCGAGATCCCCTTCGAGCTCGCGGCGTGAGAGACCCGCGTCGAGCATGGCACCCAGGAACATGTTCCCGGCGATACCCGAGAAGGTGTCGAGGTGGAGGATGCGCTGGGTCATGCCATCCTTTTCGAACTTCGTTCGCCTACGGCTCACTGCGCGACCTTCGGTCTTGCCTTATCGATCTTCGTTCGCCTACGGCTCACTGCGCGACCTTCGGTCTTGCCTTATCGATCTTCGTTCGCCTACGGCTCACTGCGCGACCTTCGGTCTTGCTATAGCCGGTTGATCAGTGTGGCGACGTAGGCGGCGCCGAATCCGTTGTCGATGTTGACGACGGCAACGTTGGAGGCGCAGCTGGTCAGCATCCCGAGCAGCGCGCTGACGCCCTGGAACGAAGCGCCATAGCCCACACTGGTCGGAACGGCGATCACCGGCTTGTCCACCAGGCCGCCCACGACCGAGGGGAGGGCCCCCTCCATGCCCGCGACGACGATCAGCACCCGCGACGCGCGCAGCACCTCGCTCGAGGCGAGCAGCCGGTGCAGGCCGGCCACCCCCACGTCGAAGAGCGTCTCCACCCGGTTGCCGAATCGACGCGCGACGCCCGCGGCCTCGAGTGACACCGGGGAATCCGAGGTCCCGGCCGCCACCACGGCGACGGTCCCCTTGCCGACGATCGGGACCTCGGCTGGACCGTACCAGAGCAGGCGCGAAGCGGGATCGTATTCGCAGCCGGGAATCTCGCGAAGCACCGCCTCCGCCACGTCGGTCTCGACCCGGGTAGCGAGGACGGATTGCCCCTCTCCGAGCAGGACGCGGACGATCTCCGCGATCTGCTCCGCCGTCTTTCCCGGCCCGAACACCACCTCGGGAAGACCGATGCGCAGTGCGCGATGGGTGTCGACGCGGGCGTGGGGCGTGTCGACGAAGGGCAGATTCACCAGCTCCTCGAGGGCGCCCTCGGGTTCCACCTCGCCCCGTTGCACGGCCAGGAGAAGCGCACGCAGTCGATCTCGGTCCACGAATGCGACGTTATCAGATGTCTGGACCCTCTGGAGGGGCGGGGTCAGCCGAGCGCGGGGGTGGAGTCCGGAACGAAGACGAGAATGCTCTGGAAGTCCCGGAGGCGGTCGGAGATCTCGGTCTCGATCCGCAGGGCCGGCTGACCCTTCTGGCGAAGTCCGACCAGCGACGCCAGCACCTCCAGGGCGTCCTCCATGGCGAGAACCGGAATCGAGGGAAGGATCGCCACTCCGAGCGCGTCGGCCATCGGGGAGACGACGTGAGAGGCGAGGATGTTCCCGAACTCCCGCAGCGCGGATTGGGAGAGCCCCGGCGGGACCTGGTGGGACGGCGTTCCGGTCAGCAGCTCCACCAGCTGATCGCGCGAGGCGGGCGAGAACAAGACCGCCACGATGCCGCCGAGACCCCCCTCGATCTCGAAGAAGATCCCGGTCATCCCTTTCCGCTCGTCGTCCCGCACGCTGACGGCGAAGGGGTTCGCGGCGGAATCGCCACGCAGCAGGCGGACGGTGGGAACGCACATCCGGCAGGGTCGCCCCACCAGCCGAGCGAAGGCGGTCGCCGCGTGGCCGGCTCCGATGTTGGTGAGCTCCCGCACGCGGTCGACGTCCAATTCCCGGACCTTTGTCTCGAGTTCCGTCATATCAGCTGATTCAGATCCAGCAGGAAGATGGGATTCCCATCTCCGAGCACCGTGAGACCGGCGAGCGCGCGCGCGCAGGTGAGGACGCTGGGCACCGTCTTGACGTAGATTTCCTGCTGCCCGGCGAGTCGCTCGACCTGGAGGGCAACCCGCTCGCCCCGCACCTCGGCGAGAACCAGGGGCGCAGTGTCCCGTCCCGCGCCGCGCTCGAACCCCAGGCACCGTCCGAGATCCAGCACCAGCACCGGCTCGTCGTCGATCAGGACGAAGGATTCCCGCCCTGCGCGCTCGATGGCCGCCACCTCGACCTCGATGACCCGCTCGACCTTCGCGATCGGAACGGCGACCGTCTCCTCCCCGAGGCGGAGGAGCAGCACCCGCTGCACCGCGGCGGTGACGGGAACCACCAGGGAGGTCGTGGTCCCGAGCCCGGGCCGTGAGTCGAGCTCGACCCGGCCACCGAGCGATTCGATGGTGGCCTTGACCGCGTCCATCCCGACGCCGCGCCCGGAGATGCCCGAGATCTCCGAGGCCGTGGATAGACCCGGGCGGAACACCAGGAGTGCGATCTCCTGGGGGGGAAGATCCTCGGCGAGGTCCGCGTGCAGGAGACCCCGGGATACGGCGCGATCCCGAACGGCCTCGAGATCGATGCCGCGGCCGTCGTCCGCCACGGAGATCCGGATCGAATCCTTCTCCCTGCGAGCGTCGATCTCCAGACGCCCGGCGAGCGGCTTGCCTTCCTGCTTCCGGACTGCAGGCATCTCCAGACCGTGGTCGACGGCATTGCGCACCAGGTGGACCAGGGGATCGTGGAGCCGATCGAGAATGGAGCGGTCGAGCTCCAGCTCCGCTCCGTGGAGCTCCACCTCGACGGACTTGCCCAGCTCCATCGCGATCTCCCTGGCGAGGCGAGGCAGCGGATCCAGAACCCGGAGCAGCGGCACCGTCCGCAAGCCGAGGGCCCGTCGCTGCAGGTCGCCGACCGCGCGGTCCATGCGATCGAAGCCGGCCGAGAACTCGGCGGAGCTGGCGAGACCCAGCTTCTCGGCGACGGTGCGAATCTGCCGAGAGGTGAGGATCACCTCGCCGACGGTACTCAGGAAGCGATCCAGGCTCTCGGTGCGCACCCGCACCGAGGGCGGCGGCGCCGGTGCCTCCAGGCGCCGCGTCTTGGCGACGTCCGCACTCACCTCGGGAATTTTTTTTGCGGCTCCCCCATCGCGTCCGGGGCGGCGACGTTCGCGTCGTCGGGAGAGAGCGCGTTCGCCAGCTCGGAGTCGGGCGGCGGCGGCTCGCCGGTATTGCGCACGATGTCGACCATGCGCTCGAGACCATCGAGACCGCGGAAGAGGATCGCGATCCCCTCCACGACATCGACCTTCCCGGAGGCCCGGTAGCCGTCCATCCGGTCCTCGAGCTTGTGCGCGATCTCGGTGATCGAGTCGTAGCTCAGCGATCCCGCCATCCCCTTGATCGAGTGCGCCATGCGGAACACCAGATCGATCGCTTCGCCATCGCCCGGATCCTTCTCGAGGGTGAGCAGCGCGCGGCTCATCTCGGCGAGATGCTCCGTCGCCTCTTCGAGAAACAGGTTTCGGTACTTGGCGAGATCCACCCTCAGCTCTCCTTGTCGAGAGCCTTTCGGAGCGTGGCGATCACGGACTCGGGCTTGAAGGGCTTCACGATGAAGTCCATCGCACCGGCCTGGATCGCCTCCATCACGAGGGCTTCCTGACCGAGCGCGCTACACATCACCACCCGGGCGGTCGGATCCAGCGCGACGATCTCCTTCACCGCATCGATTCCCGACCGCTTGGGCATCACGATGTCCATCATCACGATGTCGGGGTGGAGTTCCTTCCACTTCTCGACCACCTCGACTCCGTCCGACGCCTCCCCGACCACCTGGAAGTCCTCCGGCTCGATGATGTCTCCGATCATCTGCCTCATGAATGAAGCATCGTCGGCAATGAGAACCCTTGTCATCCCTGACCTCCCTGCATCGCGTCGGCTCCCATCACCGACTCTTCGATTACTTGTACGGCCCGCATCAACAGTCGATGCGGATCGAGAACGTTGACGAGCCGTCCGGCAATCGGACGGCGCTCCACCACCACCTCGTCCCCCTCGGCTTTGCCTCCGGCGCCGCTCGCCAGGCCGAGGATGCGGTCCACGGGAAGTCCGAGGCGGCTGGTATCGTCGGGGCTGCTCCCGAGAACGAGAAGACTCTGGGGATCGGCGAACTCCCCGGGATCCGTCCCGAAGAGCGCGCCGCGGTGTACGACGGGAAGCGCATCCCCGTGATGATTCATGACGCCGCCGATCGCGGTGTGCAGCGTCGGCACGGAGGCAATGTGTCCCACGTCGGTCACCTCGGCGACGTCGGCGATGGGAAGCGCGAAGGGCGTCCCGCCGACCTCGAAGACCAAGAGCCGGTCCGAGGAGAAGTCCTGGGCGGCGTTCATGACGCGTTCTCCTCGGCGTTCGGCTCACCGTGGGTCTGGAAGCGATGCGCCACCTCCCGCAGCTCACGCGAGTGGGCCGTGAGCGCCTCGTTGGATTCGACCAGCTCCGCCATCGCGGCGCGCTGCCGGTCCGAGGTTGCCGACACCTCGTCGACCGCCTCCGCGTTGGCCCGGGTCGCCTCGGAGATCTGGGCCATGGAATCCACCATGCGCTCTGCGTCCCGCGCCTGGTTGTCGGCCTCCAGGAAGATCTCCTCCGCCCGGGTGGCCGCCTCCCCCACGGCACCGCGAATCTGCTCGAGCGAGTGCGCAATGGTGTTGACGTCCTCTCGGCCCTCGCTGATCACCTGGCCCGACTGGCGCATCTCATCGGCCACGCGCTGGGTGTCGGCCGCGATCTCGTGGATCAGCTTCGCGATCTCGTCGGCGCTGCGAGCCGCGCTCTCCGCCAGCTTGCGGATCTCGTCGGCGACCACCGCGAAGCCCCGACCCGCCTCACCGGCGCGGGCCGCCTCGATGGACGCGTTGAGCGAGAGGAGATTGGTCCGCGATGCGACGCTGGTGATGATCTCGGTGATCTGCTTTACGTCGCGGCTCTTGGTCTCGAGCTGGAAGACCATGCCACCGGACTGCTCTACCCGCTCGAAGACAGTGCGCATCTTCTCGATGGCGAGCCGCGATACGTCCACACCCGAGTTGGCCTTCTGGTTGGCCTCGGCGGCGAAGCCGAAGGCCTCGCGAGCGCGGGATGCGTTCACCTCGATCACCGAGGCGATGTCGGTGATCAGGCGGTTCACGTCCTGCACCAGGGTCTGCTGGTGGGCGGCACCCTTGGAGACCTCCGCCACCGTGCCGGCGATCTCCTCGGTGGCGGTGTTCGCGCCCTGGATCGATCCCTCGAGATTCTGGCTGCAGGAGGAGACCCGGTCCGCAGTGACCTGCACGTGGCCGACCAACTCGCGGAGGTTCTCCAGCATGCTGGCGATGCTGCGGGAGAGCTCGTGGGTCTCGTCCTGGAAACGGCCGGCGGGAGGCATCTGGATCTCGGCGCGAAGATCCCCCCGGCTGATGCGATCCGTCAGTGAAAGGACCGACTGGTGGTTTCGCGCCAGATGCCGGGACAGAAGGAAGCCCAGGGAGCCGCCGGCGCCGAGCGCCACGAAGGGCATCACCCAGGGCGAGACGGGGGAGCCCAGGCTCTCGATCGCGAGAGGGAAGCCCACCACGGCTGCAGAGACAGCCAGTGAGCCAAGGATGAACTTGTGCGAGAGCGGCAGGCGCACGCCTAGCCTATCGGTCCGCGGTCTTCCCTTCTTGACGGCGAACCGGAAAGTCGACGGGATCGCGCCGACTTAGGAGGAAGCCCGCGCTCGGAGCCGGCGCGCCGGCAGGGTCCGGTGGCCCGGGAGGCGAGAGCACCCCATCGAGCCCTGCGGGTGAGGAACGCGGCTAGAAATGCGTCCAGCCCCGAGAGGGGGCAGCGACGTCGACGACCCGCAATCCTCGCTCGGTGACCCGGCCGATCGCCGTCACCGCGATTCCCAGGCGGCTCTCCAGGGACTCCGCCGTAGGCCTCTTCCCACTCATCGTGAAGAGCAGCTCGTAGTCCTCCCCACCCCCGAGGGAGAGCTGGAGCGGATCCCGCCTCAGGCGGCGGCAGGCTGCCGTAAACCCCCGGGGCGTCGGGACCCGGCGCGCCTCGATCTCGCCACCCACACCGGAGGCCTCCAGGAGATGTCCCAGATCGGCCAGGAGACCATCCGACACGTCGATGCAGGCCGTCACGCTGGCGAGTCGACCCAGAGCCCCCCCGGCTGCCACGCGAGGGCTGGGGATGCTCCGGATTCGCCCCCTGGCGCGCTCCAGGGCCGAGATTCCCAACTCGCCGGTCACCAGGATACGGTCGCCCGGACGCGCCCCACTCCGCGTGAGAACCCGTCCCGGGCGAACGCCTCCCAGTGCGGTGATGGTGATCGAGGTCTGGCGGGCCCGGGTCACGTTGCCCCCCACCAGGGGACAGGCGAAGGCCTCCGCCAGATCCAACATGCCGCGGACCATCCCGGTGACGCGCCGCACCTCGAGGGATGGGGGCGCAGCCAGGGCGAAGGTGAAGCCCATCGGGCGCGCTCCCATGGCGGCCAGGTCCGAGAGGTTTGCAGCCAGGGCGCGTCTTCCCAGCGTCCGCGGCGTCTCCTGATCCCAGCGGAAGTGGGTTCCTTCCACCAGCGCATCGCTGGTCACCGCGAGATCCTCGCCGTGGCGCGGACGCAGCAGCGCGGCATCGTCTCCGATCCCGAGCACCACGTCTCGTCCCTGAACCTGCGCAGCGAGGCGCTGGATTCGATCGATCAGCCCGAACTCGCCCAGATCCCGGAGCTGCATGGGTGGCAGGGTAGCGTGCTCCCGGCGAAGAGACGGAACCGTCAGTCGCTCGACTTGGCGGCGGCGACCCCGGCGCGGGGAGAGGCGGCAGGGGCGCTCTGCGCCTTGGCCCTGCGGCGAGAGGGCATGCGCTCCAGCGCGGCCTTCAGCACCTCGTCCATGTGCGAGACGCCGACGAAGTCGATCTTCCGCGAGATCTCCCCGGGGATATCCCCCAGATCGGCCAGGTTCCGTCGCGGCAGGATCACGGTGGAGATCCCGGAGCGCAGCGCCGCCAGGGACTTCTCCCGAACTCCACCGACGGGGAGCACGCGCCCGCGCAGGGTCACCTCTCCGGTCATGGCCACGTCCGGTCGCACCGGAATCCCCGTCGCGAGGGAGGTCAGGGCCACCGCGATGGTGATTCCCGCCGAGGGACCGTCCTTGGGAATCGCGCCCGCGGGTACGTGGACGTGCACCTGGTGACGCGACAGCATCTGCTCGTCGATCCCGAAGTCCGCGAGTCGCCAGCGGGCGAAGGTGAGCGCCGCCTGACCCGACTCTTTCATGACGTCGCCGAGCTGACCGGTCAACACCAGGCCGCGGCCCTTGGTCATCGCAGCTTCCAGGCGCAGGACGTCGCCGCCCGCTTCGGTCCAGGCCAGGCCATTTGCGACTCCGACCTCTCCCTGATCGGAGGGCTTCTCGACGGCGTGGAACGGCGCTCCCAGATACCCGGAGACGGTTCGGCGATTCACGCGAACCGTGGTCTCGTCACCCTCTGCAGCTCGGCGCGCCGCTTTGCGGCAGATCGAGGCGATCTGGCGCTCCAGATTCCGCACCCCCGCCTCGAAGGTGTAGTCGGTCACGGTCTTGAGCAGGGCCGCGTCGGACCAGCGAATTCTGTCTTCGGGCAGCCCGTTCTCCTCCAGCTGGCGGGGTACCAGGAAGGATCGCGCGATCTCGAGCTTCTCCTCGGGCGTGTAGCCCGGGATCCGGATGACCTCCATGCGATCGCGGAGGGGGCCGGGAATCGAATCCAGCAGATTGGCGGTGGCGATGAAGAACACGTCGGAGAGGTCGAAGGGAACGTTCAGGTAGTGATCGCTGAACCGCGAGTTCTGCTCCGGATCGAGCACCTCGAGCAGCGCCGAGGAGGGATCCCCGCGGAAGTCGGATCCGAGCTTGTCGAGCTCGTCGAGCATGAAGACGGGGTTCCGCGTCTTCGCCTGGTTGATCCCCTGGATGATCCGCCCCGGAAGCGCGCCCACGTAGGTGCGGCGGTGTCCGCGAATCTCCGCTTCGTCCCGGATCCCTCCCAGGGAGATGCGCGTGAACTCGCGTCCCATGGCGCGGGCCACCGACCGCCCCAGGGAGGTCTTGCCGACGCCGGGGGGACCCGCGAAGCAGAGGATCGGGCCGCGCGAGTCATGGCGCAGCTTGCGCACTCCCAGGAACTCCAGGATCCGATCCTTGATTCCCGCGAGATGGGCGTGATCCCCGTCGAGGATCCTGCGCGCGTCGGCCAGATCGAGCTGATCCGGCGAGGCCTTGGACCAGGGAAGGTCCGACATCCACTCGAGGTAGCTGCGCACCACCTGGGCCTCGGGACCCTCGGGATGCATGCGCTCGAGCCTGCGGAGCTGGCGCAGCGATTCCTCGTAGGCCTCGGGCGGGAGTCCGGCATCGTCGATCTTGGCGCGGTACTCCACGATCTCCTCGAGCCTCGGATCGATTTCCCCGAGCTCCGACTGGATCGCGCGCATCTGCTCGCGAAGAAAGTGCTCGCGCTGGCCTCGGCTCATCTCCTCCTTGGCCAGTGTCTGGATCTCCGCCTGCATGGTGGAGACCTCGAGCTCGCGCTTGAGCAACGCATCCACCCGGCGAAGTCTTGCGATGGGATCGATGACTTCGAGGATCTCCTGGGCCTCCGCCAGACGCAGCCGAAGATTCGATGCAATCAGGTCCGCCAGCCGCCCGGGCTCGTGGACGTTGGCCGTGATGGAGAGGACCTCGGGCGGCAGGTTCTTGAGGGGCAAGAGCTCTTCCACCCGACTGCGCGCCGCGCGCATCAGCGCTTCGGCCTCGACGGACCAGACGGCCTCGTGATCCGCCGGAAGCGCGCTCACCGAGGCCCAGGTGGCCGGCTCATTCTCCACGAATGACTCGATTCGGGCCTTGCCAAGCCCCTGGACCAGGGCCTTCACGCGCCCGTCGGGCAGGCGGAGGATGCGCATCACCATCGCGACGGTTCCGACCCCGTAGAGATCGTCGGGCTCCGGATTCTCGATCTCCGGGTTCCGTTGGGCGGTGAGCAGCACCAGCCGGTCCCCGGCCAGCGCATCTTCGACGGCGGCGATCGACCGCTCGCGCGCCACGAAGAGGGGAAACACCATGTAGGGGAAGACGACCAGCTCCCGAAGCGGCAGTACCGGCATCTCCTCCGGAATCTCGAAATCCGTGACATCCGTGGTCATGCCTCGTTGTTTCGACGAGGCTGGGGAACGACTTGAGGCGCCCGGACCCTCGCCACCGAGACTCCGTCGACACCTCATCAGGAAGAGGCAACTAAGGTGATTGCACCCCGTCGGCGTCGAGATCCTGGGCCGACTCCTTCGGCGGAATGCGCAGGAAGGGCGGCTCGCCGCTCTCGTCGATGGAGACGACCTGACCGCGGTGCACGCCCAGCAGGTAGGGACGCTTGGCGGCGTTTCCATCGTGGCGAACGCTGGTGATCCCCGAGACTCCTGGGTAGGCGCGGGTGGCGAGCAGGCCCTCCGCCACCTGATCTCGCGTCTGGTGGCCGCGGGAGAGCTGCACACTCACGAGGCTCGCAGCGTCGAATCCCTGGGCGGCCAGATAGCTCGGCTCCGACGCGTAGGTCTCCCGGAAGCGCCGGACGAACTCGGCCACGAACGGATAGGAGCTGTCGGGGAAGAAGTCGGCGGTGAAGATCGCGCCGTTCACGTGCTTGCCGCCGATCCGCACCAGGTCCGGGTGATTCCAGCCGCTCGGACCCAGCAGCCGGACTCCTCGGACCTCGTGAAAGGCGAGGTGTGGAGCGATCAGGGCCGCGTTCTCGTGAGAGTCGGGAATGAACAGCGCGTCGAAGTCGATGAAGGGCGGAAGCGGCGCGTCTGCGGGTCCGGTGATCTCGGCCGCCTCCTCGCGCAGCTCCGCCGCCCGCTCCGGCGGCATCCGTTGGGCGCGCTTCAGGAGCTTCTTCCGCTTCTCCAGGGCGGCGCGCTCACCGGCGCTCGTGAACTCGAAGCCGATGATGCGTCGAATCGGCTGGGCGTAGTCCGTGGCCTCCAGATCGTAGGCGGCGACGCCGACCACCGAGCCTCCCCGAGCCTCGACCGCATCCCAGAACGCCGCGCGAAGCGCGAGGCCGTAGCTGTCCCGGGGATAGAGGATGGCGAAGCGCTGATTGCCGAGCTCGCGCACCGCGTAGTCCGCCAGGAACTCCGCTTCGAGGCGCGGGCTGGAGCCCAGTCGGAAGACGTGGGGACGGCCCCGGGCGACTGCCTCGCGCCGAGTCAGGGCGATCAGAGGCACGCCCTCTTCCTCGGCGGCCAGAGCGGCGGACTCGGCCTCCTGCGCCAGGAGAGGACCGACGATGGCCAGGAGATCCGGCTCCTCGGCCAGGGAGCGCACGCCGCGAGCGGCACCGGCGGCGCTGCCACCGGAATCGCGAACCAGAACACGCACCCGGGATCTCGCGTCGGAAGCGGCGGAGTCGAAGATCTCCACCGCGAGCAGGATGCCGAGGAGGCTCTCCTCGCCGTAGCTCGCGAAGGGTCCACTCAGCGGGAGCACCACGCCGAGGGTGCCGGAGATCTGGGTCGGATCCGGCCGGCGCTCGAGCCGGACGTCGTCGATGCCGGGGAGCGCGGCGAGGAGATCGGACCGCGGTCCGATCCCGTCGCGCAGCGCGGTCTCGAGGGCCGCCAGGCGCGAGGCGTCGGCGTCGGTGAGGGACAGCGCGAAGGCTCGAGCGATGGCCGCCTCGGCCGCCGCGGAATCACCGGTGGCGAGGGCGAGCTCCGCCTGGCGCAGTCGAACCCGAGCCGCCGGTACTCGCTTTCCGAGCTGGTCCGCCGCCGCCGCCAGATCCTCCGGGTCCATCGTCACCAGCAGCTGCTCGATCTCGACGTCGATTTGCGCGGCCGTCTCCTCGTCGGGCTGATCGGATCGAACCCGGGAGAGCCAGCGAAGCTGGGCGGCGTGATCGCCGTTCTCTGCGGCCAGCTCCGCAAGGAGTCGATGGGCTTGGCGGCGTTCCTCGGCATCGAGCAGCGAGAAGCGGATCTTCGCGGCGGTGCGGTAGGCCGAAGCCGGGTGTCCACGCGCGCTCTGGAGTCGTGCCAGCAGGATTCGCGCCGGATCGCTCCGGTCGCCCTTCGGATGCCGCCGGACCAGCCAGGAGAGGTGCTGGAGTGCATCGTTCTCCCGCCGCTCCTCCAGCGCCAGCTCCCCGAGACGCAGGGACGCATCGTCGGCGAGGTGGCTGCGCGGGTGGCGGTCGACGAAGAGCCGCAGGGCCTCGATGCCGCCGGACCGGTCCGCGCCGAGCAGGGCGAGAGCCTGGGTGTACTCCCGCTGCTGCTCCGAGATCACGGCCTGCGGGAAGTGCCCATGCGTCCCCCCGCAGGAGAGGAGGAGTGATACGACGAGCGTGGCGAATCCGGCTCGCAGCATCAATCGAACAGATCTTTGAGCTTCTCCAGGAAGCCGCGGGTCACCGGGGACACCTCCGTGCCACTCTCTTGGGCAAACTGCTCGAGGAGATCCCGCTGCCGATCGGTCAACCGGGTCGGGACCTCGACGAAGATGCGCACCAGTTGATCTCCACGGGTGCTCGAGCGCAGGGTGTAGAGCCCCTTCCCGCGGAGTCGGAGGATCCTGCCCGACTGGGTTCCTTCGGGGATGCGCAGCTTCACCTTGCCGCCGAGGGTGGGCACCTCGATCTCGGCGCCGAGGGCCGCCTGGGCGAAGGGAATCGGAACCTCGCAGTGCAGGTCCGCCCCGTCCCGCACGAAGAGCGGGTGCTCGCGAATCGAGATCACCACGTAGAGATCCCCGGGCGGGCCTCCGGAGATGCCCGCCTCGCCCTCTCCCGGAACCCGGAGCCGCATCCCGTCCTCGACGCCCCGGGGAATCCCGACCTTGATGCTCTTCTGGCCCTCGGTGCGGCCGGTGCCTCGGCAGCTCGGACAGGGGTCGCGGATCACCCAGCCCTCGCCTGAGCAGGCTTCGCAGGGACGACTGATCCGGAACAGGCCCTGTTGGAAGATCGCCTGGCCGCTCCCCCCGCAGCGTTCGCAGCGCTGCGGCTTGGTCCCCTCCCGGGCTCCGCCGCCGTCGCAGGCCTCGCAGCACATCATCCTGGGGATCTGCAGAGAGGCCTCGATCCCCTCGAGCACGTCGGCGAGCTCGACCTCGAAGTTGTAGCGGAGGTCCGCGCCCCGCTGTCCGCGCCCGCGGCGACGCCCTCCGAGGCCTCCGCCGAAGAGGTCCCCGAAGAGGTCGTTGAAGATGTCGCCGACGTTGCCGAAATCGGTGCCGGGGAATCCCCCGCCGCCAGCCGCTAGCCCGTCGAAGCCAAAGTGGTCGTAACGGCTGCGCTTCTCGGGATCCGAGAGCACCGCGTAGGCCTCCGAGGCCTCCTTGAACTTCTCCTCGGCGTCGGGGTCGTCGGGGTTGTGATCCGGGTGATACTGGAGGGCGAGGCGGCGGTAGGCCGACTTCAGCTCCGCTTCGTCAGCGCCGCGGGAGACGCCCAAGACCTCGTAGTAGTCGCGTTTTCTCACGGAAGTCGGGTCACCGGGGTTCGGGCGGGAAACCAGGAGCCGCCGGCGACGCGGCGGTCGAACCTACTCGGCGCCATCCGCTCCCAACGCCGAGTATAGTGATTCGGTCATTTGGTAGGAGAGGCTCGACAGTTCGTCAACGGCTCCGCGGAGAGCGGCGACGTCCCCGGAATCCGCGGCGGATCGGGTCTTCTCGAGGGCCACCTCGAGGGCCTTGCGGTCGCCCTCGGCGACGTGCTCGGCGTACTCCTCGAGGGCCCGCTCCGTGGAGTAGATCAGACCGTCGGCCTTGTTGTTGAGATCCACCCGCTCGCGGCGATCCTGGTCCGATGTGGCGTGTTGCTCGGCCTCGGTGATCAGGTGCTGGATCTCGCTCTCGGAGAGGCCCCCGGAGGCGGCGACCCGGATCTGCTGGCTCTTGCCGGTGCCGAGGTCCTTGGCCGAGACGTGCACCACGCCATCGGTGTCGATCTCGAAGCTGACCTCGATCTGGGGCACCCCCCGCGGTGCAGGGGGAATCCCCACCAGCTCGAAACGCCCGAGGCTCTTGTTGTCTGCCGCCATCTCGCGCTCGCCCTGGAGCACGTGGATGCGGACCACGTTCTGATTGTCCTCGGTGGTCGAGAAGACCTGACCCCTCCGGGTCGGGATGGTGGTGTTCTTTTCGATGATCCTGGTGAACACGCCGCCCTGGGTCTCCACGCCGAGGGAGAGGGGCGTCACGTCGAGAAGCAGGACCTCGTCGACCTCTCCCCGGAGCACTCCGCCCTGGACGGCGGCCCCGATCGCGACGACCTCGTCGGCATTCACCCCCTTGTGGGGTGGCTTGCCGAAGATCTCGGCCACCTTCTCCTGGATCCGGGGCATGCGCGTCATGCCCCCCACCAGGATCACCTCGTCGATCTGATCCCGCGAGATCCCGGCGTCTTCGATGGCGGTCTCACACGGCTCCACCACCCGCTCGATCAGGTCCGCGACCAGGGCCTCGAGCTTCTCGCGGGACAAGCCGAGGTTCAGGTGCTTGGGACCCGAATCGTCGGCGCTGATGAATGGCAGATTGATGTCGGTCTGCGGGGTGGAGGAGAGCTCGAGCTTGGCCCGTTCAGCGGCCTCCCGGAGGCGCTGGAGGGCCATCTTGTCCTCGCGCAGGTCGATCCCGGATTCCTTCTGGAACTCCTCCAGCAGGAAGCTCACCACGCGCTGGTCGAAGTCCTCCCCACCCAGGAAGGTGTCGCCGTTGGTGCTCTTGACCTCGAAGACGCCGTCGCCGATCTCGAGGATGGAGATATCGAAGGTACCTCCGCCGAGATCGAATACCGAGACGGTCTTGCTGCCCTCGGAGTCGAGGCCGAAGGCGAGAGCCGCAGCGGTGGGCTCGTTGATGATCCTGAGCACGTTGAGGCCCGCGATCTTGCCGGCGTCCTTGGTGGCCTGGCGCTGCGAGTCGTTGAAGTAGGCGGGAATCGTGATCACCGCGTCGGTGACCGGCTCACCGAGGAAGTCCGCCGCGGTCTCCTTCATCTTGGCGAGGACGATCGCCGAGATCTCCTCGGGCGAGCAATGCCTGTCCTCGATCCGAATCCAGGCATCGCCGTTCTCGGCGGGCTCGATCTTGAAGGGCGCGACGGCGGCGAAGCGCGCCACCCCTTCCATGTCCTGCTTGCGACCGATGAGGCGCTTCTGGGCGTAGATGGTCCGCTCGGGATTGGTGATGGCCTGGCGCTTCGCGATCTGGCCGACCAGCTTCTCGTCGTTCTCGGTGAACGCCACCATGGAGGGCGTCGTGCGCGCACCTTCGGCGTTGGGGATCACCTGGGGCTCACCGCCCTCCATCACCGCAACGCACGAATTGGTGGTGCCGAGGTCAATCCCTATGACCTTCCCCATCGAATCGTGCCTCTCCCGCGCCGGCCACCGCCAGGGAAACGGCTCTGGCTCTAGTCCTCTGTCTCCTCCACTTCGCCCTCGCCGTCGCCATCCACTGGCTTCGAGACGACGACCCGTGCGGGTCGAAGCAGCCGATCCCGGAGCCGATATCCCTTCTGAAACACCTCGATTACAGTGTTTGCCGGCACCGAGTCGTCTTCCTTCTGCGCCACCGCCTCGTGCACGTTCGGATCGAACACCGCGTCCGCGACCTCGATCTCGCTCACACTGTGATTGGCGAGCGCCCCGAGAAGCTCCCGTTGCACGAGCTCGACACCCTGCAACATGCTCTCGAAGTCCCCGCCATCACTCCTCCGCGCATGTTCGATGGCGCGATCCAGATTATCGACCGTTGCCAGGAGATCCTTGACGAGATTCTCGTGACCGTACTGGTGGGCCTCCTCACGCTCCTTGAGGGCCCGCCGGCGGAAGTTGTCGAAGTCCGCCTGGAGGCGAATCATTCGGTCGTTGACGGCCTCCAGCTCTCCCCGGAGGGAATCGCCCTCGGAGACCTCCTCCTCCTCGGCCTCGCCGTCCTCGGGCTCGTCCTCCCCCGCTCCCACGGCTTCGGCGGCCTCCCGCAAGGCCTGCTCGAGCTCCGGACTCGGGCTCACCGAGCCTACGGAGGGCTCCTCGGCGGAGGCATCCGTCTCTTCCTTCACCACGTCACCGGTCCGTCCTTTATCCCGTGTCGCACTCAACTGCGGAGCCTTTCCGTGAGCAGCTGGGCCAGCAGCTCAACTAGAGGAATCACGCGGGCATAGTTCATACGGCTGGGACCGATCACACCCAGGACGCCCACGGACTCGAAGTCGTCCCCGTAGGGCGCCGCCACCAATGCGCAGTTGCGCAGGGCGGGCTCGTCCACCTCGTTGCCGAAGGCCACCTTCACCCCCCGGTCCTCCAGGACCCTGTCCAGGACCTCCACCAGTCGCTGCTTCTCCTCGATGGCACCGAACAGGCTGCGAATCCGATCGGGATCGCGGAACTCCGGCTGATCGAGGAGAGCGAGGCGGGTGGCGATCACCAGATCCACCTCGTCGCGGAGCTCGCCGGCGGCCGGCTGGGCCGGGAGATCGATCGCGCGGGCGAGCAGGCGCACGGCGTGTGAACGGAGCGCCTCGGTCTCTCGAACCAGCAAGCGCCGCACCTGCGCGAGGCTCTTGCCCGCGATGCGCTCGTTCAGCTCCGCCGCCATCTGATCGAGCTCGCGCTGAACCACGTCGCCGCGTTCCTCGATCACCCGCTGGAAGGCCCGCCCGTCGGGAGAGACGAACAGGGCGAGCACGCGGTCGGTGGAGAGGCGAACGAAGCTCACGTGCTTGAGCACCATGCGGTCGAGTTTCGGGGGCAGGACGAAGCCGAGCTGCTGGGTTCGCTCCGAGAGGAGCCGCGAGGCGACGTGGGCCGCCCCCTGCACGTCGGCGTCCTCGACGCTCCCGGTCAACGTGCGAATCTCGTAGTTCGCCAGGCTCTGCGGATTCAGGAGCTCGTCCACGTAGACCCGCAGGCCGCGCTCGGTGGGCACCCGACCGGCCGAAGCGTGGGGCTTCTCGACGAGGTCGAGCTCGTGGAGCTCCGCGAGGGTGGTCCGCACGCTGGCAGAGGAGAGATTCACCGGCAGCAGGACCGAGATCATCTCGGAGCCGACCGGGCTCGCCTCCCCCACGTAGGCGGAGACCACGACCCGGAGCACCTCCGCCTGGCGCGGTGACAGGAATCCGCCGCTTTGGAAGGGCTTGCGGGAGCTCTTTCGGGGCGTCTCGGTGGGAGTGACCCTCACTCCAAAAACCTCAATGAAATCGCCGGGTAATGGGTAACATGGCACCTCGCGGACGTCAACGAAAGAAACCTCCGACGGGCCGCGGTAGGCAGTCCCGTGCGAAGCCTGGGGCCGTCGTGGGGTCGGGCACCGCAAGAGGTTACCTTCCCTCGGCTTTGAGTTCTTCCCCGGTTCACCTCGAGAACCTCGAAAACGGACTGACCGTGCTGTTGCGGGAGGTCCATGTGGCGTCGGTGGCCGAGGTCCAGGTCTGGGCGGCGGTCGGATCCGCCGACGAGCGTCCGGGCGAGGAGGGACTCGCGCACTTCCACGAGCACATGCTCTTCAAGGGCACCGAGCGCAGGGGCGTCGGCGAGATCACGGCTGCGGTCGAGGGGGTGGGCGGGCACATCAACGCCTACACCTCCTTCGACGTGACCTGCTACCACGCCACGCTCCCCAGCGCCGAGACGAGCGTGGGCCTCGAGGTGCTGGCGGACTCCGTCCAGCACTCGCGCTTCGATCCCGAGGAGATCGACCGCGAGATCGAGGTGGTCCTGGAGGAGATCCGCTCCGCCGAGGACGATCCCCACCACGTGCTCTCCGATGCGCTCTTCCGGACGGCCTACCAGGTCCACCCCTATCGACGCCCGATTCTCGGCACACCGGAGAGCGTGGCGGCCTTCGACCGCGAGAAGCTCACGAGCTTCTACCGCCGCTGGTACACGCCCGAGCGGTTGTTGGTGGTGGCCGTCGGAGACTTCGAGATCCCTCGAATGCTCCGGGAGATCTCCGCGCTCTTCGCCGAAGCCGAGCCGGGCAAGGCCTTCCGGAATCGGGCGACCGAGCCGGCGCAGACGGCACTGCGCACGGCCCTCCTGTGGCGCCCCTTCGAACGCACCTGCCTCGACCTCTCCTACTGCGCCGTCGACTTCCGCCACCCGGACGCTCCGATTCTCGATCTGCTCGCCTTCGTCCTCGGCGAAGGCGAGAGCTGTCGGCTGGTGCAGCGCGTGAAGGAGGATTCCGGCCTGGTCGACCGGATCGACGCCTCCTGCTACACGCCCTTGGACCCCGGCCTCTTCGGCATCGTGGCCGATCTCGACCCGGGCCACACCCGGGCCGCGGTGGAAGCGGTTCTGCGGGAAACCGAGATGCTGCGCGCCGAGCCCGTCGCCGACGCAGAGCTCGAAAAGGCGCGCGCGAACTTCCTGGCCGCCCAGCACTGGGAGCGCGAGAGCGTCGCGGGACTGGCCCGGAAGATCGGAAGCTTCCACCTGATCGCAGGCGATCACCGCCACGAGGCGAGCTACCTGGAGAGGATCCGAACCGCGACCCCCGAGGAGCTGCGGCGGGTGGCGAAGGAGTGGCTGGTACCGGAGCGACTCACGGTGGCCGCGGTGGTGCCCGACGGCGCCGAGCCGCGCCTCGACGCGACGGCGATCGAGGAGGCCGTGGCCGGCGGGATCGGCGACGCCTCCCGCGCCTTCCGCCGCCCCAGGACCCGTGAACGGGTCTCGGAGATCTCCTCCTACGAGCTGGAGAACGGGATCCAGGTCCACGTGGTCGCGCGGCGCGAGGTCCCGGTGGTGGCGATCCGCGCGGCGATGCTGGGAGGGCTGCTCGCCGAGACGCGAGAGACCGCCGGAATCAGCAACTTCCTCGCCAGCATGTGGCTGCGCGGAACCCGATCGCTCTCCGCCGTCGACTTCGCGCGGCAGGTGGAATCCCTGGCGGCCGACATCGACGGCTTCTCGGGGCGGAACAGCATCGGTCTGAGCCTGGACGTGACCAGCGAGAAGCTGCTGCCGGCCCTCGACCTCTTCGCCGAGGTGATGCTCGCACCGGCGTTCGGGCTCGAGGAGATCGAACGCGAGCGCCGCGACACCCTCGCGGCGATCGCAAGGCGCAACGACCGGCTCGGGGCGCGGGTCTACGACCTCTTCTGCAAGACGCACTACCGCACGCACCCCTACGGACTTCCGATCCCGGGCACCCCCGATGCCGTGAGTGGCATCTGCCGAGAGGACCTGGTCGCCTGCCACGCGCGGCTGGCGCGTCCCGACAACCTGGTGATCGCCGTGGTCGGCGACGTGGAGCCGGACGACATAGCGGCCCATCTGGCGCGGCGCCTCGGGGCCCTGGACGGCGAGGCATTCGACGGAGTCCTGCCCGACGTGGAGCCGCCCCCGAGCGAGATCCGCTACGCCGAGGAGTACAAGGATCGCGCCCAGGCCCACCTGCTGATCGGCTTCCGGGGAATCACCGTCCACGACGAGGATCGCGAGTCCCTGGAGGTGATCTCCCAGATCCTGGGCGGCCATGGCGGTCGCCTGTTCCGCGAGCTCCGCGACCGGAAGGGGCTCGCCTACTCGGTCAACGCGATCAGCGTGGAGGGAGTCGCCGAGGGCTTCTTCGCCACCCACATCGCGACGGCGGCGGAGAAGTTCGAGGAGGCGAAGCGGGGAATCCTCGAGGAGCTGGCGCGGATCACCGAGTCCCCGCCCTCCGACGACGAGCTTCTGCGCGCCCAGCGCTTCCTGGTGGGCAACTTCGCCATCGGGCAGCAGCGAAGCTCCGCGCGAGCGCTCCAGGTGGCGCTCGACGCGCGCTACGGCCTCGGCCCCGACGCGGACCGCGACTACACCGATCGCATCCAGCGGATCTCCCGAGAGGATGTGCTCCGCGTCGCCCGGCGCATCATCGATCTCGACGCCTACACGATCACCGCCATCCGACCGGGAAGCGGCTAGGGAGCCGAGGCCGGGTAGCCGAGGGCGACTCCGTCGCTTCGCGGATCGCTCCCACCCGTGTGTCGGCCGGTGGCCGGATCCACCACGATCGACTGGGCGCTCGACCAGTTGCGCTCCGAGACCTCGACCCGATGCCCTCGCTTCCGCAGCGCCTCGACCACGTCCGCCGGCACCGCGGCCTCGACCAGTAGCCGATCCGGCATCCACTGGTGGTGGAAGCGCGGCGCGGAGACCGCCTCCTGCACGTCCATCCCGTAGTCCACCACGTTGAGGATGGTCAGCAGGGTGGTGGTGATGATCCGCGGGCCCCCGGGGCTCCCCGTCACCATGAAGGGCTTGCCGTCCTTGACGACGATGGTGGGTGTCATGCTGGAGAGCGGACGCTTCCCCGGCGCGATCGCGTTGGCGCCGCGGGTATCGACCAGACCGAAGGCGTTGGGCCGGCCCGGCTGGATCGAGAAGTCGTCCATCTCGTTGTTGAGGACGATTCCCGTCCCGGGCACGGTGATCCCCGAGCCGAGCAGGAGGTTGACGGTCTGGGTGATCGCCACCGCGTTCCCCTCGGCGTCGGTGACGGAGAGATGGGTGGTTCCGCCACTGGCGGCCGGCTCCCCCGGTCCCTCGACGCGGATCGCCACCTCGCCCTTGTGCCAGCGCCAGGGCGCCCGCCGCCAACGCGCCGGATTGATCCGGCGGCGCAGGCGGTCGGCGTATCCCTTCGAGATCAGCTCCGCGGTGGGCACCTCGACGAAGTCCGCGTCTCCCAGGTAGGCGGCGCGGTCCGCGAAGGCGAGCTTCATGGCCTCGGCGATCACGTGCAGGCTCGCCGATGAGCCCGCACCCCGCGCGGCGAGATCGAAGGGATCGAGGATGTTGGCGATCTCGACCAGCGCGATTCCCCCCGAGGAGGGAGGCGGGAAGGAGAGGATCTCGTGGCCCTTGTAGCTGCCGCGGATCGGCTCCCGTCGCTTGGCCTGATAGCCCTGCAGATCCTCCAGGGTGAGGATCCCACCCCGATCCCGCACCGCATCCGCGATGGTCCGGGCCAGGCGACCCCGGTAGAACACCTCGGGCCCCTCGGCGGCGATCAGGCGAAGGGTCCTCCCCAGATCCGCCTGGATCAGGCGCCAGCCAGGCTCGACGGGGGCACCGCCGGGGGGAAGCTGGATGGCGGCGGTCCCCGGAAAGAGCTTCGCCCCGCCCAACTGGCGCCAGAGATTCGCCGCGCTCGCGTGACGGGGGCCGACCGCGAATCCCTCCTCAGCGATGCGAATGGCGGGCTCCAGCACCTCTCGGAGCGATTTGCTGCCGAAGTCCTCGAGCGCCCACGCCAACCCCTTGAGCAGACCCGGCGTCGCGACGGCGAGGGGGCCGACCTGGGAGGCGCGCTCCGGGACTCCCGGCTGCAGGTACATGTCCGCGCGGGCCGCGGCCGGTGCCGTCTCCCGCGCGTCGATGGCCACCACCCTGCCGTCGGCCAGCCGGATCAGGATGAAGCCCCCACCGCCGATCCCGGAGTGGTGGGCGTCGCTCACACAGAGGGCGAAGGCCGTGGCGACGGCCGCGTCGATGGCGTTCCCACCGGCCTCGAGCAGGGCGAGGCCCGCCGCGCTCGCGTCCGCCTGGGGACTCACCACCATGCCGAGCTTCCCGAACGCCGGCGCGGGCGCCGCCCCCCGCGCTTCGCCGGAGACGCCCGAGAGGAAGAGGCCGACCAAGAGGAGGACTACACTCCGAGAGGCTGACACTCGCGTCTTCATGAGACGAACGCTACCACATCGGAATCGACGTCTTTGCGGGTCCGGACCCTTCACAAAGCGAGCGCCGGTGAACGATCCGGACCGAGGGGGGTAGAGATGAAATCGCGAATCCGGCACCTTGCAGCGCCGCTGGCGATGCTGCTGGTGATCTTTGCCGTCGCACCGGGCTGTGGCCGCGACGAGACCGTGGACGCACCCACCGAGACGGCTGCACCGCCGGGGATCGTCCCGCCGACGCCCGCGGAAGCTCCCCGGCCCATGGCGGTCCTCTCCGTCGAGAACTTCGGGGAGATTCGCATCGAGCTCCTCCCCGAGATCGCACCGGCGACGGTGGAGAACTTCATCAAGCTGGCCGAAGAGGGATACTACGACGGCACCACCTTCCATCGGGTGATTCCCGAGTTCATGGTCCAGGGCGGCGATCCCAACACGAAGAACCGCGATCCCCGCGACGACGGCAGAGGCGGCCCCGGCTACACGATCGAGGACGAGTTCAGCGAGGTCTCCCACGTCCGGGGGGTGCTCTCCATGGCCAATACCGGGAGGCCCAAGAGCGGGGGCTCGCAGTTCTTCATCACGGTGAAGCGCAAGCCGCACCTGGACGGGTCCTACTCCCTCTTCGGGCGAGTTCTCGAGGGCATGGAGGTGGTCGATCGGATCGCCACCGTGGAGCGGGACATCTACGGTCGCCACGGCCCCCGGGACCGCCCCCTCGAGAACGTGGTGCTCTCGTCGATCCGAATCGAGCGCCCCGAGTCGGCGTCGGACCCCGCCTCCCGCCCAAAGGCCGAGGCGACCTCCGCGGATTGGGACGAAGGCGAGCCGGAGTCCTGACCGGCGCCCCGGCCTTCCCACCGACTCCTCGACCACCGACCCCTGAGGGGCTAGATTTCCCGCCCCGTGGCCCGGTAGCTCAGTTGGTAGAGCACCGCACTGAAAATGCGGGTGTCGGCAGTTCAATTCTGCCCTGGGCCACCAGCTTCCTCTTCCGCGAAGTCTGCGACATCGCTGTCGGTTCCCACTTCGCCGTCACATTCTTCTGTCACGAAGTCGGAGGGCTCCCCGAGGCCAGGTCACTTGCGGCTGGCGGCTTTCAAGGTACCGGCTCGCAGACGAATATCGGGATGTCCCGGGTCGTGCGCTTGCGGTATTCCGCGTAGGGTGCGTAGTGCTGGTCGCAAATCGGCCAGAGTTCGGGCTCTTCCTCCTGGTTCGCGAGGCGGGCGCGCAGCTTCCTGATGCGACGTCGGTGGCTCACCACAATCTCGGGGTGCTTCACGAGGTTGTGGTACCAGACGGGATTTCTCGGGGCGCCGCCCTGCGACGCCACGAGGAGCAGACCGTCCCGGTAGGGGACGTACATGAGTGGGATCGTCAGCGTGCGGCCGCTCTTGGCGCCCTTCATGGTAACGAAGCAAACATCGTCGCCTCCGAACGTGTTGAACAGGCGACCCCCGCTCAGGCGATTCAGCAACACATGCAGGCGCGTCACAGCCTTCACCAACCAGCGCGGCGGGGGCGTGCCTGTCGAAGTGGTTGCGGGATCAGTTGTCATCGAGAGCCTCCTGATCGGGTGGCCGCACCTCACAAGAAACGAGGCATCCCGGCCGCACCCCCCACTTCTAGCCGCTTAGCCGCGACCGGTATCAACGCTACCAGAGCGAGCCACTCCAAGGAACCCTGAACACCGCCGCGGAGCAGTTGTCTTCTCGGCCAGACTGGTGCTCAGGCCCCTATCCGCGAGCGTCGCTTCCGTCGGTTCGCGTCTGGGCGTGGTGTTCTTCGATGTGTTGGCGAAGGGGCGGGAACAGCTCGAGCTTCAATGCCTCCTCCGGCGTGTAGAACGATGCTGCGACCACCTCGCGATTGTCCACCTCGATGTGGGGCGGCTGGCTCAGTTCGACCGCGAAGATCGCGACGTGATCGCATCTCCCTTCCCACTCATGGGTCACCTCCAGCGCCAGCGTGAGCAGGTCATCAATCCCGCTCACCCCCACCTCCTCGGCCAACTCGCGGAGGGCCGCCTGTCGCGTCGTCTCTGCCCGGCGAACGTAGCCCCCCGGCAGGCTGAAGTAAGGGACGTAGGAGTTGCGAACCAACAGGATGGCGCCGTCGTGCCAGACGGCCACGAGCGCTCCGTGGGATTGTGGACGGCGCAATGCCCAATAGACCCTCATCATTCGGTAGGCACAGATGTACGCAACTCGAAACAACCGATCGATCATGCCTTGGGCTCCTGCGGCGGAGCGAGGGCCTTCCGCCCACGTCCGATGACGAGGAGACTGTAAACTCCCGCAGGGAACTGAGCAAAACGGGTGGGGGGCCTCGAGTGGGAGCGGGGGATTCTACTCGTCCCCCTGCTCCGTCGCCTCGAATCGTTCCTTCTGCTCGTTGATCTTCTCGACATCCCCAGTAGAACGCCACGTTCGGTTCTGGGTGTCTCACGGATGAGCCTCGAAGGGCTTCTCGATTTCCGGCGGCTCCAGGGTGACGACGGCCTCGACCATCTCGGTCACCAGCCGGCTGAAGCGCTCGCCCTCACCGGCGCGCACCCAGTCGATGCGGAAGCGATCCGGGTGGATTCCGTACTGCTCGAGCATCGGCGCCAGCAGCTTGGCGCGCTTCAGTGCGCTGTAGTTGCCCTCTCTGTAATGGCAGTCGCCCGGATGGCAGCCGAGAATCAGGACGCCGTCCATTCCGAAGGAGAAAGCATCCAGCACCATCTGGGGATCGACGCGCCCGGAGCACATCACCTTGGCCATGCGTACGCCAGGCGGATACTCGAGCTTCACTCCGCCGGCCTGGTCGGCGCCCCCGTACGAGCACCCGTTGCAGATGAACACGAGAACCTTAGGCTCGCTCATCGAGCACCTCACTGATCTCGGCCCCGCTCTGGCCCAGTCCGAGGACGAGCAGCAACCTTCCCTCGTGACCGGCCCTCATCTTCCGGACAGCCCCCCCACGACGTCTCGCGCTTCGTCTCTTCGCCTCCGCTCTTTCGGTGACATCGACGGAGAGCTGAAGGGCACGCGACGGTCGTCGCTACGGATCGCGTCCTGCGATTGCTCTGTATTGAGTAGACCGTCTTCTACGCCAAGGTGAGTCTCTGATCGGAACAAACCCCGATCTCCCTCTACATCGAAGCACCGGGTAGGAGCGCTCCGAGGCCTGCGCCATCGAAGAGTGCTACCGCTTGGTCAGTTGTGTCGAGGAGTGCGGAGGCCCGCTGATCCAGTCGAGCTGCTGCCCTTGCCCTGAGGGCAGCTTCGACGGCATCGAGTGCCCCCCCACCGGCGGTGGCTCCTGAGGCCCCCGCCAAGCCGCTTGACATTTCAAAACCGGGCAGTGTAGGATCTTGGGTGCGCGGGCCAGTCGCTCCGCCCGTGGGGCTGATCGCGAGACCCGGCCTCTCCGGAGGTCGGCACCCGAGCCCGGAAGGAGCGGGCGCTAGGGTGCCATCGGCGCGATACGGCCGAAACAAGAGAACAAGCGAGCGACGGCGCCCGGCGTGAGTAAATCCGCCGGGCGCCTCAGTATCTCACTCGGGATCTCGCTTGGAAACTCAGTTCGGGTCGGACTCCGGCGTCTCCGACTCCTCGGGAAGCGCGTCGAGGCCCAGGCCACCCTCGAGCTTCTCGAATCCCTCGGGACAGAGCTCTCCCGCGCCCTCGGCCAGGTGGTTGTAGACCTCCCGGTACTGGAGGGTGAGGTCCCGGAGTCGTTCCGAGGTGCCGGCGAAGTGATCCGACACCTTCCCGCGGTAGCGATCGTGCTTTTCCCGGCCCGCTTCGATGTCGGCCTCGGCGCGAGCGAGCTTCCCCCTGCCCGTTTCGATATCAGCCTGGGCACGAGCGAGCGTCTCCTTGCCCACTTCGATCTCGGCCTGGGCGTGCTCGTGCTCCTTCCGCAGCTCCTCCAGGTCGCTCTCGAGCTGCTGGGCCCGAGCCCGCGCGGCGGAGGACCGGCGGCCGATCAGGAAGCCCAGGACGACACCCGCCAGCAGTATCGTTCCCACCATCAACCAGCTGATGCCGTTCAACTCCATCACTTCCCTCCTCGCGGCGTGCGTCGACGGGGAATTCTACCGCTCTCGCCCGGGCCCGTCCGCCGCGGCGGGAGTCCTCCGGGAGGCGCAGGCGAGGAGACCGGTCTCGCTGCGCGTCGGGGTCGCGCGAGCCGTCAGCCCCCCGCGTCGACGATGATCAGGATCGTGGTGTCACCGCCCTCGCGAGAGATCTGCACGGCGCCGCTCCGGCCCCCCTTCTCGATCGGCAGGATCCGCTGGCCGCCGAGATTCATCTCCCCTTCGAGGCTCCACCCCTCGCTCTTGAGCTCCTCGCGGTAGAACGCCACGATCTCGTCGGGATCGTCTCCGGTCTGCAGCGTGACCATTCCACCCTCACCCGCGGCCATCCCGGCCACCACGGTCGCATCCGGATAGACGGGAACGTCCTTCGGGAACCCATCGGGGATCTTCGCGTTCTCGCCGAAGAGCCCCGTGACCTCGCCGACGCCCTCCTCTTCTCCCGAGATGCGAACGCCACCGTCGTCGGTCTCGATCGTGAAGGTCCCCTCCTCGGTCTCGATGGTCTTCTCGTCTCCCCCGCAGGCGAGGGCGAGGGTCACGGCGAACAGAAGCAAGATGAGATGATGAATCCACATGGCAGGGCAGGATCGCGTGATTTCACAGCTCGCGCAACGGATCTCCTGGCGACGAGCAGACCCCGGGGCGCCGGTGTGGCGGGTCAGTCTCTCCCGATCCCGGGGATCAGACCGCCCTCGGAGTGAGCCGGGGGATCGATCCCGAGGAGGTGGGAGACGGTGGGAGCCACGTCGATGGCCCGAACCGGCGGGAGAGCGACCGCCGTTCCCACACCCCGGCCCTCGGCGAGAAAGATGCCGACGAGTTCCGGGTAGGAGTCGGGGTGGTAGCCGTGCGCGCCCCTCTCCGCGCCTAACAGACGCGAGAAGCGCAGCAGGGCGGCCGTCTGGCTCCAGGGCTTGACGAAGACCCGGGGCGGCTCGGTGAGAGCGACCACGTCACCGGTGCGGCTCGGGTGCCGGTATCGAAGCCGCTCGGGTACCGCGTCCGCGAGGTAGGCGCGGACGCCCTCCACGGCGGAGAGGATGGCGATGGCCGCCTCCCGCTCCGCGGGATTCTCCAGGTGGACGTGGGCGTGGGCGGCTCCGAAGACCACTCGGGCGCGAATGCCGGTCTTCTCGAGGGGGCCCCTGACGTCGATGCCTTCGGACACACCGATCATGCCGTGGTCGCTGACCACGAGCAGCGTGGTGTGGGACCACACCTGACGCTGGTCGAGGCCCTCGAGCAGCCGGGCGAGCTGGCGGTCCTGGCTGCGGAGCTCGGCCGTCGTCCTCTCGGAGTCGGGGCCGTAGCGGTGGCCGGCGGTGTCGGCACCGTGCCACCAGGAGAGGATCAGACGGGGACGCTCCTCCGGCGGGAGGTCGAGCCACGCGAGGATCTGGTCCACCTTCTCCGCCTCTCCGATGGCGTTATCGAACGGGGTCCTGCGGTAGCTGGCGCCGGTGCCCCTCCAGTCGGTCTCCGACCCCACCCAGAAGAAGGCGGCGCTCCGGACCCCCTGCCGCTCGGCCGTGACCCAGATCGGCTCGGCCTCGATGAAGCTCGCGTCGCCGCTGTAGCTGAAGTCTCCCTTTTCCGGATCGTGAAAGCGGTTGGCGACGATCCCGTGGCGATCCGCGTGGGTCCCGGTGGCCAGGGCCACGTGGTTGGGGAAGGTGCTGGAGGGGAAGATGGGAATCAGCCCCTCCGCGCGCGCCCCGCTTCGCCCGATCCGCTCCAGGGCCGGCAGTCCACCGCGATCCAGGTAGTCGTGTCGCACTCCGTCCAGGGAGAGCAGGATCACGACCGGAGGCCTCTCTCCGATCTCGCCGCGCTCCGCCGCGACGCCGGACACGGCGACGAGCAGCAGGAGAAGCAGACTCCCGAGAGCCGGCGCCACGCGTCGAATCATTTGCTCTACCATGCGGCCATCATACAGGCTCGGCCGAAAGAGCGGTCTCGGGGAGGTCACCACTTGATGAATCGCGCCCTCGGCGCGCTCCTCTGCGCGGCCTCGCTTCTCGCCTTTCCGGCCACCGCGCGGGTGGTCCTGATCGGCGTGGACGGCGCGACGTGGAGCGTGATCGATCCCCTGCTGACCTCGGGTCAGCTGCCGGGCCTCGCCGCGATCGCGAGCCGGGGCGTCACGGCGGAGATCGAGACCGTCGAGCCGGTCAACTCGCCGACCGTGTGGACCTCGATCGCCACCGGGCGGCGCCCCGATGCGCACGGCGTCACCGACTTCCTCAAGAAGTCCTACTCGATCCAGGTCCCGACCATCTTCGAGCGACTGGCCGCCCAGGGTAGACGCGTCGGGACCTACGACTACCTGGTCACCTGGCCACCCCGCCCGCTACCGGGCGGCTTCGTCATCCCCGGCTGGCTGCGGCGCGACCCGAGCGTCACCCCCGCCGACGCCTTCGAGAGAGCCGGCCTTCCGGGATACCGCTACTCACTCGAGGGACTCGCCAGCCGCGAGGACTACGCGGCGGCCTCCCGGCAAGAGCTCGCCCACAAGGCCACCCACTGGAACGCCCTGGCCGAGGCCTTCGAGCTGGACCTGGGAGCCGTCACCTTCTACTCGTTCGACGGTCTCGCCCACCGCTTCTGGCACGACTGCTTTCCGGAGCAGTTCGATCTGAACGTTCCCCCTCCGGAGGAGCGCTACGCCGAGCTGCTCCCCGCCACCCTGATCGGCATCGACCGGGCGATCGAAGAGATCGCGAGCGCCCTCGGGCCCGAGGATTCGCTGCTGATCGTCTCGGATCACGGCTTCCAGGCGGGCGAGGACGGGATCCGGCGCGTCTGGTCCTCGAACCTCCTGCCCAGTCTGGCCCGGGCGGGGTTGATTCCGGAGCGGGACGGCTTCAGCGTCGTGGGCCAGTTCGCGTTCATCCTGCTGCGCGTCCACGCGGGTCCCTTCGAGGAGCGCGAACCGGTGCTGGAGCGTCTCGTCCGGGTCTTCGAGAGCGCCCGCACCGCGGAGGGGAAGCCTCTCTACACGGTGGACGTCCTCGACATGGTGGAGCGGCCCGCCGGAGCCGAACGCTCGCTCCTGGGGCGCCTGCGGCAGTGGGGGGTGCGTCAGGTCATGCAGCGCTTCTACCAGGTCCACCTCGACACCCACGCCCACGCCTACCTGCTGATGCAGCCGAACGCCGAGGTCTTCGAGGCGGCCTGGCCCGATGGGGAGGTCGAGAGCGCCGGCGCTGCGCTACCGGTCTCCGAGATCATCACCGCCGACGGCTTCTCGGGTACCCATCACCCGATCGGGATCCTGCTGGCGGCGGGTGCTCCGATCCGACACCTGCGGGAGCGGGAGCGCGTCTCGGTGCTCGAGGTGGCGCCGCTCCTGGCCTATCTGGCGGGCGCGGCGATCCCCGACGACCTGGAGGGATCGCTCCCCGAGCACTGGATCCGTCCCGAGCACCTGGCCGCTCACCCCGCCCTCGGCGTTCCCGCGTCGGATCTTCCGATTCTTCCGGTGTGGGACCACTCCGCGGCGGCCGGAGGCGATGCCGATCTGATCGAGCGGCTGCGCTCGATGGGCTACGTCGAGTAGCGCCGCACGAAGCGCGGGCCGAAGGCCGGCGGAACCGAGATAATCAGGGCTCCGCGACCTCGGCGCAGCCGAGCTCGCGCAGGGCCGCGCGGATCTTCTCCGCGGCGGCATCCATCTCCTTCGGATCGGGGTTCGGGTCCGCGTTGGCGAAGTTGAGATCCTGGAGCGCGTGAATCGGCGTCACGTGCAGGTGCACGTGGCTCACCTCGAGGCCGGCGATGATCAGACCCACTTTCTCGGGCTCGAAGGCCCGGTCGATGGCCTTCCCCACCTGCTTGGATACGTCGAACAGGTGGCGGGTCAGCTCCGGCTCGAGATCCAGCCAGTGATCCACCTCCTCGATGGGCACCACCAGTGTGTGCCCGAGCTTGAGCGGCTGGATGGTCAGGAAGGCCACCGCCCGCTCGTCGCGCCAGACGAAGCGCCCCGGGAGCTCCCCGTTGATGATTCGGGTGAAGATCGATGCCACCTTTCCGTCCTCCTGCCTGGAACCCTAGTATGACGGGATTCTCGAAGAGAAGGGAGGTCGAGATGCGCCCGAGAGCCCGCTGGCTGAGCCTGCTGCTCGCGCTACCGCTCGTCGTCGGCGCCGGAGAGACGAGAAGACAGCTCTCGCTCCCGGTCTCTTTCGAGACCAGCGATGGCTTCGTGCTGAAGGCGGATCTCACCTCCGCCGCCGACGCCAACGCGCCGATCGCCATCCTCCTCCACATGTACCGGTCGGATCGGAGCGCCTGGGCCCCCCTGGTCCCAGATCTGGTCGCGGCCGGCTTCACGGTGCTGGCCATCGATCAGCGGGCTCACGGGGAATCCCGGGAGCGCCGCGGCGAGATGGTGAACGTGGCGGCGATCCCTCGGTCGGCCTTCGGCGAGGTGGTTCGCGCCGGCGTCCGCGACGTGAAGGCGGCGGTGAGCTACCTCGCGAAGCAGGGCCTCGCGACGGATCGCCTGGTCCTGGTCGGGGCCTCCTACGGCTGCTCGGTTTCCCTTCTCTCAGCGGAGAAGGTGGAGGGAGTGCGAGCCTTGGTACTGCTCTCTCCCGGCACCAACTACTTCGGGGTCGACGTCGTCGAGGCCGCCAGTCGCTTCCCGGGCCCGCTCCTGGCCGTCGCGGCGGAAGACGATCGCCACGCCGCCGAGAGCGCGCGGATCATCTCCTCGAGGCACCGTGGCCCCGACGACCTCGAGATCTACCGCTCCGGCGGACACGGAACCCGGCTGTTCGGTCCGCAGCCACGGGTGAAGCGGCGCATCGTCGAATTCGCCAAGAAGGCGGTCGAGGCGGAGGGGCCCTCGCATTGAAGAAGGTCCTCTTCCTCTGCACCGGGAACTCCTGTCGCAGCCAGATGGCGGAGGGCTTCGCGCGGGACGTGGCGCCGCCGGGGATCGAGATCTACAGCGCGGGAGTGGAGGCGCACGGCCAGAACCCGCGTGCGGTCGCGGCGATGTCCGAGGTCGGCGTGGACATTCGCCAGCAGACCTCCAAGACCCTCGACGAGATCCCCGTCGCGGAGATCGACACGGTGATCACGCTGTGCGGCGACGCCGCCGAGCGCTGCCCGGTGTTCCCGGGCGCCTCGGTCCGAGAGCACTGGGCGCTTCCGGATCCGGCCCGGGCCGAGGGCTCGGAAGAAGCGATTCTCGAGGCATTCCGGTCCGCGAGAGATGAGATTCGGGAACGGGTCCGGTCCCTGTTCGAGCCCAGGTGATTTTGCCAACCCCGTTGTGCTAATTGACTCGCGAGTCAATCCCCTCCCAGAGGCGCCGGGACCCGGGCAGGCCGGAACACCTGCGACATTCGGAGCGGAGGAATCACAGGAGCGATGCGGACATGGGCAGGAAGGCATTCGTCGTCGGCGTAGGCATGACGAAGTTCGAGAAGCCGGGCAGAAGGGAATGGGACTACCCGGAGATGGCCACGGAGGCCGGCACCAAGGCTCTGGAGGATGCCGGGATTGCCTATGACACCGTCGAGCAGGCCATGGTCGGCTACTGCTACGGCGAGTCGACCTCCGGGGAGCGCGCCATCTACCAGCTCGGTCTCACCGGAATCCCCATCTACAACGTGAACAACAACTGCGCGACGGGATCCACGGCACTCTTCATGGCCAAACAGTTCGTGGAGGGCGGCCTGGTCGACTGCGCCATGGCCCTCGGCTTCGAGAAGATGGAGAGGGGCTCGCTCGGCATCAAGTACACCGACCGCACCGTTCCCATGGACAAGCACTTCGCGTTGATGGTCGAGCAGCGCGGCTTCGAGCCCAAGGCCCCCGGCGCCCCCCAGATGTTCGGCAACGCCGGCCTCGAGCACATGGAGAAGTACGGCACCACCGCGGAGCAGTTCGCCAAGATCGGCTGGAAGAACCACAAGCACTCGGTCAACAACCCGTACTCCCAGTTCCAGGACGAGTACAGCCTCGAGGAGATCTTGAACGCTCCGCCCGTCTTCGGACCGCTCACCAAGCTCCAGTGCTGCCCGACCTCGGACGGCGCCGGCGCGGCGATCGTCTGCAGCGAAGACTTCATCAAGAAGCACGGGCTCCAGCCCAAGGCCGTCGAGATCCTCGGCCAGGCCATGGCGACCGACTTCGAGAGCACCTTCAGCGAGAAGAGCTGCATCAAGATGGTCGGTGCCGACCTGACCAGGGCCGCCGCCCAGAAGGTCTACGAGCAGTCCGGTATCGGGCCCGAGAACGTCGACGTGGTGGAGCTCCACGACTGCTTCAGCTGCAACGAGCTGATCACCTACGAGGCCCTGGGTCTCTGTCCCGAGGGCAAGGGGGGTGAGTTCGTCGACTCCGGTGCCCAGACCTACGGTGGCAAGGTCGTCGTGAACCCGTCGGGCGGTCTCATCTCCAAGGGTCACCCACTCGGCGCCACGGGATTGGCTCAGTGCTCCGAGCTCAACTGGCAGCTCCGCGGCGAGGCCGACAAGCGCCAGGTGGAGGGAGCGAAGGTCGCCCTCCAGCACAATCTGGGCCTGGGCGGCGCGGGCGTGGTGACCATGTACCGAAAGGCGCAGATCAGCTAATCGGCTGCCAAGCGCGAGCGGGGAGCCCCTCGTAGGAGGTGTCGACGAGATCCTCCTCGCGGATCTCGAGCCGATCCATCAGCTCGCGGACCTTTCGCTGCTCCTCCGGAAGCGACTCGGGGGCGCCATCGTACACCGCCTCCAGCTCGACGAAGCTCCCGAGTCCCTCCACCTCGTCGAGGTGGATGCGCACGTTCTCGCAGAGCCAGATCTCGCGCTCCTTTCGCACCACCCGGTGGAGGCCCAGGATCTCGGTCAGGAGCGCCTTCAAGCTCCCCGGCTTCTCGACCGGGACCACCGCGTAGTCGGAGTCCTTCGGGCCTGGCTCGTCGGGACGGAGGTAGGGAATCAGCTGCCCCCCCGAGAGCGATGATTCACGCAGCTTGAGACGCCCCCGCCTGGTCGCAAAGTAGGTATCGATCTGTCGATCGGCACCGACGTAGCGGGTCGCAACCGCCCCGGCTCGCCGGCGGATTCCATCCGGATCCGAACAGCGCGCCTTGATCTCCAGATTGGTCCGAGTCACGACCGCCAATCCCCCATCTCACCCGGCTTCGCCGGCGGTGACGCGGAGCACGTCGGCCAGACGATCCAGGCAGACGTCCCCCTCGATTCCGAGTCCGGCGAAGACGGTCCCCGCCGCGCGCGCCGCCTCGCGGTCGTAGCGCGAGTCCCCGACCACCAGAGCTTCGCCGGCCGCTACTCCCAACAGCTCGCAAGCGCGCAGCACCATGTCCGGGGCCGGCTTGGGGCGGGGAACGTCGGTCCCGCCGACCAGGTGATCGGGGGTGCCCCCGGCTCGGTTCACCATCTCCCACGCCACGGGCGCTGGCGTGTTGGTGATGACAGCCGTCCCCAGCGAGCACTTCCGCAGCGTCTCGAAGACCCCCGGGACCTCGGGCACCACTCCGAGATGCTCGAGGTGATCGCGGAAGTGGTCGGCGTAGTAGACCTCGATCTCCGCGACGGAGTGGCGGGGAAACCACGTCTCGACGTCGGCCTCGATGCCCTGACCCCAACAGGGATGGAAGGCCTCCGGGGTGATGGCCGGATAGCCGAGCTCCCTCGCCGCACCGTTCACCAGATGGAACCAGACCTGATAGCTGTCGACCAGGACGCCGTCCAGATCGAAGAGCACCGCGCGCAGCTTGACTCCCTCAGTCGGCATCCCGGGAGGATAGCGGGGCCGGACCGGCTACATTCCCCGGCGGCAGGGCTCCCCGTGATGGAGCACGGTCGGCGGCTCGACCGCGAGGGGAAGCCATGAGTGGAGGGTTCGAAGACCGGCGGCCGATTCGGCCGGACGGTCTCGCCATCCGCCGACTGCGGCGGGATCGCGGCTGGTCGCAGCGCGACCTCTTGGAGGCCATCGCCGAGGCCGCGCTGCGCGAGACCGGGATCAGGGAGACCCTATCGCCCAACCTCCTCGGGGGGATCGAGGAAGGGAACGAGGCAATCCCCTACTCGACGCTCTGCCGCATCGCAGCCGGGCTCGACTGTGAGCCGGTCGAGCTTCTCGCGCGCTGAAACCCTCCCGCAGCGTGCGACGGTTGCCCAGCCGGGAAGGAAGCAGACGACGGAAGCGCAGCTGCGCGGTCAGCCTTTCCCGCTACCCCGGGTAGGAGATCCCACACAGCCCGGCTCAACGTTCGTCGAAGGCAGCCGATCAGCGTGGAAGCTCCGGGAGATCTCTACATGGCGCTGGTATCTCATGTCTGCCTCGGCATCTTCGGAGCCGTCAGCCTGGTCGTGGGATTGCGGCTGCTTCTGCTCGCCAGGCGCACCCGTCAGCTCCCCGAGTTCCTGATCGGCCTCGCCTTTCTCACGGGGGGCGTCCTGGGGCGCGGCCCGCTCACCGCAGGGATGGTGGCGACATCCCTGCCCGAGACGCTGCGCGTGGCGCTCTTCATGGGCGGGCGCTTCATGATGGTGATCTGCTCCGTCTGCATCGCGCTGGTGGCGTTGCGGGTATTCCAGCGCGACCAGGCCTGGGCCCGCGGGCTCTTCGCGCTGTTGCTCGCGCTTCTGGCCGTCCACTGCGCGATCGAAGTCTTCGTGGTTCATCCGGACGCGCTCCGCCACGACAGCCTCGGCGCCTCGATCGGCACTGCCGTCAAGGCATTCGCCTTCGTATGGGGAAGCTGGGAGTCGCTCCGTTACTACGCCCTGCTCCGGCGCCGGATTCCCCTGGGCCTGGCGGACCCCGTGGTGGCGAATCGGATCGCCCTCTGGGGCGTGGCCGCTGGTCTGATCGCCTGCCTGTTCCCGGTCAACCTGATGGTGCTGTTCCTCACAGGAGCCGTCGAGGAGACGCCTGCGGCGTCGCTCTTCCAATCGGTGGGCGGCCTCTCCGTCTCGGTCTGTATCCTGCTCGCCTTCTTCCCGCCCCGAGCCTACACCGAGTGGATCGCGCGTCGGGCCGCGCGTCAGGAGAGCTGACGAGGCGGCGCGCTCGCGTCATCCCCTCGGCTGCATTCCCGCCGCGCGGTAGATCGCGTCGATCACCCGCATGTTGGCGACGCCGTCCTGGCCGCCGGTGGGCTGCTGCTCTCCGTCGAGAACCGCTGCCGCGAATGCCTCGAGCTGGTGGTCGTAGGTGGTGCGACCTTCGACCATCTGGCTGGTCTCCTTCTCGCCGATCCGCACCCGGAGCCTGTTCCCGAAGTGGGGCGCCAGCGGGTTGTCCGCGCGCAGCTCGCCCTCGCTTCCCGTCACCTGCAGGAACGCCTGGAAGCCCACGTCGGCGGCCATGGAGCAATGCACTCTGCAGCGAACCTCTCCCGGGAAGCGCAGCTCCGCAGTCATGGAGACATCGATCCCGGCCGGCGCCTCGTGGGCCTCGGCGTGCAGCACCTCCGGCTCGATCCGGGCCGCGGTCCGGCACCAGTGGAGGGGATAGCAGCCCATGTCCATGGTGGCCCCGCCACCCAGCGAGAGGTCGTGGCGGATGTCCTGCGGATCCTCGATGGCGATGCAGAAGGCCGCCTCCAGCAGACGGAGATCGCCGAGCGCACCGCTGGCAATCACCTCGAGGATGCGATCCGCCATGGGGTGATAGCGGCAATGAAAGGCCTCGAGGAGAACCAAGCCGCTCTCCTTCGCGGCAGCCACCATGCGTTCCGCCTCGGTTGCGTTGGCCGCGAAGGGCTTCTCGCAGAGCACGTGCTTGCCGCACTCGAGGGCCGCGAGCGTCCACTCCGCGTGTAGGGTCGCCGGCAGCGGATTGTAGACGGCGTCGATGTCCGGGTTTCCCACCAGCGCCGCGTAGTCGTCGTCGACCTGCGCGATGCCGTGCTCTGCGGCGAATGCGCGGGCCCGCCCCGGGTCGCGCGCCGCGATCGCGACCACTTCGACGCGCTCCGAAGCCGCGGCCGGCTGAATCAGGGCATCCGGCGTGATCTTGGCCGCGCCGAGGACGCCGATGCGGAGCCAATTCTTACTCATGGATCTATGGCTCGAGCGTCTTCTTGGAGCGGGGGGACACACCGCCCACCGTGGTCCTCGGAGAATCACTCATCTCGAGCTCCCTCACTTCCTTCCGAGCCCGACATTAGCCGACCCAGCGCCAGCCGCGCCTCCGCTCCGGTCACGAGCGTCGCGTTCCAGTCGGTCTGATCGGAGCGACGATCTGCCAGCGCGATCACCTCCAGAGGTCCGGGCGGCTCCAAGAGCGCGTGACGGGCGATGTCGTCCGCCGTGAACGCCCACCGGCCCCGCGTCCTGGTCACCTCGAAGTGATGATCGCCTTTTCCTTCCAGCACCCGATACACCATCTCCGTGCAATAGAGCCGGGAGGCGTCCACGAAGTCGAAGTTGAAGTCGTACTGCAGGCCCACGTAGGCGAACACCGCGACGAGCATCTCCAGCCTCTCCTGCGGCGAGATGCGCGGGCGCAGCACCGCCATTCGATTCGCGTGCGTCGCCAGCAGATGCTCCAGGGAGGAGAACTTCACCCCTTCCGCCAGGGACTCCACCACGTCCGCCGGGCGGCCCTCCAGGGTTTCCGCGGTGGCCACGATCTCTTTCAGCCTCTCGAACTGCCGCCGCTCGCGGATCTGCTCCCAGAGGACCGCTTCGGTGATTCCCGCCGCCGTGCGTTCCTCGGGAAAGCCGACGTAGATGATCCCGTGCTTGAATACGCCGGGCAGAAAGAGATTGCCGACGTACCCCTCGGTGAAGGTCAGGATCAGGTCCCCCGGCTGGAGCAGGCTTCGGAGCTCCCTCACGTCGTCGGTGGAGAACACCAGTAGCTGCGCGCGGGGGTGCTTGATACGAGCCACCTTCGTGAAGACGAAGCCCTGCATCGAATAGGCGCCCCTGCCCATCACTGCGCCAATGCGATCCCACCATCGGGCAAGGCGGCCGGGCCGTGCGGCCCTCCTTCCGTCCGGCGGGGGATGCGCGCGCCGATAGAGGACCAGCTGCGCCTGGATCAGCGCGTCGTCGTAGGCGCGCATCGCGTCGTAGGAGACGTCCCCGGGGTCGGTCGGTTCGGCCGGCGCCTCCCAGCCTCGAAAGACCGGCTCCGGCGTGCGCGTCGAGGAACAGCTCGCGCTCCCCGTAACCAGGAGGAGCATCATCATTCCCGAAGCCAGTGCCTTCTTGGTGCCCATCCCCTTTCTTCTTCTTTCTTCATCTCTTCGCCGTACGGCGGGAAGACATTCGCTTCCCCATTCGGTAGCGGATGAAAGGGATTCCCGCCGCTCTCCGCCCCGCGAATGGGGCGGAGCTTCGGTCGAGGTCCGTCGGGGCACTTGGAGACTTTTCGCCGCGCAAGAGATAGAGTCGACGGTCGAGAAGAGGAGAGGCGGAGCATGGGAACGTGGATGGACGGCTATCTCGAGCGCCTCGAGGCCAATCGCCGCGAGAACCTGAGCGGCGGGGGTCAGGATCGGATCGATCTGCAGCACTCGCTCGGCAAGCTCACCGCCCGCGAGAGGATCGAGAAGCTGCTCGATCCCGGGAGCTTCGACGAGATCGGATCCCTGGTCAGGGACAGCCGCCCGCCCTATGACGGCCAGGCCAGGCCGAGCCCGGGCGAAGGCGTGGTCATGGGCTTCGGGAAGGTGAACGGCCGGCCGGTGATGCTGTTCTCGATGGACTTCACCGTGATGTCCGGATCCCTGGGAGACCAGGCCGCCTGGAAGCTCTCCGACCTGGTGGTGATGGCCGGAAAGAGAAGGTTGCCGCTGATCGGCATGATCGACTCCGCCGGCGAGCGCCTCAGCCTTCGAGACGGCAACAGCGGCGTCAACGGTCTCTCCCGTCTCCTCCGGAACCTGAGTCTCTACTCCGGCGTCACCCCCAGGATCATGCTCCTGCTCGGACCCTGCACCGGAACCATGGCGATGGTCCCCGCGATGGCGGACTTCCTGATCATCCACCGCGAGACCGGCTTCCTGTCCCTCGGCGGTGAAGTCGAGTCGGAGAACGCGGGAACGGCCGAGTTCCACATGGAGAAGAGCGGCCAGTGCGACCTGATCGCCGAGAGCGACGAGGACGCCATCGACAAGGCGAAGCAGCTCCTCGACTACCTGCCTCAGAGCTGCTTCGAGAAGCCAGCGCCGGTGGAGACCTCCGACGACCCCGCGAGGAGGGAGGAGATCCTTCTCGACGTGATGCCCGACAATCCGAAGTTTACCTACGACATCCACGACATCCTCGATCAGATCGTGGATGACGGGGAGTTCTTCGAGCTGAAGGAGGACTACGCCACCCACCTGGTCATCGGCTTCGCACGGTTTGGCGGTCACGTGGTGGGGATCACCGCCAACAACCCGGACGAGATGAGCGGGGTCTTCGAGATCGACTCCTCCGACAAGTACGACCGCTTCATCATGTTCCTGGACGCCTTCAGCATTCCCCTGCTCACCCTGGTCGATTCGACGGCGTACGTGCCGGGGGACAAGTGGGAGAGACTGGGAATCATCCGACACGGTGCCAAGAACCTGCTCACCTACTCCCATCTCACCACGCAGAAGATCACCATCGTGCTCCGGCGAGCCTACGGCGGCACCAACATCGTGATGGGATGCGCCCAGATGAATCCCGACTTCGTCCTGGGGTGGCCCACCGGCGAGTTCGCGCCCACCGGTCCCGAGACGGTCGTCGAGGCCGTCTTCCACAAGGAGCTGGAGAAAGCGAGGGAGCAGGGGAAGTACCAGGAGCTCTACGACTCCATGGTGAATGTCGTCCGGCAGCAGATGAGTGTTCTGAACCTCTCGAAGCACTGGACCTCCTACTACATGCTGCAGGAGGCGATCGATCCCCGAGACACCCGCCCGGCGATCATCAAGGCGCTCGAAGCCACGGCGAACAAGCGCGAGGAGCTTCCCGAGAAGAGGCGCTACGTCAAGCCCGCCTAGGAGCGCGAAGCGGAGCCGGTCGACTCGTCCCCGTGCGGGCTCCCGGATCCCAAGACGACAGGAGACGGCATGTCCACGACGCCCACGAGAATGGAAGCGGCCCTGCAGAGGCTCCGTGAGATCCAGGAGAAGAACCTCCTGGGCGGAGGCCAGAAGCACATCGAACGGCAGCACAGCCGGGGCAAGCTGACCGCCCGGGAGCGGATCGACCTCCTGGTCGATCCCGGCAGCTTCGTCGAGATCGGCTCCTGTGTGAGCACCACCGGAGCGCGGATGGACGGCCGGACCTCGGACGCACCCTGCGACGGCGGGATCATCGGCACCGGCAAGATCGATGGCCGGACGGTGGCCGTCTACGCCAGCGACTTCACGGTGCTGGGCGGCTCGCTCGGGACGCAGCACATCCAGAAGTGCGCCGAGCTGATCACCATGGCCGCCGAGTGGGGCATCCCGATGATGTGGCTGCTCGATTCCTCGGGCGGGAGGCTGGGCTACTCCGACGTGATGCTGGCGGGCATCGACTGGTACTTTTGCATGATCTCCCGCTTCTCCGGGTTGATCCCGCAGATCAACGTGCTGATGGGGCCCTGCATCGCCGGGCAGGCCTACGCGCCCACCCTCTGCGACTTCCTACTGATGAGCAGGGAGACGTCCAATCTCTGGCTCGCGGGCCCGAGGCAGGCGAAGGCGGCGACGTCGGAGGAGATCGACAGGAGCGTCGGCAGCGCCGACTACCACATGGTCCACAGCGGCACCTGCGACGTGGTGGGCAACGACGACGCGGAGTCCATTGCGAAGGCCCGCGAGCTGGTCGGCTACCTCCCCTCGAACTGCCGCGAGAAGCCCCCCAGGAAGGAATCCTCCGACGATCCCGCCCGCCTGGTGGGAGAGCTCGCCCGGATCATCCCCGACGAGTTCGAGCGCAGCTACGACATGCACGACGTGATCCGCGTGCTCGCCGACGATGGACACTACTACGAGATCAAGGACCAGTACGCGCGCAACCTGATCTGCTGCTTCGCCAGGCTGGGAGGCGAGGTGGTCGGCTTCGTGGCCAGCAACCCGGGCGAGCCCGGCAGCATCCTCGAGATCAACTCCTGCGACAAGTACTACCGATTCATCCAGGTGCTGGATGCCTACAACATCCCGCTGGTGAACCTGGTGGACACGCCCCCGTTCGTGCCGGGCGAGGAGGAGGAAGCGAAGGGCCTGCTTCGTCACTTCGGCAAGATCCTGGATGCCTACGCGACGGCCACCATCCCGAAGATCAGCGTGGTGTTCCGGGAGTGCTATTGCGACGCGGGCGGCATGATCATGGGCGGCGCCAAGGGAATGGGGGGAGACCTCTGCTACGCCTGGCCGATCGCCCGGTTCGCGGTGGAGGCCTCCGAGCTCGACCTTCGCGCGGTCTACGGAAGAGGAGTGGAAGAAGACGCCTACGAGGGCTACCTGAACCGCTCGCGCGAGAAGGTGGACGTGTTCGACGCGGCGAGGGGCTACACGACGCAGATCGTGGACGAGATCATCCAGCCCAAGGACACCCGGATCAAGCTCATCGAGGCCCTGGAGGTCACCCGGAACCGGAGCGAGAAGCTCCCGCGCCGGGCGAAGATGCACGGAACGCCGCCCACATAATCCGGATCGCTCGTCGATCATCCACGATTCGGGTCGGGACGAGGGAGGAATCGATGGCCGAAGCAGAGAAGAAGCGGGTCGAGGTGAGAACCAAGATGTCCGGTGTGTTCTACCGGAAGGCGTCACCCGAGGAGCCGCCCTACGTCGAGATAGGATCGGTGGTCAAGAAGAAGCAGGTGCTGGCGCTACTGGAGACGATGAAGGTCTTCCAGAAGGTGAAGTCTCCGGCGAGCGGAGAGGTCGTCGAGATCACCGCCGAGGACGAAGCGGCGCTCAAGGACGGCGACCTGATGTTCGTCATCGAAGCGGGCTAGCGATGTTCTCGAAGATCCTGGTGGCCAATCGAGGCGAGATCGCGCTTCGGGTGATCCGAGCCTGCAAGGAGATGGGCATCGCGACGGTCGGAGTCCACTCCGAGGCGGATGTCGACTCGCTGCACCTCGAGCTGGCCGACCAGAAGGTCTGCATCGGGCCGGCGGTGAGCTCCAAGAGCTATCTGAACATGGAGAGCATCGTCGACGCTGCCGTGCAGACGGGAGCCGACGCGATCCATCCCGGCTACGGCTACCTGGCCGAGAACCGCGAGTTCGCCTCCCGATGCGAGGATCGCGGGCTCACCTTCATCGGTCCCACCCCCGCCAATCTCGGCCTGGCCGGCGACAAGATCGCCGCCAAGCGGATCATCGAGAAGGCCGGGATTCCCGCGGTCCCCAGCAGTCGAGGAGGGGTCGACGGCATCGAGGAAGCGATCCGGACCGCCGCCGAGATCAGCTATCCGGTGATGATCAAGGCGGCCGGCGGTGGCGGCGGGCGCGGCATCCGCGTGTGCCAGGACGAGGAGGGGCTTCGGGAGGATTTCTCCGTCGCGAAGATGGAGAGCCGGGCCTCCTTCGGGAACGACGAGGTCTACATCGAGAAGGTCATCGTCGAGCCCCGTCACATCGAGTTCCAGGTGCTGGCCGATGGGACCGGCCACGTCGCCCATCTCGGCGAGAGGGAGTGCACCATCCAGCGGCGATACCAGAAGCTGATCGAGGAATCTCCATCGCCCGCGCTCTCGCCGGCGCTCCGGCGGGAGATGGGCGAGGCCGCCATGGAGGCCGCCCGGGCGTTCGACTACTTCAATGCGGGCACCGTGGAGTTCCTGCTCGACAAGGAGGGCAGGTTCTACTTCATGGAGGTCAACGCCAGGATCCAGGTGGAGCATCCGGTCACGGAGCTGGTGACGGGCATCGACCTGGTGAAGGAGCAGATCCGGCTCTCGTCCGGCGAAAAGCTGGGCTACGGCTTCGACGATCTCGACCTCCGGGGCTGGGCGATCGAGTGCCGCATCAACGCCGAGGATCCCCGAAAAGGATTCCTGCCCTGCCCGGGCACCGTCGAGCGATACCGGCCGCCCTCCGGCTTCGGGATCCGCGTCGACAGCCACCTGTACCAGGGCTACGAGCTGCCGGTCTACTACGACTCGTTGATCGCCAAGCTGATCGCCTACGATCTCTCCCGTGAGGGGGCGATCCGCGTGATGAGGCGGGCGCTCGACGAGTACACGATCTCCCCGATCGAGACCACCATCCCCCTCTACCGGGAGATCATGGACGACCCGTCCTTCCAGGAGGGCGCGTTCGATACCAGCTTCATCGGGAAGTTCGTTCCCAACGTCGAGGACGACGACGATGAAGAAGACGACTGAAGAGCCACTGTCTGGAGAAGACGAGAACCATGAGTGAAGAGCGCGCCACTGCGAATCCCGGGAACAAGGTCATCGTCACCTGCGCGGTGACCGGAGTGTTGACCGATCCGAAGAGGTTCAACGTGCCGGTCACGCCCGAGGAGATGGCGGAAGCCACCCGGCGAGCCTACGACCAGGGCGCCAGCATCGTGCACGCCCACTTCCGCTCCCAGCAGCCCGGCGCGGGTGCGCTGCCGACCTGGGACCTCACCGAGGTTGGGGACATCCTCGCCGCGATCAAGGAGCGGGTGCCGGAGATCCTGATCTGCATGAGCACGGGCGTGATGGGAGACGACATCTCCGGGCCGGTCGCCTGTCTGGAGGCCTTCGAGCCCGAGATGGCGGCCTGCAACGCCGGCTCCCTCAACTACCTGAAGCTCCGCAAGAACGGCCAGTGGGCCTGGCCGCCGCTGCTCTTCGACAATCCGGTCGCGAAGGTGACGAGCTTCCTCGACGTGATGGTGGCGCGGAGGGTGGTCCCCGAGTTCGAGTGCTTCGACATCGGCATCGTGCGCTGCGTGCGCATGTACAAGGAGAACGGGATGTTCGAGGGCGACCCCCACCTGTCGTTCGTGATGGGTGTGGAGTCCGGGATGCCGGCGCGAGCGGATCTGCTCCCCATCCTGAAGGACGAGCTACCCGAGAACGCCCACTGGCAGGTCATCGCGACCGGCCCCGGGCGCGAGAAGATCTGGGATCTGCACCGCGCCTGCGTCGAGCTGGGAGGAAACGTCCGAACCGGGCTGGAGGACACCTTCTACCTGCCGAGCGGCGAGGCGGCGACGGACAACGGCCAGCTCATCGAAGCCCTGGTGGGAATCGCTCGCGAGGCGGGCAGGGAGCCGGCGACACCGAGCGAGACCCGGGCGATGCTGGGAGTTCCGGGCTGATCGGCGCTGCCTCGCTCGTGCAGGAGGAAGCACCGGGCCGCGAGCTCCGTCTCAGAGGGCCACCTCGGTCCCCAGACCGAGTCGCCGCGCCTCCTCCAGCACCACAGCCGCCGCCGCCAGATCCTGCACCGCGTTGCCCACCGACTTGAAAAGGGTGAGCTGCCGCCCATCCGGAACCCGACCTTTCTCCGAGAGGAGCCTCGGACGGGGAAGGCTAGCGCGGTTTTTCCCCGGGTAAGTGACTATCCTTCGAGCCCCACCAGGGAGAGACCGAGAGTGAACGACCGAGAACGCTTCCGCAGTACCATGCACTACCGGCCGGTGGACCGCTGTCCGATCCGCGATTTCGGCTTCTGGGAAGAGACCCTGCTGGTCTGGAAGCAGTACGGCCTCCCGGCGTCCGTCGGGAAGGAGACGTCGACGGACGACTTCTTCGGCATGGATCGGGCGCGCCTGTGCGGAGGGATCGTGGATCTCTTTCCGATCTTCGACGAGGAGGTGCTGGAAGACAAGGGGGAGACGGAGATCGTACGCGACCGGGACGGGGTGGTTCTGGAGCGCGGAAAGATCATGGGCGCCATCCCCAAGCACCTCGATCATCTGCTCGAGGATCGCCAGAGCTGGGAGGAGCACTACGAGCCGCGCATGCGCCCCGATCATCCGGGGCGGGTCGGGTCCGAGGGGATGTGGAAGACCTGGCTGGATGAGTGGACCAGCCCGGAGCGAGACTACCCGATCTCCATCTACGCGGGCTCCCTCTACGGAAGACAGCGCGACTGGTTCGGCCTGCAGCGGGTCTCCGAGATCATCTATGACGACCCGAAGCTCTTCGAGGAGATCGTCGAGACCTGGGCCGACCTCGCGATCGCGGTCGTCGAGAAGGTGTGCGGCGAGTTCGGCGTGCGGCCGGAGTCGGCCAACCTGTGGGAGGACATGTGCTACAGCGGCGGGCCCTTGATCTCGCCGCGAACCTTCGAGCAGGTGATGGTCCCCCATTACCGGCGCATCGTCGACACGCTGCACCGCTACGACATCGACGTGATCTACGTCGACTGCGACGGAAAGATCGACAAGCTGCTCCCCCTCTGGCTCGACACCGGGGTCAACTGCATGTTTCCCGTCGAGGTCGGTACCTGGGGAGCGGACCCCGCCCGGTACCGCAAGCAGTACGGAAAGGACCTCTTGATCATGGGCGGCTTCGACAAACGCGTCCTGGCGAAGAGCAAGCGGGGCATCACCGAGGAGGTGGAGAGGCTCGCGCCCACCGTGGAGGAGGGCGGGTTCATCCCCTTCTGCGATCACCTGGTACCGCCGGACGTCCCGCTCTCCCACTACATCCACTACCTGAAGGAGGCCAAGCGCGTCTGGGGCCAGGGAGCCGACAACCTCCTGCCCACCACCGAGCCCGACTGGGCCAACGCCAG
>CAZTOU010000009.1:46418-134720 GCA_964615365.1 uncultured Spirochaetales bacterium
CTTCGATCCAGACGATCGTTACGCCAGCCGAGGGCCTGGATGGTGACGCGGAGGTCCCGCTGGAAGCGAATCGGATCGGTGATGTGCCAGCGGTAGAGACCGAATCGCGTCTGCGAGCGGTACACGCCGTCCGGCCGGAGCACCTGGTGCAGACCCACGTAGGGTGTGGTGAACTCCTGGTACTGCCGGGTCGCCCGATTCTCGAAGTTGTAGGAGCCGCAGAAGTAATCCTCGGTGCCGGTGCCGCAGATGGTCGGGAACGGGTCGTCGCCGTCCAGGTAGAACTTGATCTCCCCTTCCCCCCACCAGCCGCTGTTGTTCACCCCCCATGCCATGTAGGTGCCCACGTACTGGCCCTGACCGCGTACGCCGTCGAGGATGGTATGGACCTCCTTGTAGGGCAGGGGATTCACGCGCCGGAACTGCGCGTGGAAGTAGCCGGTGTCGTCGAGAACCTCGGTCAGCGTGTAGTTGATCTGGTAGTAGAGCAGCATCCCGTCTTCGGCCAGGTTGGTCAGGGTGATGCGGCAGCGCTTGCGGAACGGCATCTCCCAGTAGCAGTTGAAGGCGCTGCCGGGGTTGACGCAGACCGCCAGCGAAGAGAGCGGCGCGTACTCTCCCCAGCCCATGCCGAAGAAGTCGCCGACCGGGCACTCCACCGAGGGGATCTCCTGGTCGTCCCAGTAGATGCGCAGGATGCTGTATCGCCAGTTGCCCGTCGGCGTGAGCCAGATCTGCTGGATGGCTCCCGATCCCTCGATGTTCGCCATCTCGAAGGTCTCGCCGGGCCGGACCACCACCGAAGGAGAGATCTTCCAGCCCTGTCCCAGCTCCCGAGCGCAGACCGCTCCGGTGCCCTCGGTGGCCATGCCGCCCAGGCCCTTGCCTCCGGTGAAGTTCTCGGGGCTGATCGAGCGCGTCTGTGCAGCCGACAGTCTGGCGAGGTTGCCCATCTGCATGCCCAATCCGTTGAACTCCGCCATATGACATTTCCTCCATTTCCCATATTCTGGTTGGCACCCGGGTGTATCAGGCGGAACCGGAGACCTGTCAAGAGGAGCGGTGAGATGCGGATTCTGGCCTTCAACGGCAGCCCCAGGAAGAAGGGAAACACTTCAGCGATCATCCGAGCGATGCTGAACGGGGCGGAGGCCCGGGGAGCCGATACCGTCGAGGTCCGGCTGCACGACCTCGACATGAAGGGCTGCCAGGGGTGCCTCGCGTGCCGGCAGAAGCCGGGCGTGTGCGCGCAGAAGGACGAGCTCAGCCCCTATCTCGCGGAGATGCAGACCTGTGACGGGATCGTGGTCGGCTGCCCGATCTACATGTACCGCGTCTGCGGCCAGATGAAGCTCTTCGTCGACCGGTGCTACTCCCACTACATCAGCCGCGAGGAGGGCGGCTACGACTCCGCGATTCCGCCCGGCAAGACCTATGCGCTGGTGGTCTCGCAGGGTGCCCCGGGAGACGAGCAGTACCAGCGGTCGGTCCGATGGCTGGCCGGAATGACGGGAAGCGGCTTCGGCTTTCGCGAGGTCGGCAGGATCGTCCACTCCGACAGCAACGAGAGCCCGGCCGAAAAGGACCGGGATCTGCTCGACGAGGCCTTCCTGATCGGGCAGCGGCTGGCGGGGGCGAGCTGAGATGGTCGCCCGGGTGCCGTCGTGAGCAGCGTGTCCGATCTCCCCACCCGGATGCGGACCCTCGTCCAGCACGCACCCGCCGAGCTCCGATTGGTGGAGCGCCCGATGCCGGAGCCGGGCCCCGGCGAGGTGCTGGTGCGCGTGCGCGCGACGGGCCTCTGCGGCTCGGACCTCCACTTCTGGAAGTACGCCGTCTACGGCGAGGGCGTGACCCTGGGGCACGAGATCGCGGGCGAGGTCGCGGCACTGGGCGAAGGGGTGGAGCGGCTTTCGCCGGGACAGCTCGGCGTGGTGTACGCGGGCATCCCCTGCGGCCGCTGCGCGCGGTGTCGCGCGGGCCTCGCCCACTACTGCCAGGAGGGCCACTCGCTGGGCACCGGCGGGCCATTCGGCGGATTCGGCGAGTACCTGCTCACGCCGGCAGAGAACTTTCTCGCCGCGCCCGAGGGCTCCGATCCCGCGCTGCTCACCTTTAGCGAGCCGCTCGCCAACGGGCTCCGCTGCCTCGACCACCCAGAGGTGCGCGAGGCGGGGAGCGCAGTGGTGATCGGCGGCGGTGTCCTCCTGATCGGAGCCTTTCTGGGCAGCATCGAGGTGCTGCCGGTGACCTGGATGCTGAAGGAGCTCACCATCCGTTCCAGCCTGGGTTGCAGCCGCGAGCAGCAACGCCAGGCACTCGACTGGGTAACCGCGGATCGCCCGGACGCCCGACCGCTGGTGACGCGGAGAATCGGCATGGAGCAGGTACAGGACACCCTGGTCGATCTCGCCAGTGGCGCCGACGAGATCAAGGTGGTGATCGAGCATGACCGGCGCTCCTGAGCGGGAGCCGAAGCCGGATCTCTCCGTGGAGCGGGCCCGCTCTCTCTTCCCCGGGCTCGGGGACACCACCTACTTCGCCACCAACGGGCAGGCGCTCCTGTCCAGGCCGACCCGCGACCGCCTGGCGGCGGGGGTCGACGAGCTGATGGCGCGGGGCTTCACGGCCTCGGCGGAGCTCGACGCGAACGTCGAGCAGGTGCGCGGCCAGGTGGCGGGGCTGCTCGGGGCGGAGCCCGACGAGATCGCCTTCGTGCGCAACACCGGCGAGGGTCTCTGCCTGGTCGCCGGCCAGATCGACTGGCGGCCGGGTGACGAGGTGCTCTGCTTCGGCGGCGAGTACCGGAGTGTGGTCCACGCCTTCCAGGGCATGTCCCGACGCGGCGCCCTGGTGCGCATCGCCCCGCCCGAGGAGGGGCGCGTGACGCCGGAGCTGGTGGCCAGCCAGCTCCGCGACCGGACGCGAGCCGTGGCGCTCTCCTGGGTGCGCTACGACAACGGCGCGCGCGCCGACCTGGAGGCCATCGGGCGCATCCTCGAAGACGCCGGCGTGCTCTTCGTGGTGGACGGCATCCAGGGAGCCGGCGTGCTGCCGATCGACGTCCGGGCTTCCCGCGCGGGATTCCTGGCGGCCGGCGCCCACAAGTGGCTCCTCGGCGTGTCCGGCACCGGAATCCTGTATGTGCGCCGCGAGCTCCTGCCCTCGCTGGTGCCCTCCCACCTCGGCGTCACGTCGATGGAGGACGCGGCGACACTCCACTGCACCGGGGATCCGTATCGCGTCTGTCCGGTACCCGCCGCGCGACGCCTGGAGGAGGGTGCGCGAAATGCGCTCGGGATCGCCGCGCTGGGCGAGAGCCTCGCGCTACACGCCCGGATCGGCGCGGAGGCCATTGCGGCGCAGGTGAAGGCGGTGACCGATCGGCTCTGCGAGGGGTTTCGCGCAGCGGGAGGACGGGTGCGGAGCCCGCGCGGCGCGGGGGAGTGGTCGGGAATCCTGCTCCTCGAGCCCCCGCCGCAGGTCGAATCCCACGAGCTCTGGATGCGGCTCCTCCAGAACCGGGTCATGGTCGGAATGCGCGAGGGGGCGCTCTGGGGCGGGGCTCACTACTACAACAACCTCGACGACGCCGAGCGCCTGCTCTCCTTTCTCTGACGCAGGCGGCGACTCAGTCTCCGTCTTCGGTCCCCGAGGTATAGGCAACGCGGCCTCCCAGAATCGTGTGAACCACCCGGGTGTCGGGGATCTCGGCTTCTGGAATCGTCATGATGTCCTGCGACAGCACCACGATGTCCGCCAGCTTTCCGGGCGTGAGCGACCCCTTGATGTCCTCTTCGAATGCGGCATGGGCGTTGTGGATGGTGTAGGACCGGAGCGCCTCCTCCCTGCTCATCCGCTGATCGGGAAAGAAGGTGCTGCCGTCCTTCATCCGCCGTGTGACGGTCGCATGGAAGCTGGCGATGGGATCGATCTTCTCCACCGGCACGTCGGTCCCGTTGGTGACGACGGCGCCCGCGGCCATCAGCTTCTGCCACACGTAGGCGCCTTCCTCGGCGCGACGCTCACCGAGCCGCTTCCGCACCCAGGGTCCGTCGGAGGTGCAATGGATCCCCTGCATGGCTGCGATCACCCCGAGCTCACCGAAGCGTCCGATGTCGTCCGGATGCAGGTGCTGGGCGTGCTCGATCCGCCAGCGCAGGTCGGTCTCGTCCGGGTTCGCTTCGAAGGTTCGCTGGTAGAGATCCAGCACCTCGCGGTTGGCGCGGTCTCCGATCGCGTGGGTGTTGACCTGGTAGCCGTGCTCGATCGCCAGCGCGGCGGTGGCCTCGATGTCCTCGACCGTCTCCAGGTTGAGGCCGGTGCTGTCCAGGTCCTCGTACGGCTCCAAGAGCCAGGCGCCGTGGGGTCCCAGCGCCCCGTCGATGATTCGCTTGATGGAGCGCACGGTGAGGAACTGATTTCCGAAGCCGATCATCCGGTACTCGGGCAGCTTCACTGCCATCTCTTCATTGGTGGCGAAGCGGACCATGACGTAGAGCCGTACCGGCAGCCTTCCTTCCGCTGCGAGCCCCTTCATGAGGTCGATGGTCTGGAAGGAAGCTCCCGCGTCGTGGAAGCTGGTGACGCCGTTCGAGAGCGCCTCCCGCCCGGCGAGCTCCACCGCCTTCATCGCCTCGGCCGCGATCTCCTCCGGTGGCCGGAGCGCCCGGGTTCGTTCGATCGCCGCGTAGACCGGCTTCTGGGCGGTCTCACGGAGCGCGCCGGTCGGATTGCCGGCCGCGTCGTGAACGATCTCCCCGCCCGGAGGGTCCGGGGTCTTGCGGGTGATGCCGGACAGCTCCAGCGCCAGTGCATTGGCGAACGACGCGTGGCCGCTGGCGTGGGTGAGGAAGACCGGGTTCAAGGTGGAGACCCGAGACAGGCTCTCGTGGACCGGCAATCCCTCGACGGCGGGCTCTGGCGCCTCGTCCCACTTTTCCTGGTGCCATCCCCGACCGACGATCCACTCACCGGGCTTCGCTTCTCGCACGGCGTCGGCCACCATCGCCACGATCTCGTCCCAGTCGGCGGCCGCGGTGAGATCGAGCGCCAGCATCGCGCGTCCGAGGTAGGAGAAGTGACCGTGACCTTCGATGAACCCGGGAATCGCCAGCTTGCCCTCGAGGTCGATCACCTCGGTCGAGTCCCCCACGTACTTCCCGATCTCCCGGTCGCTCCCCACCGCGACGACTCGATCGCCGGTGACGGCGATCGCCTCGGCTTCGGGGAGCGCGTCGTCCACGGTGACGACCTTCCCGTTGCGGAGCACGAGGTCCGCCGGCGTGGTAGCGCAGGCCGCGAGCAGGCCGACGGCCCACACCAGTCCGAGGCCCCTAAGAGCACTTCTCCAGCTCACCTGTCTCGTGCCTCCTCTATTCCATCACCGTGGTGAAGAACTCCTCGATCTGGATGCGCATCTGCTCCGGCGCGAGCACCCGGTCATCGTTGTAGTCGAACTCGATGAAGAGCAGCGGGATCTCCCTCTTGCGGCACTCCTCGCGAATCAGCCCGCGCGCACCGCAGATGCTCTGGCAACCGACGTGCTGGGTGGTGATGATGCAGTCGCAGCCGTATCGCTCGTAGGCGCGCAGCGTGAAGTCGACGAACTCGGCGCTCTCGAAGCGCATGAAGGACATGGTCATGTCGAGACCCTGCCAGGCCATGCCCTCCAGCATCGTCTCCAGACTGGTGGGGTCGATCGGCTCCAGGACGCTGGTGCTGGAGAGCGAGTCGACCACCAGCGTCGCGCCGAAGCTCTCCTCCATCCAGGAGAAGAGATCCCAGTCGTAGGTCGGTGGCACGTGCGCCCACATCACGCGGTGCTTCTCCGGGAACGGTCCCTCGGTGCGGCCCTCCCGGACCCTCCGGGTGGCATCCTCCTGGAGGAGCCTGAGCGTCTCCGTGGTCTCTGGACGACCGGCTCCGCCCACGAAGGCCTGGTAGGGAAGGGAGCGCATCGTTCCGTAGTGCGGCGCCGGCTTGACGCGATAGGTCTCGAGGGTGTCGATCAGAAGCTCGTAGGCCCGGTTCGACTCGACCACCACCTCGCGGAAGCGGTCGAGGTCGAACTTCCTTCCCGTGTGCTCCTCCACGAAGGGGATGAGCTGGTCCCGAAGCTGACCGGCGTAGTAGCGGATCGCCTCCCGGTCGTCCCGAAACGGCGCATCGAGGAAGAGCATCGGACAGTCGAGTGTCTTCTGCAGAATCGGATAGGCGATCCGGGTGCCGTCGCAGGGGGACGAGGAGGTGACGAAGAACGCGTTGCTCGGCAGCTCCCCGCTCAGCATGGCCCCGACGATGAAGCGATCGGTCGAGCAGGTGTCGGAGGGCACCCCCGCCTCCTCGGCGGCTTCGAGGAACTCGTACACGTTGCCGATCGCGGTGCCGGTGTGGAAGCTGGGAAAGGACTCCAGACAGAGCGAAGCGCAATCGAAGGCGTGAAAGAGCTGCGGCAGCATCCCGAACTCGTACATGGCCACCTTGCGGCTCTCATCGGTCATCGCCGCCGCGATGTCCTGGTAGCGCGCCACGTCGTGATCGACGCCGGCGGCGAGGAGATGGGCGTAGTCCTGGTACGGTGGAGCGGGGCTGGCCCGGAGGAGCTCGGCCGCCGGCTTCAGGATACCGTTGGTGATCGCCATGGTTCGCTCGAACGGTTCGCCCATGGAGTGCCTCTCCTCCTCGATTCCCGCTGCTGCTGGTGAAGGATCGAAGCTCAGATGCCAGACCCCTCGATCTCCTCGTCGGCGTGCAGTCCGCACTCCTTGGTCTCCGGATTCTCCCACCACCAGCGGCCGGCGCGAGGATCCTCTCCGGCCCGGATCGCCCGGGTGCACGGCGCACAGCCCACGCTCGGGTACCCCTCTGCGTGCAACCGATTCACCGGCACCTGGTGGGCGCGAACGTACTGCCACACCTCGTCGGCGCTCCAATCCGCCAGCGGATTGATCTTGAAGATCCCGCCGTTGGCGCGGTCCTCCTCGACCCTGCGCGTCTCGCTTCGGGTGGGGTTCTGCTCGCGGCGAAGCCCCGTGACGTAGGCGTCGAGATCGGCGAGGAAGCGCGCGCTCGGCTCGACCTTGCGCAGACGGCAGCAGAGCTTCCGGTTCTGCAAAGACTCGTAGAAGAGGTTCATCCCGTGCTCGCGCACCATGCTCTGCACGGCCTGGGTGTCGGGCAGCACCACCTCCATCTTCTTGTCGTAGCGATCGCGAACCCGATCGATCAGGTCGTAGGTCTCCTGGTGCATGCGTCCCGTGTCCAGGACGAAGACCCGCGAGGCGGGCTCGATGCGGTGCATCATGTCGAGCAGCGCCATGCCCTCGGGGTCACCGAAGGAGCAGGAGAGCGCCAGACGGGGATGGAAGCTCTCGATCGCCCAGGTGAGGAGCTCGATGGGCTCCTTGGATTCCAGGCCCCCGCCTCGGACCTGCTCCAGGATTCCGGGATCCGTGCGCCTTGCCGGCATGCGCGCTCCTCTCTGCCTACTCGCGCCGCGTGCGGGCCTGATGCCAGGCCACGACCCGGGAGATCGCCTTCGCCGCCTCGCTGAGCGAGTGGAAGACCGGCACTCCCGCCTCCACCAGAGCCTCCTGGGCGGCGAGGAAATCCTCGATACCGCCCATCTGCAGAGGGGGCCGAAGCGCCAGCAGCACCGGCTTGCCGGTGGTTTCCTTCACCTCGGCGATGGAGGCGACCAGTGGCTCGAGGAACGCCGGCGACGAGAAGCGGCCGAATCCCCAGCGGCTGATGGGATGGAACCCGAGGTGGTAGAGGATCATGTCGATCTCGGGGGCCCGGCTGAGGATCCGCAGAGCCGTCGCGATCGCCTCGGGAGTGGCGAGGTTCGGAGTGTCGACGGGATTGGTGAAGATGCTTCCCGCCACCGGAAGGTGTCGCATCATCTCGGCGCGAACTTCCGAGGAGAGCGGCGGCAGATCGAGACGGGCCTTCTCGATCTCGTCACTGGCCAGCACACTGGGACCACCGCCGGCGCCCACCAGGGCCACCCCCCTGCCCCGCGGCAGCGGATCGGCGAAGCGCAGCGCGACCAGCACGTCGACCATCTCGTCCAGGCTCTCGACCTGGATCGCGTTGGTCTGTCGGCAGAGGCCTTCGAAGATGGCCACCGAGCTGGTCAGGCTCGCCGTGTGGCCCAGGGCGGCCCTCTTGCCGGCCTCCGTCCTCCCCCCTTTGTAGACGACCACTGGCTTTCGGGTCGACGCCTCGCGCAGCGCCCCGAGAAAGCGCCTTCCGTCCCTGACCCCTTCGATGTAGGCGGCGATGATCTCGGTCTCGGAGTCGTCGCACAGGTACGCGAGAAGCTCGTTCTCGTCGATGTCGAGGGCGTTCCCGTAGCTCACCACTTTGCTGAAGCGCAGGCCCCTGGGTCCCCCGTCCGCGGGGAGGTTGTTCGCGTGGCCCCCGCTCTGGGAGATGAAGCCGATCGGGCCCGGATCGAAAGGGATTCCCGCCGTGTTCAGGAGCCGACTCCCGGGCACGTACAGGCCGACGCAGTTGGGGCCGACGATGCGGAAGCCCCCGGCGCGGGCCTTCTGCAGCATCTGCTGCTCCAGCTCCGCTCGCCCCGCGAGGCCGCTCTCGCCGAAGCCGGCGGTAAAGAAGTGGACCGATCGCACCCGCTTGGCGGCGCACTCGTCCAGCAGCGCGAGCGCCGACTCCGCGGGGATGCTCACCACCACGTGGTCCACGACTCCGGGGATGCTCAGCAGGTCCGGATAGCAGCGCAATCCGAGCGATTCGCTGTGCTTGGGATTGACGGGATAGATCGCGGGAAAGTCGGCCTCCTTGAGGGCGCTGAGCACGATGGTGGCGAAGTTCATCTTCCCCGGTCCGGGAGCGCCCACCACCGCGACGCCGCGGGGAGCGAAGATTTCGTCCAGCGAGACCCTCTGCTTCGTCATCGATCCCTTCTCAGGCTGCGGCAGGTACGAGCTGGCTCTCCCGCAACGCCTCGTCGATCAGCCGGCTCACCCGCTCGTGCAGCCGGAAGCTGACGTGACCCCCCTGGTACCACTCGATTCGCGGGCGGTCCCAGTGCCGCCAGAGGTCCCTCACCTGGTCCGGCGGAACCAGCCGATCCGCGACGCCGCCGAAGATGTAGCGGCGCTCTTTCGGTACCACCGGCTCCAGCGCGAGGGGCGAGATGACCCGCGTCACCTCGCTCACCTCGTCTCGCAGCAGCCCTCGATGCTCGGCGTAGCGGAGCTGCAGTCGGGGACCGTGCCGCCATACCAGCCTGGAGAAATCGGTGGCGGGAATGCCGGGGATCGCGCAGGCCAGGTCGCCGTCGAAGCAGGCCAGCAGGGCGGTGTTGTAGCCGCCCAGGGAGAGGCCGTGGACCCCGATCCGACTCGCCCCCTGGCCGCGGATCCAGGAGAGGATGCGTCGGATGTCCCACATCGCCTGGGTCTCGGCGTGAATCGTGTCGAGGAAGTCGGCGGCCAGAAAGCCGTCGCCGCTCCGGCGACCGACCTTTCGCGGACCGTGCAGCGGAAGGACGGGAAGGACCAGGTTGAGCCCCAGGCGGTGGTGGAGGTGCGCGGCGCGGAAGGCGGCGAAGTCCCAGTGCGGCATTCCCATCTGGTAGCCGTGGATGCAGAGCAGCCAGGGTCGCTGGTCGGATTCGTGCCGCAGGACCCAGGCGTGGGCGGTGCGGTTCGGGAGGTAGGAGAGCCATCGATCCCGCCCGGGCTCCTCGGGACGGGGCTCGTAGCCGCTCTCGAAGCTCAGCCGCTGGTAGGGGAGACTCCGGAGGCGCGCGGGGCGCAGCAGCGGATCCTCGAGCGCCGGTGGGGTCTGGTGATACGCGGCGGGATCCTCGATCCAGCCGCGGTCGTCGAAGAGCTCGCGGGCCTCGCGCAGCTCGCTGCGAATGCGCCCGGGATCCCCGGCGTGGAGCGAGGGCTGGGTGAGCATGACGGTCGAGAGCAGGGCCTCGTCCGCCGCGACCTGGGCCGAGAGGGCGAGTCCCAGCGCGGGCGTGGGCACCTCGGACTCGTGGCTCTCCTGGCTTATCGCCATCGCACCGGCCGCCACCAGGGAAGCGGCGGAGAGAAGGATGAGGGTGAAACCGATCAGGGGGCCGGCGACGAAGATGGCGGGAACCGCCAGCGGAATCCCCAGCAGCCCGCCCAGGGCGGTGTACTGGGGAATTCGATGATCTCCCGGGTAGATCAGGGTGGAGAATCCGGAGGTCAGGAGCAGACAGCCGGGAAGCAGGGAGAACAGGAAGCCCACCACGCCGAAGCTGGCCGCGCACCAGAGCCACAGCAGGCCGGCCGCAATCGGGAGCCAGGCCTCGCGCGGCCAGCGCCGCTGTTCGAACATGGGGGACCTCCGGGGGGGGCAGCGCGATTGCGGACGGCCAGCATAACCCCCCGGAGCGGAGGCCGCCGCAGGGAGCCCACCATGAGAAGACTGGTCCTCGCACTGTTCACTTCGATCCTCGTCACGTCGCCGCTCTCCCAACCCGCCGTCGCGGAAGGGCTCGCGGCGGAGATCGACCGCCGAGCGGCGGAGATCGAGGCGCGGGTCGTCGCGTGGCGCCGTGACCTCCACCAGCATCCGGAGCTCTCGAATCGCGAGTTCCGAACTGCGAAGCGGATGGCGGATCATCTCGAAGCGCTCGGCATCGAGGTCCGCCGGGGCGTCGCCCACACCGGGGTCGTGGGTCTGCTGCGGGGAGGAAAGCCGGGGGCGGTGGTGGCGCTCCGCGCCGACATGGACGCGCTCCCGGTCACCGAGGAGGTCGACCTGCCCTTCGCGTCGAAGGTGCGCACCACCTATCTCGGCCGCGACGTCGGGGTGATGCACGCCTGCGGCCACGACGTCCACATGGCGATCCTGATGGGCGTCGCCGAGGTGCTGGCCGGCGTGCGAGAGGAGATCCCCGGAGGCGTGCTCTTCCTCTTCCAGCCCGCCGAGGAACGCGCGCCGCCCGGGGAGCAGGGAGGCGCGCGACTGATGATCGAGGAGGGCGCGCTCGCGGACCCCCGCCCCGACGCGGTCTTCGGTCTCCACGTGGTGCCCCAGTACCGGGCCGGCGAGCTCGCCTACCTCTCCGGCGGTGCCATGGCCGGCTCCCACAAGCTCGAGATCGTGGTGCGGGGCAAGCAGACCCACGCCGCCTACCCTTGGCGGGGCGTCGACCCGATCGCGGTGGCCTCCCGCATCGTGCTGGCGCTGCACGCGATCCCGGGCCGGCAGATGGACGCGCGACTTCCGTCGGTGGTCTCGATCGGCGCCATCCATGGGGGCGTCCGGCACAACATCATCCCCGACGAGGTCGAGCTGCTGGGAACCATCCGCCATCTGGAGCCCTCGATGCGGAGCGAGCTCCACCAGCGCATCCGCACCACGGCGACAAAAATCGCCGAGAGCGCCGGCGCCAGCGCGGAGGTGGAGATCGGCAGCGGCTACCCGGTCACCTACAACGATCCGGAGCTGACCGCGCGCATGGTACCGACACTCGAACGCGTCGCGGGGCCGGGTCGGCTACGCAAGGGGCTGCCCCGCACTGGCGCCGAGGACTTCGCCTTCCTGAGCCGGGAGGTGCCGGGCCTCTACTTCTGGCTGGGGGGACGTTCCCCCGACGTCGCCGAGGAGGACGCCGCACCGAACCATTCGCCGCTCTTCCAGGTGGACGAGAGCGCCCTGATCCCGGGAGTCCGCGCCATGGCGAACCTGGCGGTGGACTTCCTCCAGATGGAGAGCGCGAAGGAGATTCGCTGAGACCCCGGCTTCGCCACCCGCGTCGGCGTTTGACGCAGGGCGCCACGCCGATCCGCCCGCGGTGAATCTCGCCCCGCGATGCCTTCTCTCGGTTACAATGGTCGGCTGATGGCATCCGCAGTCCAGACGCCCCGGATCGACGAGCCGGGCTGGCCTACCCTCCACGGGGGGCGCGTCCTGTTCCTCCTCGACGCGGCGAGCAGCCTCGAGGAGCGCCTGCTCCGGGCCTGGATCGAGCGCAACCGACCCGAGGACGCCGACCCGACCCGGCTGGAGAGCTTCCGAATTCCGTCATCGCGCCGCCGGCGGCGCCGACGACCCGATCCCAAGCTCGAGGCCGCACTCGCCGCCGGGGAGAACCCGATCCTGGCACCGCTCCGGGTGGTGTGGCTGGCCGAGGAGCGGGAGGGGCGGCGCTCCGCTCGCCTCTCGGACGTCCTCAAGCTGGGAGATCCGCGAGACCCGGATCCCCTCCGCTCGCGGTGGCTGCTGCACACCGCACCGGAGCGCTGCCGGATCGTGGCCGGCGAGCCGGCGCCGGCCTCCGAGCTGCGGGATCGCTGGCGCAGCGCGGTCGGCTCGGACGTCGGGGACACGGTGGGAATTGCCGACTTCGTGGCCCGGCAGGCGGTTCTGGCGCTGGAGCGGGCGGAGCGACGCCTGCGCGGCAACCGCTACAAGGTGGCGCGCTTCGTCGACGAGGACATCCTCTCCCGCCCCGCCTTCCGGGGCGGCGTGACCCGGCTCGCCCGGCAGCTAGGGCGCAGGGAGTCCTCCGTCAGCAGGGAAGCGTCACGCTACCTGCGCGAGATCGCCGCCAGCCAGAGCCCCTTCGTGATCGACCTGGTGGTTCAGCTCTGGCATCTCTTGTACTCGCGCGGCTACGGCGACGTGCTCGAATACGACCGCGCCGAGCTGGAGGGACTGAGCGCCCTGGCCCAGCAGCACCCCGTGGTCTTCCTGCCCACCCACAAGTCCAATCTCGACCACGCGGTCCTCCAATCCATGCTCCACGAGAACGGGCTCCCGCCCACCCACACCGCCGGCGGGATCAACATGAACTTCTTTCCGATCGGCCCGCTGGTGCGGCGCAGCGGAGTCTTCTTCATCCGGCGCAGCTTCAAGGACAACGCGGTCTACAAGTTCGTCCTCCACCACTACATCGACTACCTGATCGAGAAGCGCTTCTCGCTGGAGTGGTATTTGGAGGGAGGCCGCTCCCGCTCCGGAAAGCTCCTCCCTCCGCGGTTCGGGATGCTGGCCTACGTCGTCGACGCCTACCGGCGTGGCAAGAGCGAGGACGTCTATCTGATTCCGGTCTCGATCGCCTACGACCAGATCTCCGACGTGGGTGACTACACCGCGGAGCAGCGCGGCGCGGCCAAGCGGGCCGAGAGCTTCGGCTGGTTCCTGGGCATCGTCCGCCGGCTGCGCAGGCGCTACGGGGACATCCACATCTGCTTCGGCGAGCCCGTCTCGCTTCACAAGGCGGTCGGCCCTCCCGAGCCGAACGCCGAGCCCAGCGCCGACGAGGAGAACCTCTCGCTGCAGAAGCTCGCCTTCGAGGTCTGCGTCCGCATCAACCGGGCCACGCCGATCACGCCGATCTCGCTGGTGACGCTCGCGCTCCTGGGGCAGGGCGACCGGGCGCACAGCGTCGAGGAGACCATCCTCGCGCTCCGAAACCTGGTGGAGTACGTCCGCAAACGTCACCTCGCCACCACCCATGAGATCGACCTCGACACCGCCGAGGGCGTGCGGCGCGCCCTCGACCAGCTCGTGGACAACGGCGTGCTCACCCGCTACGACGAGGGCCCCGAGGCGGTGTATGCGATCTCGCCGGATCAGCACCTCTCCGCCGCCTACTACCGCAACACGGTCATCCACTACTTCGTGAACGGAGCCATCGCCGAGCTGGCCCTTCTACGCGCCGCCGAGGACGGCGTGGCCGATCCCGCCGGCGAGTTCTGGGAGGAGGCGATGCGGCTCCGAGATCTCCTCAAGTTCGAGTTCTTCTTCGCGGAGAAGGAGATCTTCCTGGCGGAGATGCGCCAGGAGCTCTCTCTCCACGACTCCGACTGGGAGACTCGGCTCGAGAGGGGTGCGGACGCAATCACCGGACTGCTTCCGCGGATTCGGCCCTTCAGCGCGCATCGCATCCTGCGCCCCTTCCTCGAGGCCTATCGGGTGGTGGGCGATGCCCTGGCGAGACGAGATCCTGGCGAGCCCCTCGACGAGAGCGCCTTCCTGAACGACTGCCTGGCGCTGGGGAAGCAGTACTCCCTGCAGCGTCACATCAAGAGCGCCGAATCGGTCTCCAAGGTGCTGTTCGCCACGGCGCTCAGGCTGGCGGCGAACCGCGGGCTCACGGATCCCGGGGGAGAAGACCAGAAGGCGAGGCGCGGGGCCTTTGCCGAGGAGCTGCGCGAGGCGATCCGGCGGGTGGATGCGGTCGAGGCCCTGGTCCACGCCCGCCACTCCGGCCTGATCGGCTAGCAGGCGCGGCCGGACGTCTTCGATCCGCTCACGCGGACAAAGGCAAGGCTCATGAGCGATCAGGAGAGAGGCGGGACTGCTCGGGACATCGACACCCGCCAGCTCTCGGAAGACCGGCTCCGGCGCCTGAATCTCCTGATGAACAGCCTTCTCGAGCGCGCCGATCTGGAGGAGAAGGCCCGCCGCATCACGGCGGAGCTCGTGGACATTCTCGACGCCGATTTCGCCCGCATCTGGCTGACCAGACCGGGCGACCGGTGCGAATCCGGATGCGCTCACGCGGAGGTCACGGAGGGTCCGCACGTCTGCCGGCACCGGGATCGCTGTCTCCACCTGATCGCCAGCTCCGGCCGCTACACGCACACCGACGGCGAGGTCCATCGTCGCGTGCCGTTCGGCTGCTACAAGATCGGACGAATCGCCGCCGCCGAGGAGGCCGGATTCCTCACCAACGACGTCGTGAACGATCCACGGGTTCACGACCACGAGTGGGCGAGACGCCACGGCCTGGTGTCGTTCGCGGGCTATCGACTCCTCTCCGCGGCGGGCGCTCCGATCGGGGTGCTGGCACTGTTCTGCAAGCACGAGCTCTCTTCCGCCGATACCGTATTGCTGGAGGTCATCGCCGGCGCCGCCTCCCATATCGTTCAGACCTCCGCCGCCGAGGAAGAGACCCTGAATCTCGTGCGACAGGTACAGCACGCGCAGAAGCTGGAGAGCCTCGGAGTTCTGGCCGGTGGCATCGCGCACGACTTCAACAACATCCTCATGACCATCCTCGGGAACGCCGACCTGGCCCTGTCTTCCATGTCGCCCCACGCTCCGGCAGTCGACCATGTGAAGGAGATCGAGGTGGCCGCGCGTCGCGCCGCGGCACTGGCCAAGCAGATGCTCGCCTACTCCGGCAAGGGCAAGTTCACCGCCGAGCCCATCCATCTGAACGAATTCGTCGAGGAGATGGTCCATTTGTTCGAGGCCTCCATCTCCAAGAAGGTGGCGTTGAAGTTCGATCTGGCCGAGGATCTACCGATCTTCGAGGCTGACGCGACCCAGATTCGTCAGATCCTCATGAATCTGATCACCAACGTCTCGGAGTCCATCGGCGACCGGAGCGGGTCCATCTCCTTCTCCACCGGAGCCATGGACTGCGATCGCGAGTACCTGGATTCGGCAAGTGCCGCGGTTCGAGTGGGACTGGACGAACCTCTCCCCGAGGGCGGGTACGTCTACTTCGAGGTGGCGGATACCGGATGCGGGATGGACGAGGAAACCGTCGACAAGCTCTTCGATCCGTTCTTCACCACGAAGTTCACGGGACGAGGACTGGGAATGGCCGCGGCGTTGGGAATCGTGCGGGGCCACCGAGGCGCGATCAACGTCTACAGCGAGCCGCGCAAGGGCACTACCATCAAGGTGCTCTTCCCCGCATCGGAGAGCGACAGGCCTTCGGAAGGGAGGCGAACGGACGGAGGGATCGGCGACGAGGAGTGGCGCGGAGAGGGAACCATCCTGGTTGCCGACGACGAGGAAGCTGTCCGCGCCGTCACCAGGCGGATGCTGGAGAAACTGGGGTACCAAGTGCTGCTGGCCAACGACGGCCGCTCCGCCATCGAGATCTTCCGCGATCACAGCGACGAGATCGTCTGCGTCCTGCTCGACTTGACCATGCCCCATCTCGATGGCGAGCAGGCTTTCCGCGAGATGCGCCGGATCCGACCCGACGTCAAGGTCATCCTGTCGAGCGGCTACAACGAGCAAGACGCCACCCAGCACTTCACTGGCAAGGGCCTGGCCGGCTTCCTCGAGAAGCCCTACCAGTCGGCGACCCTGGCGGCGAAGCTCAGGGACGTCCTGCGGAGCTAGCCATCTCGGTGATGGTGCTCCAGGTTTCGCGGAGAGCGAAGACGAGCACCACGGCGAGGACGGTGGGGACGACGAAGCGGAGCAGGGTCCGCCACAGGAAGAACCAGCGCACGCCCTCCGCACCGATGCGCACCTCGGGAGTGGGATCGCGTTTCCCCCAGCCGACCAGCAAGGACATGAGCAGGCCACCCAGCAGCAGGAAGACGTTGGATCCGATCTGATCCATCAGCCCGAGGACGTCCAGGCGCATGGCGGAGGGGATGCCCAGCACGGCGACGGCGGCCGCACAGACACAGGCCGCCCGGGGGCGGCTCCAGCCCCGGCCGTCGATCATCGACGCCACCACCACCTCCAGCAGCGAGATCGCGGAGGTGAGCGCCCCCAGCACCAGTGCCACGAAGAAGACCACGCCGATCCACTGCCCGCCCGGCCCCATGGTCGCGAAGGCCTTGGGAAGGGTGATGAAGAGAGCCCCCACCGTGCTCGCGACCACGTCCTCCTGGAGGCCGAGCGCGAACAGCAGCGGGAAGACCACCAGCCCCGCCACGAACGCAACGCCGAAGTCCGAGACGGCGATCATCACCGCCTCGTCCGGCAGGTGGTGCTCCCGCGAGAGGTAGCTGGCGTAGGTGAGGATGGCGCCCATGCCCAGGCTCAGGCTGAAGAAGGCCTGCGAGGCGGCATCCTTCAGCACGCCGAAGTCGAGAATCTCCCCGAAGTCGGTCTGCAGGTAGTAGGCGTAGCCGGCGCTCGCCCCGTCAAGTGTGGCGGCATAGATGGCGAGTCCAATCACCAGGACCGCCAGCAGCGGCATCAGGATCATCGAGGTCCTCTCGATGCCGGAGCGGATTCCTCCGGCGACCACGAAGGCGGTCACCGCCATGAAGCCCAGGTGCCAGAGAACTGCCGGTGTGCCGGTCGCAACGGCCTCGAAGTGTGCGCCCGAGTTCGCGTCGAATCCGCCGGCTATGCCCTCGAGGGCGTAGCGGACCGTCCATCCGGCGATCACGCTGTAGTAGCTCAGGATCACCACGCCGGCGGCCACGCAGAGCACGCCCAATGGCAGCCAGGACCTGCCGCCGAAGTGCACCAGCGCCTGGATCGGGCTCCGGCGCGCGCTCCGACCGACGGTGAGCTCGGCGAGCATCACCGGGAGCCCGACCAGGAGGGTCATCGCCACGTAGAGCACCACGAAGGCGGCGCCCCCGTTCTCGGCGGTCATGTACGAGAACCGCCACATGTTTCCGAGCCCCACCGCAGAGCCGACGGCGGCGAGGGTGAAGCCCATCCGACTCGACCAGTTCTCGCGCGCGGCCTGATTCATGAACTGCAGCTTACCCTAGCTGCCCTGGAGAAGTGCCAGGGGCATCGAGAAGTCGTAGGGCCCAGGTCTCCCGATGGCGAGGGCCTCGCGAACCTCCGCCGGCGCCCGGTCGAACAACCGCCGAAGGGCGCCGATCTCCGGATCGGGGGTTCCGATGCGCTCGACCCAGGAGTCGAAGTCGAGCTCGAGGCCCCAGCGCTGGTGCAGCGCCGGAGTCAGGCCGGCTGCTCGGAACATCGCCTCCCACTCCGAGACGCGGTGATCGCGCACGTGGGAGGGGTCGCGGAGCACCTCGATGGCGTTCAGGTAGCTGTCGCAGACGTGCGTCTCGGGAGCCACCGAGTCCACCAGGAGGAAGCTGCCGCCGGGACGGAGCACCCGGACCGTCTCGGCGAGGGCCCTCTCGGGGGAGGGATAGTGGTGCGCGCTGAAACGCGAGGTCACCACGTCGAAGCTCGCATCCGGGAGCTCGAGCCGCTCCACGTCGCCGAGGCGAAAGTCCACGTTTCCGATGCCGCGTTCCCCGGCCAGGCGACGCCCCTCCGCGAGCATGGCTTCGGCGAGATCGACCGCGATCACCTCCCCGACGCGCGGCGCGAAGGCGAGGGCGGTGTGCCCGGCACCACAGCCGAGGTCGAGCACCCGCTCCGTGCCGCTCCGCACGCCGAGGTCGACCATGCGGCCGAGCTCCGGACCGCTCGCCATCACGGGGTGCTTGGCGTAGTTCGCGGCGACGGCTGCGAACTGCTTCTCGACTGACTCCTTCTGATCCACTTGCCAGCTCCTTGACCCTTATCTTATTTTACTTTGCCTTGTGCAATTATTAATAATAGTTAATAATATTTCCGATGGAGGGCAAGGCCCAGGAGATCGAGGCCGCCATCGAGAGCCTCGGGCGACTCGCGGATCTGTTCCAGCGGCGGCGGACCCAGCTGGCCCGTGGTGTGGGCCTGACGGTGCAGCAGTGGCGGGTGATGGAGGAGATTTCCAGCCGGCACTTCCTCCCCTCCCTCTTCGCGCGGGAACGCGAGTGCACGCCCGCGGCGATCTCCAAGATCCTTCGACAGCTCCTCGGCAAGGGACTGATCCGGACTGCGATCTCGGAGGACGACGGACGCCAGCGTCGCTACCGGCTCAGCGCCGAAGGACACCGCACGATCGAGCGGCTGCGGGAGGAGCGGCGTCGCGCCATCCGTGCCATCTGGTCGGATCTTCCGGGCCCGGCGGTGACCCGCTTCACGCACTTCGCCGGCGAGCTCAGCGACCGACTCGAGAGCTACGCGAATCAGCCCACCAGGAAGGACCCGTAGCCGACCACGCGGCCCCGCGGACCGGCGGTGTCGCCGGAGCTGCGCAGATCCACCGCGTGAACCAGGAGCCCCCGGGCGCGAGCCGCGTGGAGCAGACCGCGCAGCGGATGGCAGCCACAGGCGTGCTCCGAGGTCAGCTCCTCGAACCGAAGCGTCTCGACCAGCTCGGCGGTGTGCTGGTCGAGCCGCCGAGCCGTCTCGTAGTCGTGAAAGTGGCTGAGGTCCGAGCTCACGATGATGCGCGTCTCGTCTCCTCCCCACAGTGCGTCGATCAGCGCCGCGACGGATTCCGGGGAAGTCTGACCGACCAGGACCGGAAGCACGCGGAAATCCGGGAGGACCACCTGGAGGAAGGGAAGCTGCACCTCCAGGCTGTGCTCGTCCTCGAAGGGGGCGTCGAAGACGCGCACATTGGGCACCCCCTTCGCGATCTCGAAGGCCTCGGTGTCGACGGGAACCTCGCCGATGGGCGTCGCGAAGGCGGTCGCCGAGGAGATCGCCATCCCACCGAGGGCCATGCGGTGAGCGGGGCCGAGGAGAATCACCCGGCGCACCGTCTCCCGCACCTCGGCCAGGGCGGCGTAGGCGGCCGCCGCCACCGGACCCGAGTAGACGTATCCCGCGTGCGGCGCGATCAGGGCCTTGGGTGAGCCGCCGGGGGACGGGGCCGCGGCGAGGTAGCCCTCGACCGCCATGCGGAGCTCGTCGGACACTGCTGGATAGAAGAAACCGGCCACGGCAGGCTCGCGGACGCTCCCCATGATCGGAAGTATACCCTCCCGGGCCGCGGAGCCGGGTGCCGCCGTCGCTATCATTCGCGCCGGTGGCCCGGGCTTTGGAGGAGGCGGACGCAGGAGCATGACCGCAAGACGCAGGTCCACGGCGAGCGGGCGAGGTCGGAGCCCCGGGCGGAAGCGCGCGGCGAAAGCCCGGAAGCGGGCCGGTGCCGCCCGGCCCCGCAAGAGAAGAGCTCACCGGCTGGCTGCCGACGTCCTCCCGCGTCGCGTCGAGCTCCACCTGGAGCTGGACCCGGCGAAGGGAAAGGCCGTCAAGGGCGAGGTCGCCATCGACCTCAAGCTCGAACGCAGGCGCCGCTCCATCGAGCTCCACGCCGCCGATCTTCGGGTCTCCCGGGCGCGCCTCGAAGCCGAGCAGGGCACCCTTCGCGGAAGCATCGAGCCCCACCCCGAGCGGGAGACCGTCGAGGTGCGCTTCGACCAGCCCATCGCCAGCGGTGCGGTGACGTTGCGGCTGGGCTTCGCGGGCAAGCTGCGAAGCGACCTGCGCGGGCTCTACGCCGCCAGCGCCGGCCAGCGCCAATACGCCTTCACCCAACTCGAGGCGGCGGACGCACGCCGCTTCTTCCCCTGCTTCGACGAGCCGGCGATGAAGGCCCGCTTCCAGATCTCGGTGACGACGGGTACCGGCAACACGGTCCTGTCGAACAGCCCGGTGGCAAAGATCGAGCCGCTGGGCGGCGGCCGCAAACGGGTGCACTTCAAGCCCACACCCCCGCTCTCGACCTACCTGCTGGCTCTCGCGGTGGGAGAACTCGAGGCTTCCCCTCCCACCCACTGCGGGGAAACGGAGATCCGGGTGTGGCACACGCCCGGAAAGGGGGCACTCACCGCCTTCGCCCTGGAGACTGCACGAGAGACCCTGGCCCGCCTCGAGACCTACTTCGATCTTCCCTACCCCTACGAGAAGCTCGACCTGGTGGCGGCTCCCGATTTCGAGGCCGGAGCCATGGAGAACGCGGGCGCCGTCTTCTTCCGAGAGACCCTGCTGCTGGTCGATCCGGAGACCGTCACCCTCCAGGAGATGAAGCGGGTGGCGGAGGTGATCTGCCACGAGCTGGCCCACATGTGGTACGGCGACCTGGTCACCATGGCCTGGTGGGACGACCTCTGGCTGAACGAGGCCTTCGCGACCTGGATGGCCTTCCACGTGGTGGACGGGTGGAAGCCGGAGTGGCGGATGTGGCAGGACTTCCAGCACCACCGCTCGGCCGCCCTCTCCATGGACGCTCTCCGGCATACCCATCCCGTCTACACCGAGGTGCGGAGCCCGGACGAGGCCACCGAGAACTTCGACCTGATCACCTACGAGAAGGGAGCCTCGGTGGTCCGGATGATCGAGCGCTATCTCGGCGCGGAGACCTTTCGCGCCGGGGTGCGCACCTATCTCCGACGGCACCGGGAATCGAACACGGTGGCCGCGGACCTGTGGCGGGCCCTCTCGGAGGCTTCGGACCAGGAGGTGGAGCCCATCGTGCGCGCCTGGATCGAGCAGCCGGGCTTCCCGCTGCTGCGAATCCGCCGCGCCGAAAGAGAAGGCAGGCCCGTGCTGCGCTTCCGACAGGAGCGCTTCGAGGCGAGTCCGAGGAGCGCGAGTCAGTCGAAGCGAAGCGCGGGATCCAAGCGGAAGCCCTCGCGCTGGCCGATCCCCTGGGTCGGTCGCGTCGCCCGCGCGGGGCGCCGCCGGGCCAGCACCGAGCGCTACCTGATCGGCCGGGTGCGGGACGAGCTGATCCTCGAGGACGCGCCGGTCCGCTTCGTCTACGGGAACGCCGACGAGGGCGGCTTCTTCCGTCCCCTCCACGATCCAGAGGAGCTGCGCGCCCTGGCGGGGGATCTCGACACGCTCACCGCCGTCGAGCGGATGGGCCTGCTCGGTCACCAATGGGCGATCGTGCGCGCGGGCCGGGCGAGGATCGACGCCTTCCTCGATCTCGTCATGGCCTTCGGCGAGGAGAGGGATCCCGACGTCCTCTTGACCCTGCGAACCCCGCTCGCCTTCACCCGCCGGCAGCTCGCCGCACCGCTGGGGGAAGAGATGGAGGCGGCGCTGATGCGACGCATCGACGGGGAATTCGGTCCCGCCTTCGCCGCCCTCGGCTGGGATGCCGCCCGCGACGAAGCCGATCTGGTGCGACTCCGGCGCGCCGCGCTGCTGGCGCTGGTGGGGGAGGTGGCGGAGTCCGAGCCGGTCCTGCAGGCGGCGACGGAGCGCTGCGGTGCCTACCTGGACGACCGGCGTTCCCTCGATCCGAACCTCGCCGACTCGGTGGTGAACCTCGCGGCGCAGCAGGGAGATGCGTCCCTGTTCGAGAGGTTTCTCGGAGCTTCGACGAGGGCCGGGACACCCCAGGAACGCCGCCGCTTCCTGATGTGCCTGGGCGAGTTCCGGGATCCGGACCTGGTCGAGCGAGCCCTCGCCCTCTCACTCACGGATGCCGTCGGCACGCAGGACGTCGCGATCCTCCTGGCCCGGATGCTCGGCAACCGGGCGGCGGGTGAGCAGACCTGGGAGTTCATGAAGAGGCGCTGGACGGCCCTTCGCCGCCGGATGCCGCCGATGCTGATCACCCGTCCCGTCGAGGCGACCCCTCACCTCGGAACCCGCGCGGCCCGAAGGGACGTGGCCTCCTTCTTTCGCGCCCACCCGATACCCACCGGAGCCCGCGCCGTTCGCCTCGCCCTCGAGAGGTTCGACCTGAACCTGGAGCTTCAGGCCCGTGCCGCGCCGGCCCTGCGGCGCTGGCTGGCGGCGAGCGCCGCCGAGCAGCGCCGGGCGATCGGCTCCCGCAGCAGCGACCTGGCCTGAGATGCGGGCGGGTGAAGAAGAGCTTCGCCGCAGGCTGCGCCGCATCGACGGGCGGGGCTACGGAGCCTACAAGGAGATCCGCGGCACCTACCGGCTCGGCGACCTCGAGCTTCATGTGGACCACGTGCAGGGCGATCCCTTCGCCGCGCCGTCCCGGGTTCGAGCGCGCTTCTCCCAGGAGTGGGCGGCGATTCCCGAAGCGCTCTTCGAGGGACCGGTCCGCCGGACCGCGCTCGCGGACTTCCTGGCGCGACGGATCGCGGCCAGCATCGGCGAGAGAGCGCGAGGTCGGCGCGGCTCCGGGAAGAGCGGTCTGATCTCCGTCGACGCGGGTGGTCAGGAGGTACTGGAGCGAACCGCGGTGGCGATCGACGCGCAGCGGGTCGAGGCGCGGCTGCAGGTCGGACTCCCCGCGGCGGGGCGCCGGGTGTTGGGATGTGAGGCGGAGGCGCTCCTGGTCGACGAGCTGCCGCGGATCGCCGAGGAGGGGCTCCTCTGGGAGCGGCTTCCGCGCGAGCAGGCAACTCGCTTCGTGCACGTCGTGGAGAACCAGGAGACGATTCGGGAGCAGCTCCGGGGCCGCGGGCTGGTGGCCTTCGTCGCCGATGGCTCGCTCCTGCCGCGGGAGAGCGGCGCCAGCGACCGACCCATGCGCGAGGGGGCGGTGCGATTCCGCGCCCCGGAACCCCTGCGCGTGAGCTTCGAGCTCCCCCACCCGACCGATCCGCAGGACCCGGACTCCCACCAGGTCTCGGGACTCGGCATTTCCCTCGGAGTGACGCTGATCGTCGGCGGGGGATATCACGGAAAGTCGACACTGTTGCGCGCGCTGGAGCGAGGCATCCATCCCCACGTCCCCGGCGACGGCCGGGAGCTGGTCGTCACCAGCCGAGACGCGGTGAAGATCCGGGCCGAGGATGGCCGCCGCGTCGAGGCCTGCGACATCAGCAGCTTCATCGACGACCTGCCGCAGGGACGCAGCACGCGGCGCTTCGCCAGCGACGACGCCAGCGGCAGCACCAGCCAGGCGGCCAACATCGTCGAGGCCCTGGAGCTCGGCGCGACCACGCTGCTGCTGGACGAGGACACCTCGGCCACCAACTTCATGGTCCGGGACGCGCGCATGCAGGCCCTGGTGCACGAGGACCACGAGCCGATCACCCCCTTCGTGGACCGGGTACGCGAGCTCCACCAGCGCCTGGGCGTCTCCACGGTGCTGGTGATGGGCGGCTGCGGCGATTACTTCGACGTGGCCGATACCGTGATCGAGATGCGCGAGTACCTGCCCGCCGACGTGACCAGCGAGGCGAAGGCGATCGCCGCCTCCCAACAGACGCGGCGTCGGGTGGAGACGCGGCGTCCCCTCGCAGCGGCAGCCGGTCGCGTCCCCGTGGCGGCGAGCCTCGACCCCTCCCGGGGCCGACGCGAGGTGAAGATCGACGCCAAGGAGATCGACCTGCTCGGCTTCGGAACCGAGCGCGTCGACCTGCGGGGCCTCCCGCAGCTCGTCGACCTCAGTCAGACCCGCGCGGTGGGCTACGCGATCGAGCTGGCGCGGAAGCGCTCGATGGGAGCGGGTGCGACGCTCGCCCAGGTCATGGACGGCGTGGAGAGGATCCTGGACGAAGAGGGCCTCGACGTCCTCGATCCCTTCCGGCGCGGCGAGCGCCACCCCGGCAACTTCGCCCGCCCGCGGCGCTTCGAGATCGGCGCCGCACTCAACCGGCTGCGCTCACTGCGCATCGAGAGCGGGGACGGCTAGCGAGAGGAGCTGCGCTACGAATTCGCATCGGGCTCGCCCGTTCACCGAAGCAAGGAGAGGCCAATGGACGCGATCGCCAGGACCCAGAAGGGCCGAGTGGAAGGCCGGAAGAAGGGGGGCGTCCTCCTCTTCGCGGGGATTCCCTACGCGTCTCCGCCCACGGGGGACGCCCGATTTCGGCCCCCCCGCCCGCATCCGCCGTGGGAGGGAGTGCGCCCGGCGCGGAGATTCGGGAAGGTGGCGCCCCAGCTGCCCTCGCCTCTCGGGCAGCTCCTGGGCGCGCCGGCCCCCGACTGGGACGAGGACTGCCTGACGCTGAACGTCACCACCCCGGCTCTCGACGATGCCGCCCGCCCGGTGATGGTCTGGATCCACGGAGGAGCGTTCCTGAGCGGCACTGCCGCGATCCCCTGGTACGACGGCGCTCCCTTCGCTCGGAGAGGCGACGTGGTGGTGGTGAGCATCAACTACCGGCTCGGGGCGCTGGGCTTCCTGCACCTCGGGGAGCGATCCGACGAGCTCACCAGCTCCGGAAACAACGGCATCCTCGACCAGATCGCCGCGCTCGAGTGGGTCCGCGACAACGTCCACGAATTCGGCGGAGACCCGGACCAGGTGACGATCTTCGGCGAGTCCGCCGGGGGAATGAGCGTGGGAACGCTGCTCGGGGTCCCCGCGGCGAAGGGGCTGTTTCGCCGGGCCATCTCGCAGAGCGGGGCCTGCCACAACTCCGTGTCGCGCGAGTCCGCGGCCCGGGTCGCGGAGATCTTCTCGGAGAAGGCCGGCACCTCGGACGTCGAGGCGCTCCGGGGGCTCCCGGTGGAGAAGATCCTCGAAGCGCAGGCAGCGACGGTCCTGCTTCTCGCGAACGACCGACGCGCCATCGGCGAGGGGCGAAGTCTGCCGCTGGGGATGGCCTTTCAGCCCGTCGTCGACGGAGCGGTGCTACCGAAGCCACCGATCGAGGCGGTGAGAGAGGGCGCCGCGGCCGACGTCGACCTCCTCACCGGGACCAACCTCGACGAGCAGCACCTCTTCCTCCTCGCCAATCCGCCCCGGTTCGACCGCGCGCGCCTGGTCCGGTGGATGGACCGCACCTTCGGAGAGGGCGCCGCGGCGCTCGAGACCTACGAGCGCAAGCGACCCGAAGCCAGCGAGGACGACCTGCTCGCCGCGGCGCTCACCGACCAGGCCTTCCGGATCCCCGCCATCCGGCTCGCGGAGGCCCAGTGCGGCCATCGGAAGAACACCTTCCTCTACCTGTTCACCTGGGCGTCGCGGGCTCTCGGCGGCCGGCTGGGATCGTGCCACGCGCTCGAGATCCCCTTCGTCTTCGACAACCTCGGGCGGGCGGGGGTGGAGGCCCTCCTCGGCAAGGACAGCTCGCCCACCGCGCTCGCGGAGGCGATGCACCTCGCCTGGATCTCCTTCGCACGCAGTGGGGATCCGGGCCACGCCGGGATCGAGCGCTGGCCCGCCTTCGAGACCTCCCGCCGCGCCACCATGGAGTTCGGGGAGCGAATCGGGATCCTCGAAGATCCGGGCGCCTCGGAGCGCAAGCTCTGGGATGGACTCCTCTGACCTGGGAGTCTGCACTCAGCGTTCCGGATCATCCTCCGGCCGAACCAGCGGGACGAAGCGGACCGGGAAGAGCGTGGTGGTCCGGACTCCCTCCTCGGTGCGCTCGAGGACGCGGAGATCCTGACTCCATCCCCCCACCGGAATCACCAGACGTCCTCCCACGGCGAGCTGCTCGACGAGCGGCTCGGGCACCTTCTCGGGCGCGGCGGTGACGATGATCCCGTCGAAGGGCGCGTGCTCGGGGAGGCCCTTGTAGCCGTCGCCGGTGATCACCTCGACGTTCCGATAGCCGCCGGCGGCGAGCGCGGTTCGCGCTGTCTCCGCGAGCTCGGGGATGATCTCGATGCTGTAGATCTTCTCCACCAGGCCCGAGAGGACGGCAGCCTGATAGCCCGAGCCGGTCCCGATCTCCAGCACCCGGTCTCCGGGCTGCGGCTGGAGGAGCTCGGTCATCACCGCGACGATGTAGGGCTGGGAGATGGTCTGACCGTGACCGATCGGGAGGGGGCGATCCTGGTAGGCCCTCCCGCGATTCGACTCCGGGACGAATCGATGTCGCGGAACGCTCCGCATCGCCCTCCGGACGCGCGGATTCACCACTCCGCGGGCCTCGATCTGCTGGGTCACCATCTGCTCGCGCAGAGCCTTCCAGTCCGGCGGCGAGGAGTGACAGGCCCGCGCACCGCCGAAGACCAGCAGCGCCGCACCCGCCAGGGCGAGCACGAGGACGAGGCCGATCTCGGTCCTGGATGAGATCATGGTGGCTCCACCGCTTGCGGGGGGCTCGACCGGAGAATCTCCGGCCGCGGAGCCTCCCGCGCAAGGGCCCCGAGATCTCCGCGCCCCTCGGGGCCGGGCGGCTGGCGAAGGTTGATTAGGTACCTTATTATATGCTTCCGCACTAGAGGAGACCCCGGTGTTCTGCCCCCGCGATCTGCCCAGCTTCAGCGAGATCCGCGAGCTGACCCAGCACCTCCTCGGCGTGGACGCGACCGCGATCTTCACTGCGATGCGCACCCTGGAGGTCGCCGACGCCCTCGCCGGGGCCGTCGAATCCAATCTCCGCCATCAATTCGGCCTCTCCGTTGGCCGATTCTCCCTGTTGATGATCCTGCACCGATACGCGGAATCCGAGCTCACCCCCTCCGATCTGGCGGAGCGGGCGGCGGTGACCCGCGCCACCGTCACCGGGCTCCTCGACGGGCTCGAGCAGGACGGACTGGTCATGCGGCAGGCCCACTCGACCGACCGGCGGCGCATCGCCCTCAGGCTGACGGCGGCCGGCAAGGCCTTCATCGCCAAGCTGATTCCGGACTACGCCCCGCGCCTCTCCGCGGTGGCGAGCGCTCTCTCGGAGCGGGAACGAAGGCAGTTCCTGCGCCTACTGGACAAGATCCAGCTAGGCCTCGAAACTCTCCGCGCGCCCGGAAAGGACCCGGTGCCCACGTGAAGCCCCGACCTCCGAGTTGGATCCCGGTCTTCGCCGCGGTGGGGGTCACAGCACTCCTCGCGTGGGCGACCGGATGCGACCAGTCACAAGCCCGCGCCGACGGCGTGGAGCCGCCGCCGGCCAAGGTCTCCCCGCTCCGCACTGCGGTGCGCGTGCGGGTCGCCCCCGTGGTCGAGGAGAGCATCGAGCGCTCCGGCACCGTCTCCGGCGTGGTGAGCGCCTTCCACCGGGCCACCATCGCCGCAGAGACCACCGGACGCGTGGTGACGAGGCGGGTGGACCCGGGGGCGGTGGTCGATGCCGAGCAGGCCCTGATCGAGCTCGACGCCACCCGCCTGCGCCTCGCCGTGGAGCAGGCCGAGGCGACGCTCCGCACCCGGGAGATCGATCTCGCCGAGGCTCGCCGGGCGCTCGAGCGCGGCGACCGGTTGCTGGGTGACGACGCCATCAGCGAGAGCCATCACGACGCCCAGCGCTTCGCCGTGGATCGGGCCAAGAGCGCCGAGAGCCTGGCCCGTGTCGCTCTGCGCACCGCCCAGCGGAACCTGGCGGACGCCACGGTGCGGGCTCCCTTCGCGGGAAGCGTGGAAGAGGTACGGGTGGACGTGGGGGACCTGGTGAGCCCCGGGAGGCCGCTGGCCACGCTCGTGGATCTCTCCCGAGCGCGGATCCACGCGGGTGTCACCAGCACCGAGGCCGCCGGCCTGGAGCCGGGAACGCGCGCGCCGGTGATCCTGGCCGAGCTGGGGGGGACCGCCGTCGAGGCGGAAATCCACAGCGTCGGCCGCATCGCCGACCCGGCCAGTGGCACCTACACCATCGAGCTCTGGCTCGACAGCCCCGACGGACTGCTGCGCGAGGGCATGGTGGCCCAGGTGCGGCTTCCCGCGGAGGCGGGGCGGCGCAACCCCGTCGTACCGCGAGCCGCGCTGATCCGCAGCGAGGCCGGCACGACCGTCTTCGTGGTCGATCAGAACGGCGGCGCGCCCCGCGCCGTGGCTCGGCCCGTGCGGATGGGTCGCAGCAACGCGGAGAAGGTCGAGGTGCTGGAGGGGGTGTCGGTCGGCGAAGAGGTGGTGATCGACGGGCTCTTCGCCCTGCGCGACGGCGCCCCGGTGCTGGTCGAGAGGACTGCGTACTTCGGCGCGCCCCCGGAAAGCTAGAGCGTGGATCGCCTGATCCGCTACTTCGCCGAGCGTCACCTGGTGGTCCACGTGATCGTGGCCACGCTGGTCATTGTCGGCTACGCCACGGTCACGCGCACCGCGCGCGAGGGCATGCCCAACGTCAGCATGCCCATGATCGTCGTGAAGGCCATCCTCCCCGGAGCCGCCGCCCGCGACGTCGAGACCAAGGTCACCATCCCCGTCGAGGACGCCATCGAAGGGGTGGACGGCGTCGAGTCCTTCCACACCGTGATCAGCGACAACATCTCCAGCACCCTCATCGAGCTCTACGACGACTTCGACGAGGCCCAGATCCGGGAGGCCGAGCAGGACGTCCGCCAGGCCATCGACGCCATCAACGACTTCCCGCCGGAGATGGACGAGGACCCGGTGATCTCGCGCATGAACCCCGGCAAGCTCCCGGTCCTCGAGATCGCCCTCTCGGGACCCATCGAAGCGGTGATCCGCGCGGCCAAGCTTCTGGAGCGGCGGATTCGGCCCCTCGACACCGTCGCCCAGGTCACCCTGGTGGGTCTGCAGGATCCCGAGGTCCGGGTGCTGGTCGATCCCGAGCGGGCCCGGGAGCACGGAGTCACGCTGCTCGAGGTGGTGCGCGCCGTGGAACGGCGCAATGTCTCGAGCACCGGCGGAATGCTGGAGACCGACCGCGATCGCCGCCAGGTGGTGCTGTGGAGCCGCTACGAGAGGCCGGAGGAGGTCGGGGAGACGGTGCTGCGCTTCCTCCCCGACGGAGGCGCGGTGCGGGTGCGCGACGTGGCGCGCATCGAGTCGGGCCGGGTGGACACCGGCCTCCTGGCCCACACCAACGCCGAGCCGGGCATCTCGGTGGTGATCCGCAAGCGCGAGACCGCGGACATCCTCGACTGCGTGGACGCGGTGCGGCAGGTCGTCGAGACCACGCTGTTTCCTCCAGGCGTGCACTACGCCCTGGTGGACGACGAGTCCTTCGAGACCCGCAACCGCCTCGAGCTGATGGCGAACAACGGGATGATCGGAATCGTGCTGGTCGCCATCGTCCTGTTCGGCTTCCTGACACCGGCCACTGGCATCTGGGTGATGGTGCAGATCCCGCTGGTCTTCCTCGGCGTCCTGGCGCTGATGCCCCACGTCGGCATCACCGTCAACATCATCTCGCTGGCCGGCTTCGTGGTGGTGCTGGGGATGCTGGTCGACAACGCGGTGGTCGTCTCGGAGAGGATCACCGTCAAACGGCAGGAAGGTCTCGGTCGCACCGAGGCTGCCGTCGAGGGAACCTCCGAAGTGGCGCGTCCGGTGACCGCCTCGGCGGTGACCACGGTGCTCGCCTTTCTGCCGATGTGGGCGATCGGCGGGCTCCCCGGCAAGGTGGCCTGGAACATTCCCGCCGTGGTGGTGCTGGCGCTCTTGATCGCGCTCTTCGGCGCCTTCTTCATCCTGCCCTCCCACCTCTCCGGGGAACGATCCGGCGGCAAGGCCGCGCCGAAGCGGGCCTTTGTGGTCCGGCTCGAGGCCCGCTACCGACGCCTGCTCGGTGTCGTCCTGCATCACCGCGCCCTGGTGATCGGCGCCGCGATGGCAGTCTTCCTGGCGATCATGTTCGGCCTCGCGCCGCTAACGGGCTTCGTCATGTTTCCCCAGGACGACTCCGAAGCCCTCCACATCAAGGTGACCACGCCGCTCGGCACGCCGCTGGAACAGACCGAGGCCGTGGTAGCGTCCCTGGAGCGCCAGCTTCCCGATCTGATCGGGAAGGACCTGGTCGCCGTCACCGCGCGCGTGGGCCATCAGGAAACTGGCCGCTTCTCCTCGGACCGGGAACGCGGCGCCGCGGAGAACGAGGCGCTGGTCAACGCGCTCTTCCACAACATCGGACGCGAGCGCACCAGCGCCGAGTGGATCCAGGAGCTGGAGCGGACGCTCGTGGTCCCCGACGCGGTCGAGATCGTCTACGAGGCCGACATGATCGGCCCGGTCCACGGCCTGCCCGTGACGGTCCACGTCGAGTCGAATCGGGACCAGGTGCGCCGGGGCGCGGCCCTGGAGGTGGCCGAGTGGCTGCGGAGCATCGAGGGCATTACCAATATCGAGATCGACGAACGTCCGGGCACCCCTCAGCTCGACCTGAATCTCGATTACCAGAAGCTGGCGCTGCGCGGGCTCGAGGCCGAGGACGTGGGCCTCACCCTCAAGGCCGCCTTCTTCGGGCTGGTCGCCTCGGAGCACCGCGACCTCGACGACACCACCGACATCCGTGTGATGTTCGATCCCTCGGCTCGCCGCTCCATCGACGCGCTGCTCGAGACGCCGGTCCGCGCGGGCGGAGGCGGGCTGGTTCGGCTTCGCGACGTGGTGAAGCCGGTGGACCTTCCGGGAGTCTCGACGATCTACCACCGGGAGGGCCATCGCACCGCGACGGTGTCGGCGAGCTTCGTACCGGGGAGCGATCACACCGCGCTCTCGATGGCGGCGCGGATCGAGGAGGAGATCGTCCCCCGCTTCGCGGGTGTGCCCGGGCTCCGCATCTACAACGGAGGCGAGGCCGAGGACACCCGCGAGGTCACCGCCGACCTCGGAGTCTCGGCGATTCTCGCCGTCATCGGCATCACCGTGGTGATCACACTGATGCTCGGCTCCTTCCTCGAGGCGTTCTTCGTGGTGGCGGTGGTTCCCTTCTCTGCGGCGGCAGTGGTGCTGACCTTCTTCCTGCACGGCAAGCCGCTCTCGCTCCTGGCCATGATGGGCGCCATCGGCCTGGCCGGTGTCGTCGTGAACGCGTCGATCGTAATGGTGGACTCGATTCACCGACAGCTCCGCAGCGTCGATGCCGGCGACCCGCAGGTCCGTCGGGAGGCCATCATCGACGCAGTGGTGTCGCGGCTCCGGCCCATCCTGGTCACCAGCCTCACCACCCTCGGAGGCGTCATGCCGACGGCCTACGGCCTGGGCGGCTACGACGCGGTGGTGAGTCCGATGTCCCTGGCGCTGGGCTGGGGCCTCGCCTTCTCGACCCTGGTCACGCTGCTGCTGGTACCCACCCTCTACACACTGGCCGGTGATCTGCGCGGACTCGGGTACCGGAATCGACTGGCGGCCCTCTCCGCGATGGCCCGAAGATCCCTCCCCGCCGAGAAGAGCTAGAGCTAGCGGTAGGCCTCCGCCAGCTCGTCCTGGCAGCCGAGGTACTGGATCTGGTAGAGCCGGGCGCGCGCCTCCACCTTGCGGGCGACCCCGAGCAGCCAGGGCTTTTCCTGGTGGGAGCCTCGAGCGAAGCCACCCGGCCCCTCGTGATAAGCGAGGTAGAGGAGGAACGTGTCGTCCTTCGCCACTGCGTTGCGCCGGTGGATGACGTCACCGTACCAGCCGATGAAGTCCGCCACGTCGGGGAAGCGATTGCGATCGGCGTTCCGGCGTCCGGCGGCGCGCAGGTAGTCGGCCCAGGTGCCGTCCTTGACCTGGCCGTAGCCGTACGCAGAAGAGCGCCGGCCCACCGGGAAGATCCAGAGCACCCGTCGCCAGCCCGGCCGGGCCTCGGCGCGGAAGCGGCTCTCCTGGTGGATGAAGGCCAGCTGCACGGAAGGCGGCACCCCCCACCGCTCGAAGGACCGCATCGCGCCCTCGTACCACTCGCCCTTCTCTTCGAAGATCTCGCAGAGATCTTCGGGATTGCGCGGAGGACCGTTGGCGCAGGCCTGACAGAGGAGCACCAGGACCATCGACGTCGCGAGAAGCACCCCCGCACCCAGGGCCAGGAACCGAACACGACCGATCCGGGTCTTCGAGGTCACCTCTGCAGTATAAGTGCCGGACGGCGCTTCGCGATGCCCCCGACCCGCCGCCCGGCAGAAGCGGGCTAGAGACCCTGCTCGCCCATCATCGCGCGCACCCGGGCGTGGAAATCGTAGGGGTAGACGAGATCGAGCTTCGAGACCTCTTCGAGGCGCTTCCTGGCTTCCTCGTCCAGCGTGAGATCCGCGGCGCCCAGGTTGTCCTCGAGCTGCTCCAGGGTACGCGCACCGAAGATGGGTGAGGTCACGCCTTCTCGAGCCATCACCCAGGCGAGGGCGACCTGGCTCGACGTCCTTCCCAGGGTCCCGGCGATCTGGGCCACGACGTCGGCGATCTCCAGGTTTCTCTCGGAGCGGAATCGCTCCTGGTTCATGGTGTCGACGGCGGCACGCGTGCCTTCGGGAAGCGCCCTCCCCTTCCCCATCTTCCCGGTCAGGAGGCCTCCGCCGAGAGGGCTCCAGGGAATCACACCGATTCCCTCCTCGATGCAGAGCGGCAGGTGCTCGCGCTCGATGGAGCGGCAGACGAGGGAGTACTGGGGCTGGAGGCAGTCGAAGCGGGCCATTCCCAGCTCCCGGGCCAGGGCGTTGGCCTTCATGAGCTGCCACGCCGAGTAGTTGGAGCACCCGAGGTAACGGACCTTTCCTGCGCGGACGCAGTCGTCGAGGGCACCGAGGGTCTCGTCGAGCGGAGTGGTGGGATCGTGGGCGTGCACCTGGTAGAGGTCGATGTAGTCGGTGCCGAGGCGCCGCAGGCTGGCGTCGACGGCGTCGAGGATGTGCTTGCGCGAGAGGCCGAGATCGTTGGGACCGATGCCCATCGGGCCGGCGACCTTGGTGGCCAGCACCAGGCTCTTGCGCGTGTCCCGGATCGCCCGGCCCGTGATCTCCTCCGAGACGCCGGTGCTGTAGATGTCGGCGGTATCGATGAAGTTCCCCCCCGCTTCCAGGAAGCGGTCGACGATCGCTCTGGAGGTCGCCTCGTCACAGCCCCACTGCTGATTCCCGAAGGTCATCGCACCCAGGCAGAGATTGGAGACCTTGAGACCGGTGCGTCCGAGCTTTCGAATTCTCATGGTGCGCCCTCCTTGGGAGCAGGCGGAAGGGTTCGACACAGAAGCGGTGTCTCTTCTTCCGAGAGTATCGCGAAACCGACCACCCGGGGGTCCGTCGACGGCGTCCGGGCGTCGCTCAGCGGCGGTAGGGGACCTCGACGGCGATCTTCACCGGCTCGCCCCGCCGAAGGCGTCGTTCACCGGAGAGACCGTTGGCGATGGCGGTCTCCTCGAGGCTCCAGGCGTTGCCCGTCCGGCGCGAGAGAGCCGCCAGACTCTCCCCCTCCCGGGCCCTGGCGACGCGCAGCCGGAGCTCGGTGATCCCGCGGCGTTCGCGGTCGCGGATCGAGCGGAAGCTCTGGGCCGCGTCTCGGAAGCTCCCCTCGTGCTCGCCGAAGCGGTCGGACGGCGAGAATCCCATCAGGCGAAACATCGCGCTCGGATGCGCGATCCAGGTCCACTCCGCCGCCGCGGGTCCCTGCTCGGTGGGGAGCTCCGCCCCGGCGCGATGAGCCGGGAAACCGCCGATTCGTTCGCCCTTGCCGTCCCCCAGCTCGAGCTGGTTGTGCTGGGCAAATCGCTCTGCCGCTGCCGCGGGATCCCCGCTCTCGCCCTGGGTCTGGAGCACGAAGATCGCATCGCCATCGGGAGCCCGCGCGAAGACGGCGGTCTTGGCGTTCTGTGTCTCCCAGCCGCGCGGGAAGTCGATCGCGAAGTCGAGACCGGGGTGCAGGAAGCGCTGCTCTCGGAAGAGCCCCTGCGCCGGATCGGGACCGATCAGCAGGTCCACCAGCCGCGCGCAGAAGGCAGCCCGCGTCTCCGCGATCGGCGCCGCCTGCGATACGCGCAGCGACTCTGCCCGGGCGGCGGCGTCGCCGACCCGCTCGTCGGTCATGGGATGGGAGTCGAAGAAGCTCGGGCGTCGCGTCTCACCGGTCCGCTGCTCGGATTCGCGGCCCAGAGTGCGCAGGAAGCTGGACATCGCCTCCGGATCCCAGCCGGTCTGCGCCGCCAGCCTCTGCCCGACCTCGTCGGCCTGGCGTTCCTGGTCACGGCCATAGGAGGCGATCAGCCCGGAGCCCGCCACCTGACCGAGCTGGGCCGCTCCCTGGGCGGCGCCCTCACCGCCGGCTGCGGCCGCGGCGAGGGTGCCGAGGGTGGCGAGGACACCGACGCCGAGGGCGCGGGTCTCCCGCTGCGCGGCGTGGCGGGCGGCCACGTGGCCGATCTCGTGTCCGATCACGTTCGCCAGCTCGGCCTCCGAGTTCGCGATGGCGAGGAGTCCGCGGGAGACGAAGATGTAGCCCCCGGGAAGGGCGAATGCGTTCGGCTCCATCATGTCGACGACGGCGAAGTGGTAATCCACGTCGCGCCTGGGCGAGTGAATCGCCAGCCGTTGGCCGATCGCGTCGACGTAGGCGGTGAGCTCGGGGGATTCGACCAGGCCCATCTCCTCCGCCACCTGGGCCACCATCTGCTCTCCCAGCCGCGCCTCGCGCTCCGCGGACATCAGCACCAGCTCTCGCCGACCGGTGACGGGGTTGGTCGCGCATCCCGCCAGGAACCAGAGCAGGTGCGCGGAAAAGAGGCAGATGAGGATTCGTCTGGACATGCTGTCCAGCTATGCTTAGCCCATGACGAGCGACCAGGCAGAAGAGCTGCGAGACGACCCCCAGATCGCGTCCCTGACACCCGAGGAGAAGAGGGAGCTCGAGACCCGCCACGTGGTCACGGTCGGCGAGGAGGTGGTGTGGATCGAGCCGGACGGCCGCATCCGCCGCGAGAAGCTCTCGAGCGTCTACTACATCCGCACGGGGCGCGGGGTCTACCGGGCTAGTCGCATCAGCAAGGAGGTGGTGGAGGTCTGACCAGGCCTGTCCTGGACGAACGAACGTTCGTTTGCCTCGTCCGAAGTCCGAATCCCGCCGCAAGATTCCTCTTCTGACTACCCCCCGACGCGGGGATTCAGGCACGGATCGCCATCGAGGCAGAAGTGGCCTAATCCTCTCGAGTCGCCCGTGGCCGGCGCCCCCGCGCAGACCGAAAGGGGTCGACTGCCGACCGATGGATGAGGCGGCGGAGTTCCCGCCGGGAAGCCATCGCCCGAGCTCGAGAGGAGGATGTCGTGAGCCCCGCCCCCCCGCTGACCGTGCTTTCCGAAGAGGAGCAGATCTTCCAGGCGACCATCCGCGACTTCGCCCGACAGGAGATCGCGCCCCGCGTCGTGAAGATGGACCAACAGGGCCACTACGACCCCGAGATCCTGCCGATGCTCTTCGACCTCGGTGTGATGGCGATCGAGACCCCCGAGGATCTGGGCGGAGCAGGCGGCACCTTCTTCCTGAGCGTGCTCGCCGTCGAAGAGCTCTCTCGGGTCGATGCCGCGGTCGGAGTGCTGGTCGACGTGCAGAACACCCTGGCGGCCAACGCGGTGCTGCGTTACGCCGGCAACGAGCTGCGGGAGCGGGTGCTGCGGAAGATGGCGGACGGGACGGTGGCGGCGTACGCGCTCTCCGAGGAGGCCGCGGGAAGCGACGCCTTCGCGCTGCAGGCGCGCGCCGTCGAGGACGGCGACCACTTCGTTCTGACCGGCCGCAAGCTCTGGATCACCAACGCCGGCGAGGCCGGGATCTTCCTGATCATGGCCAACGCCAATCCCGAGGCGGGCTACCGGGGGATCACCAGCTTCATCGTCGAGCGCGGATTCGAGGGCTTCGAGGTCGGCAAGAAAGAGGACAAGCTCGGCATACGCGCCAGCTCCACCTGCGAGCTGATCATGGACGGGGTGCGGGTCCCCAAGGGCAACGTCGTCGGTGAGGTCGGCAAGGGGTACAAGATCGCGATCGAGACGCTCAACGAGGGCCGGATCGGAATCGGCGCCCAGATGGTCGGTGTCGCCCAGGGCGCCCTCGACGATGCCGTCGCCTACACGGCGGAGCGAAAGCAGTTCGGCAAGCCGATCGGCGAGTTCCAGGGAGTGCAGTTCCAGCTCGGGCGGATGGCGATGGAGGTCGAGGCCGCGCGGCTGATGGTCTACAACGCCGCGCGGCTCAAGGATGCGGGCGAGCCGTTCCTCACCCAGGCGGCGATGGCCAAGCTGTTCAGCTCCGAGGTCGCCGAGAGGGTAACCTCGATGGCGGTCGAGCTGGCCGGAGGCATCGGCTATACCAAGGAGTACCCGGCCGAGAAACGCTATCGCGATGCGAAGATCGGGAAGATCTACGAGGGCACCAGCAACATGCAGCTGCAGACGATCGCGAGACAGGTGCAGCGGGGGGCGTGAGCCCGCCGTGATACAAGAGAGAGCCTCGGCCAGAATGGATTCGACGCCGAGCGTCGACGAAATATGAGGAGAACCCCCATGTCGCGACCCTACCCCTCCGTTCTCTTGCTGGCGGCCCTGCTCGTCACGAGCGTCCTGCTCCTGCTGGCCGCCGGCTGTGGAGGAGAGAGTGAGGAGCAAGAGCTCGCGGATGCAACCGCCGCCGTCGTCGAGAAACGGGGCGCCGTGGAGGAAGCCCGCGCAGAGGTGGAGACCCGGCAGCAAGCGGTGGATGAGTTACAGAAGGAGCTGGAGGCGGCGATAGGGGAGCTGCAGATCCGCGAGCAGGCCCTCGCCGAGGCCGAGTCGCACGTCGGTCTCAAGGCGACAGACGCCACGCTCTTCCGAAGTGTCCAGCGGCGCCTCCTCGACGATGATGAGCTCAGCGACCTGGCCATCGCGGCAGAGGCAAAGCGGGGCACCATCACGCTCCGGGGCACGGTGCCCGACGAGGAAGCTCGGGCGCGCGCGGAGGAGATCGCGCAAGCCACGCCTGGCGTCTTCTCCGTCGAGAACCTGATCGAGCTGGAGTCCACGCCGGAAGCGGAGTGAAGACGCTCTATCTGCTGCGCCACGCGAAGTCTTCCTGGGGAGATCCCGGTCTGGATGACCACGGCCGCCCCCTCGATGGCCGGGGAGCGCGGGGGGCCACGGTGATGGGCGTCCACTTCGCACAGCAGGAGTACCAACCGTCGCTGGTGCTGTGCTCGTCGGCCAGGCGGACTCGGGAGACGCTCGACCTCCTCCTCCCCCATCTGCCGGTCCGTCCCGAACTGCTGATCGAACGACGGATCTACCTCGCGAGCGGCGGTCAGCTACTGGCGAGGTTGCAGGAGGTCGACGACGGAACCTCTCAGGTCCTGCTGATCGGCCACAACCCCGGCATCGCCGATCTGGCCCAGGGCCTGGCGGGCAGCGGACCGCGCGACCCGCTCCGCCGCATGGCGGCGAAGTTCCCCACCGCCGCGCTGGCGGTCTGCGAGTTCGATCTGGACCGCTGGCGCGACCTCGCTCCCGAGAGCGGACGCCTGCTCGACTTCACGACCCCGAAGGACCTGGTGTAGGACTAGCCGGCGTTTCTCATCAGCTCTCGACTGCGGCCGCCGATCGCACTGCATCTTCGCGTCCGCTGGAGCCAGATCATCGGGAGTGCGAGCAGTACCATCCCGGCACTGCTACCGCATTGTGTAGAAGAGCCGGGCGACTCCGATCTATCCCACGCTGCCATGCACTGTGGATCGGGACCGCCCAGGCCGGCGCCGTCCCAATCCGCCAGTGCGGGATCGTCGTTGTCGGCGTTGTCAACTCCGTCATCGCACTCGGGATTCTCGGTCATCCAGCTGGGGTTTCTGCAGCCGATGTCCGCCGGGTAGTCCGCGGCACCGTCCGTGTCGTCGTCCGCGCCGTTGTCACAGACCAGGGTTGGGTCGCGCTCCGACAGGTCCGAGGCATCCGCGCAGCCCGGGTCGGCGGGCTCTGCCTGAGGACCGCCGTTCCAGTCGACGTGTCCGTCTCCGTCATTGTCGATGCCGTCGTCGCACTCCGCGGTGGCAACCAGTCCGTAGGCAACTCCGGCGAAGTTTTCGTTGCCGTTGCCCGTCCAGCGTACGATCAGTGGCGAGTCGGGAATCGGAGGCAAGGGATCGGGAGGCGAGAGGAGAAACACGAAGCCGATCTCCGCTCCACTCGCCCGCGACTGTTCCGGGCCGAACGCGAAGAGCTTCCAGCCCAGGAAGTCTTCGAGGTCGCCGCTGGCTTCGGCCACCAGGTACTCGGCCCCAGTCTCCCAGAGCCAGCGGCGGAGCGGCGGCTGGCTCGGGTCCACCTCGGGTGCCAGCGTCGTGATGCTCAGCGTACCTGCGACGTTGCTGCAGGCGAGCGGATTGGCAAAGGAGCAGCCGTCGAGACGGAATGGATCGTCGGGGTCGAATTCGGTGATCTGGATGTCGTCGAGGTCTGCAGCGAAGGAGAGAGCGACCAGTGACACGAGGTGGTTCCAGGAAAACACCGCCATCTCGCTGGCCCACTCCTGTCCCGTGAAGGGATGGACGCGCGTCCCATCGTCGCTCGTGGCGCCCTCGAAGAAGCCGGCCCCGGTGGTGCCGCCGTCCTCAGTGGGGTCGTAGTCGGCGTCGGCTGGCCCCCGGCAGCCGGGGAGGAGGGAGGTCGTGCCCTCATCGTAGCGAGCGCAGACCGGCTCCCCTGCGAAGCCCACGGTTCCGGGCTGAGGGAGTGCCGGATCCGACGTATCCCAGCCACTCGACCCGCAGGCTCCTCCCAGGCGCGGAAAGGACTGAAACAGGGAGCTCGCTTCGGTCCTCATCAAGCCCCGGCCGGTGAGGAAACTCGGTCCGTGGATGTCGCAGTTGTTGCCGTAGAAGGGGCCGCAGGCAAACAGTGCCTCCTGCTGGTCGGTCAAATGCCTCGAGAGTCCGAATTGTGTGAAGATTGCCTGAAACGGTTCCGGATGCATCGAAGGGCTCGGGGCAGGGCCGTCATGGGGGTTGACGACCAGCGGAACCAGGGGAGTCTGGTAACCGCCCAGCCACGGGTTGCCGTCCGTCATGGCCTGCATCGCCGCTGTGGTGGAATCATTCCAGCCAGCCACCGGTTCAGCCAGCGCAAGAAACAGCCCCCCACCGGCGATGAGGCTCTCCGCGTTGGGATCCTGGCCCGACATGAGCAAGGCAAGCGACTGGGCGAGTGTGGGTGAGGCGGGTGCGGTCGGGTCGGCGATTAGCTGGCTGTTGTAGACATCTTGGCCGCAGGCCTCCGGGTCGAGTGAGGTGAGGCCTCTCGTAGTCGCGCAGACCGCATCGAACGCGTTGGTGTTGATGACTGTCGGGTCTTCCTCACGCCAGCACTCGGGCTCGAGTCCGGTCGGGCAGCCAGCCTCAGGTGAGGCGCCCCCCTCGATCGGGCGGCCGCTCGTCGGATCGACCCTTCGGACTTCATTGCTCCGGACCCCCGAGGCGGTGAGAGAGTCCGGTCCGACGCTCAACGAGATGCTCCCCGGCCCCCCTCCTCCGCCTCCCATTCCTGGATAGACGTGAAAGTCACCGGACGGCGTGGGGGCGAGCTCGAGGAACGGCTGGCCACAGGTCGACAACTCGACGAGTCGGACCTCGCCCTCCATCTCTTCCAGAATCGAGGCTTGGCCGGCGCTCGAGAAGCCGAGAGCAAGCACTGCCACGACCCACGCCAGAACGACCAATCGGATCTCCCCGGTGAAACGGCTCATGGCGTCTCTCCCTTGGTTCTTTCAGAGGTGGACGGATGATCGAGGAGCTCGGACCGGTCGAAGAAGACGTGGTTCGCGTAGATCAGGCCGTCGCGGAGCTGGACGGTGCAGACGCCGTCTGCCTCCACGGTGTCTTCGCCGACCGGGATCGAAGCGTGCCAGAGGTTGAGAAAGCCATCCTGCATCGGGATGGAGCCGCGGTGCACCCACACCCACTCCGGGTTCCTGGCCAGGAGCCTGGTGAAGTACGCCAGCAGGGCCTCGTGACCTCGCACGCCCTCCGGGATCGCCGGGTCCGAGTAGACCGCATCCGAGGTGTAGAAGGAAGCGAGCAGCTCGGGGCGGTTTCCAGTCCAGGCGGGGAGCCACTTCTCCGCGAAAGCCCGCGCATCGTCCGCATTCAGCCCCTGGAACTTCATGGACCCTGCCCCCTCCGCCCGATCCGAGGCCGCTCCGCTGCGACCGGCGTCGAGCCTACCATCGGCGCGGCCCTCGAGCCGGGCTCGGCTGCATCCGCGCGCCGGACCCGGGCCGCGATTGGATGATTAACTACCTGAATTTAAAGGCTTTTCAGGAACGGGGAGCCGCCGATCGGGGACTCCGAGCCTCCGCACCCCTCCCGATGGTCGCGCCGACAGGCTTCAGCCTCTCCGAGGAAATACCGATACCCCCTCTGCGCCACTGTGCGCGGAGACCCGGGAGTCTCTCCATGAAGACCAGCAAGCTGTCGATCTTCTCGCACTCACTCGATCGCACCGCGGTGCTGGTATACGCGCTCGGTGCGGGAGTTCCCCTGGCTGCCCTGGCCTATGTGGTCCAGCGCTACGTCCTCCCGGAGATACCGGACGGGCCCTTCGCCATCGGTCTCGTCTGCCTGGTCGTCTCCATCGGTGCCCTCTCCCTCGGCTCCTTCCTGGTTCTGCAGCGGGTCTCCCACCAGTCCCTGAACCACCTCGACGAGCAGAACCAGCGACTCAAGACCATGCTCGAGGCCGCGCGCTGGGTCGCCGATGCCCCCTACGGAGACGAGGTCCTGCGCGCCATCGTCACCTGCGCCATCCGGCTCGGCGACGGGGCCGCCGCCTTCCTGCTGACCCGCGAGAAGCAGGACGAGCCCCCGACCCTGGCGGGGAGCGCCGGGGAGGAAGCGGGGGCGATCTACTCGCGAATCGACCCATCGCTCGCGACCCTGATCGAGCCCGCCCTCGCCACCGGCCGTCCCATGCTCTGGTCCGGTGCCGACGCCGCCCAATTCGGGATCCACGCCCTGGCGGTGGTGCCGCTCCTGGATGGAGAGGCCACGGTGGGCGTATTGATGGTCGCCCGGGGGGAAGGAGCGGAGGACTTCGACGAGAGCCACCTGAACGCTCTCTCGACCCTCGCCACCCTCGCCGGAGTCGCCCGACACAACGCCGATCTTCGCGACTCGCAACGCAACTTCTTCGTTCACCTGACCGAGATCCTGATGAGTGCCCTCGACCTGCACGTGAATACGCAGACGGGGCACGCGCGACGGGTGGCCCACATCGCCAACCGGATCGGAAGGAAGATGGGCTTCGAGGGACAGGACCTCGAGAGACTCCACTTCGGCGCGCTGCTCCACGACATCGGGATGCTCAAGATCGACTTCCGCGACGAGGACCCGGCGTTGAGCCGCCGGCATCCATCGCTCGGCAGCCAGATGCTGAAGCCGATCCGACTCTGGGAGGATCTCGCGCCGATCGTGCTGCATCACCACGAGTGGTTCGATGGCACCGGCTACCCGGAGAAGATCGCAGGAGAGGAGATCCCTCTGGAGTCGCGCATCATCGGTCTGGCGGAAGCCTTCGACAGCATGACCAGCGAAGAGAGCTACAAGGATGCGATCGGGTCCGACGAGGCGCTGCGCCGCATCCAGGCGGGCGCCGGTAGCCAGTTCGATCCAGAGATCGCCGCGGTCCTGGTCGAGCTGATTCGCGAGGACGCCTTCTCCAGTCTCTCGACATGAGAGGGCGCCAAGCCGTGGATCCTGCCAGGGCGTGAATCCGCAAAAACCGGACGCAGGTGTGAACTACTTCATTCCTCCGGCGCGAGGGATCCGTCACCCTCCGAGCATGGAGTGGTTGAGTATGGAGCCCCGCTCGGAGCATCGCGCCTCGCGTCCCTGGATCTACGCCTCCCTGGCCGTCCTGCTGGCGGCCATGACCACCTGGGCACTCCACGTCACTCAGGACACCTGGCGTCCCCCGGCCATCGCAGCCCCCGAGAGGCAGAGCGTCGCGGAGGCGTCGAATCCGGAGATCGAAGCTCTCGAGGCCGAGCTGGCGCGAATCCAGAAGCGCCTCGACGAGCTTCGCGCGGAAGCCCGCCCCTGAGCTGATCCGGCTTCGGCTCCGGAGCGGGAACGCGGCGCCTCCTCTCTCCTCCGACCCCCCGGAGGGCAGGTGCGCTTCACCGATCGACGGGAGCCTGTAAGATCCGGAGATGCTGCGACGAGCGCTCTCTCTGGTCTTCTGGATCTTCCTGACCCTGTCCTCGATCCTGATGTATCCGGTCGCGCTGCTCATCTGGGCGGTCACCCTGCCCTTCGATCGACGCAAGTTCCTGCTTCATAAGTTCACCTGCTTCTGGGCCTCGCTCTACACCTGGCTGAATCCCGCCTGGCCGGTGACGATCGAGGGACGAGAGAAGATCCGCCGCGGCGAAGCCTACGTGATGGTCGCGAACCACCTCTCGCTCCTCGACATCCTGGTGCTCTTCCGGCTCTTCAATCACTTCAAGTGGGTCTCGAAGATCGAGAACTTCCGGGTTCCCTTCATCGGCTGGAACATGTCTCTGAACCGCTACATCAAGCTCCGGCGGGGAGACCGGAGCAGTGTGATCGAGATGATGGAGGCCAGTGGGAGAGCCCTCGAGGAGGGAAACTCGATCATGATGTTTCCCGAGGGCACGCGCTCGCCGACCGGGCAGATGCGGGGCTTCAAGCCCGGCGCCTTCGAGCTGGCCTTGACGACGAAGCGCCCGATCCTGCCGATCGTCATCCGGGGAACCGCCGATGCGCTTCCCAAGCGGGGCTTCGTGCTCCGGGGCCGCCATCCGATCCGGATCTCCATCCTCGACGAGATCCCGCCGGCGTCCTTCGAAGGAGCTTCGGCGGAGCAGATCAGCGATCAGACGCGGGAGCTGATCGCCGAGCACTTGACACGATCGAGCATCGCCTAGCCAGATCGGGCCGGCCGATCACGCGCTCTCTTTGCCGAGCAGACGCTCCCGGAGCTGCTCGAAGTCCTCGGGCGTGTTCGCGTTGAAGAGCGCCGATCCGTCCGGATCCACGGCGCGGAGATCCGGCCCCTCCAGGTAGCTCACGCGCAGCTCTCCGAGGAGATCCACCAGCGCGAGCTCGCCGTCGCGCAGACGCCGGCGCGCCACGGTGCGTACCGGCTCGCGCCGATACAGGGCGCAGAGAGGGTGGAGCTGAGCGCCGGTGCGCGGAACCACCGCGTCCGCTTCCGGCCAGACCAGAAGCGCCAGGAGCAGCTCCGGCGAGAGTGACATCAAATCGGTCGCCACCATCAGAATCCGTTCCGAGCTCGCCGCCTCGAGGGCGCCCACCAGGCCGCGGAGCGCGGAGCGCGGGCCCTCGGGATCGGGGACCCGCCTTCCCGGGGCCTCGCCCGGCGGATCGCCGCCGACCAGGAGCACTTCCTCGAAGAGGCTTCCCAGCATCCCGGCGAGATGGGTCGCAGCCGCGACACCCCCGAGTGGGAGCCGCGCCTTGTCGCGGCCCATCCGAGAGGAGGCGCCGCCCAGGAGGAGAGCGGCAGTCACGCCGCCAATGCGCCCCTCCGGGCTCAAACCCCCGACTCCGCCGAGGCGAAGAACTGCTCGTCGATGACCTGGACGGAGACCTCGGAATCGGCCGGCATCTCGGTGGCCTCGGCGGGAAACACCATCAGCCCCTGCGCGAGGGTCATCGAGCGCAGCACGCCGGAGCTCTGGTTCCCGGTGCTGCTGGCCTCGATCTCTCCGCCCTTCCGGTCCAGCCGCACGCGGACGAAGTGGAGCCGTCCCGCCTTCTTGGTGAGGGTCTCGGTGAGCCGGGCCCGCACCACGGGACGAAACCAGGCGCGGTGGCCGGTCGCCTTGCGAATCGCCGGGCGGATGAACTGCTCGAAGGTCACCATCGCCGAGACGGGGTTTCCGGGCAGGCCGAACACCAGCGGTCCCGGCCCCGCTTCGAAGCGACCGAAGGTCATGGGGTAGCCGGGCTTCATCAAGACCCCCCAGAAGAGCAGCCGATAGCCGAGCTGCTCGAGCACCGGACGCACGTGGTCGTGATCGCCGACCGAGACCCCGGCGGAGGTCACCAGAAGATCCGCGCGCTGCCCGCTCCGGAGCAGGCGCTCGAGGTCCTCGGGGGTGTCTCGGGCGATCCCCAGGTTGACCGGCTCGGCGCCAACATCGCGGCAGAGCGCCGCGAGGGAGTAGGTGTTCGAGGAGACGATCCGGCCGCCGGTCGGATCCCCGTCGGGATCCACCAGCTCGTCGCCACCCGAGAGAATCGCCACCCGCGGGCGCTGGTGCACCCGGACCAGCGAGCGGCCGAGAGAGGCGAGCATGCCGAGCTGCGCCGGGCCCACCAGGGTGCCGGGCTCCAGCACCGTGTCACCGCGCCGGATGTCCTCGCCGGCCTCGCGAACGTGCTCCCGGGGCGGGGGGACGATGCGGATCTCCACCCGGTCGCCCCGGGCGACGGTGTCCTCCTGAGCCACCACGGTGTCGGCGCCGGGGGGAATCGGCGCGCCGGTGAAGATCCGCGCCGCCTCCCCGGCGGCCAGGGGCCGGTGGCCCTGCCCTCCGGCCGCGACCTCGTAGACCACCGCCAGCTCCACCGGATCCGATTCCGAGGCTCCGGCGAGGTCCTCGGCGCGCACCGCGAAGCCGTCCATCGCCGAGCAGTCCGCCGGCGGAAGGGTGCGGCTCGAGCACACCGGCTCCGCGAGCACGCGTCCCTGGGCGTCGACGCCGGCAACGGTCTCGGATCCGAGGACGGGGCACGCATCGAGCACCATCTGCTGAGCTTCGGCGACGGTGATTCCGGTCTTCATGACAGGCACCTTAGCGCCCGCCGAAAGCACCGCATCTTCACGACCTGGGCTAATGTGCCCAAAAATCAGGCAGCCGATGAGCCGTGAGCTGCCCCTCGGCGGCCGGAAGGCCAGGTGAGATGGCCCGCGATCTTCACGACGTGCTCGATGCGATCCTCGCAGGGGTGGTGGTGATCGACGCCGAGGGAACCGTGGAGCAGCTCAATAGCGCCGCCTGCCGAATCCTCGAGCAGTCGGTCCAGGCGGCGATGGGAGCTCCGGTGGAGCGGCTTCTCGGTTCCACCCATGCGCTGGCCCGGCTCGGCCGCAAGGTGCTCGAGTCCGGCATCGCCAGCACCGAGAGCAGCCAGAAGATCGAGCGCCGCTTCAACGAGGACCTGCGGGTCGACGTGGCGGCGTCTCCGCTTCTGGACGAGGACGGGGCGGTCGACGGCGTGGTCCTGGTGCTGCGCGACCGGTCCGCCCAGCGACGGCTCGAGCAGTTCGAGGCCGAGCGGGAGCGGCTGGACTTCTTCGGCCGCATCGCGGCCGGACTGGCCCACGAGGTGAGGAATCCGTTGGGGGGGATCCGGGGTGCCGGGGAGCTCCTGTTCCATCGGGCCCAGGACGACAAGACCCGGGAGACCGCCGATCTGATCGTCCGGGAATCCACTCGGATTGCGGGCCTGGTCGATGACTTCATGGTGTTTGCCCGGGGCGATCGCCTCCGGCTGCGAGCCTCCAATCTCCACCGCATCCTCGACCAGGTGCTCGATCTCCTGGCCCACGATCCCCTGAGCCGCGAGTGTCCCGTCGAACGCGCCTACGATCCCTCCATCCCTGATCTGCTGAGCGACGCCGACCGGCTCACCCAGGTCTTTCTCAACCTCACGCGCAATGCCCTGCAGGCCATGGGGGGTCGGGGCGGACGACTCACCATCACCACCCGGATGGCCCTCGATCACCGCGTCCTCACCGAGTCGGGAAAGCCGGTCCCCACCGTGGCCGTCTGGATCCGCGACACCGGCCCCGGGATGGGAGAGGACGAACTCCGGCAGGCGACGATCCCCTTCTTCACGAAGCGCTCCGAAGGAACCGGGCTCGGTCTGTCCGTCGCCGAGTACTGGGTCTCGGAGCACCGGGGTACGCTCCACATCGAGAGCGCACCTGGAGAGGGGACGACGGTTCGGGTCACCCTGCCCCTGCGGAGCGAGGAGCCATGAGCGAAGCCGCGCGGGTGCTGGTCGCCGACGACGAGCCGTCGATCCGATTCGTCCTGCGGGAGATCCTGGAATCCGCGGGTCACGCGGTGGTCGATGTCGACTCCGGCGACGCCGCTCTCGAGGCCCTGGCCGCCCAGCGCTTCGAGGTCGCCTTCTTCGACATCCGCATGCCGGGGCCGTCGGGGCTGGAGCTGCTGGATCGCGTGAATTCGCTCGGCGCCGATCTCGCCGTGGTCATCATCACCGCCCAGAACACCTTCGAGAACGCGGTGGAGGCGATGAAGCGCGGGGCCCTCGACTACCTGGTGAAGCCCTTCGGCAACGCAGAGGTGCTGGCACTGGTTGACAAGGCGCTTCGGACCCGCCTGCTCCAGAGCGAGATCCGCAGCCTGAGGCGCCAGGTGAGCGGGCGCGCGGTCGCCGGCGAGCGCCTGGTGGGCCGGAGCCCCGCCCTCATCGAGGTCTTCAAGACGATCGGACGCGTGGCCCGGAGCAACGTGGCGGTGCTGATCACCGGCGAGAGCGGCACGGGAAAGGAGCTCATCGCGAACGCCATCCACAACGCCAGCGCGCGGGCGGAACACCCTCTGGTCACGGTGAACGCCGCGGCGATTCCCCGCGAGCTGCTCGAGAGCGAGCTGTTCGGGCACGAACGCGGTTCCTTCACGGGGGCGGTCGAGACGCGACCGGGACGCTTCCGCGAGGCACACGGCGGAACCCTGTTTCTGGACGAGATCGGCGACATGCCCCCGGAGCTGCAGGGGAAGCTGCTCCGCGTACTCCAGAGCGGTGAGGTCGTCTCGGTGGGGGGACGGCAGCCGGAGCTGGTGGACGTGCGCATTCTCGCGGCCACCCACCGGGACCTGGAAGCCGCGGTCGCGAACGGAGGGTTCCGCGAGGATCTCCTCTACCGTCTCCGGGTCGTGCCGATCCACGTTCCCTCGCTTCGCGAGCGGCCTGAAGACATCGATGTCCTCGCCGAGCACTTCATCCAGCGCTACTCCGAGGATCTCACCGGCGGACCTCACTTCCTCTCGGAAGCGGCCCTGGAGCACCTCTGCGGGCACGACTGGCCCGGCAACGTGCGAGAGCTCGAGAACGCCATCAAGCGCGCCCTGGTGCTGGCGGACGGCGAGGTGCTCTCCCCCGACGACTTCGCCTTCCTCGCGGAGGGCGGAGCGGAGAGCAGAGGCGAAGCGGATCTGGAGGGACTGCTCACCTCGGAGGTGAGGGCTCTCCTCGCCGAGCCCAACCCGAGCGAGGTCTACCACCGGATCCTGGCGCGGCTCGAACGCGCGCTCCTGGAGGAGGTGCTGGCACACACCGACGGTAACCAGATCAAGGCAGCGGCCTTGCTGGGAATCAATCGCAACACGCTCCGCAAGAAGATCACGGATCTGGGCATCTCCGTGCCGGGCCGTTCGTGACGCCCGAGGAGAGACAGGGCGCGCGGCTGCGTCTCGGCGGTCTTCACGTACTGGCCGACGACGATGCGCGCTGGAGATGCGACCCGGTGACCCAGGCCCGCGCCGCCTGTGAGGGGGGCGCGGCGGTGGTGCAGCTGCGAGCCAAGCGCGCCATCGACCGGGACGCACTGGCGTGGTGCAGGGCGATACGGGAGATCACTCGCGAATCGGGGACTCTCTTCATCGTCAACGACCGCTTCGATCTCGCCGTGGCCACGGGAGCCGACGGCGTCCACCTGGGCCAGGAGGACCTCCCGCCCGACCGCATCCCCGCGGAGGCGCGCGAAGAGCTCCTCGTCGGACGATCCACCCACGACGCCCTGCAGGCGCGCCGCGCCTGCCAGGAGCCGATCGACTACCTGGCCTTCGGCCCGGTCTTCGGAACCACGTCGAAGCAGAGCCCCTATGACGCTCGTGGCCTCACGGCGCTGGGCGAGATCGCTGCGCTCGCCGCACCTCTTCCGCTCGTCGCCATCGGTGGAATCGACCGGCATCGCGTGGCGGAGGTGATCCGCGCCGGCGCCTCGGGAGCGGCCGTGATCTCGGCGGTGGCGGCGGCAGAGGATCTGGTGGCCGCCACCCGCGCCCTGGTATCCGCCATCGAGGAGGCGACGCCGTGACGGATCCGGGTCTGCGCGCGATCTCGGCGCTCGGCCTGGTCGCTCTGATCGCGATCGCCTGGGCTTTCTCCACCGAGCGCCGAATCATTCCCTGGCGGGTGATCGCGTGGGGGCTCGGCCTCCAGCTGGCTCTGGCGCTGCTGCTCCTCAAGACCGCCTTCGGGCGCGCCTTCTTCGTGGCGGTGAATCAGGCGGTGGTCCAGTTCATCGGCTTCACCGACGCGGGCGTGGCGTTCGTCTTCGGTCCGCTCCAGGAGCTCGGCTTCTCCTTCGTCCTCGACGTGCTCCCCATCATCATCTTCATGGGAAGCCTCTTCGCCATCCTCTATCACCTCGGCATCGTCCAGTGGGTGGTCACTGCACTGGCGAGGATTCTCTCCCGCTCCATGGGCCTCTCGGGTGCGGAGAGCCTCGCGGCGGTCGCCAACATCTTCGTCGGCATGGCCGAGGCGCCGCTCCTGGTGCGGCCCTATATCGAGCGGATGACCCGCTCCGAGCTCTTCACGGTAATGGCCACCGGCATGGCCACCATCGCGGGCTCGGTGCTGGTGGCCTACGCGAAGATGCTGGGAGATGGGAGCTTCGCCGGTCACCTGGTGACGGCGAGCCTGCTCTCGGCTCCCGCGGGCATTCTCATCGCCAAGGTCATGGTCCCCGAGACCGAGATCCCCGTGACCACCAGTGGCGGGCGGGCGACGGTGGAGCGCACCTCGGTCAATCTGATCGACGCGGCCTCCGAGGGCGCCCTCGCCGCGCTCCGCCTGGCCGCCTACGTGGGAGCACTGCTGCTCGCCTTCGTCGCGTTGATCGCGATGCTGAACGGCCTGGTCGGCTGGGTGGGCGGTCTGCTGGGAGCTCCCGACCTGACTCTACAGTGGATCCTCGGGGTCCTCTTCGCACCCTTCGCGCTCTTGATGGGAATCCCCTGGTCCGAGGCCGTCCAGGTGGGATCGCTCCTCGGGGTGAAGACGGTGCTGAACGAATTCCTCGCCTTCCGCGATCTGGGAATCCTGATGGAGGCGGAGGCGCTCTCTCCGCGCTCGATCGTGATCTCCTCCTACGCGCTCTGCGGCTTCGCGAACTTCGGCTCCCTGGCGATCCTGATCGGTGGCGTCGGCGGCATGGCGCCGAGCCGCCGCGGAGACCTGGCGCGCCTCGGACTTCGCTCGATCCTGGCCGGAACCCTCGCCACCATGATGACCGGCTGCGTGGCGGGCATCCTGCTCTGACGGATTCCGCGCACGAGCCCCGGCAGGACACCTGCACCGCCGAATCACGCGCCTGCATCCACGGCGAGGAGGTCCACTTCGAATTGCTCCGGCAGGAAGGTGAGCGGACTGTCTTCTCGTGTGAGACGCTCCCGGGCGAGGCGGCACCACGGAAGCAGGTAGCGGCGGCGTAGCTCCTCGATCAGGACGGGTTCCTCGCTTTCGATGGCGCAGGCGTAGACCTCGCAGGCCGCGCCCAGTTGGTCCGGGGGCAGATGGAACTCGTCGAAGTGCAGCTCCAGGTAGCTCATGGCGCGCATCCAGTCCTCCCTCGCGCGCGCACCTTCCAGCCGCAGCGCGGCGTGGAGAAGCAGCGGCACCTTCGGGGCAGGGTTCCCGACGTGAAAGGTGCTCCAGAACTCGGGGCCCAGCTCTTCGAAGGAGCCGGGCAGCGCCAGGGCCTCCCAGGCCTCCCTGCGCAGCGGCTCGGGCGCGACGGGGCTCCAGATGCGAGACCAGGCGATGAAGGGGAGCGCTGCCGTCGTGGAGTCCGCGCTCACGCGTTCTACCCGCTCGCTTCCTTCCAGGGCCGGATTCCGACGCGCGTGTCCTGAACGAAGGAGCCCGGCTCGAAGTGGTTGATGCCGAAGCGGAGATGTCCTTCGCCGCCGGCCATGTGAAGGGGCTTCATCAGACCGGGGATCAGCCACTTGTAGCTCTTGTGATCGGGGAACTGCACAGGCTCCCAGGCGTGGAAGTAGAAGGCCACGCCGGGCTGCACCATGCTGGCGTGCTTGATCCGCATGCGCATCTGGCCGAGCCGGTTGTAGAGTTCTCCCCAGGTGTTGTCACCGAGGCCCAGCCGCATCGCCTCCTCGGTGTTCAGGTACAGGACCGGCTCGCCTCGCCCGAGGCGCATCAAGAGCGCCGTGTCACGCCACGTGGTGTGGATGCTCCACCGGCAGTGGCAGGAGACCAGCTGGAAGGGGTAGTCGCCGCCCGCCCTGGGGCTCTCCTTGTGGGTGGGCAGTGTCTCCCCGGCCTCGAGGAACCAGGGGTGATCGATGTAGAACTGCTGGCGCCCGGTCAGCGTAGGCCAGCGCCACTTGTACTCGACGAAGTGGGTCAGCGGGCTCAGCACTCCCTCGCCCTTCCAGTCGGGGTTGTAGAGGAAGGTGGGGCTGATGTTGAGCCCGGTGTTTCGGAACTTCTCGATGCCCGTCTTCTTCAGGCCTTCGACGGTCATGCCCAGAGCCGAAGGGCTGTCGTCGAGGACAGCTTGCGTGACCTTCTCGGCGTCCTTCGGTCCCCACTCCCCCTGGCAGGAGTACTCCTGGTGGAGCTCCTTCCAGTCCACCTCGAACTTGCCGCAGCCGTCGAACACGGGAGTGTTGCGGCGCCTGGCGATCTTCTCGATCTGCTTGGTGAGCAGCCAGTAGATCTCCCACTCGTCCTTGCTCTCGCCGATGGGTTTGACCGCTACGTCGCAGTAGTGCAGGTAGGGGACGTAGGTCAGGGCGTACTTGATGCCAGACTTCTCGTACCAGCCCGCGGCCGGGAGCAGGTAGTCCGCGTGCATGCCCGTGAAGCACTGCTTCTGGTCGATGACCACGACCAGATCGATGCCGGGCCACATGGTGTCGAGCATGCGTGCGGTGTGGTTGGAGCGGCGCAGCAGGTTGGCGCCACCGCTCAAGTAGATCCGGGGCTGTCCCTTCCGGGGCAGCGCCGGCTGCCAGCCCTTCTCGGTCGCCTCCTCGTCGTAGGCGCCCAGGGGCCGCGGGAATAGCCCCTCCACCTCCTTGTCGAGATCCTCCTTGATCCCCTGATGGTGGTAGTCGAGCGTGGAGACGTTGGTCGCGCAGACGAACTCTTCCTGACCCCTGTCTGCCTGCTCGGCGAGGATCTGCTCCCAGCTCTTTCGCTCCTTCACGAAGTCGACGACGGCTTCGAAGGTTTCCTTGGGGGACAGCATTCCCCAGATCATCTGCAGCCGGCCGGGCAGGCCGGTGCGGCTCCTCTGCAGGCCCGAGCCGAAGCCGGCCACATCGATGAAGCCCGTGGAGTGGTAGCCCGAGCCCTTGCGGCCGAGGGCGCCCTTCATGGACAGGCACAGCAGCTTGGTGCGGTTCATCAGATCGGAGTGGATGAAGCGGTTCGAGCCCCAGCTCGAGAAGATCATCGGGCGCTTCGACCTCGCGAAGCCGTCCGCGAACTTCCGGATCAATCCCGGGGCGAGACCCGTCACCTGTCCGGCCGCCTCGAAGGTCCAGGGCTCGAGATGTTGCTTCACGATGCTACCGACCGGGGTCACTCCGACCTGGCTGCCGTCCTCGAGTTCGACCTCGAAGCTTCCCTCGATGGGCGGCTCGAAGCCTTCCACGATGAGCTTCCCGTCGTCGGCGCCCTCGGAGCCCGGAGCCGGCTCGGGCCGGCCCGCCTGCGGGTTCCACATGTAGAGGAGGTTGTCGCGGCCGCCTTCGAGGAGATCCGCCTCGCGCAGGAAACGGCCGGTATCCGTCCGCACCAACAGCGGGAAGTCGGTCTGCTCGCGCACGTAGGGGAGATCGAGGTTGCCGCTCTCCCAGATGTGGCGGGCGGTGGCCAGTCCCAGTGCGGCGTCCGTGCCCGTGCGAATCGGCAGCCAGTTGTCGGCGTGGATCGCGGTCGCGCTGTACTGCGGATCGATCACGGTGAGCTCGGCACCGTTGTATCTGGCTTCGTGGAGGAAGTGGGCGTCAGAGATCTGCGTCACCGTCGGGTTCATCATCCAGACGACCGGGAAATCGGAGAGAAACCACTCGTCGCTGGAGCCACCCACGTGGGCAAAGCCCAGAGTGAGCGTGGCGCCGATGTTGAGGTCGCCGATCTCGGCCCAGTTGTCGGCGAAGATGCCGCCCGCCTTCATCTGGAACTTGAAGCGTCCCACCGTGCTGGCACCCAGATCGAAGTTCGGACCCAGATCCTGGTAGATGGTGTCGGTGCCGTACTTCAGGGCGATGTCGACCATCTTCTCGGCGATCTCCTCGATCGCCTGCTCCCAGCTGATACGCTGCCAGCCGCCAGAGCCCCGCTCGCCCACGCGCTTCATCGGGACCGTGAGTCGGCTCGGGCCGTACATCAGCTCCGTGTAGCAGGCGCCCTTCTGGCAGCCGCGCGGATTGAAATCCGGCACGCCAGCTTCGGAGGCCTCGTACCTGGCGCTCTGCTCCTCGCGCACGACGATCCCGTCTTTCACGTAGAGGTCCCAGGCGCAGGCGCTCCGGCAGTTGGCCCAGCCGTGGGAGCCCTTGGCGACCGAGTCCCAGGTCCAGCGCTGGCGGCAGAGATCTTCCCAGTTTTCGAGCTTCGCGGCTGTCCGAGAGGGATCGGTTCCCGGCAGGCCCGCGTGCGCGCTGCGCCAGAAGTGAAACAGTGGCAGCCCGGCGACTCCCGCCGCGGCCGCAGCAGTCGCCACACCGGAGATCTTGAGGAACTGCCGCCGGGTCGCCGCCCGCCCCGGTTGGGTCTGGGAATCACTCATCGCGCGCTCGCTCCTTCCCGCGGCCGATGCCGGGATGCCCGCCGCACCGCGAGCGCGTGGGCCTCAGGGCGGAGCCTCCAGCGGGCGCGGGTGCTGCCGGTCACTATGGTAAACGAACGTTCGTTTAGAGTCCAGGTCAGCGCCCCTTGTAGCTGGGGTCGGGGGGGGCCAGTACTTGACTGGGACGCGGCCTCCTTGGGGCGAAGTCAGACGCTCAGACGTCCTCTTCCAGCCAGTATTCCCATTGGCAGGCGTAGTCGACTGGGTCGCGGTATGGAGGCAATGATGCTGCACGACACCGCATGCCCCTGTTGACCAGCTCGCCAGAGAGGCGCATACCGATCACGCAGATCACACAGGCGTGCTCGCGGCGAGCCACATCCTCGTCTCGGAAGCGATCCCAGGCGGGACAGCGCCTGTGTATCAGCCAGCCGTGGTTGGGGTCATCCAGCCTGAACTCAACCTCCAGCAGCCCCACCTCACCCGGTGCCAGCTGGAAGCCGCGTAGGAGATCCGCCACGCTGGCGCCTTCAACGCCTGCCGCCTCCAATCCGATTCTCAGGTCGTGTTCTGCACCGCCGCGATCCAGCCAGACCTCCTTCTCCAGGCTCATGGCCGTCGCGGAGTCCAAGCGGAGCTCCGCGGCTTCGTACCAGCGGCCGGTCAACATCATGTAGGTCAGGGCGGCGATGTTCCACAGCAGGACCAGTGCTCTTGGCGACAGCCGCTGCACCTCCAGCCTCGCGTCCAGGGGCTCCGGCAGCAGGCCCGCTTCGTAGCGCCCGAAGGTGAGCAGCTCCGGCATCGCCTTGACGACCCTGGCCATCAAGTCCAAGTCGGCGCGGAACTGCTCGTCGACGCCTCCCCCGACAGCGAGGGGGGCCACCTCGCGCGCGATCTCGTCGCAGGTCTCGTCATCCCACCGGGCTGTCACGGTACCGCGCCACAGATTCATCAGGTTCTGGTAAGCCCGTGCCGTCTCCTCGCAGAGGGTGATCAGCTTCTCGCGCGGCAGCGCTTCGAGGTCGGGATTGGGATCAAACATCAGATGGGTGGCCGTCTCGCTCATTGTCGGCACCTCGGCTCTCTTGGGAGGGGTGGTAGTCGGCAGATCTTGGTTCCAACCCGCGGGCCGCTTTCCCTGTGCGTGCCATGACTCCATCCTCTCAAGGAATGGAGCCTCCGGCAAACCCGGGGCGGTTCAGGCCCTGACCCCTGTTCGGGTTCACGGCTTCGCCATCGCGTCCGTCGCGGAGGCCCGCGCCTCGGCCAGCATCCGCTGGGCGCGAGGGTCCTCACGCACCGCGCCAGCCCGGGCGAGGTGTGCCGCGGAGCCCTCGGGATCGCCGAGCGCCGCCGCGTGGATGGCGGCGTGCATGTGGTCCCGCTGCGAGTCCGGTGCCGCTGTGAGGACCCGCCGGTAGGCCGCCAGTGCGCGTCTGGATTCACCCGCCGTCTCCCAGGCATCGGCCATGCGGCGAAGCGACACGATGTCCGAGCCGACGAGGCGCAGCGCCGCCGCCTCTTCGAGCTCCGTGCAGGCCAGGTCGACGAGCACGGCGCAGGTCTGCATCTGTTCCAGATGTCCGCTGCCGTCGTCGGGGTCCAGCGCGAGCGCGTATGCCAGGACCTCCCGCGCCTCGGCCGGCTGGCCCGTCTCCCGCAGCACGACACCGAGCTGCTGCCAGTAGGGCGCCGAGCGGGGCTGGAGCTCGGCGGCGCGACGGGCGTGATGGCGTGCCTCCTCGGCATCGTTGCGACGCAGTGCGACCACGGCGAGCTTGCCGTGCGCCTGCGCGCTCCGGGGATGCAGCGCGACGAGACGCCGCAACGCCTCGCCGGCCTCCTCCAACCGTCCTGCGGCCAGTGCCAGCTCGGCCTCGTGGTAGGAGCGGTGCTGGACCAGCCCATCCTTGGGGTCGATGACCGGACCTTCGGGCATGCGACCCGGCTCGTCTGGAAGCGCGTAGCCCAGCGCCCCGAGCTGGGCCCGGGTACTGGGGTCGAGGGTCACCGTCTGGGAGCTGGCGGTGACCTCGAGCCGGGCGTCGAGCGCGGTCTCGAGCTCCATACGCAGGGCCGCGTGCCGGGGATCGTCGTGCACGTTGTTCGTCTGAGACGGGTCCCCGGCCAATACGTAGAGCTCCGAACGCGGCGCCCGGATCAGCAGGGCGTCGGTGGAGCGCATGCCGTGGAGCGGCGCCCAGCCCTGGTCGATCTGTGTGGCCAGCGACTCCACGTAGGCAAGCCGATCGACCGGCGCCGACGCATCGCGGAGCAGCGGTGTCAGGTCGCGACCGTCGAGCTCCGAAGACGGTGCCAGCGGAGCCACGCCAGCCCGCGCCAACAGCGTCGGCGCTACGTCGGCCAGGCGCACCACGGTATCCTCCCGCCGGGCCACCGGCACCCCAGGGCCCCGCAGCAACAGCGGCACCCGCTGCGTGGCGTCGTACACCGTGTAGGCGTGGGTGGCCTCTTCGTGCTCGCCCAGGCTCTCTCCATGGTCGGCGGTCACGGCGACCAGGGTCTTCGCGAGGCGTCCCGACCCTTCCAGGTGCGCCAGCAGCCCGCCGAGCTCAGCGTCCACGTACGCGATCTCGCCGTCGTAGGGATGTGCCATGCGGTCAAAGGGGGGAGGCGGCTGGTACGAGGAGTGGGGGTCGTAGAAATGGACGAAGAGGAAGAAGGGCTCCGGTGCGCGGGCCAGCCAGGACCATGCGGCCTCGCGGACGGCCCTGGCGTCGCGCTGGGCGGCGGCACCTCCCACCCGGCCCGCTTGGGGCACGATGGCGTCGTCGTAGTGGTCGAAGCCCTGCGCCAGTCCGTAGCGTGCGGAGAGCACTGCGGCGCCCACCACGGCCCCGGTGGTGTAGCCCGCCTCCCGAAACCGTTCGGCCAGGGTGGTCACCGACTCGGGCAGGCAATGGATGCCGTTGTGTCGCACGCCGTGACGCGGCGGGTCCAGGGCGGTGAGCAGCGTAGCGTGGGATGGAAGGGTGAGGGGCGCCGGCGAGAGCGCCTGGGTGAAGCGCACCCCCTCGCGCGCGATCCGGTCCAGGGTGGGCGTGCTGGCGCGCTCGGCGCCGTAGGCCCCCACGTGGTCGGCTCGCAGGGTGTCGATGCTGACCAGCAGGACGTTGGGCTTCCCCTCGAGCGGGGCCGGGAGCACCGCTCCGCCCTTCGCGGACCCGTCACAGGCCGAGAGCGCCGCGCACGCGAGCAGGCCGAAAAGGGCTGCGCTCCGCGCCGTCCAGGACATGCAGGGACCATCGGGTGGGCAGCGAAACGGCTTGAGGCTGACCTCTCCCCATGTGAGGCCACACCCTTCGCTCGGAGATCCTCCTCCAGTGACTGGGGACGTCGTTGAGAACCGAACCGTTTCGCGTCTCCGCGATCGGTGTACAATCGCGCCGTCCTCGGTTGGACGGGAAGGGAAGCGCGACGAGATATGAGCATCGCACTCGGACTCGACATCGGCGGATCGGGAATCAAAGGGGCTCTCGTTGACCCGGCCAGCGGGGAGCTGGCCTCGGAGCGCAAACGGGTCCCGACACCGGAGTCCCTGGAACCCGACGAGGTGCTGGCTGCCGCCGTCGAGCTCGTGAGCCAGTTCGAGGGAAGCGGCCCCTTGGGCATCGGCTTCCCGGCGGTGGTGCAGGAGGGCACGCCAACGACGCCCTTCTCCGCCCACCAGATCGAATCCTGGGTGGGAGTGCCCGTTGCCAGGCGCATCGAAGAGCAAACGAAGAGGTCCACCCTGGTGCTCAACGACGCCGATGCGGCGGGTATCGCGGAGATGCGCCTGGGCAGTGGCCGCGGGCAGCGCGGCCTGGTGATGATCCTGACCCTGGGCACGGGAATCGGCAGTGCCATGTTCATCGACGGGACCCTGGTCCCCAACACCGAACTCGGACACCTGTACCTGCGCAACCAGAGCAAGGTGGCCGAGCAGCGCGCCGCGTCCCGGGTCCGCGAGCGAGACAAGCTCAAGTGGCCCGCCTACGCGAAGCGACTCAACGAGTACCTGGTCCACCTCGAGCGCCTCTTCTCGCCACGGCTGTTCATCCTCGGGGGCGGAGTAAGCCGCAAGGCCGAGAAGTTCGTGCCCCGGCTGAAGGTCCGCGCAGAGGTGGTGCCCGCCGCCCTACGCAACAACGCCGGCATCATCGGCGCCGCAATCGCCGCGGCCGAGCAGTAGCTGGCCGAGGCCCAGCCGTCTCTTCTTCCTACATCCCCGAATCGAATACCACGGTCTGTCCATGTCTGACTACGATGCCTTCGCCCACCGGCAACGGCTCGGTCATGCCTTCCTGCAAGACGTAGAGGTCATAGGCGCCCGGCGGCACGGGGAAATTCTTCCACAAGGGCCAGTCATTGTCCCAGCGGCGGCGCACCTCGAGGATGGTCTTGCCCGAGCCAGCGGGGTGCAGGTCCCAGCCGGTCACTCCGGGCGCCTCCACGAGGGCGATCCCCGAGTCCATGGTGACCACCGTCTCCCTGCCGTCTGACACCTCGATGTCCTTGGCCACCGGAGCGGGGAAGTCGGAGCGGCCCAGGACGAAGACCAGAGTGTAGGTCCCGGCCGGGACCGGCTTGGGTCTGTAGAGGTAGTAATCGTTGCCCTTGGCATGGAGGGTGACGAAATCCTTGCCGGTGGCCTGGTCGATCAGCCCCACGGCCACGATCCCTTCGTTCAAGCCCTCGGCCATGTTGATCACCACTGCACCCAGATTGATTCTCGTGGTCTCGCCCCCGATCACCTCCACCTCGCCGATCGGCGCTTCGGAGGCCGGCTGGTAATTGGTGTTGGCAAAGGCGAGGACCACCTTGTACTTGCCCGCCATCAGGGGATGGCTGGCGCTGGCGGCGGGCTCGGCCTTCTTCAGGAGCTTGCCGTCCGCGGAGCGGATGATTCTGATCTCGGCCAGGCTGATCACCGCGCTCTGGGGCATGGTGATCTCGAGCTTTCCCAAGCGGGACTTCGTGGCCACCTTGGTGGTCTTGGCCTGCTTCACCTTGACCACCACGTCCTCTTTCACCGTATCCAGCGCGGCCAGGAGGCTCCTGGCATCGCCGGCCGGGAAGTACCGGCCATCGCCGGCCTTCGCCAGGCACTCGAGCTGCTCGGTGGCCTCGTCACCCACGCCGAAGCCCACGACGTGCAGCACGAACTTGATGCCCGCCGCTTTCAGATTCTTCACCACTCCGCATGGGTCGTCGTGGCAGGTCTCGATGCCGTCGGAGACCAGCACGATCGTGGTCTCGTTCTCATTCTGCTTGAGCGTGTCGGCCACCATCTTCACCGAGGCGGCGAGGGGTGTCTTGCCCTTGGGAGTGAGCGTCTCGACCTTCGCGATCAACCCCTGGCGGTTGTCGCTGCCCGAGGGGAGCAGGATCTCGATGTCCTCACAATCACCCTTGCGGCGGTGTCCATAGGCGGCCAGGCCTGCCTTTACCTCTGCGGGCAAGGCCGGAACGGCCTGGGCCATGACATCCCTGGCGACCTCGATCTTCGTCTGGCTGCCGGCCGGGCCCCACATGCTGCCCGAGGCGTCGAGGATGAACATCACCTCCGGAAGGTTGGAGGCAGCCCCACCGGATGCGGGCCACAAGAGCCCGCCCAGGAGCACGGCGAGGAATCCGAATCCGATCTGCCTGGCGATCATGGTTTCTCCTTCGAGGGAATGGCCAGGAACTCCCCGTCCCCAGTGCGTTCCATCATCACAGCAGTTTCGGCTACAAGCCCGGGGTACCTGAGTACTCCCGTCGTGAAGACCGAGCCGGAGTATCGGGTTGGGCCCGGGACCCGCCGGAGTCGGGAAAGGGGCGGCTGCATCCGCTCGCTCTCGACTCGTCGGAACTGCATCGACCTAGGGATATCGACTCAGACTCGCAGCGGGAGTTGACTCGTTGCGGGTTCGGGCTTAATACCGCCTCTCCCTGCTTCTCCCCAATGGGATCATTCCGAGGGGGGTCTTCATCTTTGCACGTGAGAGCTGGCGTCGCTTATCGCTGTACGCGCCACCAGGCGGCGGTTAGGATGAGTCAGGGGAGAAGGCCGAGCCCAGGCGCTGGCTGCCACGGCGAAGCCAAGGGGAGGGTCACATGCGCAGAGCCACCCAGCACCTCGGATTCTCACGCCGTTCCGTCTTCCTCCTCCTGTCCGCCACTCTCTTCTCGGGCCTCGCCGCCGGCTCCGCAAGCGGTCAGATCTTTCTCGAGGACAATTTTCCCGGCCATGCCGAGGACCCCGACTGGGACTACTCGTGGAATGTCGGGATCGGAACGACCACCTTCGACGCGACCAGCCCTGGCTTCGCCCACCTGAATCTCGCCGGCCCCTGGTCCGCTCCGCCCCCTCAGTACCAGAACGCCGAGATCATCCGGTACTCGGTTCCGGCCTACTACAACTTCGAGGTGCGGCTTCGCAACAACAACAACAACGGCTGGGATGCGCCCGGCGCTCCGGGCACTCCGGACCCCACCTACGGGCTTGGCTCCCGGGGCTGGGGCCTCTGGGACAGCAACATCTCCTCCATTCAGGAGGTGATCTGGTTCACGAGCATCTCACCGGAGTCCTCGCCGCCCTTTGCCGGAACCCGCGTCGTCGTCGCGCACGGAGGCCTGCCCGTGGTCTGGCAGGATCTGGGGATCGATCTGACCGAGTGGCACACCTACCGCGTCCAGTGGCGGGAGGACTACATCGGGATATTCATCGACGACATGGTCACTCCCATCGCCGAGGTCACCGATCCCGGAAGCATTCCGAGCGTGGGTCTCAACTTCACGACCTGGATCGACAACTACGTCGTCACCGGAGAACTCACCGACCCGACGTACGGCTACCTCGACGTGCCGGCCATGGATCAGTACATCGACGTCGACTACGTGAAGATCTACCGCTTCGCTTGCAGCAATGGGGTCGACGACGATGGCGACGGTCTTGCCGACCACCCGAACGACCCCGGTTGCGCCGATCCAGCCAGCGACATCGAGAACCCCCAGTGCCAGGACGGGATCAACAACGACCCGGGACAGGATCCGGATCCCGGTTTGATCGACTTCGACGGCGGACAGTCGATCTGGGGCGCGTGCACCGGCCAGCAGGGAGGGTGCCCCGCCAACGTGAGTGATCCCGAAGGAGACGGCGTCGCGAACCCGGACCCCCAGTGCGTTGACAAGCCGTGGAAGAACAACGAGAACGCGTGGACCTGCGGCCTGGGCTCCGAGCTGGCCTTGCTCCTGCCCCCTCTGATCTGGCTCTCCGTGAGGCGCAGACGCCACGCTCGACCGCTCGATGCCGAGGTCAGTCGACGGCGAGGCCGAGTAGCCGCTCGATGACGGCACCGCCCAGCCAGGAGCCGATGGCGAGCAGGCCGAGCGCCGAGAGGCGGAGGAAGGTCGAGGCGTCGAAGGGCCAGGTGCTCGCTCTCTCGGTTCGGGCCTCCAGCGCGAGCAATCCCGGCAGCCGGGCGGCGGCATCGACGGCGCCCGGTCCATCGCCGAGCACCTCGCCGCGCTCCTTCTGGATCGCCGAGCGCAGCAGCGAGAGCTCGCGTCGTTTCTCCGCATCGAGGCGCCGGTGCACGGCTCTCAACGATTGGAGCATCACGATGGCCCCGACGCTCAGCGTGCCGATCAAGATGAAGACGTGCGTCCAGAGGAAGCCGAAGCGGAGAAACAGAAGCGACGCGATCGAGCTCCCCAGCAGCCAGTACAGCGCGGAGCGGAGCCCCCTGCGCGCGTAGGGCGCGAGGGGACGGAGATCGAGGAGATCGACTCGGATCTCCCGGGTGACCCTCTCGTCGAGCCGCGCCTGGAGCGCGATTCCGGTGTAGGCGAGGCGACCCATCAGGGCGAAGATGCCGAGGATGAGCCAGAGATACGAGAACGGAAGCCTGTCGGTGAGCCCGCGCTCCATCTCCCCGCCCTGCTCCTTCGGTTAGGAGGCGAATAGTGGCGTCGCCAGCCTCTCCCCGGCCACCAGGAGCCGTTGCTATCTCAATACTGTGTGATCTATGCTTTCGCCAACGACGAGATCTCCTGGCCGTCCCCGGAATGAACGAGAACCCCCACTCCAATTACCGCACCGCGACGGATGCCGAGTCCATCCGGCGGTCGTTCCTCGACAATCTCTACTTCGTTCAGGCTCGGTTTGCCGAGGTGGCGTCAAAGAACGACTTCTATCTGGCCTTGGCATGGACCGTGCGCGATCGGCTCTTGCGAAATTGGATCGATACGGCGAGCACCTACTATCGACAGGCGAGCCGAAGTGTCTGCTACCTGTCCGCCGAATACCTTCCCGGTCCTCATCTGCGAAATGCCCTGTCGAGCTTGGGGATCGAGCCGCCGATGCGTCGGGCCCTGGCGGGCCTCGGCCTGGACCTCGACGAGATTGCGGCGCTGGAGCCGGAGCCCGGTCTCGGCAATGGCGGTCTGGGCCGCCTGGCGGCGTGCTACCTGGATTCTCTCGCCACACTGCAGGTCCCCGCCATCGGCTACGGGATCCGCTACGAGTTCGGCATCTTCGAACAGGCGATCAGGGGAAACCGCCAGGTGGAGCTCGCCGACAAGTGGCTGCGCTCCGGGAATCCCTGGGAGATCCCGCGTCCGGAGATCAGCTTCGAGGTCGGGTTCGGAGGAAGGACCGAGCACTACAAAGACGGCTCGGGACGGTTCCGAGTACGATGGCAGCCCCAGCGTCTGGTCAGAGGCGTCGCCTTCGATACGCCAATTCCCGGCTTCCGCGTTCCCACCGTCAATCTGCTCAGACTGTGGAGCGCCCAGGCTTGTGAGTCGTTCGACATCGAGGCGTTCAATGTGGGCGACTACGAGCGCGCCGTCGAAGAGAAGATCGCCTCGGAGACCATCAGCAAGGTGCTCTACCCCAACGACGAGCCGGCGCAGGGCAAGCGCCTGCGCCTGGAGCAGCAGTACTTCTTCTGTTCCTGCGCGATGCAGGACACCCTCCGCCTGCTCCTGCAACAGAACGACTCCCTGGATCTGCTTCCAGAGAAGTTCGCGGTCCAGCTCAATGACACCCATCCAGCCATCGCCATTGCGGAGCTGATGCGCCTCCTCGTCGACGTCCACGGATTGGAGTGGGACACCGCATGGAAGCTGGTTCGCGAGACCTTCGCCTATACGAATCACACCCTGCTCCCAGAGGCGCTCGAGACATGGTCGGTGGACCTGATTGGCGCGGTGTTGCCCAGGCATCTCGAGATCATCTACGAGATCAACCACCGCTTTTTGGAAGGGGTCCGTGCGCTCTTCCCGGACGATGGTGCGCTATTGGCCCGCCTGTCACTCATCGACGAGGGGCACGGTCGCAGTGTGCGCATGGCCCATCTGGCGTGTGTCGCGAGCCATCGCATCAATGGCGTAGCGGAGCTGCACAGCCGCCTGCTGGCGGAGCGGGTGCTCACCGATTTCCACGCCTTGGAGCCGCAGCGCTTCACCAACGTGACGAACGGCGTGACCCCGCGCCGGTTCCTGATTCTCGCGAACCCGCAGTTGACCTCCCTGATCAACGATTCGATAGGCGACGGCTGGACGAGAGATCTGGAATGCCTGCGGGAGCTCGAAGACTGGGCAGACAAACCGGATTTCTTCGATGCCTGGCGCGAAGTCAAGCTTCACAACAAACGCACGCTGGCGCAGACCATCCGCAGGACCTCGGGGGTCGATGCCGAGCCGGAGAGCCTGTTCGACATCCAGGCCAAACGCTTCCACGAGTACAAACGCCAACAACTGAACATCTTGTTCGTCATCAGCCGCTATCTGGACCTCAAACGCGGCTCGGGTCACGATGCGCCGTCGCGCACCTGGGTGTTCGCTGGCAAGGCCGCCCCCGGATATCGCCTCGCCAGGCTCATCATCGAGCTGATCCAAGGCGTCGCCCAGGTGGTGAACGGAGACCCCGAGGTTCACGACCGGATGCGTGTGGGCTTCCTGCCCAACTTCAACGTCAGCAGTGCCGAGCGGATCTATCCAGCCGCCGATCTTTCCGAGCAGATCTCGACCGCGGGTATGGAGGCCTCTGGAACGGGGAACATGAAGTTCGCTCTCAACGGCGCCTTGACCATCGGGACGCTGGACGGAGCCAACATCGAGATTCGCCAGCGCGTGGGCGCCGACAACTTCTTTCTTTTTGGCCTCACCGAATCCGAAGTCGAGGAGCGCCGCGCCAGCCGCTACCGGCCGCGCGAGTGCTATCTCGCAGATCCCCAGCTTTCCACAGCCATCGATGCCGTCGACGAAGGGCTCTTCTCCGAAGGCGACGCCAACCGGTTCCGCCCCCTGGTCGACTCCCTGCTGGAGCATGACCATTTCCTGGTCCTGGCGGATTTCGCCGCGTATCGGGAGTGCCAGGAGAGAGTGGATCTGACCTGGAAGGACGCCACCGCATGGACGAGGGCGTCCATTTTGAACACCGCCCGCAGCGGATGGTTCTCATCGGACCGAGCCGTCGCGGAGTACTGCGAGCACATCTGGCGGGTCTCACCGGTGCCGGTCGAGCGGGATTCGGAGGTTGGCCCCGATGCTGCCCGGTAGATCACGGCTCGGAAGCGAACAGCAGCGTCGCCAGTCTCTCCCCGACCCACTCTCCCGCCACCCGGTTCCCGAGGTCGCTCAGGTGGGTGTCGACGATCCGGTAGTGCTCGCTTCCGCCCCGGAGCAACTCCGTGGTGTCGAGGACCGGCGATCCTTCCACGTTGTCCTCGATCCAGCGGCGAAGGCGCTCGAGATCATGTCCCTCGGCGACGAGGTCGCGGCCCAGGAGTCGGCGGAGATCCTCGTCGACCAGGATCCGATCCGGAAAGACGACGAGGACGAAGGGAGCTTCGAGCCGGCGCGCCGCCTCCGAGAGGCCGCGGAGCGCCTGTGACATCACCCCCGTCGCCGCCGGGGATGCCCCCGCGGAGTCGTTCGCGTCGAGTCGCCGCTCCACCAGGGACCGGAGCGCATCTCCGATCTCGGTGAGCTTCTCCCCCTCGGTCCGGCAGGGCCCCTCGCGGCGAAGCGTCTGCTCGCGGGCGCCGCGGTCGAGGCGGCTGGTGCGGGAGAGAAAGAGCGCGTAGCGAAAGGCCCGGGAGTTCAGGGGGTGAAGGAGCCGCAGGAGTCGCGACTCGGGAAAGCGGAAGTTGATCCCGGAGACCACGCGGCGCTCGGTTCCAGGTAGGTTGTCGGTGAAGTCGTTCTCGAGGAAGAGGCCGTAGACGACGGCGTCGAAGCCGTAGCCCTCGGCCGCCAGGTGCTCGAGGAGGTTCCGGGCATCCACCGGCCCGTAGCCACCGACTCCGGCGTTCATCGCCTCGACCGGAGCCCCGATCCGCTCCGACAGCCGCCCCGCCGCCACCTCCGGATAGTTGCAGCCGGGGGAGCTGCCGCTCCCCTCGGTGTAGGAGTCCCCGAGGAAGAGGATGCGCAGGCGGTCCGCGCGCTTCGCGTAGGGCGAAGCGGTTCGAAAGCCGTACGGGGACCCGGCGTGGGCCTTCTTCACCCACACCCACTGGCCGGAGTCGGACTGGAGCTCCCGGTAGGGACCCCCGAGATGGGAAGACGCGCCTCGCGACACCAGCGTCGCATCGGCGGCGAAGAGCAGGAGCTCCAGGAGCAGGAAGGAGGCGATCAGCCCTCGGATGGCGCCCGCGGGCGGGATCGGCTTCCGGCGAAGCATCTCGGCGACGAACAGCGCGGCGATCGCCGCGAAGACGGCCAGCGACGCGGCCGAGAGCCACTCGTACTCCGCGCGTCCCTCGTTGAAGAGCCCCAGCGGAAGCGCCCCGGTCTGATCCTGTATCCAGATCGCCACCAGGACCGCGACCGCCCAGAGGAGAAAGGCGATGCGCACCACCGGGGCCATTCGTATCACCGTCAACGTCTCTGCGAGTCGGCGGAAACGGTGGGAAGCACGATGGTGAAGGTGGATCCCCTCCCGGGCTCGCTGTCGAGGAAGATGTCGCCACCGTGGGCGCGGGCGATCTCTCGGGCCAGGGGAAGGCCGAGGCCGACGCCCGGCGCCTCGGGCCGCGCCGCCACTCGCTGGAAGGGCTCGAAGACATTCGACGCCTGCTCCGGCTCGATCCCGACGCCGGTGTCGCGGACGATCACGCGCACCCGCCCCTCGTCCGGCGCGATCACCACCTCGATGCGCCCGCCGGCGGGCGTGTACTTGACGGCGTTGTGGAGCAGGTTGGCGAAGAGCTGGTGAAGCCAGCTGGGATCGCCGGGTACGGTGACCGGATCGGCGGACTGAACCAGGAGCTGCACCCCCGCGTCGTCCGCCAGCGGCCGGAAGAACTCCACCACCTCTCCGAGGAGAGAGGAGATCTCCACGGGAACCTTCTGGTCGGGCTGGAGCCCTGCCTCGGACTGGGCCAGTCGCATCATCGCGTGGACCGAGTCCGAGAGCGATCCCACCTCCTCGGCCATCTCGCCGAGGATCCGCCGGTACTCCTCGGGCTCGCGCTCCTTTTCCAGGGTCACGTCGATTCGGCTGCGCAACGCGTTCAGGGGAGTACGCAGCTCGTGGGCGGCGTTGGCCGCGAAGCGCTGCATCCGACTCACGCTGGCGCGGATGCTGGCGATCATCTCGTTCAGCGTGTGCGCCAGATCGTCGAGCTCGTCCCGGTTCCCCGTGGTGGGAATCGTCTCGTCCAGGTGCGTCCCCCGGATGCGGCGGGCGGTGAGGTTGATCTCCTTGATGGGCCGGAGGCTCCCCCGTGCCAGCCAGGACCCGAGCCCCGCCGTCAGGAGCAGGAGAACCGGAAGCGAGTAGAGGTAGATGTCCCGAACGGATCGGGCATTGCGGACGAAGCGGCGGGTGTAGAGGGCACCCTGGACGAAGCCGCGCTTCACCGGCACCTCCATCACCAGGTAGGGGTAGTTCTCCCCGAAGTCCGCCTGGTACCAGACGCGGTCCCGGCTCTCGTCGTCCAGGCCTCCGGAGAGCCCGAGCTCGAAGAGGGCCAGAGATCCTCTCTCGAGCAGAACGGATCCCTCTGCGTCGAAGACTCGGATGCCGAGCTTGAGATCGGACTCCGCGATGACGATGTTGCGCTCGACGGTCTCGACCACGGAGGGCGCGGTTGCCCGGGAATCCCGAATCGCGTTGGCGATCTCCTTCACCTGCAGCTCCAGGTGAAGCTTCGCGTCCCTCTCGGTGCGGTTCACCACCTGGGTATAGGTGTAGGCGGCGAAGATCGACACGGTGACCAGAAGCGCCGCGGTGTAGCGCAGCGTCCAGCGGGCGCCGATCGAGACGGGTCGCCGCACCCTCATTCGCCGGCCTTGCTCCGGTCCTCCAGCATGTAGCCGACCCCCTTCACGGTGTGGATCAGCTTCCGCTCGAAATCCTGGTCGACCTTCTTTCGCAGGTGGTTGATGTGCACGTCGATCAGGTTCGAGTAGGTATCGAACCCGTAGCCCCACACCTTCTCGGTGATCATGGTCCGGGAGATCGCGTGCCCCTCGTTGCGGAGCAGGTACTCGAGGAGGGAGAACTCCTTGGGCGTGAGCTCGACGGGCCGACCGGAGCGCTCCACGGCGTGGCGCCGCAGGTCGAGGACGAGATCGGCGACGGCGAGATGTCCGTCGTCGGGCTCCGAGAGGGAGCGCCGGGCCACCGCCTGGATGCGAGCCAGGAGCTCGGCGAAAGCGAAGGGTTTGACCAGGTAGTCGTCGGCACCCAGGTTGAGGCCCCGGATCCGGTCCGTCACGTCGCCGCGCGCCGAGAGGAAGAGCGCCGGCGTCTGCACGCTCCTCTCCCGAAGCGAGCGAAGGATCTCGAAGCCATCCGAGTCGGGGAGCATGACGTCGAGGATCAGCAGGTCGAAGGGGTCGCGAAGCGCCCGCTCGACACCGCTCTTCGCATCCCCGGCCACCTCGACGGCGTACCCGTGCTCCGAGAGCCCCTTGCGGATGTACTCTCGAGCGGTCGGGTCGTCCTCGATGTAAAGGATCCGCAGCACCTCGGTTCCTCCCGGCGCTTCCGGCGAGGATTCTCACCGCGTCCGGTGAAGTCCCGGTTAACCCCGGTCAAGTGTGCCGCCTTCCGGGCCCGCGTCACCCCCCTTCGGTTCCCGGGGGGCGCGATGTGGCGGAGGGGCTCCCATCCGCTCCCGCGCGCCGGATCAGCATCAGGTTGCGCACGTAGACCACGGAGTTGGGGAGGTAGCCCAGCAGGAAGACCGGCTCCTCCCGGTGGATCGCGTAGATCAGCAGGATCAGGGACCCCACCAGGCTCAGGTACCAGAACGCCATGGGGACGTAGCTGCGCCCGGCCCGCTCCGAGGCGACCCACTGGACGAGAAAGCGGGAGAAGAAGGCCGTCTGACCGAGCAGGCCGAAGGCAAGCCAGGGAAGTGAGTCACTCCATTCCATGAGAGGGCTCCTGATGCAGAAATCTCAGCGTCTCGGGCGCGCGCACTGTGACGGAGATCTCGACCTCGGGCAAGGGAGCTCGCGCACTCCGGGAGATCCCCGCGAGCGCGGCAGCGCTCCCGAGAAATCTTGACACCCAGGTCCAGATTCTTATTCTCTGCCGGATGCAGCTGATGGCGCAGGAAGAATACGGTCTCCGGTGCCTGCTCGAGCTCTCCCGGCACACCGGCTCGGAGCCGCTCACCATCCACGAGATCGCGAAGGCCGAGGGGCTTTCGCCAGACTACACGGCGAAGCTGCTTCGCGAGCTCCGCCGCGGGGGGCTGGTGAGGGCCAGACGCGGTGCTGCCGGCGGCTACCGGCTCACGCGTGAGCCGGAGGAGATCAGTGTCTGGGAGGCCATCGAGGTCCTGGGTGGCTCGTTCTTCCCAGACCAGTTCTGCGACGGCCATCCCGGACGGCAGAGCCTCTGCGTGCGGGGCTCGGATTGCTCGATTCGCAGCATCTGGCGCCTGGCAGATCAGGCCGTTCGCGACGTCCTCAGCAAGATCACCCTGCGAGACCTGCACCGAGCCGAGACGGCCATGGGCGCATGGCTGGAGACGCGCCCCGAACCCTTGCGGAGATCCCAATGAGCCAGACCACCGTGGACCAAGTCCTGGACGCCCTGCGGCCGATCATCGACCCCGACCTGGGCAAGAACATCGTCGACCTCGGGTTCGTGAAGAACCTTCGCCTCGACGGATCCAGGGTGTCCTTCACCATCGAGCTCACCACGCCGGCCTGTCCGGTGAAGGCGGAGTTCGAGCGCGAGGCGAGAGAGCGGGTGCTCGCCCTCGAGGGCGTCGAGAGCGTCGAGGTCCAGATGAGCGCCGCCACGCGGGGACGCCCGACCGCGGCGCCCGCGGAGGAGGTCCTGCCCGGGGTGAAGAACACCATCGCGGTCGCCTCGGGAAAGGGCGGCGTCGGCAAGAGCACCGTCGCCGTGAACCTGGCGGTGTCGCTTCGCGCGACCGGTGCGAGCGTCGGGCTGATGGACGCGGATGTCTACGGGCCTTCTCTTCCCCTTCTCATGGGAATCCAGGATCACCCGGTCGGTGAGAAGAGGGATGGGAAGGAGTGGATCGTTCCCCTCGAGGCCCACGGCGTAAAGGTAATGTCGATCGGCTTCCTCCTCACCGAGGACTCGCCGGTGATCTGGCGAGGCCCGATGGTCCACGGGATGATCGGGCAGTTCCTGAGCAACGTCGATTGGGGCGAGCTCGACTACCTGGTGATCGACCTGCCCCCCGGAACCGGGGACGCTGCGCTCACGCTCACCCAGCAGGCACCCCTCTCCGGCGCGTTGGTCGTGACGACGGCGAACGATCTCTCGCTGATCGACGCGCGGAAGGGCTTGCGGATGTTCGAGAAGGTCAACGTCCCGGTGCTCGGGATCATCGAGAACCTGTCCTACTTCGTCCCACCGGACCTGCCGGACCGGAAGTACTACATCTTCGGCGAGGGCGGCGGGAAGCGCACCGCCGACGAGCTCGGCGTCGACTTCCTCGGCGAGATCCCCATCGACCCGCGCGTGGTCGAAGGCGGAGACACCGGAAGACCGATCGTGACCCACGCTCCGGATAGCCCCACCGCCGAGGCCTTCCGAGCGCTGGTCGGAACGGTTGCGCGAAAGCTCGCCGTCATCGCGAGCCGCGCCCCCGCGCTCACCGACGCCAACATCGTCTGGTCGGACTCGGAGGAATAAGCAAGCGCCGAAGGCGCACGCAGTGAGCCGCAGGCGAACGAAGTTCGATAAGACGGGAGTCCCTTGCCTGCGCGTAGCGAGCCGCAGGCTATCCGGGCGCCCGGCTACTGCTTGGCGCCGTGCAGCAGATGCCGGAAGAGCGGGGGTGCGGGCCCGATCCGCTCGTCGCTCGCTCGGCGCAGGTAGTCGTCGTAGCTCAGATGCTCGAGCGTCACCGCGGAATCGGGCTCGAAGAACTCGTCGGGTAGCGGGAGCGCGCTGGTCCAGTCCACGTAGTGCTTCACCGCCTCCGCGCCGGTCGAACGCTGCCAGACCTTGAGCTGCAGGGGGAGCAGCTTCTCGTCCCGGGTAACGCACACCTCCCTCCGCCCCTCCCTGTTGGTGAGGCGGTACCGGTCGCACTTGCGGCCGGCGATGGTGTCCGTCGACACCTTCTCGGCACCCTCCGCCTGGAGCATTTCCCCCTCGTTGCCGAAGGGACGGCCGCGCGTCCCGTCCTCGCGGATCGCCGCGGGGCTGCGCTGGATCGAAACGCCGGTGTTCGCGAGCCGGTCGATGATGATATACCGCTCACCGTTCACCAGCGTGACGATCGGGAGGCCCCCGATCACGACCTCCGCCCTCTGCTTCGGCCCCTTGGACCAGAGGTACTCCACGATCAGCGGGGTATCGCCTTCGGTGATCCTCTGGGCGTACCAGGTGCTCGGCGTCTCCTGGGCTGACAACGGTGCGGACGCCAGCAGCAGCAGCAACGCCGCCCCGTGGATCAGAGCGGACCGGGGAATCTGCGCCGCGAAACTCATTCTCTCCATCTCTCCACCGCGAGGGCTGTGGGTGCGCGATGCCGGTGGGGATCTTACCATCCTGGCTGATGCGTACCGCCCTGACCGTAGCGGGCTCGGATCCGACCGGGGGTGCGGGCCTGCAGCTCGACCTGCAGGTCTTCCGCGCCCTCGGGGTGCACGGCGCAGGTGTGGTGACGGCCCTGACGGTTCAGGACACCGCGAAGGTGCACGAGGTGCTGCCGGCGTTCCCCTCCGTGGTGCTGAATCAGCTGCGGCGGCTCCTCCTGGACTTCGTCCCCGACGCCATCAAGATCGGCATGTTGGCGAGCGACGACGTACTTCGATCGGTGGTTCTGGGACTCGAGGTCGTGGAGACCCGAGGGGGGGCTCTTCCTCCCGTGGTCGTCGATCCGGTCCTGACCGCGAGCGACGGCCAGCCGCTGCTGGAGCGGAGGGCCTGGGGGTCGCTCCAGAGCCTGATCGGCCGCGCGGCGCTGGTGACGCCCAACCTGCCCGAGGCCGAGGCGCTCACCGGCGTCGACACCTCGAGGCGCGCCGGGGTGGAGACGGCCGCCCGCTACTTCGTCGAGGAGATGGGCGCGGGAGCCGCGCTGGTGAAGGGTGGACATCGGGAAGGCTCGCCGGACGATCTCCTGGCGCGGCGCGAGCCGGGCGGAACCACGCTCGACTGGCTCCCCGGCGAGCGCATCGACATCGGCCCCGTCCATGGAACCGGCTGCGCGCTCTCTTCGGCGATCGCCGCGAGCCTCGCGCGGGGCGACGACCTGCCCCTCGCGGTGGCCCGCGGCCGCGAGTTCGTGAGCGCGGCCCTCCGCCGCGCCGAGAGCGTGGGGCACGGTGCCCGACTGCTGGTCTTTCCGTGAGTAGGGTGGACGCAGCTTCGGCGAGTACCGACCCCCACGCCGAGTACTCGGAGCGGCTCCGCCGTCGGCGCGAGGCCGAAGCGCACTGGCGCAGGCTCGACCGCAGGATCTCCAACCTGCGCCTGGCGGTCTTTGCCACCATCGCCGTGGTCGCCTGGTTCGCGTTCGCCGCGGAGACACTGAGCATCGCGTGGGCCGCGCTCCCGATCGCGATCTTCGTCGCCCTGCTGCCGATCCACGATCGCGTGATCCGCTCACGCGAGCGGGCGGGCGAGGCGGTCGTCCACTACGAGCGCGGCCTCGCCCGCCTCGAGCACCGCTGGTTGGGAAACGGCGAGCCGGGCGAGGTTTTCCGCGACCCGAGGCATCCCTTCGCCGAGGATCTGGACCTCTTCGGACGCGGCTCGCTGTTCGAGCTGCTGTGCACCGCGAGGACGCGCGCCGGGGAGCAGACGCTGGCCTCCTGGCTGCGGGAGCCGGCGGATCCCAACACGATTCGCGCCCGACAGGCCGCCGTCGAGGAGCTTCGCCGGAGCATCGATCTCCGGGAAGACCTGGCGCTCTTGGCCAGCGAGGTTCGGGTGGGACTTCGTCCCGAGGCACTCCGCGCCTGGGGCACCGCGGAGCCGATCCCGCTCTCGTCCGCTCACCGGATCGCTGCACCGGTGCTGGTGTCGTTCACCCTCGCCGCGATCCTCGTGGGATTGCTGAGCTCGATCGGCCTGATCCCCGCCCTCTTCGCCCTCTCCGTCCAGATCGGCTACGCACTCGTCCTGCGCAGCCGGGTGCGGCGTGTGGTCGACACCGTGGATGCGCCGGGACGCGATCTGAAGCTGTTCTCGGCGCTCCTCGCCCGTCTGGAACGCGAACGGTTCCAGGCCCCGCTTCTCGTCGAGCTGCGCGCCGCGCTGGATACCCAGGGGGTCCCCCCCTCGCGGCGCATCGCGAGCCTCCACCGGCGCATCGAGCTGCTGGACGCGCGGCGAAACCAGCTCTTCCTCCCCATCGCCCTGCTGCTCCTCTGGACCACCCAGCTCGCACTGGCGATCGAACGGTGGCGCTCCGTCTGCGGACCGAGCCTCGGCCGCTGGATCGATGCCGCGGGCGAATTCGAGGCGCTCTGCGCCCTCGCGGGCTACGCATACGAGCATCCCGGACACCCGTTCCCGGAGATCACCGAGGGGGAACCCCACTTCGAGGCACGCGCCCTCGGCCATCCGCTGATCCCGCCCGCCGTCTGTGTCCCCAACGACATCCGGCTCGGCGGGGAACTTCGCGTGCTGGTGGTGAGCGGCTCCAACATGTCGGGCAAGAGCACCCTGCTTCGAGCCATGGGAACCAACGCGGTGCTGGCTCACGCGGGGGCTCCCGTCTGCGCCACCCATCTCCGCCTCTCCCCGCTCGCGATCGGCGCTTCGATCTGCGTCCGCGACTCCCTCCAAGAGGGAACTTCCCACTTCTACGCCGAGATCACCCGGATGCGTCAGGTAATGGCGCTGGCCGAGTCCCCCGTCTCCACCCTCTTTCTGCTGGACGAGATCTTCCACGGCACCAACTCCCACGACCGCGGCATCGGTGCCGAGGCCGTGGTGCGCGGCTTGGTGGAGCGAGGCGCGCTGGGGCTGGTGACGACCCACGATCTGGCGCTCGCCCGGATTGCCGACACGCTGGCTCCCCGCGCCGCCAATGTCCACTTCGAGGATCACCTGGAGGAGGGCAAGATCGCCTTCGACTACCGGTTGCGCCCGGGAGTCGTCGAGAAGAGCAACGCCCTCGAGCTGATGCGCGCGGTCGGATTGCCTGTCTGAGTACGGGGACGGAGTTGCCTGTATTGCGCCCCTGATGCCCCGCTCGCGGCCTTGGATCGTATATCCCCTGTTCATGCTGCCGTGTCAGCCCCATGCTCCGGCATGCCGTGGTGCTTTGCCCGTCTCCCGTGGAGGCGAGAAGGGATCGATCGAAGCCGGCAGGTTGCCCGCGATCGTCGCAGGTATCATTCCGCCGGATTTGACGTTCCGGAAACGCGGCTTGCGCACCGGGCCCGTTCGGTTGAGAGAAGGGAAGCCCAGCGAATCCGATCCGGGTTCCGCTTCTTTTCTTTGTGTCTAGCCGGTCAACCAACGATACTATGGCAGCAAGGCAAGAATCAAAAAGGGTCCGCCAATCATGGCCGTTCTTTGCGGTGCGGGATGATGAGAACCTTTCTGCTCCCCATGACCTGTACACTCCTCCTCTGGCTACCGGGCTGCGGTCTCATGGATTCCACACGGCCCGTACACCACAGCCACACCAACGTGCTGTTGCTGACCGTCTGCACCTTGAGAGCCGACCACCTGGGGGCCTACGGCTACCCGTACGATGTCTCTCCCTTCATCGATTCGCTGGCGGAGAAAGGCGTGCTCTTCGAGCGGGTTCTGACCGCAGCGCCCTGGACGCGCCCCTCGATCGCCGCGGCGATCACCGGGCTCTATCCCCGCACGCTCAACATCGATGAGCCGTCGGCTCGTAGGAATAACCGCGGGCTGCACGGATCCTTCGAAACCCTGGCGGAAGTCCTGAAGGAGAGGGGATACTACACCGTCGGGATCACGGCCAATCCGAACGTCAATGCGCTCTTCAACTTCGATCAGGGCTTCGACCACTACGAGGACACCGGGGTCTTGTGGCGCAGCGGATACTCCCACAGGAAGCGCACCGCGCGGAGCGTGGTGGCGAGCCTACTGGAGCGTCTGCGGTCGCGCGAGCGGGCTGGCCGAAAATTCTTCGCGCACCTGATCCTGGTGGATCTCCACAGACCCTGGTTGGATGCCCTGATTGCCGGACGCTACCCGCAGCTCACCGCCTCCCTGAAGGGCACCCTCACCCCGAGCTATGACAGCCAGATACGCTACGTGGATGACGCCATCGCCCATCTGATGAAAGAACTCGATCCGCTGGACCGCGAAGACACCCTCGTGATCGTCACCTCGGATCACGGAGAGGGCTTCGGCCGTTTTCACAGCGACGACATCGAACACGGCTTGCCCCTGTACAATTCGACGATCTGGGTTCCCCTCATCTTCCATCATCCCGCCCTGGAAGATGTGAGCGGCCGCCGCACACCCCTTACGGAAACAACCGGCCTCATGCCCACCCTCCTGGACCTGCTTCAGATCGACCATTCCCCGCTCGAGAACGGAGGAAGATCGTTCAAACCGACGGTCTACGCCTCATCCGCGGATCCGCCCTTGTCCCTATCCGTGACGGAGACTTGCTTGAAGGGCGCATACAAGAGCGCGCTTCTGCGATCGGGCTGGAAATTGATCAACACCTACAGACCCGCCGATCGCCACGAGGATGCCCAACAGGTGGAGAAGCAGGAACTCTATCGATACGAGGAGGATGGCAACGAGACCCGGGACCTTGCAGCGCAGGAACCGGAGCAGGTGAGAACGATGTCCGAACTCCTGCACCGGTGGCATGCGGCCCACAACCGGAACATCGAGACGAGATTGCCGGGAGCCGCCATAAGCTCCCAGACCAGGGATGACCTGGAAGCCTTGGGCTACGTCGAATAGCCCTGCTCTGGGTGTACGGCTCGAAAGTAGTCGTACGTTATCTGAACGGGGAGCGGGCGAAGTTGCGGAGCTGGACCGGCTGGCGTCTCGCGCCCCAGTTGCCGGGCTCGTCGCTGAAGACCCCGGCGCAGGGGGCGCCACAGGCGCCGCAGTGGCCACCGTCCTTCAGATTCCAGGCGGTGATCTCATACCAGTCGCGGCCGATCAGCCGCTCGCCGCAGGCGTGGCAGTAGGTGCTCTGGCCTTCCTCGTCGTGAACGTTGCCCGTGTACACGTGGTGGATGCCGTGGCGCTTGGCGATCGCGCGTGCGCGCCGCAGCGTTTCCGGCGGCGTCGGTGGCCGATCCCGCATCCGGAAGTCGGGGTGGAAGGCGCTGAAGTGGAGCGGCACTTCGGCGCCGAGGTTCGAGACGATCCAGGCGGAGAGATCGGCGAGCTCGGCGTCGGAGTCGTTCAGGCCGGGGATGAGGAGCGTGGTGATCTCCAGCCATACCTCGGTCTCGCGCTTCAGATAGACGAGCGTCTCGAGCACCGGCGCCAGCTCGGCGGAGCAGAGCCCCTTGTAGAAGTCCTGCGAGAACGCCTTCAAATCCACGTTGGCCGCATCGATCTCGGAGAAGAACGCCTCCCGGGCCCCCTCCCGGACGTAGCCGGCGGTCACCGCCACGGATCGAACCCCGACCTCGCGGCAGGCCCGGGCGGCGTCCACGGCGTACTCCAGGAAGATGACGGGGTCGTTGTAGGTGAAGGCGACGCTGGCACATCCGAGCTGGCGGGCGGCCTCGGCGATCAGCTCGGGAGGGGCCTCGTCGGCCAGCGTGTCCATCTCCCGGGACTTGCTGATGTCCCAGTTCTGGCAGAACCTGCAGGTCAAGTTGCAGCCCGCCGTGCCGAAGGAGAGCACGGGGGTCCCGGGGAGGAAATGGTTGAGGGGCTTCTTCTCGATGGGGTCGATGCAGTAGCCGCTCGATCGCCCGTAGCTGGTGAGAACCACCGCGTCATTCTGGCGCGCGCGAACGAAGCAGAGCCCGCGCTGACCCTCGCTCAGCTGGCAGGCACGGGGACAGACGTCGCACTGCACCTTTCCGTCCGGGAGTCGGTGCCAGAATCGGGTCGGGACGATGGACTCCACCAATAGGGAGTGTGGCATGAGCCAGATCCAGCCGCCTCCCCTCGAGGACCGCGCAGCGCTCCTGGAGGTCGCGCGGGCGTCGATCCGGCACGGTCTGGAGTACGCATCACCGCTCCCCGTGGAGCTGGAGCGCTTCTCTCCGCCACTTCGCGAGCCCGGTGCCTGCTTCGTGACGCTTCGACGCGCCGGGGCTCTGCGCGGCTGCGTGGGCTCCCTCGAGGCCACCCGACCGCTGGTCGAGGACGTGGCCCAGAATGCCTTCGCCTCGGCCTTTCGCGATCCGCGCTTCCCGCCGTTGCCGGAGGAGGAGAGCCGGGATCTCCACATCCATCTGTCGATTCTGACGGTCCCGGAGCCCCTGCCGTGCGGCTCGGAGGCCGAGCTCCTGTCGAAGCTGCGGCCGGGAGTCGACGGCCTCATCCTCCGGGACGGCAGCCACCGCGCGACGTTCCTGCCGAGCGTCTGGGATTCTCTCGCGGAGCCGAAGAGATTCCTGGTCGAGCTCAAGCGAAAAGCGGGCCTGACCGCGGATCACTGGTCAGACGGGATCCGCTTCCAGCGCTACCGCGCCGAGTCGATCGAGTAGCTTCTCCCAGATCGCGCCGAAGGCGCCGTTGCTCAAGGTGACGATCACGTCGCCCGGCGCGTGGAGGTCGACCAGATGGTCGACGATGGCGTCGACGCCGTCGATGGCCACCGCCTCTCCTCCCCGGCCGCGAAGGTCGGAAGCGAGCTGCCGGGCGGAGAATCGCTCGGTGACCTCCCCGGTGGCGCTGTAGATTGGCGCATCCGGGACTTCGGAGACGATGACCCGGTCCGCGTCGCCGAAGGCTCCCGCGTAGTCCTTCTGGAAGATGGCGCGCCGGCTGGTATTGGATCGAGGCTCGAAGACCGCGATCACCCGGCGTCCGGGATAGCGGGCGCGCAGGGAGAGAAGGGTCTCGCGCACCGCCGTCGGGTGGTGAGCGAAGTCGTCGATCACGGTGACGCCGTTAGCCTCGCCCCGCACTTCCTGGCGGCGCTTCACCCCCGCGTAGCTAGGAAGTGCCGCGAGAATCTCACCGGTGGGCACGCCGCGGGACTCGAGCACCGCGATCGCCGCGAGGGCATTCGCCACGTTGTGCCGGCCGTGCAGGGGCGCCTCGGGGCGCGCCACCACCACACCCTCGCGGACCAGATCGAAGCGGGTCCCCGTCCGGGTCGCCTGCAGCGCGCGAGCCCGGACCTCCGCGTCGCCCTCCCCGTCGACGGCGTAGCCGATCACGCGGCAGGGCGCCCCAGCCACCACCTCGGCGACGTTGGGCTCGTGGGCGGCGGCGACGATGACACCGGCGGCGGGCATCGACTGGACCAGCTTGCGGAACTCGCCCTTCACCTGATCCAGATCCCGGTAGATGTCGGCGTGATCGAACTCCACCGACGTGATCACCAGGGTCTCGGCGTGGTAGTGGAGGAACTTGGGGGTCTTGTCGAAGAAGGCCGTGTCGTACTCGTCTCCCTCCACCACGAAGTCGGGGCCCGCGCCGTCGCGGAAGCTCCCGTCGAAGTTGGCGGTGATGCCCCCCACCAGCATGGAGGGATCGCGGCCGGTTTCGAAGAGAAGCGTGGCGATGATGCTGCCGGTGGTCGTCTTGCCGTGGGTTCCGGCCACCACCACCGAGTGCTTCCCCTCGATGGCGTGCCGGTAGAGCGCGTCGGGAAAGGAGAGGTAGGGCAGTCCGGCGTCGATCGCCGCCCGCGCTTCCGGATTCTCGACGCGCACCGCGTTTCCGATCACGACGAGGTCCGGCCGTCGCGCGAGCACGTTCTCGGGCCGAAACCCCTTCGCCACGGGAATGCCCCAGGCCTCGAGCGCGATGCTCATGGGCGGATACACGTCGGCGTCGGAGCCGGTGACCTCGAGCCCCCGGCTCCTGAGGAGCCCGGCGAGGGAGCCCATGCCGGTCCCGGCGATGGCGACGAAGTGTACATGCCGCATGGCGATGTTCCGGCCCGCGCTACGCGGAGAACGCCTCCATGATCAGGTCGTGAATCACCGGGCGCAGGGTGAACTGACTCTTCTTCGCCACCAGGTGGACGCGGTTGGTGAGCATCACGACGATGGCCTCCTGATCGAGATCGATCCAGAGGGAGGTCCCGGTGAATCCGAGGTGGCCGACGGAGTTCATGGAGAAGAGTCGCCCCGAAGAGGAAGTCCCCGGCGTCGGCGTGTCCCAGCCCAGCGCCCATTCCGACTTCTCGGGCAGATCCTGCCGGGTCAGGAACCTCCGCAGGAGATCCCGGGGAAGGGCGTCGCTCCGCCCGTGCCACACGTCGAGGACGACGCGGGCGAAGCGAAGCACGTCGTCGGCGGGCGCGAAGAGCCCGGCGTGGCCCGCAACCCCGCCCATCACCGAGGCGTTGGGATCGTGAACCTCGCCCCAGACGATGCGCCCGCGCCAAGGGCAGTTCTCGGTGGCCGCGAAGCCCCGTTTCACCGGGTCCGGTGCCCGGCCTTCTCCCTCCGCGTGTGGAACGAATCCCGTGTGGGTGAGCCCCAGCGGGCGAAAGATCCGCTCCTGGCAGAAGCGGTCGAGGGACTGGTGGGAGACGGCTTCGATCACGGCGCCCAGGATGACGAAGTCGAGATCCCCGTAGACCGCCGCGGTTCCGCACTCGTGCACCAGCGCGGAACGACAGATGCCCGCGATCACCCAGTCCCTGGCCGCCGGCGTTCCGATGATGCGCTCGCCCTTCTTCCGCTCCCGTTCCAGCAACGCCTCGTGAAAGGCGCGCCAGGGTCGGAGCCCCGACGAGTGGGTCAGGAGATGGCGCAGGGTGACCGCCTCCTTCTTCGTCTCGCCGAAGTGAGGAAGGAACTTGGTGACGGGATCGTCGAGGGCGACGGCTCCGTCCTCCGCCAGGAGCAGGGTCGCGGTGGTGGTGGCCAGGATCTTGGTCAGGGAGGCGAGGTCGAAGATCGTCTCCCGGGCCATGGGGATCCGCTCCGGGCGAACCACCGCCAGACCCCGCACCGACGAGTGCTCGAGCAGCTCGCCGTCGCGGCGCATCTCGGCGAGGACGACGGCTCCGGGGATCTCCGCGGCGTCGATCGCCTTGTCGAGCGCGCGGTCGACGCGCTTCAGCTTGCGCCGGATCACACTGTGTCTCATCCCCGCTCCAGCCCGGCTTCCAGGATCTCGAGCTCTCCGCGCTCGCCGTCGAGAGCGCCGCGCACACCGAACGGCCAGGTCAGGTTGGGGCGCCCGTGACCGAATGGCAAGCCGAGGACGATGGGAATTCCCAGGGGAGCCAGCGCCTCGAGAACCACCTCTTCGGCGGTGGGCGTCTCCCGCTTCGGGTCGACGCAGTCGACCAGCTGGCCGACTCCCACGCCCGCGAGATCGTCGAGCTTCCCCGCGGCCCGGAGCTGTTGGAGCAGGCGGTCGAGGGCGTAGGGCTTCTCGCAGACGTCCTCGAAGAGCAGGATCGCGCCGCGGGTGTCCGGCTCCCACGGCGTCCCGAGGCTGGCCGCCAGGACGGTGAGGGAGCCGCCGACCAGAGGGCCCTCTCCGCGCCCACCTCCGTGGCACTCCCCTTTCATCGCCGGTGCGGGATCGCCGCGGAGGGCGCCGACCAGCGACTCCAGCTCTTCGGGGAGCATTCCCTCCGGCCGTTCGAGCATCGGAGCGTGAAGTCCGACCAGGCCGGCCGCCTTCCGCTGCCAGAGAAACAGCGTGGTGATATCGCTGTACCCGATCAGCGGCTTGGCAGCGGCTCGGACGCGACGCGGATCCAGCCCGGCGACGATGCGGTGGCAGCCATAGCCCCCTCGGGCGCAGAGGATGGCATCGACGCCGTCGTCGTCGATCAGACCCATGAACTCGTCGATCCGCCGACGGTCGTCGCCAGCCAGATAGCCCCGCCGATCGGTGAGATCGTTCCGACGCACGGTCTGGAAGCCGGCCTCCCGGAGCAGGGCCTCGCCGACCTCGACGCTCTTCGGATCCACGGCGAAGGCGGGAGCTGCGATGCCGATGGTGGCGCCGTGTCCGAGGGCTCGGGGCTTGTTGAGAACCGGCACCAGACTTCCCTAGAAGGGGGGATCGTCGTCGAAGGGGCCGCCGTCCTCGGGGTCTCCCCCGTCGAAGCCCCCGTCGCGGGGCAGACCGAAGCTGCCGACCGGCGGCGGCGCATCGTCGGGCCGCTCGGTCCGGTTCTCGAAGCGCGCGAAGCGCCCCTCGAAGTGAAGCTTCACCGTCCCGGTGGGACCGTTCCGCTGCTTGGCGATCTCCAACTCGGCCAGCTTCGGATCCTCGGTCTCCTTGTTGTAGACGACGTCGCGGTAGATGAATGCGATCACGTCGGCGTCCTGCTCGATGGCGCCGGACTCGCGGAGGTCGCCCAGGATCGGGCGACGCTGGTCGGGATTGCGCTGCTCGGGCCCGCGATTCAGCTGAGAGAGCGCCAGCACGGGAAGCTGAAGCTCCTTGGCCAGGGCCTTGAGCCCCCGACTGATCTCGGCGATCTCGAGATCCTTCCGGTCCATGCGTCCGTCCGCGCTGGCGAGCTGCAGGTAGTCGACCACCACCAGGTCGAGACCCCGCTCGGCCTTCATCCGGCGGCACTTGGCCTTGATCTCCAGGATCGTGGCCATCCCGCTGTCATCGATCCAGATCTCCGCGCGCGAGAGCTTGTCTCCCGCCTCGGTCAGACGGTGATAGGAGGCGTTGGCCAGGAAGCCCTTCCGGAGCGTGGAGAAATCGATCTCTGCCTCCGAGGCCAGGAGCCGCAGGATCAGCGAGCGGGTGGTCATCTCCAAGGAGAAGATCGCCACCTTCTTCTGGTGATCCAGGGCGGCATTTCGAGCCATGTTGAGAGCCAGGGCGGTCTTCCCCATCGAAGGCCGCGAGGCGATGATGATCAGCTCCCCGGGCTGGAGGCCCCCGGTGATCTCGTCCACGTCGCGAAAGCCGGTGGGAAGACCCGTGAGATCGCCGCCTCGATTCATGATCGCTTCGACGTAGTCGAAGGTCCCGGGCATCTCGTCGTGGAGCCCGGCGAAGCTGGTGCGGCTCTTCTCCTTGCTGATGTCGAAGATCTTCGACTCGGCGACGTCGAGCAGGCGCTCCGCCGCCTCCGTCTCCTCGTAGCCCACCTCGACGATCTCGGTGGCGACCTGGATCAGATGCCGCTTCACCGCCTTGTCGCGAATGATCCGCGCGTGATGGACGACGTTGGCGGCGGTGGCCTCGAAGTCGGCGATCTCCGCCAGGTAGACGGTGCCTCCGATGGAATCGAGGCGCTTCTGGACGTTCAGGTGGTCGGAGAGGGTGATCAGATCGACCGGCTTCCCGTCCTCGTGGATCGCGGCCATCGACCGGTAGAGGACCTGGTGGGCGGGGTGGTAGAAGTCCTCCGCCTTGACCTCCAGGGTGACCTCGGGGAAGGCGCGATTGTCGAGGAGCAGGGCGGAGAGGACCGCCTTCTCCGCTGCCAGATCGTGGGGCGGAACCCGGCCGCGCGCCGCGTCCCCGACCGAGTCACCCCCTTCTCGCCCGGAATTCGTCATCGAAGATTGCTAGCCGGCGGGGTCACCCCCGCTCGCCACCCCCCGACATCGGAGTGAAGAGACTCCCTTGTATCACTCCGCGGCAGTCACCTTCAACTTGACATTGGCGGTGACCTCGCGGTGCAGGCGAATCGGCACCTGGTGCTCGCCGACCTCCTTGATCGGCTCGGCGAGATCGATCTTTCTCCGATCGATCTCCATGCCCTTCTCTGCGATCAGCTCCGCGATCTGGATCGCGGTCACCGAGCCGAAGAGCCTCCCCTCCTCGCCGGCCTGGGCTTCCACCGCCAGCTCGAACTGCTCGAGGCGGTCCCGCGTAGCGTTCAGGTCCTTGAGCTCCCGCGCCACCTTGTCGGCGATCAGACGCTTGTGGTGCTCGAGCTCCTTCATCTTCGCCTCGCTGGCGAGCACCGCCTTGCCCTGGGGCAGCAAGTAGTTGCGGGCGTAGCCGGGCTTCACGCTCACGGCGTCCCCGGCGTTGCCGAGCTTGGGAACGTCCTCCCGGAGAATCAGATCCACCTGTCCCATCGTCTCCCCCTCGATCCGGGCTAGCTGATGTGCTGCGACGCGTACGGCATCAGGGCCAGCTGCCGCGCCCGCTTGATGGCGATGGTGACCTGGCGCTGATGCTTGGCGCAGTTGCCCGAGATGCGCTGCGGAATCACCTTCCCGGTCTCGGAGACGAAGTAGCGCAGCCCCCGGGGGTCTTTGTATTCGATGGTGAGCTTCGAATCCGAGCAGTAGCGGCAAACCTTCTTGCGGAGGAAGCCGCCCTTCTTCTTGAGCGCCTTGCGAGCCTTCTTGCGCGCCCTGGCGCGGAGGCGCGCCTTGGGCGACATCGGCCCGCGCTCGCGCCGTTCTCCGCGCTCGGGCCTCGGGGGCCGATCTCCGCCGAATCCCTCGCTCATCGTTCACCTCCGTTCTCCGTCTCGGAGTCGTCGACCGTCGTCGGCGCCTCTTTCGGCTCGTCGACCGTCGGCGCCTCTTTCGGCTCGTCGACCGTCGGCGCCTCTTTCGGCTCGTCGACGTCGCCGGCCTCCTCGCCGACGCCCTCCGTCTTGGAGTCCTCGACGTCCGAGCCCTCCTCTTCACCCTCGTCGAGCTCGGCCTGCTTCGCGGCGAGAGCCTCCGCCTCGGCGCTCTCCCTCGCGAAGTTCTCTCTCGCCAGCTTGGCGGCCTCCTGGCGGGCCTTCTCCTCCTCGGCCTCCCGCGCCGCGCGCTCCTTGGCGCGCTCGGCCCGGATCCGCTCTTCCTCGGCGGCGACCGCCTTGCGCTGCTCCACGTCCTCGACCCGGTCCGTCACCTGGACGGTCAGGAAGCGCAGCACCGACTCCTCCAGGCGCAGGGTGCGCTCGAGGGGTGCCACCGACTTGCCGTGATCGAGATACTGGGTGGTGACGTAGCGACCCTTCTGGAACTTGCGGATCTCGTAGGCCAGCTTGCGCTTGCCCTGGTCGTCGTGAAGCAGCCGGACCGCTCCCTCGCGCTCCAGGATCCCGTCGACACGGGCGAGCAGCTCCTGACATCCCTCGTCGGAGATCTCTGGCTGAACGATGAAAGTCGTCTCGTATTCCCGCAATGCGTCTCCCCATGAGCGGACACTCGCTGCGTCCGAGCCCCCGGCTGCTGCGGATCTGCCACGGGAGGCACCCGCGATCCGGGGACTGAGGTGATTCTCTGGGCCGTGAGCCGACCCTGTCGAAGAAGGAAGAGTTAGCAGAACCCCTCCGCCGAGCCAATTCTGGCGGGTTATCGGCCGGCAAAGCCGCCCTGCCCGCACGGCACGCCTGCGGCGTGCCTCGACTGGCGGGTTATCGGCCGGCAAAGCCGCCCTGCCCGCACGGCACGCCTACGGCCTCGGCTGGCGGGCTAACAGCAGGGCGTGGATCCGGAGATCGTCGGTGAGCTCGGGATGGAAGGTGGCGGCGAGCAGCCTCCCCTGGCGCACCAGGACGGGCGTTCCGTCGACACGGGCGAGCACCTCGACCCCGTCTCCCGGATCTCGAAGTCGCGGAGCCCGGATGAAGACGCAGCGGAGGCCCTCCAGGCCCGGGGCGACACCCGGATCCACCTGAGCGGCGAAGGAGTCCACCTGGGTACCGTAGGCGTTCCGAACCGATGCCACGTCCAGGAGACCGAGAGATCGAACCGGGTGCCGATCCACTTCGACCTCCCGACCCAGGAGGATCGCCCCGGCACAGGTCCCGAGGATCGGGAGGCCGGCCCGACCGGCCTCCCGAAGCGGCGAATAGAACCCGAGCCGGTCGAGACCCTTGGCGATGGTGGTGCTCTCCCCACCCGGGAGAATCAGCGCGTCCAGGCTCTGGAGATCCTTCTCGCGGAGCACCGGAACCGCCTCGCAGCCCAGCCGTTCTACCGATCGGCCGTGGGCCCCGAAGTCCCCCTGGATCGCCAGGATCCCGACCCGAGCTCTGGCCCGCATTTCGCGCCCGCTCGCTACCAGCTCGCTACCAGCCGCGATTGGCCAGCCGCTCGCTCTCGGAGAGAGTCTCCATCTCGATCCCCTCCATGGCACTGCCGAGACCGCGAGAGGCGTTCAGGACCTCCTCGGGCTCCCGCCAGTGGGTGGTGGCGTGGACGACCGCCTTGGCCCGAGCCGCGGGATCCGCGCTCTTGAAGATCCCCGAGCCGACGAAGACCGACTCCGCACCGAGACTCATGCAGAGCGCGGCATCGGCCGGCGTCGCGATGCCGCCGGCGGCGAAGTTCGGGACGGGGAGCTTCCCCTCCGCGGCCACCCGGCGCACCAGCTCCGCCGGTGCCTGCAGCTCCTTGGCGCGGGTCACCAGCTCCTCCGGGCGGAGCGCACCGAGCTCTCGAATGTCACCGCAGACTTGGCGCAGATGACGCACCGCCTCGACGATGTTGCCGCTGCCGGCCTCCCCCTTGGTGCGGATCATCGCCGCTCCTTCGGCGATCCGGCGAAGGGCCTCGCCGAGATCCCGGCAGCCGCACACGAAGGGAGAGAGGAAGGCGTGCTTGTCCACGTGGTACGCCTCGTCGGCCGGCGTCAGCACCTCGCTCTCGTCGATGAAGTCCACCCCCAGGGCCTCGAGGACCCGCGCCTCGGCGAAGTGACCGATGCGGACCTTCGCCATCACTGGAATCGAGACCGTCCGCTGGATCCCTTCGATCACCTCGATCGAGCACATCCGCGCGACGCCGCCTTCCTTGCGGATGTCGGCCGGGACGCGTTCCAGTGCCATCACCGCGACGGCTCCCGCCTCCTCGGCGATCTTGGCCTGCTCCGGGGTGGTGACGTCCATGATCACGCCGCCCTTCAGCATCTCGGCCAGACCGACCTTGATCTCGAAGGAGTCGGCGCCCTTGCGCTCGATTCCCCCTCCGTTGCCGGTACTCTGATCCGTCATCGATGATCCTCCTTCCATAGTGGGTTTCGCGATCACATGTGAATCGAGGCGACGCGCGCCGACACGGTGCCCGCCGCCAATCGCTCTCGGACCAGCCGGGCCAGCACCACCACGCCGTGCCGAATCGCGGTCTCGTCGGCCAGTGCGATGGTGAGGCGCAGCCCGCGCGAGGGACGTCCGTCGTGGTGGAACTGGTAGCCCGGTGCGAAGAGGACCCCCGCGCGCATCGCCTCGGCGTGGAGGTCCAGGGAGTCGAGGGGCTCCGGGAGCTCCACCCAGATCTGGTACCCGCCCTCGGGCGTCGTCCAGGTCACCCCTTCGGGCATCTCGCCGGCCAGGGTCTCGATCATGGCGTCCCTGCGGCTGCGGAGCCTCCGGCGCAGCGCGACCAGGTGCCGGTCGTAGGCTCCGGTGCGCACGAAGTCGGCGAGGGCCGCCTGGAGGGGCAGCGTCCCGCCCAGATCCGTGGCGTGCTTGAGGACGAGGAGCGCGTCCACGGCGCGCCCCCGGGCCACCAGGGCCCCGGCGCGGACGCCGGGAAACAGGGACTTCGAGAACGAGGTGAGCTGCACCACCAGGCCGGTTTCGTCGAGGGCCGCCAGGGGCGGGATCGGACGCCCGGCGAAGCGCAGATCCATCTCGTAGGCATCCTCGATCACCGGCTTGCCGTGTCGGGCCGCGATCGCGAGCAGATCCCGGCGGTGGGCGACCGAGGTGGAGATGCCCATGGGATTGTGAAAGGTCGGGATGGTGTAGAAGGCCTTCACCTCCGGGCGCGAGAGCTGCCGGTCGAGGGCATCCAGATCCGGTCCCATCGGGCGCATCGGTACCGGGGCCGCCCGCAGGTCGAGGCCGATCATGGTGGAGAGCGCGTTGTGGTAGGTGGGCACCTCGATCGCCACCGTGTCTCCGCTCTCGGCGAAGAGCCGCATGGCCAGCGAGATCCCCTGGCTCGCTCCGCTGGAGAGCACCAGCGAATCGGGACCGACCGCGACGCCGAAGCCCGAGAGGCGCTCGGCCAGGACCTCACGGAGGCCGGCGAAGCCCTGCGGGCCGCCATAGGCGAGGATCGAAGCGCCAATGTCCGAAAACGCCCGGTTGACCGCCCGCCGGAATGCCTCCACCGGGAACATCGAGGGATCCGGCACCAGGGAATGGAGGGGGATGGTGTCGCGGGGGACACCGAACTGAGGGCGGGAGTGCTCGTAATCGAGGAGACGCTCGGCGGCGGGTGAGAACCGCGGCTCGATCGGACCCTGGGGCACGGAGGCTCGGGGCCGCAGACCGCGCACGAAGGTCCCGCGGCCGACCCGGCTCTCGACCACCCCCTCGGCCGCCAGCGCCTCGTAGGCGAAGGCCACGGTGTCCCGGTTGACGGCGAGCTCGCGAGCCAGCTCCCGGATCGGGGGAAGCCGATCGCCCTCCGCGAGCGCGCCGGACTCCACCCGTTCGCGGATCTGTCCGGCGATCTGGCGGTAGACGGGAACCGCGCTCCGCGCTCCCGGTCCCTCGCTCCTCTGAATCCGCAGCTCCATGACCAGACCAGAGTATCCCTGGGTCAATCACCAGTCAATCGAGAAGGCTAGGGACAATATTGCCTATTCCTTGCGGATATTGCCCGGACAATACCCTGACAACTCCCCGCCATCGAGATCGGGCGAGGGTGCCGCGCTCAGGTGCTCTCGCCCTCCGGAGGAGGGGGAGGCGGCGCATTGAACCGGTCCATGGCCGCGACGATGCCTTCGATGAGGAAGGCTTCCGCCGCCGCGGACGCCCGCTCCAGGGATTGCTCGAGGACCTCGCTCTCGGAGGCCCTCCACCGCTGGAGCACGTAGGTCACGGTGTCCGAAACCTCGGGCGAGCGACCGATCCCGAAGCGGAGGCGCGGCAGGTCCTGGGTCCCGAGCCATGCGATCACGCTCCGAAGCCCGAGATGGCCCCCGTCCCCACCCCGAGGCCGCAGCCGCAAGCGGCCCAGCGGCAGATCGGCGTCGTCGTAGGCGACCAGCAGATCGTTGGAGACGTCCTCGGCGGGCAAGGAACGAAGCGCTGCGGCCACGGCCCTGCCGGAGTCGTTCATGAAGGTCTGCGGCTCGAGCAGGCCCACGTCGATCCCGTGGACGCGACCCCGTCCGAAGTGACCGTCGAATCTCGAGTGCTCCAAGGGAATGCGGAACCGCGAAGCGAAGCAGTCCACCACTCGGAAGCCCGCGTTGTGCCGGGTCCCGTGATAGCGACGCCCCGGGTTTCCGAGGCCGACGATCAGCTTCACCGCGAGCTCGGCGCTACTCGCCGCGTTTCTCGCCGCGCTTCTCGCCGTCGGCGGGCTCCGCCGGAGCCTCAACCTCGCCCTCTTCACCCTCGGCGGCAGCGGCCTCCTCTTCGTCGAGCTCTTCCTCGACCTCCGGCTCTTCCACGACCACCGGCGTGATCACCGACGCGACCGCCTGATTGAGATCGGTTTGCACCGACACCCCCTCGGGCAGCTCGAGGTCGCGCACGTGGATGGAATCACCGACCTCGAGCGCGCTCACGTCCACGTCCACGCTCTCGGGAATCGCCCGCGGGGAACACTCGAGCTCGAGCTCGCGGAGGGGATGATCGAGGATGCCGCCGAGCTCGACGCCGGGCGCCTTGCCCACCAGACGGATGGGAACCAAGACCTCTACCGTCTTGTCGAGGTCGACCAGATAGAAGTCGGTGTGCACGGGCCGGCCGTTCACCGGATCGCGCTGGAGCTCCTTCACCAGCACCGTCCGGGTGGCGCCCTCCACGCTGAGCTCGATCAGCGTGTTCATGCCCGCACCGCTGCCCTGGAGGAGCTGCAGCAGCTCGCCCGGGTTGATGGAGAGCGACTTCGACTCCACTCCCCTGCCGTACAACACCGCCGGAATGCGCCCGACAGCTCGGAGCTTTCGCGCGGCACCTTTGCCGGTCGCGTCGCGCTGATCCGCGACGAGGGCGTTCACTGCCACGGTCTTCTCCCCTAGATGAACAGAGAGCTGATGCTCTCTTCGTTGTTGATCCGACGAATCGCCTCGGCCAGCAGATCGGATACGGTCACCACCTGGACCTTCTTGCACTGCCGGGCGTCGTCGCGCAGGCCGATCGAATCGGTGACGATCATCTTCTCGATGGGTGATTCCTCGATCCGCTTGATGGCCGGTCCGGAGAGCACCGGATGCGTCACCACGGCGTAGACGGAGCTGGCTCCCGCCTCGCGCAGGGCGCCCGCCGCCTCGGCGAGCGTGCCGGCGGTGTCGGCCATGTCATCCACCATGACGCAGGTCCGGCCCTCCACATCACCGATGATGTTCATCACCTCGGAGACATTCACCTTCTCGCGCCGCTTGTCGATGATGGCCAGCGAGGCGTCCAAGCGCTTGGCGTAGGCCCTGGCCCGCTCCACGCCCCCGGCGTCCGGAGAGATCACCGCCACGTCGCTCCCGATGCGCTCCTGGATCGCCCGGAGCAGGACCGGCGTGGCGTAGAGGTTGTCGACCGGCAGGTTGAAGAAGCCCTGGATCTGTCCGGCGTGCAGCTCGAGGCAGAGGACCCGATCGGTCCCCGCTGCGGTGATGAGATCTGCGACCAGCTTCGCGGTGATGGGGGCTCGGGCCTGCACCTTGCGATCCTGACGGCCGTATCCGTAGTAGGGGATCACGGCGGTGATACGGCGGGCCGAGGAGCGGCGCAACGCATCCACCATGATCAGGAGCTCCATCAGGTGGGTGTTGGCCGGAGCGCAGGTCGACTGCAGCACGAAACAGTCCATGCCCCGCACGTTCTCCTGGATCTCGACGCAGCACTCCCCATCGCTGAAGGTGCCGACCTCCGCCTTCCCCAGCGAAACGCCCAGGTGAGCGGCCACGTTCTCGGCGAGGGGGATGTTCGCGTTTCCCGAAAAGAGCCTCACGTGCCGCATACGATGATCCCGACTCCGATTCTGTCCCTCAATGGTCCTTGAAATGGCTGGGGCGGCAGGACTCGAACCTGCAAATGGCGGCTCCAAAGGCCGCTGCCTTACCATTTGGCGACGCCC
>CAZTOU010000010.1:0-5758 GCA_964615365.1 uncultured Spirochaetales bacterium
CCGCGCCTGGCGCTGGTGGACCCCGAACTCACCCACAGCGTGCCACCGGAGGTCACGGCGAGCACCGGTCTGGATGCGCTCACCCAGGTGATGGAGCCCTTCGTCTCGAAGCGGGCCAATCCGATGACGGACGCGCTCTGCCGAGAGGGGATGCGGCGGGCGGCGCGCTCGCTCCGCCGAGCCTACGAATACGGAGACGACGCATCGGCGCGTGAGGACATGGCACTCACCAGCCTCTTCGGCGGGCTGGCCCTGGCCAATGCCGGGCTGGGGGCAGTCCACGGATTCGCCGGCCCGCTCGGCGGCATGTTCGGCGGCGCCCACGGCGCGATCTGCGCCCGTCTGTTGCCCCATGTGATGGCGGTCAACCTGCGAGCCTTGCAGGAGCGATCTGCGGGAAGTGCGGCCCTCGGGCGCTACGGCGAGATCGCCCGGATACTCACGGGAAACGAGAAGGCCGTTGCCGCTGACGGCGTCGCCTGGGTGCAGGACCTGTGTCAGGCGTTGCGGGTTCCCTCGCTGGCCTCCTACGGGATGACCGAAGCAGACTGGCCGCTGGCGATCGAGAAGTCGGCCGCCGCCAGCTCCATGCGAGGCAACCCGATCGAGCTCACGTCCGGCGAGCTCGGGGAGATTCTCGAGCGTGCAGCGTAGGGCGTATCCGAACGCCCCCACTCAGGAGAACGATCATGGCAGCGGTAGTCCCCGGAACACCGGCCTGGCTCGCGCAGGTGAGAGAAGAGATCATCGAGCCGGAGCGGCGTATCGTCGATCCCCACCACCACCTGTGGGATCGTCCGGGCTGGGGATCCTACCTACTCGAAGATCTCTGGGGGGATACGGGGTCCGGCCACCGCATCGAGAAGACCGTCTTCGTGGAGTGCGGAGCCAGCTATCGGGAGGACGGGCCGCAGCATCTTCGCCCCGTCGGCGAGACGGAGTTCGTGGCGAAGATCGCCGCCGCCAGTGCCGCGGGCGGATCCGGCGGCGCCGTCATCGCGGGCATCGTCGCCCATGCGGACCTGACGCTCGGGGAAGCCGTGGAAGAAGTACTTCAGGCGCACGAAGAGGCCGGGCGGGGCCTGCTCCGGGGGATCCGCCACGCCGGCGCGCGGGATCCGCATCCCGAGGATCTCCGGATCGCCGGGCGAGCGCCCGAGGGCCTGTACGCCGATGAGGCGTTTCGCGAGGGCATGAGAGTGCTCGGCCGTCTCGGCCTCACCTACGACACCTGGCACTACCACCATCAGAACGCCGCCTTCGCCGACCTGGCCCGCGCGGTTCCCGACACCACCATGATCCTCGACCACTTCGGCACGCCGCTGGGAGTGGGTCGCTACCGCGGTCGGCGCGAGGAGATCTTCGAGGGGTGGAAGGCGGACATCGCCGAGATCGCCCGGTGCCCCAATGTCGTCGCGAAGCTCGGCGGACTCGCAATGCCGGACAACGGCTTTGGCTGGCACGAGCGCGATGTGCCGCCCACCTCCGATGAATTCGCCGAGGCGCAGCGTCGCTATTACCTGCACACCATCGACTGCTTCGGCCCGGAGCGCTGCATGCTGGAGAGCAACTTCCCGGTCGACAAGCTTTCGCTGTCCTACCACGTGCTCTGGAACGGGCTCAAGAAGATCACCAGCGCGTTCTCCGAGAACGAGCGGGAGGCGATGTTCTACCGGACCGCCGCGCGGGTCTACCGGCTCTGAACCATCCGTTTCTCCGAGTCCGGATCATCCATCGACGCTCGGGAATCGTTTCGGCCGGAAGGTGCTAGGATCCGCCAGCTGGATGACGAACGCTGCAGATCGGCTGAACGATCCGGAGGCGGGAAGGGGCTCACCGGGCAACCTGGGGGAGGAGCGCGTCTCCTTCTCGACGCGATCCTTCTACGGGCTGGGATCGATCTCGGAAGGCATCAAGGACACGGCCTTCAAGGTCTTCCTGCTGTTCTACTACAACCAGGTGCTGGGTCTTCCGGGCTCCTTGTGCGGCCTGGCCATCCTCCTCGCTCTGGTCGTCGACGCCGTCACCGACCCCTTGATGGGATCGATCTCCGACAACTTCCACTCCCGCTGGGGACGCCGCCATCCGTTCATGTACGCCGCGGCGCTTCCCATGGCCGCCTTCTTCGTCCTCCTCTTCCACCCGCCGGCATCGCTGGGCCAGACGGGGCTGTTTCTGTGGCTGACCAGCTTCGCCATCCTGGTGCGGGCATCGATGACGCTCTACTCGGTCCCCAGCAACTCGATGGTCGCCGAGATGACGCCTCACTACGACGAGCGGACCTCGCTCGTCAGCTACCGCTTCCTCTTCGGCTGGGCGGGTGGGATTGCGATCTACCAGCTGGCCTTCCGCGTCTTCCTTGCCGAGACCCCGGAATTCGGAGACGGGCGCTATAACGCGGACGGCTACGGCGCATTCGCGCTCGCAGGGGCCCTCGGGATCGTTGCGGCAATTCTGATCTGCGCGGCGGGCACCCATCGACTGATCCCGAGTCTCAAGCCCCCTCCCGAGAAGACACCGCTCACGGCGGGCCGCTTCTTCCGCGAGCTGCGCGAGGTGTTCGGCAACCGCTCCTACCTGATGCTGGTGTTCGCGGGGCTCTTCGCTGCTGTCGCCGCCGGATTCAACGACGTGGTGGGTCTGTACATGAGCACCTATTTCTGGGGCTTCAGCGCCCAGGAGATCGCTTTTCTGGGCCTGGCGTCGATCCCGGCGGTGCTGCTCGCTGTCGGCCTGGCGCGCCCCATCAGCGCGAGGTTCGACAAGAAGAGAACCTCAGTGGGCCTGGCTGCCTTCGCGATCGTGTTCGGCGCCCTCCCCGTGCTGCTCCGCCTGGCCGACCTGATGCCGCCCAATGGGCACCCGCTGCTCCTGTACCTGATCTTCGGACACGTCGTCCTGATCGTGACGCTCATCATCGTCATCATGATCGTCCTCTCCTCGATGGTTGCTGACACAATGGACGAGGGTGAGCTCAGGACGGGCAAGCGGCAGGAGGGCATGTACGCCTCGGCCGTCTCCTTCACGGGAAAGGCCGTCACGGGTGTCGGCGGCTTCCTCGCCGGAATCGCGCTGGACCTGATCGCCTTTCCCAGAAACTCGGTCGACGGCGTGGCACCCACCGTCCCCCCGGAGAAGATCTTCGCCCTGGGCCTGGTCGTCGGACCGGTCATGATGATGCTGTGGTTCTGTTCGCTGATCTTTCTCGCGCGCTATCGGATCACGCGCGAACGCCATGCGGAGATCCTCGCCGAGCTGGAGCGGCGCCGTACACAGAGTTAAGGTGACGATCGGCCGCCGTACGGAGGATCGAGACGATGGACGAGAGATATCAGGAGCTGGCACGAAGGGTGGGCCTCGGAGGCACCGAAAGAGCACCCAGGCTCTTCGCCATGATCGCCAACGAGAAGGAAGCCGATCTGATGCTGGCGATGCCGGCCGACGTGTCCATGCTGGCTCGGCAGCTGGCCCTGCCCGAGGAGGAGGTCCAGGAGCTGGTCGACGGGATGTTTCACAAGGGGCTGGTTTTCAAATCGTTCCGCACCGACCCCGTTTCGTATCGCATGTGCGGCAATCCGGTCCAGTTCCACGATGCCACCATCCTCTGGCCGGAGGCCCCGGAGGATTTCCTGAATCTGTGGCAGGAGTTTCAGGAGACGGAGATCCTGGAAGCGAGGAAGGCTCTCTCCGAAAAGGGCGTCGAGGGCCGGCCGGTGATGCGGGTCATCCCGGTGAACCTGAGCTTGGAGGCGAGGAACGAGGTTCTGGCCTTCGAGGACGTCGAGGAGATCATCGAAGCTGCCGAGGTCCTCGCCGTGACCGCGTGCACGTGCAAACGCACGGCGAAGAAGTGTGACACCATCCTCGAGTGCTGCCTCCAGCTCAACAACTCCGCCCGCTACGCCATCGCCCGGGGTACGGGCCGGGAGCTGACCAAGCAGGAGGCCCTGGACCTGATGAAGAAGGTCGAAGAGGAGGGTCTCATCCACACCGTGAACAATCTCCGGGCGGTCAGGCAGGTCATCTGCAACTGCTGCTCCTGCTGCTGCCAGAACTTCCCCGGCTTCATTCAGTACGGCCTCAACAGCGTGGACCCCAGCCGGTTTGCGGCGGAAGTCGACCCCGAGGTCTGCACGCCCTGCGAGGCCTGCATCGATCGCTGCTTCTTCGGAGCCATCGAGATGGTGGACCAAGAGGGCGAGGAGGTGGCAAAGGTGACGGATGTCGAGAAGTGCATGGGCTGTGGCCTCTGCCAGGTGGTCTGCCCTTCCGACGCCATCACCTTGAAGGGGAGGCGCGGCGAGGAATTCGTCCCGGAGACCTGGTCAGTGACTCACTGACTCTCCGCCTCGGCGAGTGTGCGGATGGCCTCGTCACGGAGCCGGCGCTTGTAGATCTTCCCCGAGGCGATCCGCGGCAGCAGGTCCCGCTGAAGCCAGACGTGTTCCGGCACCTTGAAGCGGGCCAGGCGCTCGCCCACGTGGACCTTGACGGCCTCTGCATCCAGCTCGGCACCGGGCTTCGGCATGATCACCACTGCCAGGGTCTCGCCCAGTCGCTCGTCAGGGACGCCGAAGACCGCGCACTCGCTGACTCCGGGATGATCGTAGAGGACCGCCTCGATCTCCTGGCAGCCGATGTTCTCGCCGCCACGAATCACCATGTCCTTCCCGCGGTCGGTGATGAAGAGGTAGCCTTCGTCATCCATGTGGCCGATGTCGCCGGTGTGCACCCATCCATCGGTGAGGGTCTCTCGGGTGGCTTCCGGGCTGTTCCAATAGCCGCGAAAGTTCATTGCGCCGTGAATCCAGATCTCGCCGGTCTGGCCTCGGGGCACCTCGTCGCCCCGCTCATCGACGACCTTGATGGAGACCAGGGGGGCTGCGGGTCGGCCACAGGTTCGAGGACGCGAGAGGAGCGCCCTTCCGGCGACGGTGGTGCCGAGTGCGTTGGTCTCGGTCATGCCATAGCCAGTGCCGGGCACTCCACGTCCGAGATGCTCGCCGATCCGACGGGCGTGCTCGGGTGCCATGGCGGCGCCACCGCCCCCCACGTAGGCGAGAGATGAGGTGTCGTAGTCGTGAAGGTGGGGCGAGCGAATCACCTCCCACGCCATGGTGGGGACCCCCTGAAGCGCGGTGATTCGCTCTGCCTCGATGAGCCGGAGGGCTTCCTCGACGTCCCATTTGTACATACCCACCAGCTTGCGTCCCTGACGGAAGGATTGCAGCAGCTGGACGTGCAGCCCGTTCACGTGGAACAGCGGCACGGCCAGCAACATCGACGGTGGCTCGGCTGGGGCGGTCACGACGGGCCTGGAGGAGAGCTCGACGGCGAGGGCGATCACGCTCTCCCAGCCCAGCAGGGCATGAATGATCGCGCGATGGGTGGAGAGCACACCTTTGGGGCGTGACGTGTATCCCGACGTGTAGATGATCAGGGCGTTGGTATCCGGAGTGATGCCGAGCTCAGGCATCTCGGCGCTGGCCTCCGCCAGGAAACTTGTCCAGTCCGAATGCCCCTCGCTCCGACAACGCACCGTGACGAGATCGATGTGTAGCCGGTCCAGGAACGGCGTCACCCGCTCCAGGCGCTCCCGATCCACGAACAGGAGGTCGAGTCCGCTGTCCTCGATGCCGTAGACGAGCTCCTCGCCCGACCACCAGGCGTTCATGGCGACGGCGGTGGCGCCCGCCGAGGTGATCCCCATGAAGGCCCAGATCCATTCCGGGTAGTTGCGCAGCGCGATGCCCACCCG
>CAZTOU010000010.1:5858-132596 GCA_964615365.1 uncultured Spirochaetales bacterium
TCCCCATGAAGGCCCAGATCCATTCCGGGTAGTTGCGCAGCGCGATGCCCACCCGATCACCGGGCTTGACTCCCCGAGCCAGGAGCTGGTTGGCGACCTGGGCGGCCAATCGCCAGCCGGCCCGGTAGCTGTAGCGCTCCTCCTGGTAGACGAAGAAATCGCGGTCCGCGAACTCGAGCCCCGAGCGGTACAGCTCGCGCAGATTCTCGGGCGCGTTCGTGAAGACGCGAAACTCGGCGCCGTCCACCGCGACGGTGGTCATCTCGTAGGGACGACCCGGACCCGTGAACTCGGCAATGGCAGCCTGCCGATCGAAGCTTCTCTTCGCCATCCCGTTCGCCTCGGTCATCCTAGCGGCGCCGATCCCTCCCGGGCGAGACGCTCACAGGCCAGCCCGATGCGTCGGGCCCCTTCGCGCAGCTCCTCGGTTCCGATCCAAGGAAAGGCGATCCGGATGTGCTCTCCCGTCGGATCGACTCGATCGGGGAAGAACGAGGGGCCCGCCGGAAACAAGACGCCTTCCTCGGCACCGGCGCGCCACAACGCATCCGCAGTCAACCCCTCCAGCAGTTCGACCCACAGATAGAACCCGCCCCGGGGCGGCGTGAAGCGCAGGGAACCGTCCCCGAACTCCTCGAGAGAGCTGCACAGCAGGCGGGCCTTCTCGGCGTAGAGCCCGCGCATCATCTCCACGTGCGCGTCGAGCCGCCCCCCCTCGATGTACTCCGCGAGCATCCGGTGGACCAATACACTCTGTCCCATGTCGAAGCGCATCCGCCCGAAGAACTCGATCCACTCGGGGCGCGCGTGGATCCAGCCCACCCGCAGGCCGGTCGCCAGGATCTTCGAAAAGGTGCCGACGGAGACCACGCCGTGGCCGCCGCTCATGGCGAACAGCGGCGGCGGCGGCGGCTCGCCGTAGTAGAGCTCGGCGTAGGCGTCGTCCTCGAGGATCAGCGCGTCGTACCCCGAGGCCACGCTGAGCAGCTCCCCGCGGCGGCCCTCGGAGATCGATACGCCGGTCGGGTTCTGGAAGCTCGAGATGGTGTAGATGAGCCTGACTCGCCGTCCCTCTTCCGTGGCCTTTCGCAGGACCTTCTCGAGGGCGTCGGCCCGCATCCCTTCCTCGTCCATGGGCACGGAGCGGATTTCGGCCTCCAGGCCCCGGAAGTTGTGGAGGGTGCCCATATAGGAGGGCTCCTCGGAGAGGATCACGTCCCCGGGCTCGACCATGGTCCGACAAATCAGGTCGATGGCTCCGGACGAGCCATTGGTGAGGCGAAACCAGTCGAGATCGACGGGCAGACCCCGGTCACGCGTGTACCGCGCAGCGAGCTGCTCCCGAAGCTCCTCGAAGCCCGGCCCGAAGTGGTAGCGGAGCGGTCGGTCGCGGGGCGCAGCCATGGCTCGCTGGAGCGCCTCCTGAAGCTCCTCGCGCGGGAGTGTCGCGGCATCCGGGATCCCCACCCCGAGACGCACCGGCGACCTCTTGAACTCGACCCCCGGCGGCGGGCTCCAGTCCGACGCCGAATCCATCAGCTGGGCGGTCGCCCGGTTGGCCAGCTCGAAGGGATCCCGCCCGGACCAGCGCGCCGCGAGGCGACTCGCCGCCGCCTCGCGCGTCTCCTCTCTCTGCGACTTCGTCTTCATCGACGGCCCCCAGGAGCCCGGCAAGGAGGAACCACACTAGCCCAACAGCCGACTAGAACCGCACCTCTCCCTCCGCCATCGCGACGACCTCGCCCCCCACGCGCACCGAAGCGATCTCCGCGCCGCTGCCCTTCGGCCAAGTGACCGGCGAAGGGAAGCTCGCTGGTAGGGGTGAAGATCCGGACCTTGAAATCCGCTTCGGGCTGCTCCGGCGGCAGCACGAAGGTGGTCTCGGAGAGGTTCATCTCCTTGGCCAGCTTCTGCATGTCCTCGCCGCTGAGCCCTTCGGCCTGGTGGAAGACGGCGAGGGGATTGCCGCCGAAGGGCGTATCCGTGAAGACGTCCACCTGAATGAAGCGATAGCTCTGGATCGCCATGGCGTTCTCAGCGCTCCAGCAGAGCGATCAGGTTCATCCCGATCTCCGGGACGCGCTCCCTAAGAACCGTGTAGCTCGTTCCCTCGATGCTGAGCTCGAACTCACTCTGCCACTTGATCCCGTCGGCGAGCCAGACGAAGTCCTCCGACGAGCAGCGCATCAGGTCGAGCTCGTTTCGGACGTAGGGGACGGCCTGGGTGATGTCCTCCCACCGCCTGGATCGGTAAGGCATGAGGTCGAAGGCCGCTTCGGCGGCCTGGTTCATCCCGATCAGCGTCGAGTCGTCGTGGAGGGCCAGCATCTTGACTTCACTCTGGTCGATCGAGTCCTCCAGCATCGGCCGGATGTTGGCGTGGGGAACGAAGGCGCCCTTGAACTCGCCGTTCTCGAAGAACGGGAGGTGGTAGGAGAAGATCCATTGACCGTAGAGATCGATGAACGGGAACGGAGACCACACGCCCCTTCCTTCCGGGTTGTTGACCGGGTTCACGATGTCGAACCAGTTCAGCCTGATGACCCGCATCGCGTGGATTTGGGTCAGGTCGATCCCCTGCGGTGGGACGTCGCCGATGTACTCGTACTCCACGTAGCCCGAGGCCACGGTTTCCGTGGTGAAGAACCACATCTCGTCGCAGTAGCGCAGGCTGTGGTAGGCATCCTTCAGACGCGGCTTGGCGTACTCGTAGAGCAGCAGCTCCTCCTTGATCCGATCGTTCACGGGCACGGCACCGCTGGCCGCATTCATGTAGAGCTTCCCGTCCTCCAGCAGCATCAGACCAGGGCCGATCTTCGCGTAGCGGTCCTCGATGCCTTCCGTGGAGATGTCGTAGAGATGCCGGTACTTCAGGAGGTCTTCCACGAAGCAGGCCAGGCGCGCCGTCTCGTCCATCAGGGACCGGCAGTTTCCGGAGACGGTCCGCACGTAGCCTCGAAGCGCTTCTCTCACCTGCTCCTTCATGATTTCTCCCCTATCGACGATCGATCGGCCCGAAGTCGGGGCCCGGTGGGATCTTACCTCGGGAGGGCGTCCGCCTCACGGCCAGGGTGTCACCGTCCGCTGCGCCGTGGGCGAATCGAGAGCCAGCGCGGAACCGCTTGCGTGTAGCGAACGTAGTCCTCGCCGAAACGCGCCCGGAGCTGCGGCTCCTCGGTTCGGACGACCGACGCGTGGATCGCGACCGCGAAGATCGCCGCGTAGAGCGCGAGCGAGAGATCCCCGCGGTAAGCGAACAGACCGATCAGGTACGCCACCTGCGCCACATACATCGGGTTCCTGGAGAAGCGGTAGAGTCCCTTGATCACGAGATTCCTCGGGGGCTCGAGGGGAACGGGCGTCCCCTTTCCGAGTCGCGAGAAGAGACCCGAGCAGTAGGCGTAGACGCCCATTCCCGCGAGGACCAGGCACGTTCCGAGGACGCGCCCTCCAGGGATCCGCCATCGCGGCCAGTCCAGCGCCTCGTTGAGCTGGATGGCTCCCACGGGCACCAGGATGAAGAGAGTCGCGGCGAACGCGGCGCCCGCAGCGATCGAGGTCGGCCTCATGATGTCCCTTCTACCAGAGTTCGCAACGTGTGGCAGTGTCTTCAGTTTTCGGACGATGACCCGGCCTCGGTCGGTTTGCGGGGCGCCATCTCGAAGAGCCAGACGCCCGTCGCTTCGAGAGGGGGAAGCGGGTCCGGCAGGACCAGATCCTCCTGCGAGCCGTATTTCCGCCGCGACTCCCTCACCACGGGCCAGAAGAGGGCGGGGTCGGTCACGCGGACCGCCTCGCGCTCATAGCGCTTGCCGTCGATGCGGATCACCGCGCGCCCGTCCTTCATCGCATCGTGGGGCCATTGCTTCCAGAGGCGCCCCCACCAGGAGTTCATGTAGCCGCACGCGACGTAGAGCTTACCCTCGTGCACGATGAGCCAGGTAACGCGTGAGCGCGCGGGCTCGAGGAGCTGGAGCTCCATCTCCTCGATGTCGCGGGCAAAGCTCCAGTCGGGCTCGGGCCCGGTGACGATCTCGCCCGTTCGCAGCGGACCACCCGGGAGCAGTGCCAGTGGAAGGGTCCGCAGCGGGCCGTCCAGTGAGCGGACGATGACCGCGATCGCCACCAGGCCGACTAGGTGCAGCACCAACAGGATTCCGAACCAGCGAAGGAGTTGCATGGATTGTCTCTACTCCTCGATGCGCAGCCTGCGCATCCTTCTCACATAGCGTCTGCTCGGCAGGTTCACCAGCGATGGGGTGTACCGGCACAGACGCCATAGAGATCGGTGTCGATGACGGCGCGCCAGGAGTGATTGAGGGCCGCCCGACGCGAAGCGGGGGCGGCCGAAGCCGCCCCCGCCGGGGACACGATGCGATGCGTCACCTAGCGGCGGTGACGCCGGTCGCGACGGTCGCGTCGATCGCCACGGTCGTGCCGTCGGTCGTAGCGGCGATCGTGCCGGCCGTGGGACACGTCGTGCTGGAAGTGACGGCGATGACGCCTGGCGTGCCGATCCCCATGATGCCCACGGCTCTTGTGGCCGTGGCCGCGCCCGCGGTAGTGCCGCCGATCACAGTCGCGATAGTCCCGGTAGTGACGGTGGCTGTGGCCGTAGTGGCGATAGTCGTCCCGGTACACCTTTTGGACGACGGGGAAGGGGAACGGGAAAGGGAAGGGTATGGGCGGCAGCGGCAGGCTCGCCCGGAACTGCACCCTCGGACCATCGCGGTCGTCGTGGTCCGCGAGTGCGGGCGACGCCGCTCCGAATCCGACCAGCACGGTCGCACCCAGGATCAGCATTGCGAGGCGCCCGGCGCCCCGCGGCTTCGAATCTCGAACGTCTCGGTTGCTCTGCATGATGGGTCCTTTCTCCCGGAGCCGCCGGTGCCCGATGGGCGGGTCGGCGGTCTCTGGAAGGTCGGACGGGGCCAGGCCCCCGGCGATTCGATCGGGATTCGAGATTCTCAAATAGATCAACGACATCAATAGGTTACGGAGATGACCTGAAGCCTCGGCCGCGTTACCGGCCGATAGCCCGCGGGGCAGGGTCGACCCGTGTCGATTCCTGTCAGCACACCTTCGCGCGGTTACAGCACCGAGGCGATCGCGTCGCAGAGCCGGCCCATGTTCGCCTCGGTCATGCCCGCGACGTTGATGCGACCGGAGCCGACGATGTAGATCGCGTGCTTCTCCCGCAGCTCCTCGACCTGCTCCTTGGTGAGTCCGGAGAAGCTGAACATGCCGCGCTGCTGGATGATGGAGGAGAAGTCACGGCTGACGCCCTTGGCCTTGAGCGTGTCGACGAAGAGATGACGCATGCCGTTGATGCGGTCGCGAATCTCCGCGACTTCGATCTCCCACTTCGCCCGTAGCTCGGGGTCCTGCAGCACGGTCATGACGATCCCACCGCCGTGCGACGGGGGGTTCGAGTAGTTGGCGCGGATCACCAGCTTGAGCTGACTCATCACGGTCTTCGCCTGCTCCGCTGTGGACCCGATGATGGTCAGCGCCCCGGTCCGCTCGCGGTAGAGGCCGAAGTTCTTGGAGAAGCTGGAGGAGATCAGCAGCTGGTCGACGTGCTCGACCAGCGCGCACAGCCCTGCCCTGTCCTCTTCGATGCCGTCGGCCAGGCCCTGATAGGCGAAGTCCACCAGCGGCAGCACGCCGTTCTTGCGGAGAAGCTCGCCGATCTGCGACCACTGCGCGGGGGTCGGGTCGATGCCCGTCGGGTTGTGGCAGCAGCCGTGCAGCAGCACCACGTCTCCCGCCGGAACCTGCGCCAGCGAGTCGATCATCGCGTTGAAATCGAGCCCGTTGGTGACCGGATCGCGGTAGGCGTAGGTCTTGACCTCCATTCCGGCGGCCTTGAACACGGTCGGGTGGTTCGCCCAGGTCGGGTCGCTGAGCCAGATGGTGGCGCTCGGGTGCAGCTTGTGGAGATAGTCACCGGCCACGCGCAGGGCGCCGGTGCCGCCGGGGCAGTGCGCCGTGGCACCGCGCCCCTCGGCGACGATGGCGTGCCCGTCGCTCAGCATCAGCTTCTGGACCAGGGCGCCATAGGTCGGATCACCGGGCATCGGCAGATAGGACTTGGTCGCTTCCGCTTCGAGCAGACGCCGCTCGGCCTCCTTGACCGTCGCGAGCACGGGCGTCTTGCCACTCCCGTCCTTGTAGACGCCGACCGACAGGTTGATCTTGTCGGGGCTCGGGTCGCTGTTGAAGGCCTCGGTGAGACCGAGGATGGGGTCGGGAGGAGCGGTCTTGACTGTCTCGAACATGCTGGGTTCGCCTTTCTCGATGTGCCCGGAAGCCCGAGCGGCCGCTTAGATTAGGGGGTTACGGCAACACCTGCAAGACGACCCCGCCGGGGATCACCCCCTCCGCAGGAGCGCGGTGGTGAACTCCACGAGCGCCCGATTGAGGAGCACGCTGCACCCCAGATCCTCGTAACGCCTGCGCACCGGGAAGTCGTCCTCGTGGAGGATCCCCGAGAGCAGGAGAGAACCTCCGGGTGCGGCCTTGGAGACCAGAAGCTCCGCCACTCGGAGTAGGATGTCACCGTAGATATTGGCGAGGACCAGCCCGAACCCCTCTTCCGCGACCTGCTCGATCGTGCCGCAGAGGTGCTCTACCTGGTCGTTCACCCCGTTGAGCGCGCAGTTCCGCTGGCCGGTGCCGACCGCCGTGGGGTCGACGTCCACACAGAGGGCGCTCCGCGCCCCCAGCCGGAGAGCGGCGATGGCCAGGATGCCGGTGCCGCTGCCCAGGTCCAGCACTCGGCCTCCCTCGGGAATGGGCAGGGTCTCCAGGATCTCGAGACAGCTGGCCGTGGTCTCGTGCTCGCCAGAGCCGAAGGCCCCGGGGGCCATCACCAGGTCGATGCGTCCGTCGCGGGAGGCGGGGCTCCCGGGAGGAGAGATGCGAAAGCGCTCTCCGATCTCGAAGGGCGTGAACTCCCGGCTCACTGAGGACCCGGAAGCACCGCGTCGCCGGCGCGAGAGGACTCGGTCCCGGGCTCGACCTCGGGGAGCCGCAGCAGGCCCACCACCAGGATCGATATCGAGCACAGACCGATGAAGGTCAGGAAGGCGATCTGGTAGCTGCCCGTGGTGTCGTAGATCCAGCCCGCGAAGGGGGGGCCCAGCACCCGGATCGGGAGCATCAGCGGATTCATCAGGCCGATCACCCGGCCGAAGTGGTTTCTCCCGAAGGCCGCGCCGATCATGATGCCCAGGAGCGGCGGCATCCCTCCCATTCCCAGACCGTAGACGGTCGCTGCGAGCAGGAGCATGGGGTACTGCTCCGCGTTCAGGATCAGGACGATGCCGAGACCCTGCAGGCCGGTCGCGCACCAGAGCGTCCGGCGCTTGTCGATGCGATCCGCGATCCAGCCGAACAGCAGCTTCCCGATCGCTCCGAAGCCCGTGATGCAGGAGATCACCCAGGCCGCTGCGAGGGGCGCGAAGCCGATGTCCGTCGTGTGCGGGACGATGTGGATGAGGATGGCGCCGTTCGAGCAGGAGTTGATTCCAAAGACGATGGCGATCACCCAGAGGTTCCGCTGGCGGAGTGCGTCGCGACTCGACCAGTCGAGCCCGGAGGAAGGGGTGAGCTGGCGATCGCCATTCGCAGGAGGTCCGGCCGGCGGCTCGCCGCCGGAGACTGACTCGGCTCCGGGCTCCGGAGCTCCGTCGGGCCGCAGCCCCATCTGCTCAGGGCGGTTGACCACCACCAGCCAGACCAACGGGATGACCACGAGCAGCGGCACCACGGCATAGACGAGGAAGGTGTCCCGCCAGCCGATCGCCGCGATCAGCAGCGTCGCCAGCGGAGCAATCGCGAACCCCGAGGCCGAGATCCCCATCCCTGCGGCCCCCAGGGCGACCCCGCGGCGCTCGCTGAACCAGTTCGCCACCAGCGTGGAGCCAGCGAGAGGACCGAGGGCCGCGATACCGAGTGCCAGGAGGGTTCCCATCACGGCATAGAACTGCCAGAGCGCTTCGATCCGGGACGCCACTACGAAGCCGGTCGCCGTGAGCAGCGCTCCGAGACACATGATGTTGCGGATCGACCACCGATCCAGCACCTGGCCGAGGAACGGGGCGCACAGAGCGATCGCGACGTTCATGATGGCGATGCCGGCGGCGACGCCGAAACGGGAGCTCTCGAACTCCACCGCCAGGGCCTTGAAGAAGACGCCGTAGGAGTAGAACACCAGGCCGACGGCGATGAAATTCGTGACGAACGCGACCGCGACGATCCGCCATCCGTAGAACATGGTCGCGAGTCTCCACAGCGCCGGGCGACTGTCAATCAAGGCGGGGGTATGGAGTTGACGGCCCCTGATTGTTCCGCATGCACACCGGGCAGCCAGTTCGCGCATCTTCTCGTGCGCTGCCAGACCACGACACAGGCGGCCATGAAGGTGCCGAGCCCTGCCAGCCAGAGCCCAACCCGCAAGGCCCGGGCGTCGTATTCCATTTCGATTCGCGTGGCGCCCGGAGGGATCCGTACCCCCGTGATGACGCCGTTCGTGCGCCACAGCCGCCCGGGACGGCCATCGATGGTCACCCTCCAGCTTGGAGAGAAGCTCGACGAAACCACTAGGAAGCCGCCCTGGACCGCCGAGACGTCGATGGCGATTCGTTCGTGCTGCCAGCTCCAGCCGCGGACGGTGCCGAAGGGGAGTTCCTCCTCGCGCCCCAGGCCTCCCACGAACGCAGCCGTGAGCGGAGACCGGTTCTCGATCAGGCCCGCCTGCATTCCCCCCGGCTTCGGGTTGATCGCCGTGGCGAAGTAGACGCGCGGGAGCGCATCGCGATTGGCGTACACCTCGGCCATCTTCGTTTCGGTGATCTTCTCGTAGCCCGGAAGTCGGCTGAGGAGGCGGCGGACGGTGTGGTCATGCTTGGCTGCGATCACGTACTTCACGTTGAAGCTCCGCAGCAGATGACTTCCGAGTACTGCCGGGAGCCTGTCTCGAGATGGCACGCCCTCGCGACCCGCTTGCAGGAATCGCGAGACGGAGCGCGGGAGAAGCGGTGCCTCGGATCCGGTCAAGGCAAAGTACCCATTCATCGTGGCGGCATCGAAATATCCAAACTCTTGCATGACGTCGTCTACTCGGAAGGGAGAGACGGGGACCACCCGGTAGTCGGGCGAGATGCCGAACTCCTCCGCGCCGTGGCTCCCGTAGCGCTCGTTCTGGTAGGTACCGAACCGCTCCGGATGGCTGACCAGGGAGGGCATCCCGCCCAGGCCTGCGATGCAAAGGATCAGGAAAGCGCGGCGGACCCATTCGACGTGGAGCCACCCGAGCAGCGAGATCGAAAGCACCCCCCCGACCCCCACGACCAGTCCACTCGCCGTCAGGGGTGCGGGGAAGAGGATCCAGAGGGCGAGAGCGAGCAGTGCCAGCCCGACGGCGCACGCCGCCCGGGGAAGCGAAAAGCCGCGCCTCGCGAGGACTTCCATGCAGAGCGCCGCTGCGACGCCGAGCAGGAGCATGGCCCGTAGGAAGAACTTGAAGGGCCATCGAAACCGCGACCAGATCGGGATGCCGTGAGTGAGTGGGTGAAGCCCGCCGTGGCTACCGAGACTGAGCCACAGGAAGAGGACTCCCAGTGCGAACAAGAGGAAGATGGCCTGGGTCCGTGTCATCTCGAGACACGCTGCTCCTGCAATCCCGTTGCCTTTTCGCTTGTCATTTCTCTGGGGGGTAGAGATCGCAGCGAATCCCAGCAGCAGGGATGGAAGCAGCCAGGCTCCGGCAAAGGTCGTGTAGCTGAGCTGCTCTTCGTAGTACCCGTCCCCCACGCCGTAGACAGGTAGAATCATTCCGATCAGCCCACTGGGCGTGACGCCGCGGGACGAGAATTCGTAGCTGGTGAGCCGCTCAGCGCGTCTCGTGTCGCCGACCAGATCCATTGTCGGCAAGACGGTCGGCATGGAAAGCAGCGCCGCGGTAATTGCCACGGTGGCGAGAATCGGCAAGCGGTGAACGAAGCACCGCCGGAACACAGACCAGCCCAGTGCGAAGAAGCCGGCGGCGACCCAGCTGTAGACAGCTCGATCGGTTATTCCGAGGTGAAGCAACAGAGCGAGCGAAGCGGCGGCCACCGCGAAGGCCGAAACGGAAGTCGGACGGTCGACCAATCGCTTCAGCGCCCAGAGCGCCGCGGCGGTCCAGGCGAGGTAGGGCATCACGAAGATCCAAACGGTCGTCAGAGACAAGGCGTGACCGCTCATGACCAGGCCCAGTGAGGCAATGAGCGCAAACGTCGGTCGCGCACCTAGTTCGCGGGCGAGCAGGTAAGCGAAGATTCCCGCGAGACCGGCGTGCAGGATGGTGATCATGGAGAACAGCGTGCTCGGTCCGATCTGGAGCAGATTCGCCAGCGCTACGCTGAGCGTGTACCCGGGATACAGGGTTCCGTAGAGTCCGATGCCGTGGGCGACCTACCCCATCCCTTGGAAACTGTTCCAATGAGGGAAGTCCCCATGGAGTAGTCGCTGGTGGGACGTCCAGATGTTCGGGAGCAGCTGTGTGAAGTTGTCCCATCGGTGGAAGCTGACCTCTGGATTCCACGCCAGCGCACTGCCGATCAAGAGCATCGGAATGAGGGCTGAACCGATCCCGTGAGCCGTGCCCGACCTGCACACCGGGGGGAGGATAACCCATGGTCTCCTGGGCGCCCTCAGAGATTGATCCGGCGCTGTCATTCTTCGAGGTGGTGCGGCCCGGGTGCTTCGTGTTTGGCGCAGACCATTGGTACCATTCTCGGGAACCCGAGCAGTCCGGAGAACCGAGACATGAGCGAAGCCGGCGAACTCGCGACCACGCCCGGCGAGGTCGATTGGGAGCTCCTGAAGCGCGAATTGATGGGCATGCCCAAGGAGACCCTGGCCGAGCTGGTGAACGTGTGGCTCAAGACGTTCTGGACCCTGCAGAATTACTGGATGGTCTTCACGGAAGCGGAATCCGGCTTCGCGACCGCCGCCAAGCTCGACGCCAAGGTCTGGGAGAAGGTGGCCCCGATCCAGGCGCATCGCGTGAAGCGGACGCTCGGCCTGGGTGACGACGTCCAGGCGCTCGCCACCGTGCTCAAGTTCACGGCTCCACAGTGGGCCCCGGCCGGCTTCGAGTGGCAGTTCGACGCGGTCACCGAGAGAGAGCTGCGGATGACGGTTCGCCAGTGTCCGATGGGCAGATACCGCAAGGAGAAGGGTCTCGAGCTGCTTCCCTGCAAGTTCGGATCTCCCCTGCTCTACACGGCCCTCGCCAAGGTCGTGAACGAGAGCTTCGAAACCACCTGTCTTCACGCCCATCCCGACCCTCCCAAGGAGGGCGTCATGTGCGAGTGGAAGTTCGTCCTGAAGGATTGATGATGACGCGGAGCGATCGCCGAAGGAGTTGTTGCCCATGACCGAGAAGCCGTTGGACGGGATCCGTGTGCTGGATCTGACCTGGGTGTACGCCGGGCCCTTCGCCACCATGATGCTCTCCGACCTCGGTGCGGAGGTGATCAAGGTGGAGGGTCCGCCATTCGGCGACTGGACCCGGGGAGCCCCGCCACTCAAGAACGGCCACAGCGGCTACTTCTACATGCTCAACCGGCGGAAGACGTCGATCGCCCTGGATCTCAAGGAGGAAGAGGGACGCGAGCTCTTCATGCGTCTGGTCGAGCGCTCCGACATCGTCGCCGAGAACTTCAAGGCCGGCACCCTCGATCGTCTGGGAATCGGCTATGAGCAGGCCCGGCAGGTGAACCCGAAGATCATCTACGGGTCCATCAACGGCTTCGGAAGCTCGGGGCCATACTCGGACATGCCCTGCGTCGATCCGATCGCCCAGGCGATGGGCGGCCTGATGTCCATGACCGGACTCGAGGGGCAGCCACCCCTGAAGACGGGCCCGGCCGTCGCCGACTCGCTGTCCGGCCTCTACCTGGCCCTCGGAATCATGACCGCACTGCGGCAGAGGGACAGGACAGGGGTCGGAGAGCGAGTCGAAGTCTCGATGATGGACAGCGTGTTCTCGGTGCTCGAAGAGGCGGTGATCAGGACCAGCATGACCGGAGACCCACTGCCGGCCCGGGGCAACACCGATCCCCTGGGCGCCCCCTGGGATGCCTTCGAGACCCGTGACGGACACTGGACGATGGTCTGCAATCTCGATCCCAGACGCTTCGTCGGGCTCTACCAGCGGATCGGACGGGAGGACATCGCCGATGAGTACGGTGGCGTGGATGGGACCGACACTGAAAAGCGTTCAAGAGATCTCCCGAAGCTGAACCAGATCTTCGCCGAGTGGGCGAGGACGAGGAGCGCCGAGGAGCTTCAGCAGACCCTCGCCGAGTTGTCCATTCCGAATGGCCGGGTCAAAGGGGTTCCCGAGCTTCTGAAAGACCCTCACCTGCTCGATCGGCACATGGTGGTCGACATCGACCACTCGAAGCTGGGCAAGGTCAAGACCTTCAACCTTCCGATCAAGTTCTTCGGCGGCGAGATGGGAATCGGAAGGGGTGAGAATCCCACCGACCCGGAGCTCGGCGAGAACACCGCCGAGGTACTCGAGCAGATCCTCGAACTCGGCGACGAGGAGATCCGCCAGCTCCGGAAACGAAAGATCGTCTGGAGCTAGCTCTGGGGCACTGGATCATGAAGGAAATCGAAGAGCCTTCCCGAAGCGTTCCGGTGATGGCGGAGACCGGCGTCCTGGTGATCGGCAGCGGCCCGGCCGGTCTCTCGGCGGCGCTGGCATCCGCGAGAGAAGGCGTGGATACCATGCTCGTCGAGCGCTACGGCTGCTTCGGTGGAAACATCACCCAGGCCATGGTGGGCACCATTGCCTGGTACCGGCGGGAGAAGACCATCGATGCCGGCGGGATCGGCACGGAGTTCGAATCGAGGGCGGAGAAGATGGGCGGAACCCTCGACGACCCCGAAGGAGAGGGACAGCTCCTGGATACCGACATGTTCAAGGTCGTGGCGGACCGGCTGGTCGAGGAGGCCGGCATCACGCCGATCCTGCACTGCCACGGCGTCGAACCCATCGTCGACGGCGGAGCCGTGAAAGGCGTGGTCACGGAGAGCAAGTCCGGAAGACAGGCCATCCTCGCCAGACGCGTCGTCGACGCGACGGGGGATGCCGATCTGGCCTTTCGCGCGGGCGCCCGATGCCGCAAGGAGCCCAGGGAACGGCTGATGGCAGTGACGACGAGCTTCGGCTGCAGCGGTGTCGACGTGGCGGAGTTCCTCGAATACGTCAGGCAGAAGCCCTCTCGGCTGGGGGACTGGGCGACGACGACCTCCGGCAAGGAGGACGATCTCTTCTCCACCTGGATCGCGGAGCCGTTCGACAAGGCCAAGGAGGCCGGTGAGATCCCTGCGGATGCGGTCATTCTCGGCTACTGGGATGGCCTCACGGACGCTGGAGAAGCCACCAACATCAACGTCGCGCACACGCTCGGCATCGATTCCACCGACGTCTGGGATCTCACCCGGGCGGAAATCGATGGCCGCCAGAAGGCGATCTGGGCCCTCGAGGCGCTCAGGAAGTACACCCCTGGCTTCGAGAAGGCCAGACTCCGATCGTTCAACTCGAGCTTGGGGACGAGAGAGTCGAGGGAGATCGTCGGAGAGTACGTCCTCTCCGAGCACGACGTGAAGAACCAGGCCCGCTTCGATGACTCGATCGGGATCTTCCCGGAGTTCCTGGATGCCCATGGCACCGTGATCATGCCGACGACGGGTCGATACCTTCAGCTACCCTACCGGATCATCCTTCCCCAGAAGGTGGAGAATCTCCTGGTTGCGGGGCGATGTGTCTCTGCGGACAGGATCGCGTTTGCCGCGACCCGGCAGATGATGTGCTGCACCGTCACCGGCCAAGGCGCGGGAATCGCGGCGGCGGTCTCCCTCGAGGAGAACGTCACCTGCAGAGAGGTGGACATCGCAAAGGTCCAGAAGGCCCTGGAGCATCAGGGAGTCAGGATCAGCTAGTGCTGATTCGATCGCTTTGCCAGAGGAGCCCCGCGGCAATGCAGCAGGCGAAGACCATGCGGCCTCTCACGAGAAGGATTTCCTGATCTCCGTGACGGCGTGCCAGACCCCGTGCATCACGTTGTTCAGGCCGGCACCGCTCTGGCTCTGGGCTCCGACGAACCAGAGGCCTTCGACGGGCGTCCTGTAGGGTGCGCCGGGCCTTCCCATGACCGGAGCGGCCCCTCCAAAGGAATGGTGATTCTGCCGCGTCCTCCGTCGGTAATCTTCGGGCGTCACGATGATTCTCGGACCGGCCGCCTTCTTCAACCCGGGCATCACGCGTTCGGCGTGGTCGAGCAGCTTCTCGGCGTACTCCTCCTTCCTCTCCGCCCAGCTGCCCTCCTCGAGAGTGTCCGGGGCGATCGTATAGACGGTGACGGCATGGTGCCCTTCCGGGGCCATGTCGGGCGAGTTGACCGAGGGTACGTAGATGAGAAAGCCGTCCGCTCCCTCGCTGTAGCGCCCCGATTGCACCTCCTCCACGGCCTTCTCGATGTCGTAGGTACGGTAGTAGTAACAGACCGGCAGCTTCTGGTACTGCAGGGGATCGAAGTCCACCCCCAGGTGCACCATAAAGACGGATTCCATCAGCGCGATGTCGTCGATCTTCCGCACGAAATCGTCGGGCAACGAGCTCTTGCCGACGACCTCGAAGAAGAACTCCTTCGCTCCTCCCGATGCGATCACCAGGTCCGCGGGCTCGACCGTCCCGTCTGCGAACTCGACGCCGGTAACCCGGTTCTGCTCGATTTGGATCCTCTTGACCTCGGAGCCGCAGGAGATGCGACCACCGCGCGACTCGATCTCCCGGACCATGACTCCCACCAGGGCGTCACAGCCTCCGACGATGTTCCGGTAGCTCGGCTGCGGGATTCCGCCGGCCGCGAGGTCGAGCCGTCTCTCGAAGGCCGACTCGGGATTGATGGCGGGAATCCCGAGACCCAGGAACTGGCTGGGACGAACCACGAAATCCGCCAGCAGCGCCAGAAAGACCGCCTTCAGCTTGGGGTCGTCGAACAGATGGTCCGCCATCCGCGCGGCACTCCAATTGCGCTTCGGCCAGAGCGGAGCAAGCGCGGCGTAGAGGCGGAGCTTTGAAAGGATCGCCGAGAGACCCTTCGAGCGCTCGGCCCTGAATGCCAGCTCCCTGAGCTTCATGATGCGCCCGTAGAACCGGTAGTACCGGTCCAGGTTCGCATCCTCCTCGGGGAAGACGGTCTTGAGGTACTCGATTCGCCAGGCGGTTCCGGCGTACTGGTCCGGCCGGCAGATCTCGAAATCGGGGAAGGAATAGGCCCGGTCGTCGCGTACCGTCTCGATCTGGTCGGCGATGCCGAGCTCGGAGAGAATCGTGCCGACCACCTCTCCCGGGCCGAATCCCTCCAGCAGCAACTGGCCCTGTTCCCAGGTGTAGCCGTCCTTCCGGATCGCCGAGGTCACTCCCCCGGGTGTCTGGTACTGCTCGAGCACTGACACCCGGTGTCCGTCCTGGAGCATGTACAGTGCGGCTGTGAGTCCGGAGATCCCGGAGCCGATGATCACGACCTTCACGCTGTCTCTCCTTCCGAATACCGCTTTGTATCAGATATCCGATCCGGCGGCTCGGTTCCGCGAGGCTTGAATTCCCTCTAGACTGGCGCACCATTGGCGTCCGCAGAGAGGAGAGGATCATGCGGATCCGCAAGGCCACCATGGAAGATCGAGAAGGTGTCATCGACCTTCTTCGTACGCTCCTGATTCCCGGCGGGGAGGTGGGTGAGGACTGGAGAGACGAGGCTCAGATCTTTCGCCGGCTGGTGGAGCAGCCCGATCTCGGGACCATCCTGATCGCCGAAGAGGACGGAGAGATCGCAGGGATCACCACGCTCTCGTATCCGATTGCGCTCCGTTGTTGCGGACCGTACTCCTGTATCGAGGAGAACATCGTCGACGAACGATACCGCGGGCGGGGAATTGGCGGGGCGCTACTGCAGGCGGCAATTGCCGAGGCGACCGCCAGGGGCTGTGACGAAATCCAGGTAAACGCACCCAGCGAGAGCGGGTATCCTCTCTACCTGCGCCATGGTTTCAAGGACCACGGCAAGATCCAGGTGAAGGCCGACTTGCCGCTCAGATCCACTTCGACCACCGGGAGTGAGCAGTGATGGACCTTCAGGAGATCATGAAGCGGCGCGAGCGGATCGCGCAGGGCCCGTTCTTCGCCATCCCCGAGGAGAGAGTGGCGGATCTGGCCAAGCAACTCGCCGAACGCACCCCGAAATCGAAGCAGCTCTACGACGCTGCGAAGCGATGCATACCGGGTGGCGCCCAGCACATGCTGGTGATCAAGAATCCCCACCCCCTGACCATCAGCCGTTCACTCGGCTCCAGGGTCTGGGACGCCGACAACAACGAGTACATCGACTACCTGATGATGGCCGGTCCCATCATTCTCGGCCACAACTATCCTCCTCTCATCGAGAAGGTGATCGATGTCGTCCAGGGAGAAGGCATCGGGTTCGGCTGGACCAGCGAGTGGGAGATCAAGAGCTCGGAGCTAATCATCCAGCACATGAAGAATGTCGACATGGTCCGCTATTTCCAGTCCGGCACCGAGGCGGACATGGCGGCGGCTCGACTCGCCCGCGCCTACACCGGGAAGGCGAAGATCATCCGGATCGGTGGCTCCTACCACGGTTGGGCCGACGAGTTCGTCTATGACATGCAGATCCCCTACTCCGGGACCTTTCAGACCCAGGGAATCCCGGAGCAGCACTTCGGCAACATCATCAGTGTCGGACCTGGCGATCTGGGAGCGCTGGAGGGGGCCTTCGAGACGGGAGAAGCCCAGGGTGGGGTTGCCGCCTTGATCGTCGAGGGAGCGGGCTGTGAGGCCGGAGGCTTTCCCTTCGACTCCGCCTTCTATCGGACCTCGAGGGAGCTCTGCGACAGGCACGAATCCCTGCTCATCATGGACGAGGTGGTGACTGGATTCCGTCTGGCCATGGGGGGTGCGCAGGAGTTCTACGGTGTCGACGCCGACCTCTCGGTGCTGGGAAAGATCATCACCCATGGATTCCCCTCCGCTGGCGCGCTGGGCGGGAGGAAGGAGATCATGGAGTGCCTGGCAGGGCTCAACCCGAGCAAGCCGAAGCCCTTCGTCGCAGGCACCATGGCCGGCAACGCGATCTCCACCGCGGCGACCTACTGGGCCCTTCGGTTCATCGAAGAGCAGGATGCGATACCCAAGGCGACGGCGGCGGCAGAGAAGCTCACCCGGGGGCTCAACGACATCTTCGAGAGCCGGGCCCTGCCCTTCTTCGCCTACCACATTGCGTCCATCGTTCACTACGAGACGGCAGGACCCCTCACGATCGACATCCGGAAGGAGGGTGGGATCCCCGACGCACTGCGCCGCAAGAAGGCCGTCGACGACCTCGCGACCGCGCTGCTTGCGGAAGGCATCGTCAGTAAATACGGCGCCCGCGCCTTCACCTGCATGGCACACTCGGACGAAGACCTGCGGACCACTCTGCAGGCCTTCGAGAAGTGCGTCGGGATGATGCAGCAGCAGAATTGACCGCCGCCGAGCTTTCACCTTTCGAATACGCCATTCACGGAGGCAATCATGGACCAAGCCGAGGAGAAGCCCCTGCGTTTCCTGTTTGCGGACGTCCTCGAGGAGGCGGGCATCGACCACGTCTTCGGGATGCCCGGTGGATGCACGCCCTTCCTCTTCGATGCCCTGTTCGAGAAGAAGGAGCGCATCAACACGGTCCTGGTGCGACACGAGGGCGGCGCTGCCATCATGGCGGACCTGCACGCGAGGCTCACCGGGAAGCCGGCCGTGGTGATGGGCCAGGGCCCCTGGATCGGGACCAGCGGCGGGATCGGGATCATCGAAGCGCTGCACTCCGGCTTGCCGATGCTGATCATCGCCGACACCAGCGACTACTTCTCGATTCCGCTGCACGGGCCCTACCAGAACTCGACGGGTGATTACGGATCCACCGATCTGCCCGGCATGATGCGGGCGATGACCAAGTACACCACGGTCGCGTCGAACGCATCCGAATTCCTCCACGGGCTCAAGATCGCGATCAAGCACGCCACGACCGGCCGGCCCGGCCCCGCGGCGGTGTTGATCAAGTGGAACGTGGCCTTCGACAGCATCGACCCGAAGACCGTCAAGCCGCGGGTGCATCCGCTCGCCGGACATCTGAACACCTCGCCGCCCTGCATCTCGCCCGAGGACGCCGACCGCGCCGCGGAGATGCTGCGGGCGGCGCGAAGCCCGGTCATGATCGCGGGACAGGGCGTTCGCTCCAGCCGGGCCTACGCCGAGGTCGAAGAGCTCGCCGAGTTGATCGGAATCCCGGTCGCCACGAGCTTCCTAGGGAAGAGCAGCATCCGCGAGACCCACGACTGCGCGGTGGGAACCATGGGCGCCATCGGACAGAATGTGGCCAACAATAGGATCACCGCTGCCGACGTCATACTCGCGGTGGGGAGCTCCCTCGCCCCGGACAACACCAAGTGGCTCTCTCCGGAGTTCATCGACCCCAGCAGACAGAAGATCATCCAGATCGACGTCGAGTCGCGGAACGCCGGCTGGACCTTCCCCGTGGAAATGGGCATCACCTCGGACGCCAGGCTGGCGTTGCAGGAGATCATCCGCTGCATCCGGGAGAGGGGCGCCCCCTCTGACGTCCGGGATCGGATCGAGGAGATCAAGCGAGCGAAGGTCGAAGCCGACTGCTTCGACGAGGAGAGCACGCGCTCGGACGCGACGCCCATCGCACCGGAAAGAGTCGTCAGGGAAATCAACGCGATCATTGGCGAAGACGATCTCCTGGTGCTCGACGGCGGCAACAACCGGATGTGGTTCACCCACCACTTCCAGTCCAAGAAGGCGGGCCAGGTCCTGGCGGGTGGTGGCGTCGCGGCGATCGGATACGCCCCCCCCGCGGCTCTGGCGGCTCAGATCGTCCATCCCGAGCAGAGGGTCATCGGCGTGTGTGGCGACGGAGGGATGCTGATGCATCTCTACGCTCTGGAGATGGCGCGGGACCTCGAGCTCCCGATCACCCTCGTCGTACTGAATAACTCCTGTCTCGGAAACGTCCGGGACTTTCTTGCGGCGGACCGGAGGATGGCGACGGAGTACTCACAGCCGGACTTCGCGAAGATCGCGCGGGGCTTCAGCCTGGACAGCGTGCGGATCGAGAATCCGGAAGAGCTGGCCAGCGCTCTCAAGAAGGCGCACGAGAGCCGGCAGGCCTGGCTCGTCGAGGTGATCGTCGACGACCTGCCTCACTTCAAGCTGATGTCGTAGGCCGCTGTCAGCGCCAGTCGCTGATCTCGTCCAGCGGAAAGACGGGGCGTGAGATCTTCGTGTACGGCAGAGTTCGGACGTCGGCGTGCACCGGGCCCGGCGTGTTCAGCCAGACGAAATGGCCGGCGACCCCGCCGAAGCCCGCCACGTGGTGGAACATGCTCTTCGCGACGATCGCCCGCGCGGCGCCGGGCTCGAGGCCGGCGCTCGAGAAGATCGCGGGGCCGAACTGAGCGCTGGGGAGCTCGCTCAGGACCAGCCGTAGCTCGCCGACTCCGAAGACGACGGTGCGACCACGGTCGAAGACGGTGCCCTCTGCGACGCCGGCTCCCATCTTCACCCGCCCATCGCATTTTCGGAGGAGCGTACCGGTCACCGCGACGGGCGCGAAGAACTGGGTCGAGATGGCGGCCCCCACCTGTAGGGCGACCTCCTCGCCAGCCTCACAACCGTAGAGCCGATCCACCGCCACCGGGTCGGTGATCGCCATGTAGATCGGGAGATCGTCGCACCCACCATCCAGCAAGACCCGCAGCAGCTCGGGCGAGTCACCGGCCGCGCCGGCTCCCACCGCATCGCCGATGTCGCTCACCACCAGGGGCTTCTCCCGGGGCTCGCGAACGCTGCGCAGCAGCTCCTCTGGCGAGATGCTGAGCGCGCTCGGCTCGTCGCCGGTCCCGCGCATCGCCCATGCTCTCTCGCTGAGCGAGTCGCAGATTTCGAGCGCCAGCCCGGGATCGTCCTCCGTCACCACCACCTGCGCCCACCCCAGCTCCGGCACGTCGATGAACGGGTGCACGGCGAAGTTGGAGCAGGCGAGAACGCGCGGATCCTTCTCCTGCTCGGAGCAGAAGGCGTATAGATCCTGATAGTCGCCGGGGAGGAGGGTGGTCTGTGAGTTGCCAGGCGCGATGGTCGGGAGCTTGCGCCAGGCGAGCGTGGGACGGACGCCCCCGTCCAGGACGCGCAGCAGCAACCGCGCCGCCCGCTGTCCGGTCTGGCGCATGTCGGTGTGCGGGTTCGCATGGTAGCCGACCAGCCCGCTGGCGTTTGCCGCCATGCGCTCCGTGATGTTCCCGTGCAGATCCAGCGTCGCGACGACGGGGACCTCGGGGCCGACGACGGCGCGCACCTGCTCCAGCAGGTCGCCCTCGGGGTCGTCGCAGCCCTCGGCCACCATCGAGCCGTGGAGTCCGATGAAGACACCGTCCACCGGCATCGCGTCCCGCACGCCCTGGACGATGTCGTTGCGGAGCTCCTCGAAGACCTCGCGCTCGACGGGACCGCTCGGCCAGGCCGACCCTGCGCGGGTCCCCACCAGCTCGATGTCGTCGCGGTCGGCGCAGACGTCCAGGAGCCCCCGGATCTCCGAGCCCTCCGGCACATCGCGAACCACGGCGGGACCGGCCCGCCACGCCAGCGCCTCGAACGCCCGCCTGCCCGTCGGCAGCTGCGAGAAAGAGGCCGACTCCTGCCACATCATTCCGACTGCAATCTTCATGGCATCAGTCTAGCCGGGGGGCCGTGCGCGCTCCAACCGTGTGATAACCTCGGGCCTCCGGGCCGACTCCATCCGGCCCGAAGAGGAGCGACGAGACTTGAGCAATCAAGACGAGACGATCGAGGCACTACGAAAAGACCTGTTCCTGGCGACGGCCAATCGTGGCCTGGTCTATACGGCGATCCTGAAGGAGATGCGCAAGGAGCTCGGAGACGAGAAGGCGAGTCAGATCTTCAAACGAGCCATCTTCGAGCATGGCGCCAAGATGGCGGAGTTCCTGAATCCGCCCGGTGAACTCGAGGCGTTCAAGGATTGGCTGCTCGCCTTCCTCCCGGACAACGGCGCGATGCAGGAGCCCGAGGTGATGCGCTGTGATGAAGAAGGACTCGACGTCAAGATGCGCCGATGCCCGCTCAAGGAGGGCTGGCGGATGATGAATCTGAGCGCTGAGGAGGTGGCGGATCTCTGTCGCCACGCCGACGCCTTCGATCACGGCTTCTTCGGGAGCGTCTTCGACTACTCGATGGATCTCTGGTCGGAGCAGCCGGATGACAGCTGCATCCTCCGTTTTCGACCGAAGCGCGGGGGAAAGTAGGCGGGGCAATCGGAAGATCTGCCTGAGATGAGTGAAGATCCAGCAGTTGGATAGGAGGAGAGCGGAATGCCCGAAATCATGACAGTCCGGGGTGCGATCAAGCCCGAGGAACTCGGCTTCACGTCGATGCACGAGCACGTCCTGTACGACGGCCGGTGCTTCCGCCGGCGCTTCGGAAACCTCATCCCACCGGACCCGCCCGTCAAGCTGGAGGAGCCGCTCACCATCGAGAACCTGGGAAAGCTGAAGCACGGCTTCATCATGAGCCAGGACGCCTTCATGATGGAAGACGTGGAGCTGGTGGCTGCAGAGCTGGCCGACTTCAAGGCGGAGGGAGGATCCGCCGTGGTGGACATGAGCACCCCGGGGATGCGCGTGGATCCCGCCGGTACCCGGCGCGTCTCCGAGCAGAGCGGCGTGCACATCGTGATCACCACCGGCTTCTACTCGCGTGACTCGTGGCCGGAGAGCTTCCTCGCAATGAATCCCGCCGAGATGGAAGCTCACATCATGCAGGAGATCGAGAAGGGCATCGACGACACCGCCGTGATGCCCGGGCACGTGAAGGTCGCCATCGAAGAGGACTTCTCGGAGCCGGAGGTGAATGCGCTCCGGTCCGGCGCCCGCGTCGCCAGGAGAACCGGCTTCTCGATGACCATCCACCAGGGCATGTTGCTCGGGCCGGACGCCGGGCTCCGCATCGCAGACCTCCTCGCCGAGGAGAAGATCGAGCTCGACCGCGTGGTGATCGCCCACAACGATGGGAACTTCGTGGAGCATGACCTCCGCAAGCTGATCCTGGATCCCGAGTCGTGGGACCTGAAGCTCGACATCGCCCGGAAGCTCCTCGAGCGAGGTCTCAATCTGTCCATCGACTGCTTCGGCCACTACTGGGACGCCGAGGTCCTGGGAGTCACCGCCACACCCGACTGGCAACGGATGGCGGGTCTCGTCAAGCTGATCCAGGAGGGACACGCACCCCAGCTGGTCGTCGGTACCGACACCTTCGTGAAGCTCCTGCTGCGGCGCTGCGGAGGAGACGGCTACTGCCGTCTGACCAACTTCGTGGCGCCGATGCTGGAATCGGTGGGCGTGCCGGCAGAGACGATCCGGCAGATCACCGTCGACAACCCGGCCCGGATCCTCGCCTATTGAGTCGAGCTACAGATCGAGAACGGTGAGCTCCAGCGGGGTGGTGGTGAGCATCTCGCCCCCCGAGGCCGTCACGCGGACGGGGCACTCCAGCCGCATTCCGCCCACGCCGGGCACGTTGATCACCATGGCGGCCACCTCCACCACGTCCTCCTGCAGCACCAGGTCGCGAACCTCGTCGCTGTCGATGATGGGGGGGTACCACTCGTGCCCCACCACGCCGAGACCGTGGCCAAATCCCGGTAGCGTGTAGCGCTGGTAGTCCGACCGCGAGAGCTCGTCGCTGACCTTCTTGAAGACGTCGCCGATGGTCGAGCCTGCCTTGAGGGAGGCGATCAGTGTCTCGCACGCAGCCAGATAGGCGTCCGCGAGCTTCTGCTGCTCGGGGGTGGGCGTCCCGAGGATGTAGTTGTGGGAGAGGTCCGAGTAGTACTGCTTGTAGGTGGGATGCATGTCCACCAGCAGGCTCTCTCCCCGCTGCACGATCTTGTCCGTCGGCGGAGTACAGCCTCCCACCGCGTACCAGCTTCGATGACCCGAGGCGATCTCGCTGGAGCCGGTGACCGGCCAGTGGAACTCGCTCCCGCGTCTGCGCATCTCGAGCTCGCCGATCCCCGCGATCTCCAGCTCGTTGATTCCCACGTACAGGGACTCGCAGACCTTCTCCTGGGCGGCGTCGGCGATGGCAGCCGCCTGGCGCATCAGCTTGATCTCCCCGGGCTCCTTTACGAAGGTCACCTCGTCCATGAGATCCAGGGCGTTCACGAAACGCGCCTCGGGAAGCTGCTCCTTCAGGTACTCGTACTCGGTGGCGAAGAGGTAGCCGGCGATCACACGGGGCGAGTGGCCCAGCTCGACGCCGATGGTGGCGCGCTCGAGGCCCAGCTCCCGGATCTTCTGCACGGTCCGCTCCCACAGCTCCGCGCCGGGCAGCGGAGCGCAGGGCACCACGTTCTCCATCCAGGAGTCATCCTTGACGCGCTCGGCGTCCATGAGCAGTGTGTGCAGAGCGAGATAGCCTTCCTGCGAAGCCAGCAGCACGCTTCGCCAGGGGACGAAGGCCCCCGCGATGTAGTTGACGCTCTTGCCGCGGGTAGCGAGAAAGAGGTCGATTCCCCGGGATTTCATCGCCTCGCGCATCTTCTCGACGCGGCCGGCGTAGTCGATGTGGATGTCCATCAGCCTTCTCCTGAGTGTCGGGCTCCCTCCCGCGCAATGTTCCAGCGCGAAGAAGCGACGCCGAGACGATAACCATCGGAGGATGCCCGCGCACGGGTCGGCGAACGGCTCCTTCCTCGGTCTCAGCTCGAGGGCGGCTCCTCTGGGACCGCCGGTGCCGCGGCGGCGAAGTGGCCCGCCCCCAGCAGCTTTTCCATGAAGGACGGCTCGTAGGCCGTCTCGGGCTGCTCCCGCACCATCCGATCGAGAAACCGAGCGTCCTCCCCCACCAGAATGCGCCACTCCCCGCTGCGAACTCCATCCAGGATGATGGTGGCCGCCTCCACTGCGGTGGTCGGAGCCTGGTCGCGGAAGTCCTCCATTCGCTGCCGGATCACCGCCCTGAGCAGATCGTCGCCGACTCCGTCGGTGGGGATCCCCTGGCGCGCCAGTCTCTCCCGCAGCTGCATGAGCTCCTCGGCCGACATGTCCTCCGCGCTGGGCTTGCCGAGAACCGCGCGCGAGTTGATGGCGATCGAGGTGCCGATATGTCCGGGCATCACCACCACCGCCTTGACGTGCGGCGCGAAGCTGCGCAGGTCGTTGATCAGCGACTCCGTGAAACCCTTCACGGCGAACTTCGCGGTGCTGTAGGCCGTGTGGGGCATGCCGGGTCCCAGCGTCGCCCAGAAGCCGTTCACACTGCTGATGTTGACGATGTACCCCTCGCTGCTGGCGATGAGAAGCGGCAGAAACGCCCGCGCGCAGTAGTAGACGCCGAACCAGCAGACACCGAAGGTCCGCTCCCACTCGGTGCGATCGTCGAGAACGAAGCTCCCGCCGCCGCCGATGCCCGCATTGCTGAACAGGAGATGGATGTGATCCGTGCCGTGCTCCCGCAGCACGGCATCGCGGAAGGCTTCTACCTGGTCCTCGATAGAGACGTCGCACTCGTGACTGGTGATGCGCGTGCCACCTGGCGCACGCTCCTGACAGGCCCTTCGGGTCTCCTCCATGTTCTCGACCAGGACGTCGCAGATCGCCAGGTGGCAACCCTCCGACGCCAGTTGGAGGGCCAGCTCCCGGCCGATGCCGGTCCCAGTTCCCGTAATCACTGCGAGCTTGTCGTGGAAGTCACGCATCACCTGTCCCTCCAGTGGCTGAGGGGCGGATGATGACATCGTCCTGGGGGGAGGCCAACCCGAAGCCGCGGAGGCCTCCTGACTCAGAACCCTACAGTGGCCTGAAGCGTAACAACGTGCTGATCGTCTCCAGTGAAGGTGCTGGTAGTGGGGAAGCTGCTGCTACTGCCCCCCTGATGCAGAAGCGACCAGTCGAGGGTCAGCTTGGCGTCGTGGCCTTTCAAGAAGTAGTTGATGCCCACACTGGGAATCATCGTATCCGCGGCAGAGTCCGGGGCCACGTGTTCCCAGCGGAAGTACGGCTGAATCCTGCCAGGTCCGTACGCACCAGGTAGGAGGTAACCGCCCTGGACATAGTAGAGGTGTGCGTCTTCTCCAGCATTCAGCCGACTGAAGGCGAGCCTCTGGGTCGCGTTCATTATCCTGATATAGGCAGCTTCCAGGGTTACCGCACCGTCACCGACGGGATGGTCATAGAAGAGGTCCGCGGTCCACCCGAGACTCCTTTCATCATCGTTGCCGCCGAGTTGGAGATCATCTTGATAGTCGAGGCCGAAGCCGAGGGCGAGAACGTTCTTGGTGCCCAGGTAGGTCCCTTTGTTGAACCAGGAGGTCTCCGGCTCCAGCAGATTGAAGGAAACGCGCCCCGCGTATCGCAGGCTGTCGTTTTCGTTTCTGCCACCCTCTACACCTTCGAAGATACCCAACCGGTATTGGATCTTCCCGTCAAAGGGATTGCCCCAGAGCAGGATCCCGTCGTCGCGACCCACCTTGCTGGCATAGAAGATTCCGCCGCGGACGCCACCCTGGGCAAAGGTGAGGTCCAACGGCAACATCGCAAAGGTCGAGGTGGTCCCGTAATTGCGGGTGAAGGGAACGTACATTCTTCCTAGCTGCGCCGTGAGGGCATCATTGAACTTGTAGTGGATCCAGGCATCTCTGACTGCGATACCGGTTCCGAGGCCCATTCCCGAGTTGCTCAAGCCCTCCTGACCAATTCGGTCAGCAGCGATATGGGCAAAGAATCCCATATCATCGGTGACGTTCCCCTTCAGGGAGAGATAGGCTCTTCGTATCATGAAGTCGTGTAGGTTGTCGCTTCCACTGTTCTTCCCATCCTCCATGAACTGATACCAGCCCTGGGTGCGGAAGCCGATCTTGAAATCCCGGTCACCCCAGGCCTTTGCGAATGTGGCCAGTGCAGAATCATCGCTGCCGGCAGGTGAGTTCTTCTCGCGCTCCAGTCTCGCGCTTTGCTCTTCTTCCAGCGTGTGGATCCGCTGCTTGAGAACTTCGATCTCGGCGTCCCGCTTCTTCTCGAAATCCTCCAACCTCTTGAGGAGCATCTCGATCTCAGCATCTCGATCGGCGGCATAGACATCGCCGACTTGAATCGAGGTCATGCCAATCACAAGCAACAACGCGCACAACACCCCAATCGCCGACCTCACCATTTCACCTCCCCTTGTCTTCTTGGTCGTCGTCTGTCGTCCTAGCCCTTGGCCTTCTTGTCGAAACGGTCGATCTGGCCCGCGGCCGCGGAATGGCTCGAGGATCGCCACCGCTCCTGCGGAAGAGCACCCCAAAAAAGTCCTTGACAAAGTAAATCGATTGATTTACTCAGGTTTTCGTTGTGTCTTATTTGTCCCCGCCGTAACCGCCTGATTACGCTGGAGGATCCAACCCTCCGTGAAGCTCTCGACCCGCGCCAGATACGCCCTGCGAATGATGGTCGATCTCGCCAAGAGGCCTGGGGCGGACCCCGTGACGCTCCGTGAGATAGCAGAAAACACCGCAATATCAAAGCCTTACCTCGATCAGCTAGCCATCAGCCTGAAGACCTCTGCCCTCATCCGCTCCATGCGCGGTAGAGGGGGGGGCTACCAGCTGACAAGGCCGGCGGAGGAGATCTCGGTCGGACAGATCATCGAGGCCACCATCGGGCCCATCAACGTGGTCGACTGCGTGATGCGTCCGGAGACCTGCGACAGATCGGAATGCTGTGAGTGCCGGTGGGTGTATCAGCGGATCAACGACGAGGTCACGAATTTATTGAACGGCATGTCCCTGGGTGAGCTGGCCCAGAGGGACATCGGTGAGTCGGAAGGCGGAGGATGCAGCGGATTGGGTGGCGTGCCTCCTGCTGCGGGCAACGCCCCAACCCTCGAATAGAGGCTGAACCAGAGAAACGCAGTTCGCTGAAGCTGGGAGTCCGCGAAGGCAAACAGACACAGACTCGGAGGATCGACCGATGGTGGAGAGAACAATCGGGAACAGGGTGATTCGCCTGGTTCGCGGTGATATCGCCGACCTGGAGGTCGAAGCTTTCGCCTTCGACATCACCGCAGACTGTCAGCTCGGATCAGGCTACGGCGGCGCCATAGCGCAACGCGGTGGGAAGGCCGTTCAGGAGGAGCTCAACGCCATCGGCTCTCTGCCGACGGGCGAGGCCGTGGTAACTGGGGCCGGCAAGATGAAGGCCGGCCACATCATTCACACCAACGGCCCCAAGTTCCGCGAGCCAGGGACGGCGGAGAAGCTCACCATGGCGACGAAGTCCGTGCTGCGCAGGGCGGACGAGAAGGGGATCACCGAACTCGCCCTGCCCCCGATCGGAACCGGCTTGTACCAGGTTCCTCTGGACCTGTGCGCGAGCGTGATGGTGGATACGGTGGCCGAGCACCTGCAGAACGGCCAGACCAGCCTGGAGGTGGTGTCGTTCGTGGCCCTCGACAGCCGAGAGCTGGGACCCCTGCAGGCAAAGATCGAAGGAGGAGCCTGAGATGCACGGAGAGGCGAGCAGCGCGCTCCACACTGCGGAGGTCGTCCACTGGATCACGCTCGGCGTGATGGCAATCGTCTACACGCTCCGGGTGCTCTGGCTCCTCCGGTTCAAGGCCGGCAAGGACCGCTCGCCACCCGGCGGCGGGGGTCGCACCTCGGCGAAGGGGAGCGCCTACTATTCGCTCGCGAACTTTGCCATGCCATGGACCATGGAGAGCTCGCGGCGAGGCTGGTTCTTCTATCTCACCTTTGCCGTATTCCACCTCGGAATCACCTGCGGGATCGCGCTGGCCTTCATCAGCACCCTCTACCGGCCCTTCGTCGAGTTGCCCGCGGTCGCCTGGATCTTCGGCACGCTCATCGGGCTGGCATTCTTGATCGGGATCGGCAGGATGGTTCGCCGGGTGAGCGTGCCCGTCATGCGGCTGATCAGCACGCCCGACGATTACTTCTCCCTCTCCATGCTCACGATCTGGTTCCTGATCGGCACCGCCACGCAGGCCCACATTGCGGGAGTCCGGCAGTTCCCGCAGGAAGGCTGGATCATCGCCTATCTCTATCTGACCAGCTTCTTCCTGCTCTACGTGCCGTTCTCGAAGATCTCGCACTATCTCTACTACCCGTTCACCCGGTGGTACATCGGCAAGGCGCTCGGCCACCGCGGCAGCTATCCGGTCTTGAGAGGGTGAGGAGGACGACATGAACCCTGAAGCCACGTCTCTCGAAGAAGATGTAACAGCCGAATCAGAAGACCGGGGAGAAGACGCAGCCCCTGTCGAAGCAGAAAGCCAGGAAGTGGGCGGCGCGCAAGCTCCCTCCGACAAGGCGCAGAAGCTGCAGAAGCTGTTGGCGACCAAGCTCAACCGCCAAATCGTCGGGTCCCTCGTCGGGTGCATCCACTGCGGAATGTGCCACGAGGCCTGTCACTACGTGCTGACGCATCCCGATGATCCCAAGATGACCCCCTCCTACAAGGCCGACCAGCTGCGCAAGATCTTCAAGGCCAACCACGACTGGACGGGCCGGGTCTTCCCCTGGTGGGTGGGAGCCACGACACCGGTCACCGACGAGGATCTCGAGAGGCTCAAGGACATCGCCTTCGGTACCTGCACGAACTGCCGTCGCTGTACCTACAACTGTCCGATGGGGGTGGACACCGCGACGCTGAATCGCCTCATGCGCGGCCTGTTGACGTCGGTGGGCGTCATGCCGGAAGGCGTTCGCGTGGTGTCCAAGGACCAGTGGGAGATCGGCAATCAGATGGGCGTGCTCCGGGAGGACTACATCGACACGCTCGAATGGATGAGCGAAGAACTGGTGGCGGAGGTGGGAGACGAGTCGGCCACCATTCCCATCGACAAGACCAACTGCGAAGTCATGTACACGATCAACCCGCGCGAGGCGAAGTACGACCCCCGGACCATCGGGAAGGCGGCCAAGATCTTCTGGGCGGCCGACGAGAGCTGGACGATGCCCAGCGAAGGCTGGGACCAGACCAACTTTGGCCTCTTCTCAGGCGACGACCAGCTGGGGGGTGCGGCGGGAAAGCGGGTTTACGAGAAGGTCCAGGAGCTGAACGCAAATCGGCTGGTGATCTCCGAGTGCGGCCACGGCTTCCGCTCCACCCGTTGCGAGGCGCCGAACTGGTCCCAGACGGACATCCCTTTCCCGATGGAGAGCTCCATCTTCACGATGCTGCGTTACATCGAAGAGGGACGCATCGTGGTGGACCCGAATGTGTGCAAGGAACGGGTGACCTACCACGATTCGTGCAACCTCGCCCGGAGCTGTGGGATCACGGAGGAGCCCCGTGAGCTGCTCCGGATGACGGCAAAGGACTTCGTGGAGATGACTCCAAACCGCGCCGACAACTACTGCTGTACGGGCGGCGGCGGGGCGATGTCGATGTCCGAGTACACGCCTCGGCGTCTGGTCTCGGCGAAGGTCAAGGCGGACCAGATTGCGGCCACCGGGGCCACGATCGTGGTCACCTCGTGCCACAACTGCGTCGACGGCCTCGCCGACCTCATCAAGCACTACAAGCTTGATTGCAGGGTGGAACAGCTGGTAGACCTGGTCGCAGACGCCCTGGTTCTGGAGGAATGCGCCGTGAGCAAGAAGAAAGCCGCCCTGAAACAGGAAGTTGGGCGCGCGCTCGAGGGCCGAAGGATCCTCGTCGTCGATGACGAGGATGACGCGCGCACCTTCCTCAGCACCGTGCTTTCCGATGCCGGTGCCACGATCATCGAGGCGACGGACGGTGACGAGGCGATCGGGCTGGCGAAGAGAGAGAATCCCGACCTCATCACTCTCGATATCTCGATGCCGGGGAAGGATGGCGTCGAGGTCTTCCGCGAGCTTCGCGGCAATCCGGACACAGCGGGGACGGCGATCTGCGTGGTCACCGGACATCCGGAGTTTCGGGAGGTGATCTACGCCGCCTCCGCGGACAAGCCCGAAGGCTACATGCACAAGCCCGTGAGCCCTGAGGATCTCATCGACGGGCTGCGCCGGATTCTCGATCTGAAGGAGAAGAAGCACTAGGGGAGCCAGCAGATCGACGGCCCTCGGCAGCCAGGGGAATTGCGGGAGGACCACATGGACGATCGCCACGAGCAGTACTTCGAGGAGATGCCCTGCTACCTGTCGATCCACGACAAGGACTTCCGCATCATCGACGCGAACCGCCGCTTCCGTACCGATTTCGGAGAGCGGATCGGTGACTTCTGCTACCGCGCCTACAAGCAGCGGGAAGAGGTCTGCCCCAACTGTCCGGTGGAGATGACCTTTGCCGACGGGGAGAGTCATTCCAGCGAGCAGCTCCTGCTCAGCCAGCACGGTGAGTGGGTGTATACCATGGTCCACACCAGGCCGTTTCGGGACGAGAACGGTGAAATCGTGTCGGTGATGGAGATGCTCACCGACATCGGCGAGGTGAAGAAGCTCCAGTGGCTCCTGGAGCGCAGCCAGGATCACTTCAGGCAGCTCTTCGAGGAGGTCCCCTGCTATATCTCCGTGCAGAGTCCGGATCTGAAGATACGGGATGCCAACCGCCAGTTCCGCGAGACCTTCGGTCCGGCGGTGGGAAACCACTGCTACGAGGTCTACAAGCATCGCGATGAGCCCTGTCTGGTATGCGCCGCCCGGCAGACCCTCGAGGACGGCCAATGGCGGAACTCCGAGGAGGTGGTGACCTCGGCCAACGGGAAGAAGATCAACGTGCTTGCCACGCTGGCGCCGATCCTCGGCCCCGACGGGAAGCCCGAGGCCGTCATGGAGATGTCTGCCGACATCACACAGATGCGGCAGCTGCAGTCGCAGCTCACCTCCATCGGCCTGCTGGTCGGCTCGATTTCGCACGGCATCAAGGGCTTTCTCACCGGCCTGGACGGCGGCATCTACCTGGTGAACTCCGGATTCGGGAATGAAGACCGGGCCCGAATCGAGAAGGGCTGGGACATGGTCCAGCGCAACGTGGGCCGGATCCGCAGCATGGTGATGGACATCCTCTATTACGCGAAGGACCGGGAGCTGTCCCTCACCGAGGTCGACCCGGTCGAGGTGTTCGTCGACATGGAAGGCGGCCTGCAGAAGAAGGCCAGTGACATCGACACCGAGCTGAGCATCGACATCGACGACGACGCCGGAACCTTCTCAGGTGATGCAATGGCATCCCGGGCGATGCTGATGAACGTCGTCGAGAACTCTCTGGACGCCTGCCGTGCCGACCGGGACAAGGAACGGCATTTCGTGAAGGTGAAGGTACATCGCGAGCCACCGTTCATGGTCTTCGACGTCGAGGACAACGGCATCGGCATGGACCGCGAGACCCGGGAGAAGATCTTCTCCCTGTTCTTCACCTCCAAGGGGATCAAGGGGACGGGGCTCGGGCTATTCATCGCGAACAAGATCGTCGACAAGCACGGCGGCCGAATCGAAGTCGATTCGGAGCCACAGCGCGGTACTCGCTTCCTGATACGTCTCCCGCTGGAAGCGCGCCCGAGCGTCCCTCCGGTCGAAGAGCCGCTAACTCAGGAGCAGTAGGCGGCGGGGGTTGGTGCCATGGCCGATGTGTCCAATGGAAGAAGACGGGTCCTGGTAGTGGACGACGATCAGGACACCCTGGATTACCTGTCGGCGCTGCTGGTTGACAATGGATACGAGGTACGAACCGCAACGAATCATTCGACGGCCCTCGCGCAGCTCGAGGAGTTCGAGGCCGACGCGGTGCTCATGGACGTGAGGATGCCGGGCAAATCGGGGCTGGACCTGCTGGTGAAGCTGCGCAGCAGTCCGCAGTGGAACGATCTCTCGGTGATCGTGGTCACCGGGGACGACCGGGTCCTGGAAGACCACGGTAGATCCTACCTCGCTGCCCACAAGGGGCTGCGGGGGCCCGACGCCGAGCTGGGCAAGCCCGTGGACCCGGAGGAGTTGCTCCAGATTCTGAAGAGCCGAGCGCCGATGCGCTAGCCTTGGGGCGAGGAATGGGGGCAGCTGGCGCCAGGGTCCCTCGATCTGGGCAAGGAGATGGACATGGCTGAGGAGAGCAAGACGATCCTGATCGTCGAGGATGAGCCGGATACCGCCACCTACCTGAGTGCCCTTCTGGGGGATGCCGGATACAACACCGTCGAAGCCGAGGATGGGGTCAAGGCACTCGAGAGAGTCAAGACCAGCCGCCCGGACCTCATCACTCTGGACATCAGCATGCCCAAGAAGAGCGGCGTCCGGTTCTACCGGGACATGAAGGAGAGCGATGAGTGGAAGGGGATCCCCATCATCATCGTGACTGGCGTCTCGAGCGACTTCGAGAAGTTCATCTCGACCCGCCGCCATGTGCCTCCGCCCGAGGGATACCTTTCCAAACCGATCGATAGAGAGCAGATGCTCTCCCTGATCCAGGCTCAGATCGGCGCGTAGCGCAGCTTTCGGCGCGATCTCTTCCGCCGCCCGCGCGCAGGCGCCGGGCCGGGCGTCCGGCTCGGAGCCCGCGTCTCCTCCAGAGGCTAGTATCGTAAGCTCGAGGAGGAAGAGATCGTGAGCAGTGTGAAGCATCCCCCCGAACCTCCGCGCCGTCTCTCCGCCGAGGATTACGCGCGCGCCGAGCAGTTCCTCCCCTGGAACGTGAATCCCCGGGTGCGGAACCTCGAGGTCCGGCCGCACTGGATCGAAGCGGGCGACCGCTTCTGGTACGAGCGGCAGACGCGGGACGGAGCCGAGGTGATGGTGATCGACGTCCGCACCGGCGAGCGCCGCCTGGTAGACGACGAAGGCGAGCGCGAATCGCTGAGGAAGGCCGCAGGAACGGGAATGGCGGGGGAGCGCCTCGACTCGACTCTCACGCACGGCCTGATCTCGCCGGACGGCCGCTGGGCGGTGTCCGCCCGCGACTCGAACCTGATCCTGCGGGACATGGACTCCGGCGATGAGCGAGCCCTCACCGAAGACGGCGAACCGCACCACGCCTACGGCAAGTCGCCGGACTCCAACACGTTCGCGGTGAGCGCACGGATCGCGGGGATCCCCATGCCGCCGATGGCGCTGTGGTCACCCGACTCTCGAAGGCTTCTCACCGTGCGCCTCGACGAGCGGAGCGTGAAGGATCTCCACCTCCTCCAGCTGGCGCCGCCCGACGCGAGCGCGCGGCCAGTGCTCCACACCTACCGCTACGCGATGGCCGCCGACGAGCACATCCCTCACGCCGACCTGTGGGTCTTCGACATCCCCTCCGGGCGGCAGGTGCGGGCGGAGTGGACACCGATTCCCGCGCCGCTCTTCTCCCCCATCGAGCTCCAGCACGTCTGGTGGAGCGAGGACGGTACGCTCGCATACTTCATCGACCTGGCCCGCGGCTGTCGGGAATGCCGCCTCTGCGAGCTGGATCCAGCGACCGGCGCCGTGCGGCCCATTCTCGAAGAGCAGAACGACACCTACCTGGAGCTGAACCTCACCACCATGGCAGAGCCCAACGTGCGGATCCTGGGCGGGGGGGAAGAGGTCATCTGGTTCTCGGAGCGGGACGGCTGGGGACACCTCTACCTCTACGACGGTCGCACGGGAGAGCTCAAGAACCAGATCACCGCGGGCGACTGGTTGGTGCGCGACATCATCCGGGTCGACGAGAAGATGCGGCGGGTGTACTTCACGGCGTGCGGCCGCGAGCCGGAGCGCGACCCCTACTACCGGCACCTCTACGGCATCGACCTGGATGGCTCCGGTCTGGCCCTTTTGACGCCGGAGGACGCGGACCACCAGGTCTCGATTCCCCCCGCCAGCGAGATCGTGGCCCTAGCGCAGATGGCGCTTCTCGGCGGATCACCATCGGTCGCCGGCTTCTCACCCTCCGGCCGCTACTTCGTGGACACCTGGTCGAGGATGGACGCCGCGCCGCCCTTTCGCTCCAAGGCCTTTCACGATTTCGCCCACGGCCGCATGGAGGATGCCGGCGGTCTGGAGGACCACATCGCGGGGCTGCGCCAGCTCGCGGATCGCCATCCCTACATGGACCTCGACCGGGTGGGCATCACCGGCCATTCGGGAGGCGGCTTCGCCTCGACGCGGGCGATTCTGGCCTACCCGGAGTTCTACAAGGTCGCGAAGGCTCTGATCGAGGCGAACAAGGACTTCGACCTGGTGCTGCTTCCCAATCGCAATCATCCGACGAGTCTTCTCGACCCCTACATGCTCCGCAGGCTCTGGGACCACTTCGTCGAGCACCTGCTGGGCGCGGAGCCGCCGGCGAGCTACCGGATTCACGGTCCGGAGGAGCCTGCAGTCCGCTGACGGATCACGCCCCATCCTCTCGAGACCAAACAACCCACCGCAAACGGTGTAAGTAGATCACCCTAGGTCAGGGTGTCCACGTCGCGCGCCGATTTCAGCGACGGGATCGTCGTGCCGATCTCGCCAACGATGAGGCCAGCCGAGCGCGAGCCGCCGCGGAGGGAAGCCGATCGAATGACGTACCAGCCGTCCTGCATCGTCGTCCTCGACGACGAGCGCGAGTCGGTGGGATCCACCGCGTTGGCGCTCGTCCGGCTCGGAGTCGAGCCGCTCTACTCCAAGTGGCTGGATGAGGCGCAGCTCTTCGCCTGCGAGGCGTCGGGACGGGTGGACGGCGGGATCGCCTCGTCTCGATTGAGCACCGATCAACTCGTGGCTCTGCGCGACGTCGTGGCGGCGAACGCATCAGAGCGCAAGACCAGCGTCCTCCTGGTCGGGCCCCAGACCGATCCGACCTCGAGCGAAGAGCTGCGTCGCGCCGGCTTCTCGTCGTGCCTTTGGGAGCCTTTCAACACGGCAGAGCTCAGATTCGCCATCAGCAATCTGGTCTTGATCCCCGAAGAGGTCGCTCCCCGCCGAGAGCCGCGGGCGGGCGCGAATTGTCTCTGCTGGATGCTCGTCGACGGCACCCGCTCCTTCGGCGTGCTCTACACGATCTCCGCGCGCGGCGCCTATGTGGAGATGCCCAGTCCCCTTCCCGAGGGAACCGAGATCGAGATGGAGTTCGACTTCGACGACCTGAAGGTGGCGACCACTGCACGGGTGATCTATTCGATCCGGCCCGACCACGGAAGAATCTCTCTTCTCGCGCCCGGAGTCGGCTGCGTCTTCACGGGTCTCGAGAAGGTCCTCGAGTCCGAGATCCGCAGCCGGGTCGCCCGGCGTGCGGCGAGACACTCGCTGCCGAACAGGGACGTGCCGGATCCGCTCGAGACGACCCGAGTGTCGAGCGCGAACCCGCTGCTCGAGGATGTCGCGCCGGCACTCGGTCCCCTTCGACCCGGAAGCGCGACCGGGGCGAAATCTGGGGACTGGCTGAAGTCGACGGGCTGAACGAATGCCCTCTCTGCCAGCTCCTAGCGGAACTCGCCGAGCGGGTACTCATCTGCAGCTCGGATCAGCGCGATGAGCAGATTGGTCGAGGGCACCAGCTCCTCCCGGGCCACCGCTTCGAGGGTGTCCTCCGGGAAGTTCAGATACGGCTCCGCAGAGAGGAGCCCCACGGTGGGGAGCCCCGCCTCGAACGGCTCGCCCGAGATGCCCCTGGCCTTTCCTGTCGTCAACTGGACGAGCCGCTGGGGAATGACCGTGCTGCGCCGGTAGTCGGTGTGGAGAACCGCCGCCTTGGCGAGCTCCGGGACGAGGCCGCCCCAGCTCGTCAGCAGCATCCGGAAGCTCGGAATCTCCGAGACCGCGAACGACAGGTCTTCCCGAGGTCGGAGCCGCCTTCCGACGTGCTCCGCGGAGATCACCAGAGCGGTCTTCCGGAGGATTCCTTCCCGATGCCGCTCGACGAATTGACGCTCGCCGACGCGTCCGATGGTGTGGGCGTCGACCGCCAGGAAGATGATGCCGCGCTCCAGGGGAAGCCGATCGCGCACGCTCGCGAAGTGCTCTGCCAGCGCCAGGACGACAGAGACGCCGGAGGCATCCTGCACCGCCTGCGCGAAGTGGGAGTCGTAGTGACCCATCACCACGTAGTACTCGTCGGTCTTCCCGGGAAGTTCCGCCCAGAGGTTGTAGGCGGTTCCCCGATCGAGCCGCGCGCGCATGCGAATCGTCCCGGTCACACCCCCCCGCATCGCCATGCTCCGCACCCGCTCGACGAGGCTCCGGCGAATCCAGACCCCGGGGATCGCCTTGCGAAGCCCGTGGTTCATCTGGGGAGAGAACGCGTCGGAATCCCACTGCATCTGCCCCAGCAGCCCGACCATCCCGACCGCGCCGCGTTCGCTGACCTTCTCGTAGATCACTCGCTCGAAATCCGAGTCCTGCATCAGGATACGCGGCTCCACCGCCAGTGTGTCCTCGGGGTCGTGGAGGAAGAAGGCGCGCTGCAAGACGGGAGACAGAGCGGGCTTCCCGGGCTGCTCGAAGACGGCGATCTTGCCGAAAAGGTCGATCCCATCGATCCCGCCGCCATCCCCGACGTAGACCAGCTCACCGCGGACGCCAGCCTCCCCGGTCGGCGGCGAGAAGGGGATGTAGAAGCAGGGAACCGACTCGGTCTCCCGGTTCGCCGAATCCGAGACCACCAGATCCCAGTCGTCCACCTCGAAGGTCCCGACCTCGAAGGGCTCGGGTTCGGCCAGCCGCAAGCCGAGGCTCCGGAACCGACCTGCGATGTAGTCCCGGGTCTTTCGCCCCCCCTCGGCGCCCGGTTCTCGGCGGCCGAAGCCGACGATGTCAGCGATCCAGGAGAAGATCTCCTCACCCGTCTGCGTGGTCTCCTCCGCGGTGACGCGCAGAGCTGGGACCGACTTCAGATAGGCGGGTACCCCGAAGTAGAGCAGCGCGGCGAGAAGCGCGATCCCTCCGACGAAGCCACCGAGCAGGTATCGCAGAGCTCGCACGGCCCTCTCCTCCGATCGCATCAACCTCGTGCCCAGGGTAGAGGATATCGCGACGCGACCGCCCGCAGTAGCGTCTTGCGCGAGGTTCGCCGACGGGTTAGAGAGAAGGAAAGGGGTGGAAATGCGAGCCAGGATCTCGAGAATCGGGGGGGCGCTCGCGGCCCTCGCCATGATATGGGTAGCGTTCTCCCCGGCCAGAGGGGCGGAGACGACGCCGGCCGTCCCGGCGGCCGCGGAGCGGCTTTCGGAGGCCCTCCGCCTCCAGACCATCGCCTGGGGAGATCCCGAGCGACTGGATCGCGAGGTGTTCCTCGCCTTCCACGCCTTCCTGGAGCGCTCCTACCCGCGCGTGCACGCCTCCCTCGAGCGCGAGCTCGTGAGCGAGTACAGCCTCCTCTACACCTGGCCCGGAGGAGACCCGAGCCTCAAGCCGGTGCTGCTGACCGACCACTTCGACGTGGTTCCGGTGGCCGAGGAGACGCTGGACCAATGGGAGCAGCCGCCCTTCAGCGGAGCCATCGCCGACGGGTTCATCTGGGGTCGCGGAGCCATCGACGACAAATCCGGTGCATTGGCCCTGCTCGAGGCGGCGGAGCAGTTGCTCGCCGAGGGCTTCTCGCCGCAGCGAACCATCTATGTCGCGATCGGCCACGATGAGGAAGTGGGGGGTCCCGACGGAGCGGGCGCGACCGCAGCGTTGCTGCGCGAGCGCGGAGTGGCGTTGGAGTTCACCCTCGACGAGGGCGGGGCCGTTGCCACCGGCGCGGTGCCGGGCGTCGACGAGCCGGTGGCGCTGATCGGAATCGCGGAAAAGGGCTACGCCATCATCGAGGTCACTGCCCACGGCGAAGGCGGGCACAGCAGCATGCCGCCCCGCACCACGGCCATCGGCCGACTGGCCCGTGCCATCCAGCGCATCGAAGAGCATCCGATGCCCGCGCGAATCTCGGGTCCAGCAGATCTGCTCCTCGATGCAGTCGGTCCGCACATGAGGTTTTCGCTCCGGATGTTGGTGGGCAACCGCTGGCTCTTCGGACCACTGGTTCGAAGTCGGCTGGCACGGAGTCGGACCGGGAATGCGATGATCCGCACCACGACGGCCGTGACCATGACCGAGGGAGGCGTCAAGGAGAACGTTCTGCCCGACACGGCCACCGCGACGGTGAACTTCCGGCTCCTGCCCGGCGATACTGGAGAGGATGTCCTCGCGCACATCCGCAAAGCCGTCGACGACGATGAGGTGGACGTCGAGCTCGTGAGCTCGCGCAATGCGTCGAAGGTGGCAGATCCGGAGTCGGCCTCCTTCGAGCTCTTGCGCGCGAGTCTCGCCGAGGTCATGCCCGATGTGCTGGTTGCGCCGTTCCTCTCCGTGGGGGGTACGGACACCAAGCACTACGTGGATCTCGCCGAGAACAGCTACCGCTTCAATCCGCTCCGCGTGGGACCCGCCGACATGGAGCGAGCCCATGGCGTCAACGAGCGCATCGGAGTGGACAACTACTCCGAGCTCATCGCCTTCAACCAGGCCGTGATTCGCCGCGCGGCGGAATAGAGCGATTCGTGAGTGAGCTGAGGGGGTGCCGAGCGACCCTCGGAACGACGTGGTCGGCCCCCGCTACACCTTCACGTGCATCCATCGGTCGCGGGCGTACCAGATGTAGGTGGCGCCGCTTTCGACGATCAACGAGATGAACATGGCCCACCAGACCCCCTCCACGCCCATCTCCCACGGCACGGCCATCAGGTAGGCCAGCGGCAGCTTGACCACCCAGTTGGCCACCACGGCAATCAGCATGGGCGGCTGCGTGTCGCCCGCGCCGGTGAGCACCGCCGCCCAGATCACGCTGAACGAGGTGGCCAGATTGGCCACCACCAGGAGTCGCATGAACACGGCACCCAGCTCCAATACCTCCGGGTTGCTCTTGTCGAAGACCCCGATGATCTGCTGAGGCCACGCGAAATAGCCCGCCCCCACCACCACCGAGATGGCCACACTCAGCCAGATGCTCTTGCGCACCAGAACGCGAATGCCTCCGACGCTTTCTGCGCCCAGCGACTGACCGGTGAGCGTGCTCACGGCGGTGGAGAGCGCTCCGTGATACAGCCACACCAGCGAAAGCGCCCGGACCGTGATCCCGAAGGCGGCCACCCCCGCAGCGCCGAACTGCGCGATCACTCCCAGCAGGATCACGGTGCTCGCCGGCCGGGTCAGCATGCCCAGGCTGGCGGGAATCCCGATCCGGAAGAGGGTCCGGTAGGCACTGGTTCCCGACCAGCGGTACGGACGCACGCGCGGGAAGGGCAGCTCGTGCAGCACGTACAGCACCCACAGTGCCGCCAGTCCGAGCACCGAGCTCACCAGCGATGCGATACCGGCCCCAGCCACGCCCCATGCGGGAAGTCCGGCCCAGCCGAAGATCAAGAAAGGATCCAGCACGGCATTGAGCAGGTTCGCCGCCACGCCCACCCGCATCGGCGTGCGGGTGTCTCCAGCGGCGGTGAAGAAGCTGCTCAGCGCCATGACCGGAAAGACCGGCAGGAATCCCACCAGCATCGGGATCAGATATGCCACCGACAGCTCCGCGACCGTCTCGGAGGTACCGAACAGGGCCACCGCCGGCCTGGCCACCGCCACCCCGAGAGCCGCGATCCCAGCTCCCAGCAAGAGGCTCAGCTGAAGTGCCTGCGCCGCGACGCCTTCGGCGCCGTCATCTCCTTTCAGCTTCCCCGCACCCACGCGCCGAGACAGCATGGCCAGCGCGCCCACGTACACGATCTGGGTGAATCCGAACAGACAGAAGAGGACGTTTCCGATCAGTGAGACGGCTGCAAGCGCGTCCGTTCCCAGCGCGCCGATCCAGTACAAGTCGATGATGGTGAAGGCGGTGTGAGCGCCCATAGACACCATCACCGGCCAGGCCAGCTGCCAGATGGATGCGTACGAGGTTGGATCGAGTACGTGATTGGAGCGCGTGTTGGGGCTGCCATCTCCGGAGGGCATCACCTCTTCTCCAGAAGGCTTCGCATTGACGTCGCCTGACCCTTCGTCCTCGGCGTCCTGCCCTTGGGTCGGGGTCCTAACCACCCGACCACCGCGGCGGCCGCTTCTCCAGGAAGGCGGAGACCGCCTCGCGGTAGTCCGTCTCGGTGGTCATCCGATCGAGCAACGCGTCGGACTCGTGGACGGCGGATCCGACGTCGCGGTGCAGGTCGGTGTAGATCTGCCGCTTGGTCTCCCGCAGCGATCCGGGAGAGACCGTGTCCGCCAGCCTGCGAGCGTAGTCGTACGTGTAGGGCATCAACTCCTCGGGTTCGAGGAGGGCGTTCAGGAGCCCCAGCTCGAACGCCTCGTCGGTGAGGAAGATCCTGCTCGAGAGCAGCAGCTCGTTGGCGCGGGTGAGTCCGATCAGTCTCGGCAGCAGCCAGGAGAGACCGAACTCGGCGGGGAGGTTCAGCTTCCCGTGGGCCGTGGTGAGCTTGGCCCCCTTCGCCGCGAAGCGCAGATCGGCGTAGCAGGCGATGACCAGCCCCGCTCCGGCGGCGGGACCGTTGATGGCCGCGATCACCGGCTTGCTGAGGCCGAACTGGAAGGCGAAGTTCGCGTCGAACTCGGGTCGCACGCCGTAGCCAGGCTGGGGGAGATCCTCCGGCGTTCCGGGATCGTATCCCCCGCGCTCCACGTGACCCTGGAGGGCGGTCGTGTCCGCCCCAGCGCAGAAGCCGCGCCCCGCCCCGGTGACCACGATCACCCGCACCTGGGGGTCGTGGTCCGCCTGATCGAGGATCCAGCGGTACTCGGTGTGCATGCGACCGGTCCAGGAGTTGAGGCGCTCCGGCCGGTCGAGCGTCAGAGTCGCCACCCGATCCTCGATCTCGTACCTCGTCACCTTGAGATCCATGTCGGCCTCCTCGCTGCTCCGAGCGGCTATATTGGCGGCGCGCGCACGAGGCTGCAAACACTTCATCGCTGACCGCGGACGGGAGGAAGACCATGAAACTGCTGGACGGAAAGGTCGCCATCGTGACTGGCGCCGGGCGCCCGAAGGGCATGGGCCGGGCGGCGGCCCTCAAGCTGGCGGAGCAGGGGGCGAACGTGGTGGTCACCGATCTCGCCCAGAAGCGCCAGGACCTGATGATCGAAGGGCTGCTCGGCATCGGAGACGATCTGACCGCCCTCGAGAAGGTGGTCTCGGAGATCGAGGCCGTCGGGTCTCGAGGGCTGGCCATGGCGGTGGACGTGACCGATGTCGATCAGATCCAGGCCTGCGTCCAGAAGACTTGCGAGGCCTTTGGCGGCGTCGACATCCTCTTCAACAACGCCGGGACCGCCATCGGGGTGGGGAACTTCCTCGACATCCTGAACGAGAAGTGGGATCTGAGCTGGCAGGTGAACGTCAAGGGAATGGTGGAGTTCTGCCGGGCCGTGATTCCGAAGATGATCGAGCGCGGAGGCGGTTCGATCATCAACAACGCCTCCATGGCGGGGCTCGGCGCAGGTCCCGGATACGGCGCCTACATCGTCACCAAGTTCGCCGTGGTCGGATTGACCAAGCTGCTCGCAGCCGAATTCGGACCCCAGAACATCCGCTGCAACGCCACCTGTCCCGGCAACATCCTGACGGACATGGGAGAAGAAGAGATCACCTTCATCGCCATGGAACAGGGTGTCGGCCAGGAAGAGGCGAGGAAGATCTTCGACGAGTCGGCCGCCCTGGGTCGTGCGGCGCAGCCCGAGGAGGTGGCGGACGTGGTGGCCTATCTGGCAGGGCCGCGCTCGGGGTATCTGACCGGGGTGGCGCTGCCCGTCGCGGGAGGCGCTCCACCCGGCCTCTAGCCTGGCCCGACGCGCCCTCCTCCGGCTAATCTCCCGCATCATGGACGACGGGCGCTTCCGACGAACGCTCCGGATCGGCGAAGAGCACGTGGACGAGCTGGGCCATGTGAACAACCTGGTGTGGGTGCGCCTGGTCCTGGAGCTCGGCACGGCCCACTCGAACGCCGTGGGCCTCGACACCCGGGCCTACCGGGAGCTGGGAGCCTGGTGGATCGTGCATCGCCAGGAGATCGACTACCACGCGCCCGCCTTTCCGGGCGAGGAGATCGTCCAGGAGACCTGGGTCTCCTCGATGCGGGGCGCCCGCTGCGTGCGCGAGTCACGCTTCACGCGCGTGAGCGACGGTGCGTTGCTGCTCTCGGCGCGGACGACCTGGGCCTACGTGGACGCGAAGAGCCACCGGCCGCGCCGCATCGATCGGCGCGTGCTGGAAGCGCTGCCCGTCGGCTGACTCGTCACCTCGGCCGGGACGCGCAGATCTCCGCCATCTGGCTGAAGAGCGTCGCCACCTCGGGTGCCGAGTCGTCTCCGGAGAACTCCCGATAGAGCCGGTCGACGTTGACGACGATGCGCTCCGCATCGCCCCAGGAGGCGTAGTCCCCGAGTGCGATGTCCTTGGCCGCCTCGAAGGCATCCATCCCGGCGTCGAAGCGCCTGCGCGCCTCGTCCCGGATGTACTCGAGGTAGCCCTGGACAGCGGCCGCACCGCGCTTGTCCGTGATGGGTCCGTGGCCGGGCACGACCGTCTCGACGTCCATCTCCACGATGAGCCGGCAGGCGTCGATCCAGTTCTGGACGGGACCGGCCCACATGATGGGCGTCCCGTCGATGAAGAGGATGTCGCCGGTGAAGACGGTGCGATCCTCGGGCACGTGGACCAGCACGTCTCCCCGCGTGTGGGCGGGGCCCACCTGGATCAGCTTCGCGGTCTTGCCGCCCACCCGGACGGACATCTCTCCCTCGAAGGTACGCGTCGGCGGGGTGTGCCGGATCCCCTCGAACTCGAAGGGGCCGAAGCACTTCCGGAAGAACTGGGCGACCGGGCTCTGCTCGGCAGCCATCGCCTTCATCAGGGCCGCCATCGCCTCCGGCGGCAGCTCCGCCATCTCTTCGGCTGCGGCCACCGAGGCAATGATCTCGGCCCCCCCGACCAGTTGGTTGCCGTGGCAGTGGTCACCGTTGGCGTGGGTGTTGACCAGGGTGCCGATCCGGGCCGCAGCGAGGGGCTCAGCATCGCGCATGGCGTCGAGCATCTCCTGCGTGAGCGGCAGATCGAAGAGAGTGTCGACCAGCAGCGACTCCTCCCCGTCCACGATCAGCCCCGCGTTGCTCCAGCCCCAGGAGCCGTCGGGAGCCAGCCAGGCGTAAGCGCCGTTTCCGAGATCGTGGAGGCCCTTCTGGTAGATCCATTTCATAGTCTACTCCCCCTTGACGATCCGATTGCGCAGCACGCCGATTCCTTCGATCTCCAGCTCGACCACGTCCCCCGGTGAGAGGAAGCGCTTCTGCTCCAGGCCGCAGCCGCTTCCCACCGTGCCGGAGCCGAGGATCTCGCCGGGATGCAGTGTCTCCGACTGGCTCACGTGCGCGATGCAGGCCTCGAAGCGGTGATGAATCGTGCCCGAGTTTCCCCGCGACCACTCCTCGCCGTTGACCCGCGCGACCATGGTCAGGTCGTAGGGATCGATCTCGTCGGCCGTTGCGATGCAGGGACCGAGAACGTTGCCGGTGTCGAAATCCTTGCCCTTGCAGGGACCGAGCATTCCCTGCATCTCGCGGGTCTGGTAGTCGCGTGCGCTCACGTCGTTGAAGATCGTGAACCCGAAGATGTGCTCGCGCGCGCTCTCCGCCGGGATGTCCACCCCACCCTTCCCGATCACGGCCGCCAGCTCGAGTTCGTAGTCGAGCAGGTTGGCGTAGCCGGGCCAGCGCACGTCGTGGCCGGTGCCGACCACGGAGAAGCGGTTGCACTTGTAGTAGACCGGAATCTCGTACCAGACCGCGGGGATGTCGAAGCGGCCGCTGGCCCGCAGCCCCTCGAGCGCCTGCTCCGGGTCGGGCGCCATCGCCGCCACCAGTTCCATCGACGCCTGGAAGCTCTGCTTCAGGTGCTGCTCGAAGCACATGAAGTCGCGCATCTGGACGGGCCGCGGCAGAGGAGCCAGAAGCTGCACGGAATCTCGCTCCACCCAGGTACCGGGCGCTTGCTCGGTCTCCACGTGCACGAGCGTGCGACGAGCGAGATCCAGCGCGTCCGCGCCACCTTCGATCAGGGACTGGAGGCTGGCCAGCGCGGGAGCGGGCGCCCCGGCCAGCGACTCATGACCCGCGGCCAGGTCAGCGATCCGCGCGCCATCCGCGTAGAGCGCGCCCGCGCGCTCCGTTCCGTTCTTGTCTCGAAAGGTGAAGAGTTTCATCTCGCTCTCCTCGGATCTTCCCCCAGCGAGGGATTGAATCACTCGGGCCAAGTCCTCCACGATGGGTTCACGCGTGCCGAGCGGCCGCTCCACTGGCGCCGAAAGCCTCCAAATAGTGCCCGACAACCCCTTCGATCGCACGTCCCGGCGTGGAGAATCAGGTCTTCTCGGACATCGTGTCTCGCCACCGGCGGACTCTCGGCCAGCGAAGTGATACCGTGAACCGAGGGAGCCCGATCCCTGGCGGCTCCCTCACTGGAGACGGCGAGGAGGAGATCGGATGAGAAGTGCCTCGAACCCGACTTGCAGAGGTCGGATCGGTCGGCGGAGCGCCGTTGCCGTGCTCGCCCTGGCAGGCTGTATCGCGGTTGCCGTCGTTGCCGGCGCCGAGGAGTCGCGGCCCAACATCGTCCTGATGTTGAGCGACAACCTGGGCTACGGCGACCTCGGCGTCTACGGCGGCGGCATCGTCCGCGGCGCACCCACGCCGCGCCTCGACCGGCTCGCGGCCGAGGGGATGCGCTTCACGAACTTCAACGCCGAGGTCGAGTGCACACCGTCCCGCTCGGCGCTGATGACCGGCAGACATCCGATCCGTTCGGGCACGCTTCGCGCGGCGCCAGCGGGCCTGCCCAACGGCCTAGCACCCTGGGAGTACACGATCGCGGAACTCTTGTCTGACGCCGGCTACGACACGGCGATCTACGGCAAGTGGCACCTCGGCGACATCCCGGGCCGTTTCCCGACGGACCAGGGCTTCGACGAGTGGTGGGGGTTCCCCTTCAGCACCGGCGTGGCGATGTACACCAAGCTTCCGGGTTTCGACCCGAAGGTCGCCGCGGTTCCCCACCTGCTCGAGGGCCGCAAGGGAGAGGCCGTACGCCAGGTCGAGCCCTATACCGAGGAGAACCGACCGCTCATCGACGAGCTGATCGCGAAGAAGTCGGTCGCCTACATCGAGGAGCACGCGAAGGAAGAGAAGCCCTTCTTTCTGTTCGTCTCCTGGTCCCTCGTGCACCACCCCGTCATTCCCCACCCGGAGTACGAGGGTCGCTCGGGCAACGGCCCCTTCTCGGACGCGATGCTCGAGCACGACGATCGCTGCGGCCAGATCCTGGACGCGATCGAGGCCGCGGGCATCAGCGACGATACCCTCGTGATCTACGCTAGCGACAACGGTCCCGACGTCCACGCCTGGCCGTGGATCGGAAACACGGGTGCCTTCCGGGGCCAGCTGGGCACGGTGATGGAGGGGTCGGTGCGCGTGCCGGCAATGGTGCGCTGGCCGGGCCGGATCGAGCCCGGTGTGGTCACCAACGAGATCGTGGCGCTGGTCGACATCTATCCCACCTTGGCGGGCATCGTCGGCGCCGAGCCGCCCAGCGATCGAGGCTTCGACGGCGTCGACCAGCGCGCACTGCTCCTCGGGGAGTCGGAGAAGTCGGCCCGGGAGAGCGTGCTGTTCTTCTGGAGCAACAAGCTGGCTGCGGTCAAGTGGCGCCAGTTCAAGATCTTCTTCATCGGTGAAGACGTGAAGCTGCGCGAGCGGGTGGTACGGGAGCTCTGGGCACCCCGCGTGTACAACGTGGCCCAGGACCCGCGCGAGGAGCGGGACCTGATCGGGGAGTACCTGTGGATCTTCCGGCCAGTGATGCAGAAGATCATCCCCTTCGTGTTCAGCCTGGACGAGCACGGTGTGTACGAGCCCGGCGGCGACGAGCGCAAGGACTTCCGCGGGCGCGTCGAGTTTCCCTTCATGCCCGAGGGCCAGATGGATGACATGATGAGCGCGGTCAAGTGGATGTTCATCAAGCACAAGGCGAAGGAGATCGCGCCCTTCCTGCCCTTCGAGGACCCGCTGGCTCCCCAAGGTGAGACGACCGAATAGGAGTGATGATGCGCTGGCTCGTCCTCTTCCTGCTCGTCGTCGTGCTGGCAAGCGGTGCGTGGCTGATGCAAGCTGCGCTCCAGCCCATCGATCAGGGCTTCGATCGGAGCGTCTTCCTCGATTCGGACAAGGCCGCCGAACCGGTCGAGCGGATCGTCCAGCCCGCACCCGGCGCCGATCCACCTCGCCCGAATCTCGTCGTGATCCTGGCCGACGACCTCGGCTACGGCGATCTAGGCATACAGGGCAGCCGCGCCATCCAGACGCCGCACACCGACCGGCTGGCCTCGGAGGGAATGCGGTTCACCCAGTTTTACTCCAGTGCGCCGCTCTGTTCACCCTCCCGCGCGGGGCTCCTGACCGGGCGCTATCCGCTCCGCAGCGGGATCATCACCGCGCTCGCGGCCGTCGAAGACAGCATGATGCGCCGGGCCTCGTACCGCGCCGGGCTGGTCTTCGCGAAGCTCGGTGCCGTCGACATGGTGGGCGGAGGCAACGCGGTCCCGGGCCTGCCTCCGTCCGAGATCACACTTGCCGAGGCGCTGCAGCGGGCGGGATACCGCACCATGGCGATCGGCAAGTGGCACCTGGGCGACTTCACCGCGCTCCCGGAGTATCACCCCTCGAACCACGGCTTCGACCGTTTCGTCGGCTTCAACATGTCGAACGACGACTGGCCGGTGGCCTTCTGGCGCGACCAGACCGAGGAGATCGCCGACATCGGCCTCGACCAGGCGCGCTACACGGCGCTCTTCACGGAAGAGGCGGTGCGCTTCATCGAGGAGCCCCGAGAGGAGCCGTTCTTCCTCTACCTGTCCCACAAAGACCCCCACCAGCCCTTCTACCCCGGAGAGGCCTTCGCCGGACGCTCCGCGGGCGGGCCCTACGGCGACGCCGTCTCCGAGTTCGACTGGAGCGTGGGCCAGGTGATCGACGCGCTCCGCCGCGCCGGCGTCGCCGAGAATTCGCTGGTGGTCGTGACCAGCGACAACGGACCCTGGTTCGAGGGCGATCCGGGCGGCCTTCGCGGTCGCAAGGGGCAGAGCTACGAGGGCGGCTTCCGGGTGCCCTTCGTCGCCTGGTGGCCGGGACGCATCGCTGCCGGGACCGAGAGCGACGAGCCGGCCATGAACATCGACCTGTTCCCGACCTTCCTGGGGCTGGCGGGCCTCGCGCTTCCCTCGGATCGAACTGTCGACGGCGCCGACCTCTGGCCGGTGCTCTCGGGAGAACGTGCCGCTCTCGACGAACGGCCCCTCTACTTCTTCCACGACTACGACGTCGAGGCGGTGCGACTTGGCCGTTGGAAGCTCCTCGAGCGGAACAGCCACTACGTCTGGCCGGCCCCCCTCGACAAGCAGGACACTCCCGCGGGCCAGCTGCTGACCAGCCGGAACTACACGCCGCCGGGCGGGAGCGAGTCGGTCCCGACGCTCGGAACCTGGCCGCTCCTGTACGAGCTGGGGCGGGATCCAGCCGAGGCCTACAACGTGGCGGAGAAGCATCCCGACGTCGCCGATCGCCTTGCTCGAGAGCTGCGGGAGTGGCGCTCGGAGTTCCTGGCCAATCCCCGGGGCTGGCGTGAGCGAGGCAACCCTCCGGAAGTCGACCGGTGACGACCTGATCGAGGACCAGTGAAGGGTCTTCGAACATCTTGTGGGCGAAAGTATCCGTGTCGTCTAGTTCGAAGAGCAGGTATTCAGCGTCGCCGCTCGCGACAGCTTGTACTACGTTCGCGCGGTCTGTGATCTTCGTGGCGGCCCTCACGGCTGCGCGGGTCTCGTTAGTCGCGGAAGGAGTACGGAAATGGCAGTAGCAGACTTCTCGTTGAAGGATCAGGTCGCCCTGGTGACGGGCGGTTCGAAGGGGATCGGTCGCGCGATCGCCTTGGCGTTTGCGGAGCACGGCGCCGATGTGGTCATCTCCGCACGTGGCCAGGAAGCCCTCGACGCGACGAAGAAGGAGATCGAGTCCACCGGCAGGCGCTGTCTGGCTGTGGCCGCTGACCTGGCGGACGCTGCGGCCATCCGGAACCTCCACGAAAGGGCGGTTTCGGAGCTCGGCGTGATCGACATCCTGGTGAACAATGCGGGCCATGCCGACATTTTCGGGCTGCACGACATACCGTACGAGAGCTTCGAGAAGACTCTGCGGGTCAACACCTGGGCGCCGATTCTTCTAGCGCAGCTCTGCTTCCCCGCGTGGAGGGAGCGAGGGGAGGGGCGGATCATCAACATCGGCTCTAACGGCGGGCTCAAGCCGGACCCCTTCATCGGTGCCTACAGTACGTCCAAGGCCGCCATGCACATCGTGACGACGCAGATGGCGGTGGAGTGGTCGCAGTACGGGATCCGCGCCAACACGGTATGCCCGGGCCTGGTTCGAACGGAAATGGCGGCTCCGATGGTCGCCATTCTGGAGGCGGACGGCTTTTCACAGAACATCCTACGCAGATCTGCGGACGCCTCGGAACTCGCGGGGATGGTCGTGCTGCTGGCCAGCTCGGCGGGATCGTACTGTCAGGGTGAACGTTTCGTGGTCGACGGCGGTGAGATGTTCAGGCCGACCTACAACTTCACGATCGACCAGTACGAGGGCATCAAGAAGGCCCAGGAGGGGTAGAAGAGACACCCGCGGAAGACGGCGGAAGCGAAGGGTAGGCAGATTCGATCCGGTCCGAAGCGGGGATGCCGAGGTGAGCCAGACGTCGTGATCAAGCTGCTGAGAGATGGACCCTGGTACCAGCCAAGGACAATCAACGAGCCTTTGGCCGGCTGCGTCGAAACCGATGTCGCGATCGTAGGCGCCGGTGTCACCGGCCTCTCCACCGCGCTGGAGCTGAGCGAGCGGGGCCTCGCCGTCGTGGTCCTGGAGAAGAAGTGGGTGGGCGCTGGCGCCAGTGGCACGAACGCCGGACATCAGGCTTCCGCGATCAACGAGCAGCTTCTGGCGGTGAGGCGTTTCGTTGGCGAAGACGCCATCAGGGAGTATGTGGCCCTCCTGAACGAGGCGCTGGCCTACATGACCGATTACATCGCTCGCTACCAGATCGACTGTGGTCATCATCCGACCGGCAGCCTGGTGGCGGGCACCTCGGAGCGACACAAGTCCAAGGTGCGGAAGCTCACCGACACGGTGAGGAAGCTGGGCGGTCGGGTTCGCTACGTGGACGAGGACGAGATGCGCGAGCGCGACCTGCCGGTCGCGTTCAACTGCGCGATGTGGGGGGATGGCGGTACCTTCGATCCCTATCGCTACGTGAGCGGAATCCGTGAGGTCGGAGAACGAAAGGGCGTGTGTCTCTACGAGCGGACGCCCGTCGTCGACCTCGAGGATGGGAGCCCTGTCGTGCTCCGCACTCCAGAGGGTGAGGTGCGGGCGAAGAAGGTCCTGCTGGCCACCAACGCCTACACGGCCAGATTGCCCTTCAAGGCACTCGGGCGCCGAAGGGTGCTGCCGGTCTATCCCGCCTTCGTGGAGACCGAGGTCCTGACAAACGAACAGTGGCAGCGCGTCGGGTGGAGCGGGCGCGAGGCCATCTGCACGGCGCACGCGATGATTGCGTCCTACAACCCCTCTCCCCAAGGCACACTGGTCATCGGCACGGTGAAGCCCCAGATCGGCTTCGGCAGCAGCCTGGACTACGAGGCGACGCAGAAGCTGCTGGCGATCCAGGAAGCCGCCTTCCGGCGACGCTTTCCGATGCTGGGCGATCTCGGGATCCAGCACGGCTGGGGCGGCTGGGTCGCGATGACCACCAACTTCATGCCCATGTGCTCGAAGCTGAAAGGCAGCGAAGGCATATTCTGCGCGATGGCCTACCAGGGCCACGGTGTGCCGAAGGCGACGCTGATGGGACGGATCGCCTCGGACATGCTGACGGGAAAGGACTACGCCTACCGCGCCATGTTCACCCAGAGGGCTCTCAACTGGCCCATCGAGCCATTCCGATACGGCGTCTTTCACGCGGTCGCGGGGATTTCGGAGCTGCTGGACCGCCGAGATGATCCGTCCGTTGGCTGATGACCAAGCCGATCATCTCTCCGAAATAGACTCGATCGCTCTTCTCGCTGCGGTCACCGCGGACTCCATGTGACAACTGTCGAGGTCGTTGCTCACGATCGAAAGACCCTCCACGGATTCGGCCTGCCTCTTGAACTCGATGATCCTTCGATGCGTACCCGGTACGTAGCGCGCCACCATCCAACGGTGTCGCATCACCCGCGTCTGCTTGATCCTGTTCCGGAACTTCGGAACGAACTGCTCCAGATCGGAGATCGCCTGCTCGATCAGCTCTTCGTCCGACCGGTCGATCAGCTCTGCACCCATCGGATGGAGGCTCCAGGCGGAGAGGATGCTGTTTCCGCTCGGCACCATCGATGGGACCTTGTTGGTGTGGTCGATCGCCATCGAGTACTTGAGGCCCAGGTGCTTCGGGCTCATGTAGCAGGCGATCTCATCGCTCAGATGGCAGTCCAGGAAGAGAAAGACCATCGGGTTCGAGACGTGGGGAAAGCCGGACAGGAAGGAACGGATCTCGCCGAACTCCGCCGGAACAATCTCTGCCGCGCTTCCCAGGGTGGTCGCCAGGATCACGTGGTCCGCGTGTCGCCGCCCCCCCGATTCCAACTCGACTCCTGCCACCCTGCCCTGCTCGATGATCAGGCTCTTCACAGGCTCCTCGCAGCGGACATCCACCCGAGCCGCCAACGCATCCGTGAGCTCCGCCACGCCTCCCGGCAGGGTGAAATGCGAGGCCCCGGCGGCCAGGCGAAAGCAGTTGAGAAACTGGTAGAAGTTGCTCTCCTCCGGGACCGTCGCGCACTCGCCGAGTGCGATCGGCCAGACGACGGATTCGTACGCCCGCCGATTCATGCCCTCGAGCTTGTCGGAGGCGCGGCAGTCGTCGTATTCGTCGATCTCCTTCTCGATCGTGAACAGCGAGAAGCGCCTTCCGAAGATGACATATCGCAGCACGAACCGGGATAGATCGAGGAGCCCCTGGATTCCGAGGTTACGAACGATTCCCGCCACGGTCTTCGTCACGAAGGGCGGGCCGTCTGCGCGAGCGATCTGGACAGTCAGCGTGATCGGAATGGTTCTGTCGCCGAGTCCCAGCTCGCGGATCAGTCGCCGAATGTTCTTGAAGTTGCTGTGGAAGAACTGCGCCCCGGCATCGACACGGTCTCCCTCCACGCACCAGCTGATCATCCGGCCGCCGACGCGATCGCTCGCTTCCAGCACGGTGACCTCGTGGCCGCGCCGGCTCGCGTAGTAGGCGGAAGCGAGGCCGCCGATACCTGCGCCCACGACGATGAGTTTCTTCCTTCCTGAGCTGGCCGTCGACGTCAAGGGGTCATCCTACCTGAGCGGCGAGACGGGGGACTGGCGCCGACTCTAGCCCGTCTATCTCAGCCAGTCGCGCGGCGGGGGCATCTCAGGGGCGGAGGAGACCCCTCAGGCTGCGGACGGAATCACGTAGCCGAGCACGCAGGAGAAGTGGCATGCGCTTCCGGCGAGCACGAAGACGTGCCAGACGGCGTGGTTGTAGGGAAGCCGGCGCCACCCGTAGAAGGCCAGCCCCAGCGTATAGGCGAGCCCACCGAGGATGAGCAGCATCAGGCCTTCCGGGTGCAGCGAGCGAAACAGCGGCTCGATCGCGATCACGACCAGCCAGCCCATCGCCAGGTAGATGGCGACGGAGAGGCGGCGCACCCTCGCGGGGATGGTGAAGATCACGGCATGGGCATCGGACCCGCGGAGAGGAGCGATAGACGGCCGCGCCGCTGGCTGCCAGCCGAAGTGAGCAACGACCCGGAATCGCGGGCTATCGTTTGTTCGCCTGTCTGCGTTGGCCCCAAGGCCCCAGCCTCACCGGCATGAGTTTTCGGGACGCACGGGGTATCTAACCCAAACCAGCCCTTCAGGAGAGGAGCGAAGCATGATTCTCGAGGTCCCCGACGGAAAGCTCTACTACGAGATCGAGGGAGAGGGCATCCCCTGCATCGTTCCGGTGCCCGGCTATCAGGGGTATCTCACGCGAACGCTCTCGGAGGAGTTGCGGAAGCGCTTCCGTCTCCATTTCCTCCACATGCGCGGCAACGGGCGTTCCCAGAGCTTCCCGCTGGAGGTCGTGACGCTGGATGCGGTGCTGGCGGACTTCGACGCTCTCCGTCGCCAGGTGGGCATCGAGCGAATGGGGATCCTGGGACACTCGGCCATGGGCTGCATGGCCCTCGAGTACGCGCGCCGCTATCCGGACACCACGCCCTTCGTCATCTCCATCGGTGCACCGCCGCGCATGCCGGAGCACTTCCAGAAAATGGCGGAGTACTGGGATGCCCACGCCGATTCGGAGCGAAAGCAGATCTTCGATGAGAACATGGCGAAGCTGGACGTCTCGGGGGCTCCACCCGAGGACCGCTTCTACCTCGCCTACCGCGCCATGGGGCCGCGCTACTGGTATGACCCGCGCTTTGACTGCGCGCCCCTCGCCTCGGACATGAAGGTGAGCATGGAGGCAGCGGCCCACATCTTCGGGAACATGATCCCGGACCTCGACCCCACACCGTACTTTCCCGAGATCGTCTGTCCGGTCCTCCTGGCCCAGGGCACCTACGACTTCTCGGTCCCGCACGTGTTCTGGAAAGGACTCCCGGAGACCTTCCCGAATGCCACCTATGTGGAGTTCGAGCGTAGCGGTCACTACCCCATGTACGAGGAACGGGAGCGCTTCGACGCGGAGATCTCCGCATGGATGGATCGAAACGGCATCAGCTAGGCGCGGCCGCCCGCAATCTAGCCAAGGAGTCGACAAATGGCTGACCGGATGACACCCAGGGAACGGGTCGTTGCCGCGTTGAACCACGAAGAGCCCGATCGCGTGCCGATCGATTTCGGATCCAACTTCAACACGGGTGTGAACGTCATCGCCTACAACCGTCTCAAGAAGCACTTGGGCATCGAGAGTCCGACCCACTCCCGCTACGTCATCCCCATGCTCGCCGCACCCGAACTGGACGAGGGCCTGGAGGTCATGCAGCGGATGGGTGGAGACGTGCTCCCCTTGCCGAGGCTCTTCGTCGACGGCATGGCCTCCAAGGACTGGAAGCCCTGGACGCTGAAGGACGGCTCCGAGTGCCTCGTCCCGGGAAAATTCAATCCCGTGCAGAGCGAAGACGGAGCCCTGGATCTGGAATTCCAGGGCGTGCCGCAGTTTCGCATGCCGAAGGATGGCCACTACTTCGACCGCATCTTCACGCCGCTGTCGTTCGTCGAGAGCCTGAACCAGCTCGAGGAGATCCTACCCGGGCTCCGGCGCCACCGAGCCTTCAACTGGGCCGAGGCGGAGTTGGAGCTGATGGCGGAGTGGGGCGAGCGCGCCCATCGAGAGACCGAGTACGCGATCCTCGGCGATCCCTACACCCTGTCCTTCTACCAGCCGGGCTTCGAGCTCTTCGGCTACGAGAAGTTCTTCCTGTACCTGGCGGCGGAGCCGGAGATCGTCCACTGCTGGATGGATTTCCTCACCGAGTCCCACCTGGCCAACTTGGCCAACTACCTGGAGGCCGTCGGCGACTACATCCAGGTGATCATCATGGTGGACGACTACGGGCAGCAGAAGGGCCCGCAGATCTCCACCCGCATGTTCCGCGAGTACTTCAAGCCCTGCATGACCCGGATCTGCGAGCTGGTTCACCAACGCTGCCCGCACCTCAAGGTCCTGCTGCACTCCTGCGGCTCGATCGTTCCGCTGATCCCGGAGTTCATCGAGGCCGGCATCGACGCCCTGAACCCGGTGCAGATCAGCGCGGACCACATGGACCCCACCCTGCTGAAGCGCGAGTTCGGCGAGCACATCGCCTTCTGGGGCGGCGGAATCGGCACCCAGACGACGCTCTGTCACGGTACCCCGGAGGACGTCCGCGCGGAGGTCGAGCGAACGGTGGAGATCTTCAAGCCCGGTGGCGGTTACGTGTTCACTCCGGACCACAACATCCAGGAGAACGTCTCGGCGGAGAAGATCCTGGCGGTCTACGAAACCGCTCGGGAATGCGGGGGGTATTGACTCCGAATGGTCACCGCGCGCGCTCCGGTCAACACTTCCGCATGATCAGGAACTCGTACGAGTAGGTGTGACCGAAGCGCCGGTGCACGTCGATCTCCAGCTCGGCTTCGACCAGCACCTGGGCGAGAACGGGGTCGTCTGCCGCGCGCGGGCGAAGCTCCTCGACCCTCTCCTCCATCGGCCCGTAGTAGTGCGTCCACCACGCTTCGGGGGGAAGCGTGAAGTGGTCCAGGGTCTCGTAGCCGGCGTCGGCAGCCTGGGCGATGCATCCCATCGCGTCGGTGATGGCCGGATACCACTGCTCCCACATCTCACGCACCTCGGCCGGCGGGTCATCCACGGTCCAGACCGCCTCGCTGACCGCGACGATCCCGCCCTCGGCGAGCAGGGGCCGCCACAGGATCAGTCCATCGCGGAAGCCGAGGAAATAGATGGCCCCCTCACACCAGACCAGGTTCACGGTCCCTCGATCGAAGGGCAGCGCGGACATGTCCCCCTGTTTCGCTTCGATCAGGTGAGCGAGTCCGACGTCTTCCGCTCTCCTCTTCAACACCTCCACGAAGGGCGGGTAGATGTCAATCGCCGTGAGCTTTACACCGAGCGCACGTGCCAGCACCAGCGTCTGGCCCCCGGGCCCGCATCCCACGTCGACAACGACCGGATTCGGAGGAAGCTCGGGGAGCAGCTCCACTGCCCTCTGCGTGATCGAATCGTCACCGGGCCCCTCGCGAGGGAGACCGGTGTGGAGCTCGAAGAACTGCGGCGGCGGCCACATGATTCACCTCATTGACGGACCGTGAATCGGGAGCCGATCTGCGCGGCTTCCCTTCGGGGGGCGCGGCGTCCGTCGCCTACAGCCTCGCAAGGCTCCTTCGCACCCACCGCATCATTCGCATTCCAGAAGCCCGAGCGCGTTCCTCCAGCAGTTGGAGTCGAACCAGAGTCCGCCTTCGATCTTGCGCTCCAGGGGTTCGAGATTGCGTTCCGCGCGCGCTGCGAGCACCGGCGGCGGGGGTGTCCAGATCGGCTTTCCGTCCCGGCTCGGAAGGCTGGCAGCCCTCGGTTCTCGCGTGACGAATGGCACGCGGTCCGCGCTCCCAGGCCTGTAATCGACGAGCTCCGCCGAGACGCCACCCACGCGAACGCCTTCGAGAGTCCGGAACCAGCCGCGCAGCGCGAGGGGGACACGCCGCCGATCCGCCGAGATCCAGATCTCGCCTCGACCGTCTCCCTGGGAGATCCCGTCGAGCTCGTTTTGCGGAACCACGACCAAGGCGGGAACGGTTCCGAGAGCCGGGGAAGCGAAGGGCTCGCTCCGATCCACGCGAACCGAGAGCCCGTACACCTTGCGATTGGCGTAGACGGGGAGGTCTACACTGCCCCCCTCTGCGAGTGGAAGCGCCCTGACGGCGTAGAATACGTCGAAGCTGTCGTAGACGAAGGGACCAAAGTCGAGAATGACCTCGCGCACCCGGGCCTTGTGCCGCTTCTCCTCCAGGACGTGGACCAGGTGAGTCTGCCAGTCGAAGGTCACCTCCTCGTAGGTCTCCTTGGTGAACCCGTGCCGGTTATGGAGCGCCGTCCGCAGGGTCCTTCCCTCATCGATGTCGATCCAGGCTTCGGCTCGGTCGCGCACGGGGTAGATCGCCGAGAGGATCTCATTGGTGCGAGCCGTGGCCACGACGTGGGCGATCCTCTGTCCTCCCTGCTCCCCCCACCGGAGCACCTCGATCGTGACCACTCCGACCGGGACGCCCCAATACCGCACCGCATAGGTGAGCCTCTCTCCCGGCGGAAACGGAAACGCCTCCACGGAGCCCACGATTGCCGGTCCCTCCAACCTCTTCAGATCCGTCGCGTCGAGCAGCGGAACCCGGTCCGGGCCCGCCGCCCCCGGAGCCCCCAGACAAACCAGCACCAGAAGGAGTGTCAGCGCACTCCGGTACGGCACTCGAAAGCCTCCCGTATCGGCAGGCGCGAGGCACACCTCGCCGCCTGACCGGAATCGGATACCCCTTGAGGGGCCCGGGTGCAAGCGGATCTCGGACACCTACAATAGCGGTCCCGAGAGAGGATCTCCGGACGTGAGCTGCGGGCGCGCAGCCGGAGCTCACCACCGGACGAACGGAGGCGGTCATGGCCGGCGATGTCTTGCTGGGAGTCGCGCTACTGAGTGCCCTGCTCACGCTCAACGTCTACCGGCCGCCGAGGGCGCCGGCGGCCCTCGCTGGCGTGAGCAGCGTTCTCAGCTGGAGTGTCGGCGAGTTCGCGCTCCACCACGTCGCCCTCCAGGCCGTCGTGTTTCTGGCCATCGCGGCCTCCGGGGGGTTGGGCGAGATCGCGGGAAAGCTCGGCCTGGTGGTGGTGCTCGCATCCTGGGGCGCCTTGCTCGCGCACTACTGGACTGGCCGCCAGGCCGGCGAGATCGTCGACGCCGCAGTGCGGGACGCCTTCGGCGATCTCGGTGAGGGGGCGACCCCTGCCAGCCCCGAGAGCGGGCGACCGAGCTGGCGCAGCATCCTGCTGCCGATTCCCGTGCGCGACCCCGACGTGGAGCGAATTCGCGACGTCGCCTTCGGCGGCGACGGGAAAAGACCGCTCCGCCTCGATGTCTACCGGCCGCGCGGAGGCGACGGTCCCTTCCCGGTGCTGCTCTACGTCCACGGGGGCGGGTGGACGATGGGCAGCAAGAATGCCCAGGGGCTTGCGACCTGCACTCACATGGCCAGCCACGGCTGGCTCTGTGTCAATGCCAACTACCGGCTGAGCCCGCGTGCGACCTTTCCGGACCACATCATCGACGTGAAGCAGGCGATCCGCTGGGTTCGCGAGGAGGGAGCCCGGCTGGGCGCCGATCCCGACTGCATCATCATCGCGGGAGGCTCCGCGGGAGGACACCTCTCCGCCCTCGCGGCGCTCACGCCCAACGATCCCGAATATCAGCCGGGCTTCGAGGAGACCGACACCAGTGTGCAGGGCTGCATTCCCTTCTACGGGGTGTTCGACCTCACCGGAGAGCAGGACCACTGGCCGAATCGGAGCCTGGACCGGGCCCTCGAGCGCTGGGTGCTGAAGGCGAAGCGGCGCGCCGACCCCGACGCCTTCAGAAGGGCGTCTCCCCTGCACCGGGTGCACCCCGGCGCTCCTCCCTTTCTCGTGATCCACGGAACCGCCGATTCGCTGGTGCCGATCGAGGAGTCGCGGGTCTTTCACCGGGTGCTCGCGGAAACCTCGTCGGAGGGCGCCGCCCTGGCCGAGATCCCCGCTGCCCAGCACGCCTTCGAGCTCTTCGCCTCGCTCCGCACCGAGTCTCTCCGCCCAGCCGTCCAGCGCTTCCTCGACCACCTCTGGATCCAGCACCGCCGCCGCGCCGAGAAGGCGACGGGATGACTGGTTCGGATCCGGAGAAGACAGATCCGCCCGTGGATCCCCAGGACCGGCGGGAGCTGGATCAGCGCGGTTCAGGGGAGCCCCGATCGGCGTCGGGTCGTCTTCGCGGAAACGCCGGGGTGGGGATCTTCCTGATCAGCTTCTCCGTGATCCTCCTGGAGCTGCTCCTGACCCGAATCTTCTCGGTGACGATGTACCACCACCTGTCCTTTCTCGCGGTATCGCTCGCGATGATGGGCCTGGGGTTTGGCGGAATCATCGTCAATCTGCGACCCATGTCGTTCCGACGCGACAATCTCGGCACTGCAGCAGCTCCGTGGAGCCTGCTGTTTGCGGTGTCTACCGTCGTCACCGCTGCGATTGCATTTCATACCCCGGTCTCGTTGCGCGGAAGCGCTGGATCCTGGACCGGCGTCGCGCTGATCATGGCACTGTGTATCGTGCCCTTCTCCTCCGGCGGAACCATCATCGCCCACATCCTGGCGCATCGCCCGGAGCGCGCGAACCGGTTCTACTGCTACGACCTCGTCGGAGCAGGGCTCGGTTGCATCGCCTTCATCCCGCTGACGAGCTGGGTCGGCCCTCCCACGGCAATTCTCCTGACGGCTGCGGTGACCTGCCTGGCCGGGGCCGTGCTCGCCGGCAGGCATGCACGATGGACACGTGCGTGCGTTCTCGGGCTGGTGGCGTTCGCTGGCGCTGGCGTCCTGAACGCATCACTCGGCTTCTTCGACCTGCGCTTCGTCAAGGGTTGGGCGCAGGGGGAGACTCTGGCCATCCGTTGGAACTCCTTCTCGCGGGTCGACGTCTCGGGCAGCCCGGAGGACATGGAGAGGGCCGAACGCCCGGGTGGCTGGGGCTTGAGCGGTGAGCTCCCGCCACGGTGGACCGCGAAGGAGCTTCGCCTTCGCTATGACGGAGGTGCGCTGACCCAGGTGGTGGGGTTCGATGGCGACCTGAAGAAGGTGGGATACCTCCTGTACGACGTCGCCTCGGCACCCTATCACGCACGCAGCTACGGCCGGGTTCTCATCTTCGGCGCTGGTGGCGGGCGCGACGTCCTTTCCGCGCTGGCCTCCGGCGCGGAAAGCGTCACCGGGGTGGAGATCAATGATCTGACCATCGATCTGATGCAGGGCCAGTTTCGGGAGTTCACGGGGGGCTTGTACACCGACCACCCCCGGGTTCGCATCGTTCACAATGACGGCCGGAACTTCGTTCGTTCATCGAGCGAGAAGTACGATCTGATTCAGGCGTCGCTGGTGGACACGTGGGCCGCCTCATCCGCCGGGGCCTTCGCGCTGGCCGAGAACAGCCTCTACACCGTCGACGCATTCGAAGACTTCTTCACGCGCCTCACCCCCGACGGAATCGTGTCCTTCACCCGATGGTACGGGTCTCCACCGGTCGAGGCACTGCGACTGGTTCTGATCGAAAAGACGGCACTCCTGCGCCGCGGCGTCCCGGACCCTGCCCGCCACTTCTACGTCGTTCGCACCCGCCAGAAGCTCACGGGTCACCCCTCGATGGTCACGGTGCTGGCGAAGCTTTCCCCGTTCAGCGTTCACGAGGTAGCCGCACTGGACGAGTGGGCTGATCGAATGCGGTTCACCGTCAGCTACTCACCGCTCGATGCCGACCGTCAGGCTGCGCCCATCCTCGACGTCCTGGCCACCAGCACCGAGGAGTACGTGGCGAAGGCAGACTACGACCTCTCGGTGGTGAGTGACGAGAAGCCTTTCTTCTTCGACCGCGTGCCGCTTCTGGCCTGGATCGCGCATCGGATCGGACTCCCGGCAGCCCCCTACGGCGCAAGCGAGCTCACCGCTGGCGGCTATACCTTGCTGATCGCGCTGATGGTCACGGCATCGTGCACTCTCGTTCTCCTGGTCCTGCCGGTGCTGGGCGTCCGACTGCGCCGCGAGGTGGGTGACGGCGGCGAGAACGGACCTCTGGGACTCGGCAAGTCAGCTCCCTGGATCCTCTACTTCGGGTGTCTCGGCTCGGGCTACATCCTCGTCGAGATCGTCCTGATTCAGCGCTTCAATCTGTACTTCGGGAACCCGGCGTACGCACTCTCGGTCGTGTTGTTCACGATGTTGCTGGCCAGCGGCGTCGGGAGCTTCGTCGCGCAGCGCTGGTCTACCTATCGGCAGCTCACTTGGGTCGTGGCTGCCGTGTGCGCGGCCTTGGGAGGACTCGCCGTGGTGGTACCCTGGGCGATCGACTCGACTCTGGGAAGCTCCAACCCAGTCCGGATCCTCGTGGCGGTGGCGTGCATTGCGCCGGCGGCCGGTGTCATGGGCATGCCGTTCGCCACTGGCCTCCGCTACGCGGGACAGCAGTCCCGCAGCCTGGTCTCGTGGGCCTGGGCCGTGAACGGAGGAGCGGCGGTCTTTGGATCCGTGGTCGCAGTCCTGATCTCGATGACTGCCGGATTCTCGAGGACCTTCCAGGCCGGGATGCTGGCCTACCTGCTGGCGCTGGGTGCGGTGGCAGTGCTGGGTCGTCGCCACACCCCATGCGGCGACGATGGCGGCTCGTTCTCGGGGCCCACCCCGGAATCCTCCTGAGCAGGCGATTCGAGGAAGGCCTCAGATCGCAGCCATGAAGGAGATGAAGTGCGGCATGGCAACCCGGGGCTCGGGGAGATCGGGGTTCCAGATCTTCTCCCACTTGAAGGAGTAGAATCCCTCGAAGCCGGCGTCGTCGAGCCAGGCGATCGTCTCGCGCAGGGGCACCTCGCCCTGGCCCGGAAACACCCAGCGCTGGGCGTCGCCCTCGCGCACCAGGTCGGCGACGTAGACCTGATGCGTCCAGGGTCGGATCTGGGGCAGCAGTTCGTCGCTGCCGGTCGCCTCGTGCATGAAGGTGTGATCCGGCGAGTAGACCAGGCCGAAGCGCGGGTCGTCGAGGCGACGGGCGATGTGGAGAGCGTCGAGCGCGGTCCCGGCCCCGGCGTGATTCTGCATCACGATCCCGATTCCGGAGGTGTCATCGGCGAGGACCGCGGCGATCGCCTCGGCGGAGCCTTGGACGAGCTCGTCGGAATCCTGCTCCGGCACGGGATGCACCCCGAAGATGCGAATCGTCCGCGCCCCCAGCGCGGCGCCGATGGCGAGGTGGCGCGAGATGTGCTCCGCGTACTCGTCCCGCCATGCCTCGGAGGCTCCGCTGACCTGGTGGTAGCAGAGCACGCTGGGGATCTCGAGACTGGCCGCGTCGAAGTCGCGCGCCACCTGCCGGAGCTGGTCCTCGCCGGAATCGGGCCGGACCTCCCCGAGAAAGTCAGCGCAGCGGATGTCGACGCCGTCGAAGCCGATCTCCAGCGCCAGGTCGATCGCCCCGGCGTGGTCGAGCTGCGGCGTTCCCATCGTGGTGAAGCTCAGCTTCCTCTTCATCTCTCCGGCCTCCTCCAGTGGCGCGGCCTCCCCGCCGGCTCCCAGGATGCTATAAACCGCTCCGGCTTCAAGCCTGGCGACGCAAACCGCTAAGGACCCTCATCCCATGAACGACACGCTCCGGAAGCCCCCCTCGCGCCCTCGGTTCGCGCTGGCCATGATCCCGGGCCTGGAGCGATCCCTGTTCAACGAGGAGCACCTCGCCGCGCTTCGCGGCATGGGGACGCTCCCGGAGCTGGAGCCGGTGTTCCCCTTCGAGGGCGAGCGGGCCGAGCGTCTGCTCGGGGAAGCCGACATCCTGCTGACCGGCTGGGGCTGCCCGCCGATCACCGCCGAGGCGCTCGACCGCGCCCCCAGGCTCCGCCTGATCGCCCACTGCGCCGGCACCGTGAAGGACATGGTGACGCCCGCCTGCTGGGAGCGGGGGCTTCGCATCATCACCGCGGCGGAAGCCAACGCGATACCGGTAGTGGAGTACACAGTGGCCGCCATCCTGCTGGCCAACAAGCACGCCTTCCACATCCGCGAGATCTATCGCCAGGAGCGCCGCTACGGGATGTGGCATCACACCACGCCCGGGATCGGGAACCTGAACAAGCGGGTGGGCATCGTGGGGGCCTCGCGGATCGGCCGGCGCGTGATCGAGGCGCTGCGCCCCTTCGACTTCACTCTCTGCGTCTACGATCCCTTTCTCACCGCGGCCGAAGCCGAGCGCCTGGGTGTCGAGAAGCTCGAGCTCGACGAGCTGCTGCAGAGCTCCGACGTGGTGACGCTGCACGCGCCCTCGCTGCCCGCGACGCGTCACATGATCGGCGCCCGCGAGCTGGGCCTGATCCGCGACGGGGCCGCGCTGATCAATACCGCCCGGGGGGCGCTGATCGACGGCGAGGCCCTGGAGAAGGAGCTCTCGACCGGGCGGATTCGGGCGGTCATCGACACCACCGAGCCCGAGACGCTGCCCGCCGACTCGCCGCTCTACGACCTTCCCAACGTCTTCCTGACACCGCACATCGCCGGCGCCTCGGGGACGGAGGTCTACCGCATGACCGATCTCGTCATCGAGGAGATCGGCCGCTACCTGCGTGGTGAGCCGCTCCAGCACGAAGTGCGCCAGGAGGACCTGGCGCGGATCGCATGAGCGCCGCCAGCCTGGCCAACCCGCTGCTGGACAACCCCCTGCGCACCCGCGAAGACGTGGAGCGTGCGGCCATCGACCTCTTCACGCCGCTGCTTCCATTCTGGAGCGAGGGCGGCGCCCGCGTCAAGCTGGGGAGCTCGGGCGTCTGGTTCTCCAACGTGGCGGAAGAACTCGAGGGCTTTGCGCGGCCGCTCTGGGGAATCGTCCCCCTGGCGATGGGGGGCGGCCGCTTCGAGCACTGGGACCTCTACCGGTGCGGGATCGCCAGCGGCACCAACCCGGAGCATCCCGAGTTCTGGGGCTGGGCCGAGCGCGATCAGCGCCTGGTGGAGATGGCGGCGATCGGATTCGCCATGGCCTTCGCGCCCGAGCACATCTGGGATCCCCTGCCGCCGCAGGTGCGGGACAACCTGGTCACCTGGCTCGACCGCATCAACCAGTTTCCGCCCTATCCCAACAACTGGCAGTTCTTCCGCGTGCTGGTGAACCTGGGCCTGGCGCGCGTGGGGCGTCCCTTCGACGAGCAGGCGAACCGCGAGTCGCTCGATCTCCTCGAGAGCTACTACCAGGGCGACGGCTGGTATCACGACGGACCGACCGGCCATGCCGACTACTACATCGCCTGGGCGATGCACGCCTACGGCCTTCTCTACGCGGCGGCGCGCGATGGCGAACCAGAGCGGGCGGCGCGATACCGCGAGCGCGCCCGCCTCTTCGCCCGGGACTTCCAGCACTGGTTCGATCCCCGCGGCGCCGCCATCCCCTTCGGACGCAGCCTGACCTACCGCTTCGCGCAAGGGAGCTTCTGGGGAGCGTTGGTGCTGTCCGACGAGGAGGCGCTCCCGTGGGGCCGAATCAAGGGGCTCTACCTGAGACACCTGCGAGAGTGGGCGAACCATCCCATCTCGGACCGCGACGGCGTACTGAGCCTCGGTTACGGCTACGCCAACCTGCTCATCGCAGAGTCCTATAGCTCCTCGGGCTCACCCTACTGGGCGATGAAGTACTTCCTGGCACTGGCCGCGCCCGCGAGCCACCCTTTCTGGCAGGCCGAGGAGGAGCCCCTCGAGCCGCTGCCCGTGCCTTCGACCCAGCGCCACGCCGGGATGATCATCAGCCGCACCGAGACCCAGGCGGTGGCGCTCAGCGGGGGGCAGACGGAGCTCATCCATCCCAGCGGTCCGCTCAAGTACGGGAAGTTTGCCTACTCGTCGCTGTTCGCCTTCAGTGTTGCGGTCCACGAGACCCGCCCCCACCACGGGTGTCACGACTCGATGCTCTCCCTCCGGAACGAGTGGAGCACCTGGCAGATTCGCGAGGAGAGCGAAGAGCGACTCATCGAGGATGGGCTGATCTATTCGCGCTGGCGGCCGTTTCCCGACGTGACGGTCGAGACGGTGCTGACCGGCGCAGCGCCCTGGCACCTGCGCCTCCACAGGATCCGGACGCCCCGCAAGCTCTGGTCGGCGGAGGCGGGCTTCGCCCTGGCCTGGGACGGGCTGGAGCCAGGCGGCACCGGCTACGAGAAGCTCGGCGACACCACCTCCCCGCTGGCGCGCACGCCCTACGGCGTGAGCGGCCTGCGCGATCTGCGCGGCGAGCGGACCGGCACCGTGTGGGTGGCGCTCCCCAACACCAACCTGATCGCACCGCGCACGGTGGTGCCGGTGCTGTTCGCCGCGCACGAGGCGGGAACCACCCTCCTCTGCTGCGCCGTGATGGCGACGGACACCCCGAAAGCAGCCGACTGGGAGGATCCCCCCGAGCTGCCAGAGACCGCGTGGGCGCTCCTCGAGAGAATGGAGAGCTTCGATGACGCAAAGTGAAGCCGATAGAACGAGAATTCCCGATCTCTGCGCCCGCATCCGGCCGCAGCGCCGCATCACCGGCATGTCTGCCATCCTGCTCCCCTTCGCCCCATCAGGCGACATCGACTGGCGGGCAATGGAGGCCCACGTGACGCGGACCGCGGAGGCCGGGCTCACCCCGGCCGTCAACATGGACACCGGCTATGTGCAGCTGCTCGACGAGGCCACCCGGCTCCGCGTGCTCGAGGTGGCCCGAGAGCACGCCGCCGGCTCCTTCGTGGCGGGCGCCCAGGTGTCGGACCAGCCCGGCGACGCCTGGCAGGCCGACGCGTACCAGAGGGAGATACAGAGGATCCAGGAGCACGGGGGAATCCCGATCGTGTTTCCCTGCCACGGCCTCTCCCAGCTTGCCGAGCCCGAGTGGGTGGCGGCGCACGCGGAGCTGGCGGCGAGCTGCGACCGCTTCCTGGCCTTCGAGCTCGGGCCCATGTTCGTGCCCTACGGCCGCATCTACGGGCTGGACACCTATCGGGGACTGATGGAGATTCCGCGCTGCTTCGGCGCCAAGCACTCCTCCCTCGACCGCTCGCTCGAATGGGAGCGCCTGGCGCTCCGCGATCGCGAACGCCCCGACTTCCTGGTGCTGACCGGCAACGACCTCGCCATCGACATGGTGATGTACGGGAGCGACTACCTGCTGGGTCTCTCGACCTTCGCGCCGGATCTCTTCGCCCGTCGAGATGCCTGGTGGGAGGCGGGCGATCCCCGCTTCTACCAGCTCAACGACGTGCTCCAGTACCTCGGCTGCTTCGCGTTCCGGGAGCCCGTCCCCGGCTACCGGCACAACGCGGCGCAGTTCCTCCACTTGCGGGGATGGATCGAGAGCGACGCCACCCACCCGGGCTCCCCCAGGCGCCCCGAGAGCGACCGCGAGGTGCTGGCCGAGATCGCCCGAAGCCTGGGCGTGCTGGCAGCTTGAAGGCGGCGCCGAGCTGCGCGCGGCCTGCGCGCCACAGCAACTCCCCGGGGCGAGCTGAGCTAGACTAGTAGCACGCGACTGCCCGCGGGGAGACCACCGTGCCCGGCCCGAGTGCGAAACGATGAGCATAGAGACGATCGACCAGTACTCCTTCGAAGTCGGCGCGATCCGGCCGCCCAGCGAGGGGGGAAGCCATTCCCTCCTGCTCCGGCCGACGCGGAACTGCTCCTGGGGCCGCTGCAAGTTCTGCTACGGCCTCGTCTACGACCGCCAGAAGTTCGAGCTCCGCAGCGTCGAAGACATCAAGAAGGACATCGACGCCGCCAAGGCGATCGCGGAGGAGATCCGGGCGGTCTCCTGGCAGATGGGCCACGAGGGTGCGGTCGATCACGACGTGGCGTCCGTGATGGTGCGGGCCAATCCCCACCTCAACACCAATCACTGTTTCGCTCTCGTCTTCAACTGGCTGGCCGTCGGCGCCAAGACGGTCTTCCTCCAGGACGCGAACACGCCGATCATGAAGACGGCGGACCTGCTGGAAGTCCTCCGATACCTGACGGAGCAGTTCCCGACCGTAGAGCGAATCACTTCCTACGCCCGCTCCAAGACCATCGCCAAGAAGTCACTCGAGGATCTCCGGGCGCTGCGCGCCGCGGGGCTCTCACGGCTCCACATGGGACTCGAGTCGGGAGATGACGACGTCCTTCGCTACGTGGACAAGGGAGTCACGGCCGAGGAGCAGATCCGCGGCGGAAAGAAGGCCAAGGAGGCCGGATTCGAGCTCTCGGAATACGTGATGCCCGATCTGGGCGGCCGCGCCATGTCGGACCAGCACGCCCGGAACACCGCCCGGGTGCTCAACGAGATCGATCCCCACTTCATCCGGATGAGGCCCTTCGTGGTCAGCTCCGCGCAGCCTCTCTTCGAGGACTACGAGAGCGGTGAGCTCGAGCTCTCCTCGCCCCACGAGCGGCTGCGCGAGCTGCGGACGCTGATCCAGAATCTCGAGGTCACCAGCCGGGTGTGCTTCGATCACTTCCTGAACGCGTGGTACCACGAAGGCCCCCGCCGCCGCACTCTCTTCACGCAGGACTACAACGGATACAAGTTCCCCGAACAGAAGGAAGAGGTTCTCGAGCTGATCGAGGAGGGTCTGCGGCTGGACGAGTCTCTACACCTCCATGTGAAGGACATGATCGAGCTGAGGAGCCTCTAGCCCATGAGCACCAAGGATTCCTATCAGGAATTCGAAGCAGCCGAGCTCTTCTGTCCCCACTGCAAGAAGCTGGTTCCGGTCAGAAAGAGGATGCTCCTGGTCCTCTCCGAGGGAGACAAGTACGACTACGTCTGCACCGTGTGCGGCAATCTGGCCGGTGGGAAGCTCGACAAGAAGGAAGGGAACCTGGGGAAGATCGTCGTCTGAGCTCCACCAGTCCAGCCCGAGATCGGTGACGCCGAGAGGGAACGCCTTGACGACCGAGATCCGAGGCCGCGTTCGGCCGATCCTGGCCTTCGTACACATCCCCAAGACTGCAGGCACCACCCTCAAATTCATCCTCCGCAACTCCACCTACTTCCGTCACTGCGACCTTCAGACGCCCGTCCGTCGCGGAATCTTCCGCGACGACGATTTCCGCTTCATGAAGAAGGTCTTCCCATTCGGGATTCGCAGCATCGCTGGTCACTCTCTGGTCCATCCGACCGCTAACCTCTCGGCCCCGCTGCAGTACTGCACCTTCGTTCGGGAGCCGCTTGCCCGTTGTCTGTCTCACTACCAGCAGCGGAGGCGGGCACGTGAGAGAATCGGATGCGACCTCTCCTTCCAGGAGTTTCTGGAGATCGACCACGGGCGCGACCGCCAGGTCTACCACATCGCCGGCGGGTACCAGCTCTCCAAGGCCAAAGAAGAGCTCTCCCGATACCTCTTCGTGGGTCTGACCGAGCGCTTCACCGAGTCCATGCTGATCCTCCAGAGGCTGGCGCCCTACCCGCTCAATCTGCAGTTCGAGCGTCGGCACGTCACCAAAGACCTGTCGGCGCGCCGAGAGGTGCTCGAGAACCCGGTGAGCCGCCGCCTGCTGGAAGAGGGCAATCAGCTCGATTTGAAGCTCTACGAGTGGGTGCGGGACGAGCTCTACCCCGCGCTTCGAGAGAAGGCGGGAATCGACCCGAGGAAGGTGGACGAGAACGACCTGCGGCTCCGCTCGTACCCACTCCGCTACAAGCTCACCCGGGGCTACAACATGGCGGTCTACAGGTCTCTCTCCAAGCTGCGCCGCGAGCCCGGCTACTGGGATTCGGAGTGAGTAGGCGAGGACAACCGGGCAGGGACGACCCAATGGGGCAGTTTCACTTCGATTCAGATACCTACCAGCAAATGATCGAGGGCGACGTGCCGCACTATCACCAGTTGCAGGACAATCTCGCTGCCTGCCTGGAGGATCTGGGTGATACCCCTCGGGTTCTCGATCTGGGCGTCGGAACTGGCGAAACGACTTTGCGAGCGATGGCGAGATACCCTCATGCCAAGATGACAGGTATCGACGACAACGAAGGGATGTTGAATGCCGCAAGCGAGAGGCTTCACGGCCGTGGCGTCACGCTGCTCCGCCAGCGGCTACAGGATGAATTGCCAACCGGTCCTTTCGAAGCCGTTGTCTCGGCCTTTGCCGTACACCATCTCGACGGGCCCGGGAAAGCCGATCTGTTCTTGCGGGTCTTCGACATCTTGAAACCGTCTGGGCTGTTCATCATGGGCGATCTGGTGATACCCGAGCATCCAGTCGAAGACCCCACACCGTCTACTCCGGAGTTCGATCTCCCCGACGCGATTGACGATCAGCTGCGTTGGCTAGCGGAGGCGGGCTTTTCGGCCACGGTTCCTTGGATCGAAGGCGACCTGGCGGTGTTTTGCGCGGTCCGAGATCTCTGAGATGAGCTCTAGTCTCTCAGCAGGATACCCGCGCCCGCGATCGGACGGCAGACCAGCAGTCTGGGCGCTCTCCCCGCCGGCTCGTAGTAGTGCTCCGCGAGGCTCGCGGAATCGAGCGAGAATGTCTTCGGCCTCACCAGTCCAACCGGAGGATGCAGTGCAGATCGACCCTGGAACTCGGGAGAGCGAGAGCCTGCTTCGCGGCTTCGACGGGACTGCCGAGCTCCTCCGCCCCTTCCTCTCCAATCGCTACGGCGAAGAGGAAGCAGAGGCGCTCTATCGCAGTGCCCGGAGCCAGTACGAACGGATCATCCCCAGGATTCCGAGAATCAGCGGGATGCGAGCGAGGGCTCTGAACGGCTTCCTTCGCATCACTGCCCAGGAGGTAGCCGTCTACCTGGCTGTGAGGGAGCGCGGAGGAACCGCCCCGGAAGCTTGGGAGATCTGTCACGAGGGGATTCGTCTGGAGATGGATCGGTTCCCGAAATGGAAGCGCTGGCTGCTCGGGCGGTTCATGCACTCGGGAATCGCCCGCCGGGTGGTGCGGCGACGACAGGAGACGAACGAGCAGTCGCGATTCGGCGACTTCGAGGTCCGCTATCTCATCGGCGATGGGAGTGAATTCGACATCGGCGTCGACTACGTCCGATGCGGAAACCTCGAGCTGGTGAAGAATCTTGGGGCGGAGGAGTTCGCGCCCTACGTCTGCATGTCGGACATCGCGCTGAGCAACGGTCTCGGCTGGGGACTCATCAGGACCCAGACCTTGGCCGACGGCTGCAGCCACTGCGACTTCCGGTTCAAGAGAGGCGCAGAGACCCGGATCACCTCGAAGACCCCCGCGGTGCAGGAAACGATCGAGAGAATCCAGCGACGGTCCCTCTCAGCTTGAGCCCATCTGCAGGCTCCGGCGGCTACCAGGTGCTCCACTTTCCCCACTGGGCGCGGAGGCGGCGCCTCACCAACCCGTTGTAGGAAGGGGCGAAGGTCAGGATCCGCTCCGGAGAGAGCCTGCGGCCGATCACCTCCATCTCCAGCTTCGCCTGCACGATGTGCTTCCGGAGGGCCTCGTCGTAGATCTTCGTGAGCGGGCGCAGCGCCCAGAAGAGCTCCTCGGCCTCTCCGTGAACGGCGCTCTCCCGGTCCTCCTCCTCGACGTCTGGAACCTCGTAGCCGGTGGCCATGGTCAGATGGATGGGCCGGCCGGTGAGCGTCCGGGCGATGTACGCCTGCTTGATGGTCTCCTTGGTCTCGTCGATCACGTCTGCGCCGAAGAGAGGAATCGGCCGGGTGGGAATGGGGAGAGACTGGAAGATGAGGCGGAATACCCGGCTCACGTTCTCGAGTCCGTAGACCCAGAGGAGATAGGGAATCAGGATCCCGCTCTGGAGCAGGATCCGCTTCTTCTCGGCGAGGCGCGAGCGGCCGACGATGACCTTCCCCTCCTCCTCGTAGAGCATGGACGCGAGTCCGTACATGTAGCTCTTCAGGATCTCCTCGACCTTGTTGAGGTCCAGGAAGCGGACCGGCTGCAGCTCGAGGCCCATCGCCACCTTGCCGTGACAAAGCTCGAAGTCTTGCGGCGTCAGCTCCTCGTCGGCGACGCGGAGCATCACCTGCTCGATCTCCGGGGTGAGGTTCTCCCCCATGAAGAGGACGTCGACGTCGTTTCCCTCGTAGGGGTGACCGTGGGAGTAGCTGCCGCGCAGTCCCAACGCGACCAGACGGTCGGGGAACTCCTGCTTGAGGCGATCGCCGATCACCGTCAGTGTGTCCAGGAGCCGGCGGAAGGTCGCCCGGTACCGGCTGTTCGGGTCGAGGATCGGGTACTCGTAGAGCATGAAGGAGCGAAAGAACTCCCTCACCTCTTCCCGCGCCTGCTCCAGATCACTCTCCTGCATCCATTCCGCTCAAGAGGGCCACCCGACCGTCTTTCTCGAAGCCGCCCAGGGCCTTCACCGCTGTGATCGTCGTGTTGTGGACGATCGAGTTCACCGGGCAGGCGCGTTGGAGAACCGTGACCGGCTTCTTCATCCCCATGAGGATCGGACCGATCACCTCGGCCCCGCCGAACCGCTCCATCAGCTTGTAGGCGATGTTTCCCGCATCCAGGTTGGGGAAGATCAGCACGTTCGCCTCGCCCTTCAAGTGACAGAAGGGGTAGAGCTCCCTCAGCAAATTACCGTCCAGGGCCACGTTCGCCTGCATCTCTCCGTCGATCTCCAGGTCGGGCCGGAACGACCGCACCATCTCCGTGGCGCGCGCCATCTTCTGGGCGAGAGGATGGCGCACCGATCCGAAGTTGGAGAAGCTGAGCAGCGCGATCCGAGGCTCGACACCGAGTTCGCGGACCGAATCGGCGCAGACGATGGCGACCTCGGCGATCGTCTCCTCGTCCGGCTCCAGGTTCACGGTCGTGTCGGCGAAGAACTTGACCGCGTTCTTCGAGATGACCATGTACATGCCCGCGGCGCGCTTCACCCCTTCCCGGAGCCCGACGATCTCGAGGGTGGGTCGGATCGCATCGGCGTAGTTCATGGTCTGGCCGGTCACCGCCCCGTCCACATCGCCGGCGATGAGCATCGCCATGGCGAAGTAGTTGCGGCCGCGTAGGAGGTTTCGGACATCGGGCAGCGTGAGACCGCGGCGGCTCCGCTTTTCGAGGACCAGCCTGCAATACCGATCGAAGTCCGGGCTCTCCCTTGGTTCGATGATCTCCACCCGGCCCCTGAGATCGAGGTCCAGAAGGCGGAACTGGTCTTCGATGTCCTTCTTCGGTCCGAGCAGGACCGGCCGGGCGACGCCTTCGTCGACGACGATCTGGCACGCCCTGAGGATCTCCTCGATGTTGCCCTCCGGGAACACGATCCGCCTCGGATTCGCCTGCGCCTTCTCGATGAACAACCGGACGATCTGCTGGGCCGGGCTCAAGATGCGACGCAGGCGCTCCTGATGTCGTCCCGGATCGAGCTCGGCGCGCGCGACGCCGGTCTCGACGGCAGCCTGCGCGACGGCCGGCGCCACACGGAAGAGGATGCGCCGGTCGAGGGGCCTGGGCAGGATGTGCTCCCTCCCGAAGTGCAGGACCTTCTCGCCATAGGATTCGGCCAGCTCCTTGGGCAGGTCTTCCCGCGCGAGCTCCGCCAGCGCCCGAGCTGCAGCGAGCATCATCTCGTCGTTGATCGTCGTCGCGCGCACGTCCAGGGCACCCCGGAGGATGAAGGGGAAGGCCAGGGTGTTGCTGATCTCGTTGGGAAAGTCGCTGCGGCGGGTCGCCATGACGAGATCGCTCCTCACCGATCGGGCCTCGTGGTACGAGATCTCCGGGTCGGGGCTGGCCAGTGCGAAGATGATGGGTTTGTCCGCCATGGCGGCGACCATCTGCTTGGTCAGCAGTCCCCCAACCGAGCAGCCCACGAACACGTCGGCCCCTTCCAGCGCGTCGGCGAGGGTTCGCAGGCTCGTCTTCCGGGCGAAGCGGACCTCGTAGGGGTTCATGTCTCCTTCGCGGTCCAGGCTGAGGATGCCCCGATCGTCGACCATCAGCAGGTTCTCGGCACGCACTCCCAGCTTGAGCAGGAGGTTGGCGGAGCCGAACCCGGACGGGCCGGTGCCGGCAATCACCAGCCGGATGTTCGGGGCGCTCTTCCCCTGCACCTCGAGCGCGTTGAGCAGCGCCGCCGCGACCACGGTTGCCGCCCCGTGCTGCTTGTCGTGGAAGACGGGGATCCGCATCTGCTCCCGCAGCGCTTCCTCGATCGAGAAGCACTTGGGAGAGGCGATATCCTCGAGACAGATCGCGCCAAAGGTGGGCTCGAGAAGCCGCACCGCCCAGACGAACTCCTCCGGGTCCCGCGTGTCCAGCTCGAGGTCGAAGGCGTCGATGTCGGCGAAGCGCTTGAAGAGGACGCTCTTGCCCTCCATCATCGGCTTGGCCGCGAGCGCCCCGATATCGCCGAGACTGAGGACCCCGCTCCCATCCGTCACGACCGCGACGAGGTTCTGCTTCGCGGTGTACTCGTAAGCGAGCGCCGGATTCTCGGCGATCAGGTGACAGGGCTCGGTCGCACCCGGCACGTAGGCGCACATCAGATCGCGCTGGGTCAAGACCGGCTTGGTCACGGTGGTCTCGATCTTTCCCGGGCGCTCCCTGGCGTGATACTCGAGGGACTCGTTTCCACGAATCATCGTCCGGTCCTCCATCGCGTGCGCAAGCCGGAGTCCTTGGGGGCAGGGATGAGCGTTCACCGATTCCAGCTCTGCGTGGACTTCAGCCGAGCATTCCTATGGTATCCCGCCTCGCCTCCGCGTGGGGATGCCTGTCTGGCTCCAAGCCAGAACTCTCCCGCACCAGACCTCGCAAGGAGCGGTCGCAGCAGCGACTTCTGGCACTCGGAGGATCCCTGGACCCGGCACCGGGGCGCCCCTCCAACTTGACAACGTAAACGTTTTAGGTAAACGTTTACGTTCATGGCACCCCCGTCCCTCGCCCCGGCCGGGCAGCGGGCCGCGCCGGCGACCATCGTGGAGATCGCTCGCGTCTGCGGCGTGTCGACCGCCTCGGTCTCGCGCGCCCTGAACGGTCGGAGCGGTGTCGGTGCCGCCACGCGCGAGCGCATCCTCGAGGTGGCACGCGAGCTGGGCTACACGCCCGACAGCCGCGCCCGCGCCCTGGTCACGGGCCGGGTCCCCTTCATCGCCCTGGTGCTGCCCGACATCACCAACCCCTTCTTCCCCGAGGTAGCCCGCGGCGCCGAGGAGGAGCTGCAGCGCGCCGGCCACAGCCTGCTGCTGGTCAACACCGGCTGGCGTCCGGAACGATTGCGCCAGAGCTTCGAGCTGATCTCGGGGAACCACGTCGGTGGTCTGCTGATGGCGGTACCGCTCGACGGTGTGGGGCAGGAGCTCTCGCAGTGGGAGAAGTTCGAGGGCTCGATCGTCATGGTGGGCCGGACGGTCCCGCGCGGCTCGCGCTTGAACGCGGTGCTCGTCGACAACCGCCACGGGGGCTGGCTGGCGGGGCAGCAGCTCTGCAAGGCCGGCTGGCGCGAGATCGCCTACCTGGGAGGACCGGAGAAGGATCGGGTCTCCCGTGCCCGCCTGGGCGGGCTGCGCCGGGCGCTGGATGCGCCTGGCGCGCGGAACCGACTGGCCGAGGTCGTGCACGGCGACTGGACCCTCGAAGGGGGGCGGCGCAGGGCCCTCGCGCTGCTGCAGAGCGGGCGGCCCCCCGACGCGATCTTCGCCGCCAACGACCTGATCGCCCTGGGCGTCGCCCGCGCCGCGGCCGAAGCCGGCCGCAGCCTCGGCGAGGATCTCGGTCTGGTCGGCTACGACGACATCGACGCGGTCCGCTTCCTGGAGACCCCGATCACCAGTGTCGCCCAGCCCAAGCTCGAGATGGGAAGGCGCGCGGCCCGACTGCTGCTCTCCGCCATCGCCGACGGCGTGCGCGAGCAGCGCGATCGGCTCCGGCCCGAGTTGGTGGTTCGGCGAAGCTGCGGGGCGTCGAGGACGCGAGGTAGCCAGTGACCCGACGAGCGTCTCTGCTGATCCGACCCACCTCTGGCAGCGCCGAGTACCACCGGCTCTCCCCGGAAGAGGCCGGCTGGGAGCACCTCCACTTCGGCGCGCGCCGGCTTCGGGACGGTGAGAGCTGGGACCACAGCATCGGAGAGAACGAGATGCTGCTGGTGTTGCTCGGCGGCCGATGCCATCTGCGCTCCGACCGCGGTGAATGGCTCGACGTGGGGCGACGTCCCGAGGTCTTCGGCGGAATGCCACACGCCCTCTACCTGCCGCGGAAGTCGGGGCTCCGCGTGGAGGCCACCAGCGAGTCCCTCGACCTCGCGTACGCCTGGTGCGCGACGGATCGGGATCATCCCGCCCGGCTGATCACCCCCGAGCAGGTCTCCATCGAGATCCGCGGCGGCGGCAACGCCACCAGGCAGATCAACTCCATCCTGCCACCCGGATCCGATTGCCATCGGCTGGTGTCGGTCGAGGTCTACACCCCATCGGGGAACTGGAGCTCCTACCCGCCCCACAAACACGATGAACACCGCGTCGACGAGGGCGGCAATCTCATCGAGGCGGATCTCGAGGAGATCTACTTCTACAAGATCGACCGGCCGGAGGGCTACGCCTATCAGCGGATCTACACGGGCGATGGCCGGTACGACGAGCTGATGCTCGCTCGTAACGACGACCTGATCCTCTCGCCCGAGGGCTATCACCCCGTCGTATCCGCGCACGGTTACACCAGCTACTACCTCAACTTCCTGGCCGGCTCCGCCCAGTCCCTGGCCTCCACCTACGACCCGCAGTTCGCCTGGGTCTGCGGCACCTGGACCGAGAAGGATCCGCGCCTCCCCATCGTCAGCCTGGAGATGGAATCATGACGACCGCCGCGCAAGGCGCGGACTCCGCCTTCAAGAGTCCCCTGCACCAGACCACGGCCACGACGGCCACCGACTTCTGGAACGACTCCTGCTCGGTTCAGGAGCTCGCCTACGCCATCGAGCACGGTGCCGTCGGCGCCACCAGCAATCCGCCGATCGTCCTGGGAGTCCTCCAGAAGGAGCTCGATCTCTGGCGCGACCGGATCGACCAGCTGATCCGGGATCACCCCGACTGGTCGCCCCCGGCGGTCGCCTGGAAGCTCTTCGAAGAGCTGGCGGTCAAGGGCGCCGAGCAGCTCTGGCCGGTCTTCGAGCGCGAGGGCGGACGGAAGGGCCGCCTCTCGATCCAGACCGACCCCGACCACTACCGCGACAGCGAGGCCCTGGTGTCCCAGGCCGTACACTTCCACGGTCTCGCGCCCAACATGCAGGTCAAGATCCCGGTGACGAAGGCCGGGGTTCGGGCGATCGAAGAGGCCACCTTCCGGGGTGTCAACGTCAACGCCACCGTCTCCTTCAGCGTTCCCCAGGCCATCGCCGTGGCCGAGGCGGTCGCCCGGGGCCTCTGCCGGCGCGAGGAGGCGGGTCACGACACGGCGGACATGTCGCCGGTCTGCACCATCATGGTCGGGCGCCTGGACGACTGGATGCACGTCCTGGCCGAGCGCGACGGCATCGTCGCCCATCCCGGCGCCCTCGACTGGGCCGGCGTGGCGTGCGTCAAGAAGGCTTACGCCATCTACCGCGAGCGAGGCTACCGCACCCGGCTGCTGGCAGCGGCCTTCCGCCACCACCTGCACTGGTCGGAGCTGATCGGCGGCGACCTGATCCTGACCATCACCTCCGCCTGGCAGCGCAGGTTCAACGCCTCGGCCGTCGAGGTGCGCGAGCGGATGCAGGAGCCCGTCGCGAGCGAGATCGTGAGCGAGCTCTGCGAGAGGTTTCCCGACTTCCGGTGCGCGTACGAGATCGACGGGCAACGCATCGAGGACTTCGACACCTTCGGGCCGACGGTCCGCACGCTGCGGAGCTTCATCGCCGCGAAGTACCAGATGATCGAGTTCGTGCGCGACCTCATGCTGCCCGATCCCGACGTCGCGTCGTGAGGCGAAGCGGAGGATCACCGCCATGAAGACCGTTCGACTCACCGCCGCTCAGGCAACGGTCCGCTTCCTTTCGAGGCAGCAGACCGAGAGAGACGGCAGGCGGCAGCCGCTCTTCGCAGGCTGCGCCGGTATCTTCGGCCACGGCAACGTGGCGGGCATCGGACAGGCGCTGCAGCAGTACCCGGAGCTCCGCTACTACCAGTGTCGAAACGAGCAGGCCATGGTGCACACGGCTGCCGCCTTCGCCAAGATGACCAACCGCCTGCAGACGCTGGCGTGCACCACCTCGATCGGGCCCGGCGCCACCAATCTGCTGACCGGGGCGGCGGGAGCGACCATCAACCGCCTCCCGGTGCTGCTGCTGCCAGGCGACATCTTCGCGCGCCGCAACGTCGCCCCGGTGCTCCAGCAGCTCGAGCTCGGGTCGAGCCAGGACGTCTCGGTGAACGACTGCCTGGCGCCGGTCTCGCGCTACTGGGACCGCATCAACCGCCCCGAGCAGCTGATCACCGCGCTCCCAGAGGCGATGCGGGTCCTGACCTCGCCAGTCGAGACCGGCGCCGTCACGCTCGCCTTGCCGCAGGACGTCCAGACCGAGGCCCACGAGTATCCGGTCGAGCTGCTCGAGGAGCGGGTGTGGCAGATTCCGCGCACCCGTCCGGACCGGGAGCGGGTGGCGCGCGCGGTCGAGTGGATTCGGGCCGGCAGCGCGCCCCTGATCGTCGCCGGCGGAGGCGCCATCTACAGCGAGGCTACCTCGGTCCTGCGCGAGTTCGCCGAGAGGACCGGCATTCCCGTCGCAGAGACCCAGGCGGGCAAGGGCGCCTTGCGCTACGACGACCCGCACTCGCTGGGCGCCATCGGTGTCACCGGAACGCACGGCGCCAACCGGATCGCCCGCGATGCCGATCTCGTGATCGGCGTGGGGACGCGCTACAGCGACTTCACCACGGCCTCCAAGACGGCCTTTCAGAATCCCGCGGTGCGCTTCATCAACGTCAACGTGGCGGAGTTCGACGCTCACAAGCACGCCGCGCTGCCCCTGGTCGGGGACGCCCGGGCCTGCCTCGAGGAGTTCGCCGAGGCGCTCGGCGACTACGCAACCGATCCCGATTACCGGCGGCGGGTGGCGGATCTCGCCGCGGAGTGGGACGCCGAGGTCTCCCGCATCTACTCGCTGGGACACGGTCCGCCGTTGAGCCAGGGAGAGGTCATCGGGGCCGTGAACGAGTGCTCGGGTCCGCGCGACGTCGTGGTGTGCGCGGCCGGGAGTCTGCCCGGCGACCTGCACAAGCTCTGGCGCACGCGGGATCCCAAGGGATACCACCTCGAGTACGGCTACTCCTGCATGGGATACGAGATCGCCGGCGGGCTGGGCGTCAAGCTGGCCGACCCGGAGCGCGAGGTCTACGTCATGGTCGGCGACGGGTCGTACCTGATGATGGCGCAGGAGATCGTGACCTCCATTCAGGAGGACCGGAAGCTCATCATCGTCCTGCTCGACAACCACGGCTTTGCCAGCATCGGGGGCCTCTCCGAGTCGCTGGGCAGCGCCGGCTTCGGAACCCACTACCGACGGCGGGACTGCGAGAGCGGTCAGCTCGATGGAGCTCGGCTCGAGATCGACTTCGCCGCCAACGCCCGCAGCCTCGGCGCCCACGCCATCGAGGCGCGGGACCTCGCCTCCCTGCGAGACGCGCTCCGGGAGGCGGCGCAGCAGACCCGAACCACCGTCGTGGTGGTGGAGACCGACCGGGAGGTGCGGGTCGGCGGGTACGAGTCCTGGTGGGACGTTCCGGTCGCGGAGGTCTCGGAGATGCCCGCGGTCCGCGACGAGCGCACCGACTACGAACGCGGACGCGACGCCGAACGCCACCACCTCTAGCTCTCCGGACGTATCGCACTGGAAGGAGCCATGCCCGATCATCCCCTTCTCAGAAACTACATCGACGGCGGCTGGCGCAGCGCCGACGCCACCGAGAGCCGTCCCGTAGCGAACCCGGCGACGGCGGAGATCCTCGCCGAGACCCCGCTCTCCTCCGCCGCCGACGTGGAGCGAGCTGCCGCCGCCGCCCGCAGCGCGCTCACGGAGTGGCGCCGCGTGCCCGCGGGCGATCGCATCCAGCACCTGTTCCGGCTCAAGGCGCTGCTCGAGGAGAGCTTCGAGGATCTCTCCCGCACCGTCACCCTCGAGAACGGCAAGACCCTCGCCGAGGCACGGGGTGAGATCCGGCGCGCCATCGAGAACGTCGAGGTCGCCTGCGGAATCCCGACCCTGATGCAGGGCGATCTCTCGGAAGACATCGCCCCGGGCATCGACGAGCTGATGATCCGTCAGCCGGTCGGGGTATGCGCCACCATCTGTCCCTTCAACTTCCCGGCCATGATCCCGTTCTGGTTCATGCCCTACGCGCTGGCCTGCGGGAACACCTACGTCGTCAAGCCCTCTGAGCGGACCCCGCTCACCTTCGAGAAGATCATCCACCTGGTGGAGGAGGCGGGGTTCCCCCCCGGTGTCGTCAACGTGGTGCACGGGAGCGCCGACACGGTGACGGCGATTCTGGATCATCCCGAGATCGCCGGCATCACCTTCGTTGGATCGACACCGGTTGCGAGGACCATCTACGGGCGCGCCGCGACAAAGGGCAAGCGGGTGCAGGCCCAGGGGGGCGCCAAGAATCCCCTCGTCATCATGCCCGACGCCGATCTCGAGGCCGCCACCGACATCGTGGTGGATAGCGCCTTCGGCAACGCCGGACAGCGTTGTCTGGCGGCCTCCCTGGCGATCACCGTCGGCGAAGCCCGAGAGCCCTTCACCGCCGCCCTCACCGATGCTGCTGCGCGGCGCGTCGTCGGCTACGGACTGGAAGAGGGTGTCGAGATGGGACCGGTGATCTCGCAGGAGAGCAGCAGGCGGATCGAGGAGCTCATCCAGAGGGCGGCCGACGAGGGTGCCCGCGTCCTGGTGGACGGCCGGGGCGCCTCCATCGAAGGATTCGAGCGCGGGAACTTTCTCCGGCCCACGGTGCTCGACCAGGTGCCGGCGGGTGGAGAGCTGGCGCGAACCGAGATCTTCGGACCGGTGCTCGGCGTCATGCACGCGGAGACCCTCGAGGACGCCATCGCGCTGGTAAACCAGGGGAGCTACGGGAACATGGCCTGTCTCTTCACCGGCAGCGGTGCGGCGGCCCGGAAGTTCCGCCACGAGGCCGACGCGGGAAACATCGGAATCAACATCGGCGTCGCTGCCCCCATGGCCTACTTCCCCTTCAGCGGGTGGAAGGAGAGCTTCTTCGGGACGTTGCACGGCCAGGGCCGACACGCTGTGGAGTTCTTCACCCAGACCAAGGTGGTCGTGGAGCGATGGCCCAAGCAATGGTCGCGCCGTTTCTGAGCGGCAACGGGAGCCGGCGATGATTCACATCGGCAACGCACCGTGCTCCTGGGGCGTACTCGAGTTCGATCTCGAGGGCGGGCGCGCGGCGTACGCCCGGGTCCTCGACGAGATGGCGCAGAGCGGCTTCACCGGACTGGAGCTGGGCGACTGGGGATTCCTCCCCACCGACCCGGCGATTCTGCGGCGTGAGCTCTCCCGGCGCGGTCTCACCCTGGTGGGCGCATTCGTGCCCGTCGCCCTCTCGGTTCCGGCGCGGCTCCCGGCGGGGATCGAGGCGGCGCTGCGGTCCGCCGAGCTGCTGGCGGCCGTCGAGGGCTCCACGCCCCTCGTGATCCTTTCCGACGAGAACGGCAGCGACCCGAAGCGGACGTTCCACGCCGGACGCATCCTCGCCGAGCACGGTCTCTCCGCGGCTGGCTGGAGGAACTTCGCTGCCGGTGCGGAGCGGGTGGCCCGAGCCGTCCGCGACCGCACCGGGCTGCGCACCGTCTTCCACCACCACTGCGCGGGCTTCGTGGAGACACCGGGGGAGATCGAGCAGCTCCTGCAGCTCACCGATCCCGAACTGCTGGGCCTGTGTCTGGATACTGGACACCTTCGCTTCGGAGGAGGCGACCCCGAGGAGCTGCTGGATCGACATGGGGAACGGGTGTGGCACGCCCATTTCAAGGATCACGATCCCGACCTTGCGTCGAGGACTCGGCGAGAGGGCTGGGACTACTTCGCTTCGGTTCAGCACGGAGTGTTCTGCGAGCTCGGCCGCGGTGACGTGGACTTCCCGGGCGTCACCGCGGCGCTGCGGAAGCTCGGCTACCGGGGCTGGATCGTGGTGGAGCAGGATGTGCTTCCCGGCATGGGCTCCCCGCTCGAATCGGCGAATGCGAATCGGCAATACCTGAGAGAAATCGGGCTCTGAGGAGGAACGCACAGACCATGAGTACATCCAGGATGCTTCGGATCGGCGTGATCGGCGCCGGCCGCATCGGTGCTCTCCACGCCGAGAATCTGCAGCGGCGCATCGACGAGACGCGGGTGACAGGGATCGCCGAGCCCCGTCTCGAGGTGACCCGCGCGCTCGGAGAGCGGCTCGGTGTTGGTGCGGTCTACGGCGACCACCGGGAACTCCTCGCGGATCCAGAGGTCGAAGCCGTCGCCATCTGCTCGTCCACCGATACCCACGCGGCGATCATCGAGGAGGCCGCGGCGGCTGGGAAGCACATCTTCTGCGAAAAGCCGATCGCTCACGAACTCCGACTCGTGGACCGCGCCCTGGAGGCGGTCGCCCGCGCCGGCGTCAAGCTGCAGGTGGGCTTCAACCGGCGCTTCGACGCCTCCTTCCGCAATGTCCGGGAGGCGATCGAAGAAGGGAAGATCGGAGAGGTGCACCTGCTCCACATCACCAGCCGGGATCCGGCGCCACCCCCGATCTCGTTCATCGAATCGTCGGGCGGAATGTTCCTCGACCTGACGATCCACGACTTCGACATGGCCCGCTACCTGACCGGAAGCGAGGTGGAGGAGGTGTCGGTGGCGGCGGGAGTCCTGGTGGACCCCGCGATCGGAGCCGCCGGCGACGTGGACACCGCCATCACCACACTGCGCTTTGCGAGCGGCGCGATCGGAACCATCGACAACAGCCGGCGCGCCGTCTACGGATACGACCAGCGCGTGGAGGTGTTCGGATCCGGCGGCATGCTCCAGACAGAGAATCGCTCGGAGGACGAGCGGGTCCTGTGGAACGCCGACGGTGTGCAGCGCGCCAAACCCCTGTACTTCTTTCTGGAGCGGTACAACGATTCGTTCATCACCGAGTTGCGTGCCTTCGCTCGCAGCGTTCTGGGAGACACCACGCCGCCGGTGACCGGGCCGGATGCGCGCGTCCCCATCCTGATCGCGCTGGCCGCGATGAAGTCCCACCGGGAGCATCGGCCGGTGAGGCTCCGCGAGATCGAGGGATGAACGCGAGCGATCCGCCGGACGCCTGCAGTGGCAAGGAGGGGGTCCCCCGGCAGGGTCAGGTCTACCTGCCCCGCTGGCCCACCCGGCTGCTCCACTCGCCGCTGGTGCCCAGGTCCCTCCTGCTTCGCGCGGTACGCTGCGCGGCCCGGTGGATGCGGCTGCGCGTCGAGAGGCGCGACCGGCGGGAGGCGAGCGCCATCCCGCCTGCGCCCGCCGAGCCCGAGCCCGCGCTCTGGTTTGCCGACATCTACCACGGGGGCGTCACCTTCTGGGACTGGATCGTGCTGCCCGGCGGTGGGCTCTGGTGGGAGGCGCTCTGGCCACTGGTGGTCCGAACGTCGGTGGATCGGTTGCGAAGATATCCGGAGGCGCGCACCGTCCTGGAGCTGGATGCGCACACCTACGAGGAGCTCGCCGGGCGAAGCGCCTCCGACGTCGCGGCGCTCCGCTCGGCCCTCAGCTCCGGACGGCTGGAGGTCGTCAACGGAACCTACGCACAGCCGCTGGCTCCGACGGTGGGCGCCGAGGCGAACCTCCGGCACTTCTTCTACGGCCTGGACGCGATCGAGGACATCCTCGGCACCGAGGTCAAGTCCTTCGTGGCGGGGGAGCCCCAGTTCGTTCCCCAGCTACCCCAGATCCTCGCGGATTGCGGGATCGAGAACCTGGTGTTTCGGACGCACTGGGCGCCCTTCGGAATCGATCCCGAGGCCGATGCAGAGCTGGTCTGCTGGCGGGGTCCGGACGGGTCGGAGGTGCGAACCGTGCCTCGCTACTCGTTCATGGACTACCGCCTGCAGATGAACACCCACCCGGGCGTGCAGAACGCCGGTCTCACCGGGGACGACTTCGAGACCTGGAGCAACGACGACAAGGACCGATTCGAGGCGGAGGCCCATCGCAGGGGCGTGGAGCGCTCCCTGGTGACCCGCCTCGCCGATCCCAAGCCACCGGAGTCGCCCTTCCCCGGCATGGTGACGGCGGCGCGCCGCCCCGGGTCCCGGATGACGACGGTCCGGGAGTACTGCGAGCTGCCGCGCCCGGACCCGCCGGAGGTCAGCTACCGGATCGACGACATTCCCACCACCATCCCCTGGGGCCTGGCGGGCGAAGAACTCCACCGTGAACAGGCTGCGGCCGAAAGTGCTCTGCTGACCGCAGAGCGGCTCGACGCGATCGCCCAGAACCTGGGCCTCTCCGATCAGCAGGCGAAGCTCGACGCCGCGTGGAAGCTTCTGATGAGAGCGCAGCATCACGATCTTCACCTCTGCGCGCCCTGGCACTCCGTGCATCACGGCCTCTCCATGGGGCAGATCGGCTGTCGTCTCGCCCGGGAAGGGAGAGAGGGAGCGGACGCAGTCGCGGGGAGGGCGCTCGAAAAGCTCGCCGAGCGGTTCGGACCGAAGGCCGGAGGCGCGCGCAGCTACCTCCTCTTCAACCCCTCGCCCTGGCCGCGGCGCGAGCTCGTCGAGCTTCCGGGAGCCGACGGCGGCGATCGCGAGTGTGCGCAGTCGCTGGTGGTGGATCTCCCCCCGCTGGGCGTCGAGGTGGTGGAGCGGCAGAGCGCCACGCAGACCGGGTCTCGGAAGCGGGAGCCCGTGGAGATCGACACCGGCCTGGATCTCATCTCTCGCGAATCGAGGAACGGCTCCTTGGGAGGCGGCTATCTGACGGTGTGGAGCGACGGCCGTCTCGAGCTCTCCACGGTGGATCGGATTCTTCTCGAGGAGGAGGGATCCGCGCTTCGCCGCTACCGCGTGGAGGGGAGGATCGCCGCCCTCCCCTTCGTGCAATGGGTGACGGCGATCCCGGCTCTCCACCGGATCGACCTGACCACGGAGATCGATTTCGGCGGCGGAGTGCATCCCGGACCGCAGCTCGCCGACCACCGCTCCGACCTCGCCTACTACGCCCAGGACCACCGAAAGCTGTGCCTCAACTTCGAAGCAGGGCTCTCGCGAACCTTCTGCGACTCCCCCTTCCTGCTGGAGGAGCCCACCGGCCCGCGTGTCACCGTCGGCAATCTGCTGGGCCTGGAGCAGGACGAAGGCGGCTGCGTGGCGATCCATCATCGGGGTACTCCGGGGTGGTACCTCGACCGCGAAGCTGGCCTCGCCCGCAACGTGCTGGGCTGGGGTCCCGAGCAGTGGCTGTACGCGAGCGACGACTCCATCACGCCGGGCCGGTCGCGCTACACCGCAGTGCAGGGGTTGCATCGCTACCACCATCGGATCGCGCTGTGCAGCAGCCGCCGCGAGGCGATCCGATCGGCCCATGATTTCCGCCTGCCCGTCCTCCAGATGGAGCTGGGCGACGGTCACGCGGGCCGCGGCACCCCGTGGAGCTACCTCGCGGTCGAACCGGAACGGGTGATCCTGACGGCGCTCTTCGCGCGGGACGGCAGGACCTACGCGCGCCTCTGGAACGCCAGCGACGAACCGGCCGACGTCTCCCTCTGCGAGGGCCACGGCACCGGGACCGCGGTCTCGCTACGTCTGCAGGAGAAGAACTCTCGCGGATGGCCGCGACTTCGGCCCTGGGCCTTCCAGACGGTCCGTCTCGAAGAAGCCAGGGAGACCGCCCAATCACCAAACAGGAGCTGAAATGGACCAGGAGAAGACCCTCGAGATCTGCGCCCGCTACGAGCGCCTCTACACCGCTGGTGTGTACGACGTGATGGACGAGATGGGCCATCCGAATCAGTGTCTGAGCCTTCGGATCCGTCCGCTCCACCCCGACTGGGTGGTGGCGGGCCGGGCCTTTACCGTCAAGTGGACCGCGGAGACGCGGCATCCTGTGGAGCTGGCGCAGCAGAAGGCCGGGCCGAATCTCTTCAGCATGGTCGACCAGTTCGAGCCGGGCTGCGTGATCGTGATGGAGACCGGCAAGACCATGAACGTGGGCCACTGGGGTGAGCTCACCGGCCTGATGTCCCAGGTTCGCGGTTGTCGCGGAGCCGTGATCGACGGCGGCGTCCGGGACTCGCGGCATCTGCTGGAGCGCGGAACCTATCCGGTGTTCGCCCGCTACACCTCGCCGATCGAGTCGGTGCATCGGGCCACCATCGTCGATGTCGACTGCCCACTCTTGATGACCGGCTCGCTCACCGAGGGGCTGCTGGTGCGGCCCGGGGACTTCCTCTTCGGAGACTCGGACGGTGTGCTGGTGATTCCCGCCGAGATTGCGGAGGAGGTCCTGGACAAGTCGGAGTCGGTCGCGGAGACGGAGAACCTGATCCGCGAGGAGATCGGTGCGGGTGTCCACCCCCTCGAGGTGTGGCAGAAGTACGGCCGTTTCTGAGCCCTTCTTCTCACCCGGTGTACGCACCGTGCCCCTCGGCTGCAAATGGAATGTGAACCAGAGGAGTGTGATCATGAAGATCGTCGATTTCAAAGCGACCACCGTGGCGCTGCCGATGGAGGCCCCGTTGCGCCACTCAGCCGCCGTGCATCCGGGACGTTGCATCCGGACCATCCTGCAGGTGTTCACCGACGAGGGCATCGTCGGTATCGGCGAACTGGAAGACGAGGCGCCCCGGGACCTGCTCGAGATCCTGCGCCTGGCACTGGTGGGCCGCGATCCCTGGGACATCGAGCAGCTCCGGATTCTGGTGATCGGAACCGGTCACCTGCTCCTCCAGGGACAGAACCTCGCCCGCAACCGGCTCTACGCGGGGCTGGAGATCGCACTGATGGACCTCCAGGCCAAGGCGCTGGGCATGCCCATGCACAAGCTCCTCGGTGGAAAGCTCCGCGACGAGATCCCGATGTCGGCGTATCTCTTCTATCGCTACGAGAGTGAGACCCATCCGGCCGTGACCACGGCCGACGAGGTGGTCGCGCACGCGCGCGACCTGGTCGATCGCTACGGCTTCGAGACCTTGAAGCTCAAGGGAGGGGTATTCCACCCTGATCAGGAGATCGAGGCCATCCGGGGACTCCGCGAGGAGTTCGGCCCGAAGTACCAGCTGCGCCTCGATCCGAACAACTGCTGGGGGCTCGGCACCGCGATCCGGGCGGGTCATCGGCTTCGGGAGCTCGACCTGGAGTATCTCGAGGACCCCACCTGGGGAATCGACGGAATGGCGGAGGTGAGCCGGCAGACCGGGATCCCGCTCGCCACCAACATGTGTGTGGTGACCTTCGACCAGATTCCGCCGGCGGTGGCCCAGAGAGCCGTCGCCGTGATCCTCTCCGATCCCTGGTACTGGGGCGGTCCGTGGGGCGTCAAGCACCTGGGCGTGATCTGTCAGACCTTCAAGATCGGCATCGGCATGCACAGCGGTCTGGAGACCGGGGTGGGGCTGGCGGCGATGCTTCATATCGCCTCGGCGCTCCCCAATCTCGTCTACGCCGTGGACGCCCACTACCACCACCTGACCGAGGATCTCATCGTCGGCGGCAAGATGGAGTACCGGGACGGATCCCTGCGCGTTCCGGACGGGCCGGGTCTGGGCGTCGAGGTGGACGAGGAGCAACTCCGAGAGGGTGCCCGTCGCTACGAGGTCGAAGGCGGAATGGGCTTCCCGCTGGACCCCAAGCGCCCCCTCTGGTACCAGAAGTTCCCCGCCTGGTAGCGCTCGTGGGAATTCTCTTCGCGGCTGGCGCTCGTGCTAGACCCGAATCACCCATCCGGGGTTGTCCGCGCACAGGTCGGCGAGGTGGTCATCGACCCAGTCTCGGATCTTCGGGCTGATGTAGAACCTCGGCTCCATCAGGGGGTCGTCCGCCGAGATGACTCCCTCCCGTCTGGCGGTGTCGACCAGGGGCGTGTTGGGCAGGATCCGGATGCCCACGTAGAAGGCCACGCTCGCGGGACTCCTGTCGCCCAGGAACTCCACGGTCTCGCGGACGGTCTGCTCGTCTTCGCCGGGACCGCCCAGGAGAAGAGGGAGGGCGTAGTCCAGCTTCAGCTCCTCGAGCATTCTGGCCGCATCGATGACGGTCTGCTTGGCGTAGCCCTTCTTCAGCACCTCGAGCATCCGTTCCGATCCGGTGTCGCACCCCAGCACGACCATCGTGCAGCCCGCGGCGCGCATGAGCTCGAGCAGCTCCCTGTCCACGAAGGCGGGGCTGGCGAGGCAGGTCCAATGGATGCGGAGGCCGCGGCGGATGATCGACCGGCATACCTCCCGGGCGTGGTCCACGGGGCAGTTGAAGATGGAGTCGGAAAAGAAGGTGGTCTCGAGATGAAGATCCCTCTCCATGGATTCGAGCTCATCGGCCACCCTCTCCGGCGATCTCATCCGCCAGCGGGCACCGACGCGGTGCGGGGCATCGCAGTAGTAGCAGTTGAAGGCACAGCCCTGCTTGATGACGATGTTCCCGGATCCGCCCTCTTCGATGTATCGCTGGTTGTCGAAGAGATCGCGCCGCGGCGGCTCGAGCGAATCCAGGTCCTCCACGAAGCGGCACGGGTTCATCCGAATCCCGTCACCGACGCGCCATACCAGTCCAGGGAGGTCCGTGTGGTCGTCCCCTTCTTCGAGCCGCTCCAAGAGCTCGGAGAACTCCAGCTCCCCCTCGCCCGCGATCCCGAGATCGGCCTCGAGGTAGTCGAAGACGGCGATCGGACTCGTCGTGAAGGCGGCCCCTCCGAGGACGATGGTCGCCTCGGAGGGGGACCTGCACAGCTCGACGATCCACTTCGCCTCGGGGAGGAAGTACTCGTTGTCGACCCGGCGCTGGTTGTCGAGGTTTCGAATCGAGATCCCGATCAGGTCGGGGTCGAGTTTCGATAGCGCGGCTCTCACCTCGTCCTCGGGGGAGTCCGAGAACATCAGGTCCAGCGCCTCGATCTCATGGCGTGAGCCGTCGATCTGGGCGATGACGCTCGCCAGCCCGAGCGGCATGGATGCCACGTAGCGGTAGCGATTGGCGGAAATGAAGAGGAGTCTCATGCTAGATTCTCCGCCGCTTGAAGCGCGCCGTTACGGGGACGGCTGCTCACCGTCGCCCAGCCGTTCGATCTCGACCTCCTCCGCCCAGTAGACCCAGCGCGAGCCGTCGCGATGCACCGGAAGCTCCGGGAAGAAGCCCTGCTCGTCGAGAATCTCGCGCCCCATCCGCCGGATCTTGCTGTACAGGAAGTCGAGGACGTGCTCGAGCTGGTATCCCCGGCTCTCCAGCGAGCAACCGGCAAACGCCTCCTCGAGCTCCTGCTTGTGCTCCCAGTAGATCCCCGCGATCCGCCGCGCCACCTTTCGAATCGTCGACTCGAGCTGGACCAGGTCCTCCTCCAACAGGACCGGGAAGTTGGGCTCGTAGTACTTTTCGACGCGATAGCTCTTCTCGGCGTCGGGTAGATCGGCCTCCCGGATCACGTCGCTGGCCAGGAGATCCCGGACGTGCTTGTAGATGACGGGCTGGGAGAGGCCGATCTCCTTGGCCAGCTGGGTGACGGTCTTGGGTCGGCGGTAGGTCTTGTTGAGGATGATCTCCTTGGTCTCGCCGGAGATCAGGCCGGCCCGGCTCACGTGGGACCAGGGGTCCCGGGAGGGCTGGTGGAGCTGAGACACGCAATCGCAGGCGAATTGGAGGATTCGACCCGATATCTGCTCGTCCTCTCGCGGCTCTCCCACTGAGTGACCTCTTCTGTATTGGTTATATCCTAGTACCTATATAACAATAAATTGGTGAAAGCCAAGTATACAAGCCATGGGCGGCCATTCCTCCCGCTGCGCTTACGGGGTAAGGCTCTGGAGCCCGGAGGCTGCCCGGAGTTCGTCGTGCTCGGTCAAGCGTGCTTCTGCAGAAATCGCTGGGTCGCCCAGAGCAGCGTTTCGCTGGCGTAGTTCTGCCCGGCCAGATAGACGCCCGCACCGAACATGATGTGCACCGCCGCGAAGGAGACAGGACCGCCGATGGCGATGATCTTCGGATCGCTCATTCTCACCGACAGGTAACTCAAGAGGGCCAGGCTCGGGAGACCAGTCAGAACGCTGATCGCCATCAGGGCGAGGCCGCCGTAGACCCGGATGGTGGGTTTCCGCTCGAGGATCCGGAGCCCGTCCGGTCGGGCCAACGCTCTCTGGCCGAAACGGGTCCGGGCCAGTCTGCGGGCCATGGAGCCGAGAGTGAGCACCTACGGGTTCTCCTTCGCTTGCTCTTCTGGAGGCGGCGGGAGCTCTGCGGGACTCGCTTCTCCTTCGGCCGCGTGATCCGGCGCTGTCTCGGAGATCGTACCGCAGCTTCGAGGACGCCATCCCAGCGTCACCGAAGGATCGGCCTCGACTCGCTCCCGATCCTCGACGGCAAACGAACGAGCCCAGCCGGCGATGTGTCCGGGCACCACGGCGGCGTAGGGGACCCAGTTGCCTCCGTACCACCGGCCGATCTCGCCACCGACGTAGGTGGCATAGGCGGGATAGAGGCTCCGGTAGGCGCGCTTCTCGTCTCCGCCGCTGCCATGCGCCCGCTCCCAGCTGAGCGCCTCGGTCGAGGCGACTCCCTCCTGCCAGAGCGGTACCAGCGGAAGCTGTCTCAGCGCGGCGTAGGCGCCCCTCCAATGCCGATTCCCCTTGTCGGCGAAATCCTTGGCGTGACCCGCTTCGTGGATCGCGATGGCGCGGCGATCCGAGTACAGCGATATCGTGTTCGTGTAGGGATTCTAGTGGTCGCCGCCGACCAGGCCCGCGAAGACGCGCTCGGGAATGATCGAGTAGATCGTGACCGACAGCATCCCCAGCGTCCAGCGCCACGCCATCGGCATCTCCCCATTCCGGACCAGCCGACTCCACTCGCGTCCGGGCGCGTACTGGTTGAGTCTCACCTTCACATTGCAGAGCCCGTTGGCATCCAGGTACTCGAGGAGGCTGGCCTCGGTCTCCTCGGAGATGTCGTGATTGTCGACCCTCCAGTCGAGCAGCAGCAGCTTGGCTGGCAGGGAGAAGAAGTAGTGCCCGACGCCGTCGATCAGCTTGTGGGGACGGCCGCGCTCGATCTGCTCCTCGCCCGGACGGAGCTTCAGGGTCAGATCCGACTCGAGGTCCCTCCCGTAGGGATAGGGTGTGGAGGCACAGGCCAGGGCGAGACTGCCCACGATGAGGAGAATGCCGATGCGCTTCATGGTGTCTCCCTGCCCCATTCCCCTCGTCGAGCCGAACGGAGGAAATTCCCTTCATGCCGCCATCCTGGTGTGTCGGCCCTTCGCGTGCACCTCGTGATCAGCTCCGCTGGTAGATCACCAGGTACTGGTCGACGATGAAGTCGTGCCTCTCTACGCGTGCGAACCCCGCCTGCTTCATCCAGTTCTCCAGCTCCTCTGCTGTGAACTGCTTGACCATGGGTGGCCAGTTGCGGATGAAGCTGATGATCGCCACCCGCCCACCCGGGCGGACGTGGGGATGCAGTCCCTTCAGGTACAGCTCCGGATCGTCCATCAGATGCAGCACGTCGCAGATGAAGGCGAGGTCGATCGGCTCCGGTAGTCGGGGGTCCCCCTCGCTCCCGAGCACCGTCTCGACGTTGGTGAGACCCGCCTCATTCGCCGTCCGCTCGATGTGCTCGAGGAGGTTCTGGTTGATGTCGACGGCGTAGACGACACCCGGAGCCAACTCCTTCGCGAATGCCCTGGTGAAGACCCCGGACCCGGCCCCGATGTCCGCCACCACCGATCCGGGAGCCAGCCGAAGCGTCTCGACCACTCGACTCACCTGCAATCGCTCCAGCCGACCCTCGCTCTCCATGTGATCGATGTAGAACCGCGCCTTGATCCAGCTCAGGCACCCTGCGAGCAGTACCGCAACCAACACCGCGGCGAGCAGTGCTGAGGCCCACGCGACCCTTCGTTTCATCTCCCCTCCCTCCTCGTTGACCTGCCAAGGAGCCGAATGCGGACGCCTTCGATCTCCTCACCGGGACCATGCCGCAGACCGTCTTCGAGATCAGCTCTCACCCGGTTCCACTGCCGGATCCAATCCTTTTCACAGCGGGGTGGTTCTTCTAGGATGGCCATCATGCTCGATATCCTCAAGCAGGCCGGGGTCATCCCGGTCATCCGTGCCTCCTCCGCGGCCCGTGCCCGTAGCCTGGCCGGGGTCCTCCAGGAGGCGGGGTTCGAAGTCTTCGAAATCACCATGACCACCCCAGACGCGACCAGAGTGATCGCCGAGCTCCGATCCCGCGAGGGCATTACCGTGGGCGCGGGCACGGTCCTGAGCGCGGATCAGGCCAAGATGGCCCAGGACGCGGGGGCGAGCTTTCTCGTGTCCCCGGCTTTCCTGCCGGAGGTGGTGGAGCGGGGTCTGATGGCGGGCTCGTTCACGGTTCCGGGCGCGGCCACGCCCACGGAAGTCCTCCAGGCCCACCGCGCCGGCGCGGAGCTGGTGAAGGTCTTCCCCGCGGCTTCGCTGGGTGGGCCCGCCTATCTGAAAGGCCTGCGCGCGGTGTACCCAGACATTCCCTTGATGCCCACGGGCGGGATCAATCTCGCCAACCTGGCGGATTACCTGAAGAGCGGGGCTGCCTGCGTGGGCATGGGCGGCGCGTTGTGTGACGATGCCGCCCTGGAACAGGACGGGATCGAGGGCCTGCGGGAGACCGCGCGCGCGGTCCGGGCCGCCGTTGATTCCTTCAACCAGCCTTGAGCGAAGACCCCGCAATCCTCTGCCTGGGCGAGGCCCTGCTCGAAAGGGTGGAAGGCAGCGCCGGGGCTTCGGGCCTGAGCTTCGGAGGCGACACCTCCAATGCGGCCGTGGCCGCCGCCCGCCAGGGCGCCCGTGTCGGCTTCGTCACTGCCGTTGGCGCGGACCCGGGCGGGGATGCCCTGCTGCGTTTCTGGAAATCCGAGAACATCGACGTCCGCCACGTGCGGCAGGTCCAGGGAGGTCGCACCGGTTCCTACCACGTGGATCCGGATCCTTCGCAGCGAAGACTTACGTACGACCGCCAGGGCAGTGCAGCTAGCCGCATGAAGCCAGAGGATCTGAACGAGGAGATGTTCCGAGGCGTCTCCTGGTTACACACTTCCGCCATTTCCCAGGCGATCTCGAGTGATGCGATGGCCACGGTCAGGCGGGCCATGGAGCTGGCGCGACGGACGGGCGCCGGGGTCTCCTATGACACCAACTTGAGACTGGCTCTGTGGAGCCTGGATCAGGCAAAGGCGGGCATGCGGCAGGCACTCGAATACACGAACCTGGCTCTTCCGAGCCTGGACGACGCGGTTGCGCTGGTCGGGACGGAGGATGAAGAGAGCCTGCTGGATTTCTTCCTGGAGGCGGGCGCAGAAACCGTGGCCTTGAGGCTTGGGGAGCGAGGCGCCTGGGTGGCGACCCCCGAATCCCGATACCGGATTGCCGCGTTTGACGTGGAGGCAGTCGATTCCACCGGCGCGGGCGACTGCTTTGACGGGGTGTTCCTGGCTTCCCTGTTGAAAGGGGCTTCCCCGGATGAGGCCGGCCGGTGGGCCTGCGCCGCCGCGGCGCTGGCCGTCAGCGGCTACGGCGCCGTGGCGCCCATCCCACGGGCGGAGGAAGTGGTGCGGCTGTTGGGCTGATGAAGCGCGGGAAGGCGTCACGGTACCTGGAGAGGAACCAGCGAATGGAAGACGATCCTTATCCGATCCTGCAATACTCGGACGAACGCGAGGCGATCATCGAGCCGGCCACGCTCATCAAGCCGCTCGAGGGCATGCCCCTTCACGGGGTGATCAGCTTCTTCCAGGACGTGATCGGCCAGTTCGTGGAGCAGGGGCTGGCAGAGGAGATCACCAGGATCGACAGTGAGATGGGCGCGCATCCGATCTACGTCCACCGGGTTCGAGGCGAGCGTGTCGCCCTGTTCAATCCGGGTGTCGGCGCTCCACTGGCGGCCGCGACTCTGGAAGCAGCCATCGCATTCGGCTGTCGCAACTTCATCGCCTGTGGCTCCGCTGGCGTGCTGGACCGCAGCATCGCCGTGGGTCATCTGCTCGTGCCGACCTCTGCGGTGCGAGACGAGGGCACGTCGTACCACTACCTGCCCCCGGGTCGTGAGGTCGAACCGACGCGCGAAGCGGTAAAGGCCATCGAAGCAGCGCTCGCCCGCCATCACGTGGAGTACCTGCTGACCAAGACCTGGACCACCGACGGACTCTTCCGAGAGACCCGGGAGCGCACGGCGTTGCGCCGAGCCGAAGGCTGTCTCGCCGTGGACATGGAGGCGGCCGCTCTCTTCGCGGTGGCTCGCTTCCGAGGTGTCAGGATCGGCCAGATCCTCTACGGCGGGGACAACCTGGACAGCGAAGCGTGGGACAATCGCGGATTTCAGAGCTGCTGGAGCGTTCGCCAGAAACTCGTCGAGCTTGCCGCGGAAGCGTGTCTGGACCTGACCGAGAACGATTAGCGAAGGAGAGCCCTCCGGTCGCGATTGAGGAGAAAGGTTTTTCCGTCCACACAGGTGTGGACGGAGACCTTCCACTTACCCCCCTTCATGCTGAAGAGGAAGTGGCTCTCGTCGGTAGGCTCCCAGTCGAACTTTCGAGCCTCGTCTCGCGGTCCACCTGGTGATCGCAGCAGGAGGACCGCTACCACGGGCAGCCCACGGATTCCGCTCACGTCCCGCCGGAGTCTGCCGTTCAGTTATTGTCGGTGGTTTGGAGGCCCCGCTAGTACCCCCTACCCGCCAGCCTCTCCAATGCGTCCTTCACGGCGTCCGAGAGATTCATCGTCTTCTGGTCCAGACGAGACACGCCGCTCGAATAGGAATACGGACAGGTCGGGTCCACACTCCTCGGAATGCCCAGCTGTTTCAGGCTCGACGGGACGAGTTCCTTCGCGATTCGCTCCGTCAAGCGTTGTCTCGACTGGTATTCCTCACCGAGCGTATTGGCCAACATCATGTAGTACGACTGTATGCTCGCCTTGGACTCCCCCCCGATCCTGCCCTGGCTGAAAATGTAGTTGTTATCGCCGGAGTAGATGTTCGCCTGCGTGATCCCGACATACATGGTGCGTTCGTCGCGGGAGCGGAGTTCGCGTAGCGTCTCGCTGAACCAGTCGAGATATGGGTCGACCAGATATTGGCCAGATTCTTTCTGGATCTTCTCGACCCACTCCTTGATGTGGTACTTCGACATCGCGTCCGCCGATTCTTCCGCTTTCAGCAACTCGTCGATGTACCGATCTTCATCCCAACCGCCAAAGTCGATGCCTCCCTTCTTCACCTCCTGCAGCAGTCGTTGGGTGTCTCGCTGGCGAAAGATCCTCTCCGGAGCTCTCAAGACCCACGGCTTCTCGAGCCGGCGGATCTTCACCGGAAGGCCCACGATCTGTTCGTAAGCCCTCGCAACATCCTCGAGGAACCACGGGTTGCACGGTGGGAGTGGGACCAGGATCACCTCGAGCCCTCCCTCTCTCTCGTCGAGCAGGGGAAACGAATCGAGTGTCAGCTTCTCGATGCCCAGGAAGTCAGCCGCCGCGTCGATGAGTGTGGGATCCTCAGCGCCTTGGAACACGATCCTCGCGCTGTTCATCGCAGCCGCGCGATCAGCAGTGTTTTCCATCAGGGTGAGATGCGCCTCGTACTCGAAAGGGAATCTCGGCAGGAGCTGCTGCAATACACTGAGCGATTCCTTCCTGTTGCCGCCATCCAGCAGGTAGTGCGCATGCCTGAAGATCTCCGACCCATAGGAACCCATGCACACGTTTCCCTCTCGCATCGCCTCGACGTATCGCTGTATGTCAACGAACGTCCGGATCCTCTGGTACTTCGAGGCGATCTGCCTGGTTTCGGCCGGACTTGCCGTGTATGTCCAGATCTGGATCGACCTCGGAAGGATGTATCCGAATACCGTCCGCTCCACGTTCGAATCACGGACACGCGCATGGAGTTCTCGCCGCGCGATCTCAATGAATTCGCCATCCTTGTTCTCCATCTCGGCGTTCAAACGGCCGAGGAGATTCTTGAACATGGCATCGGCCCGGCGCCTGTCGCTGACGATGTTCTCGACGGACAGCATCAGCGTCCGATCCTCCGTCAGGTAGGCATACTGTTCCCAGTCTTCCTTCTCGGAATGGCCCAGCAGAATCAGGGTGTCGCGATGCTCGGAGAAGACGGGTGAGTAGTACTCGGGAAGGAAGGTTGGCATCCGAAACGCCTCTGTAACGGGCGTCGGCGGATTGGGCTCGGGCTCTTCTGCAGCGGGGCCCTGCGGTTCTGGCGAGGTGCAACCTGCGAACAAGGCAAGCAGAGCGATCGGTGCGGTCAGAAGAAGCGCTCTCATGGCTCTCTCCCTCCAGGCAGGTACGACGGGCTCACATCACCCTAGCGCGGACTGCCGAGAACAACCGCGAGCCCCTCAACGGAGCCGGGCGATCGTCTCCTCGGAGTAGCGCTTGATCGCCTCCAGCTTCACGCGGAGCGGTGGCTGGTCGCGCATGGCGGAAACACCCAGCTCGGCCTGGATGCTGGGCTCGGCCCACGGCGTGACCTGGAGATCGGTGACCCCCAGCTCCTCCAGGTGACGGATGTCCTCGACGCTCCGGGCGTCGGGGCAGTGCAGCATGATGTCGAACCGCTGCTCCTCGCGTCCGAACTCGCGGCGGAAATCGTTCAGCTCCATTGCGAGGGCCTCGATCTCCTCCATGGAGTGAACGATGCCGATCCAGCCGTCGCCGTAGCGCGCCGCGCGCTGCAGCGCGGGCCTGCTCGTGCCACCCACGTAGATGGGGATGGGGCTCTTGGGCACCGGCGCCATCGTCAGTCGGTCGAAGTCATAGTGCTCGCCGTGGAACTCCACCATTCCGCCTCCCTGAAGGAGGCGGATGATCTGGATGGCCTCGTTCTGGCGGGCACCACGCGTCTTCATGTCCTGGCCCAGCCACTTGAACTCCTCCGGCATCCAGGCGAGTCCCACACCCAGTGCGAGGCGGTCGTTGGAGATCGCCGCGACAGAGCACAGCGTCTTGGCTTCCAGAAGTGGCTGACGGATCGCGAGGCGAAGCACGGACGTCACGAAGCGGATGCGTTCGGTCACCGTGGCCATTGCGGTGATGGCCACCCAGGGGTCCAGGACGGGAACGTCGAGGGGCCAGAACCGGCTGCCGTCGGGGGTGTAGGGATAGGAGGCAACGGTCGTCTCGGGGAAGAAGGGAGCATCGGCGACCTGAATGCTGTCCCAGCCCCACTCGTCGGCGGTGCGGGCGATCTCCAGGAACTCGGCAGGATCGACCATGAACAGGTGAAATCCAAACCTCATCTCGCATCTCCTCTCATCGGTACCGGGAGCTCGCACTCCGAAAGGACTTCAGAGGATCTCCGCCTTCGGGCTCGACGAAAGCGCAGCGGATCCTTCGTTCCGCTCCCATTCTCTCGGAAGCAGCGGCGCCCGGTCAATCATCCGATGCTCTTCACGCTCTCTGGAAGTCGAGGTCTCGGGCTCCCGGGCCGGTCGATCCCGCGAGCTGGTCCGGGATTGCCGACTCGGAGCATGAGCGAGGCCGGACTTGCCGCCGGCGAGAACCTGCCCCAGAGTCGGGCCATGAAGGAGACCCTGGAGCCGCGACTCGCGAGCACGGTGCTGCAGCAGTGAGCGTTCCCCGGCGTGAGGATTCCGAGTGATCATCGACTGCCACTACCACCTCGATCCGAAACTGAAGCCCGTGGACGAGCTCCTGGTCGAGATGGACGCGAACGGAGTCGATCGCGTCGCGCTGATGGGAAAGCAGATCGAGCCAATGCCCGATCCGAGTCGGCTGGTGGTGGCCACGATGCAGTACTGCCTCAGCCACCGGCCGCTCCGAAGACTCATCAAGCCGCTGGTCGCGAACTTCACGGAAGACGGTGCCATCAAGGTCCCGGGTGGAATTCACCCGATCGATTCGGATCCGCCCAATCAGCCCGTCTTCGACGCGGTTCGAGAGCATCCGGACCGCGTTCTCGGCTGGGTGTTCGTGAACCCGCGCGGCGAGCTCGACCCGGTGGGGGAGCTGGAACGCTGGGCGGGCTTGCCGGGGTTCGTGGGAGTCAAGGCGCATCCCTTCTGGAATCGGCACACGCCTCTCGAGCTAGCACCCGTTGCCGAGCGGCTCGTGAAGCTCGCGAAGCCGATGCTGATCCACTGCGGCTTCGATGCGGAGGGCGACTTCCGATCGCTTCTCGCCGAGGTCCCGGGGCTCAAGCTGATTCTCGCTCATGCGGCGTTTCCGGAGTACAAGGACGCGTGGCCCGTGATTCGGGACAGTCCTGGTGTGGTCGTGGATCTGTCCCAGACGAGCTACGTCGCGCCTCGCATGCTTCGGGACGTCGTCGACGCGCTGGGACCGGATCGGTGTCTCTACGGAACCGACGGTCCGTACGGACTCCTGCCACCTCGCGAGTACGGGGAGATCAAGCGGCGAATCGAGTCGGCGGTCGCGGACCCGGGAGCGCGGCGGCGGATCCTGGGCGAGAACATGGTCGATCTGGCCGGCTTGAAGGCGCCGATCCACTCCGAGATGTAGGCATCCTCGAGTCGGTTCCGAGGCGGGGAGCTCCCTCTGGTGAGACGAGCTGAGACCCGCGCCCGTTCAGCTCGCTACTCGCGCCTCCGCTTCGCCGCCGCGAGCTCTGCCTGCTCCGACGTCGATAGACCGGCCTCGAGCCCGGCGTCGATCCGTGCCTGCCGCCGCCACGTATAGATGGTCTGCTGGCTGATCCCGAGCTCTGCCGCGACCTCCGCCACCTTCCGACCGCCCTCGACCAACTCCACTACGCGCCGCCGGAACTCCGGCGGGTAGCCCCTCCGTGCCATGCCGTCCCCCTGCACGATTGTGGCAGCGGAGTCCAGTTTCTCACCTCCACGAAACCCGGGACAGGGCAGAGCCTCCGGCAAACCCGGGGCGGTTCACTGGCCGAGGGACGGGGAATGGCGAGGTCTACGCCCAAGTTGCGGACTTCGACAACAACGGCGACGGTGTTTCCGACGGGGCCGTCTGCTTTGCGGGCGACAAGCACCAATGGTCAATGGAGACAAGCCGTGGACAATTGGCACCAATCCGGCGCGACGATAAGCAAGTACATTCGGCCGGCGACCTTTCCTCTCGCGATTCGCATTGCGCGCAATGACGCAGACCTCGAGGGGGATTTCAGGCGGCCGCCTACCAAGAACTTCCTCTGTCAGAATCTCACCATGGCGCGTCGCTACGGTTGGACCATCAAGGTCCTTCCCGAGGATTGCTCGTGTCTGATCGCGCGGGGAGTCTACGGCTGGGAGGGAGCCGATTCTTACCATGCGAGCGGCTTGTTGGACTTCTCCTTGGGCCTGTACGCCTCGAGCGTCGAGAATGAGAGGAGGTTCGTCGAGAGCGTTCAGCGTCTCGACCCGGCGCCCAAAGGCGTCGTCATATCTCCGCTGGAGAGGACCAAGATCGAGCCCGACGTCGTGCTGATCTACGGGAATGCCGCCCAGATGATGCGCTTGATCCAATCCTATCTCTACGTGAGGGGAGGCGTGCTCAACTTCACGGCGGCTGGTCGTGCCGGCTCCTGCTCTGACGGCATCGTGAAGGCCTTCCTGGCTGGGGAGCCGCGACTCGTCGTCCTCGGCAACGGAGACCGAGTGTGGGCGATGGCTCAGGACGACGAGCTCTTGTTCGCGTTGCCCAGTGGCCAACTCGACGATCTCCTGGAAGGCCTCGAGGCCACACACAAGGCAGGCCTGCGCTATCCCGTCCCGAGCTACATGGGGTTTGCCCCGGGCTTCCAACCCGAATTCGAGAAGAGAGCCCTGCAGAGGAGCGGCACCACGCTCGTCAAGAAGTGAGATTGGGCGCCGCCCCAATCGGCTTCCTGCGGGCGACACGGGGGAATCATGGAACGGGAGCGAGACACGGGATCCATCAACCGCCGCAGGTTTCTCAAATATCTCGCGATGCTCACCGTCGGCGGGCGGACATTGCTGAGCTCCGGCGACGCTCGGGCCGCCATCTCCGCTGCGCGGGAGGAGGTAGGAGGCGAGGCCGACTGGCCGAAGATGAGCTACCGCAGGCTCGGCCGCACGAACTGGAGCGCCAGCCGTCTCGTCTTCGGATGCGGCGCTGCGCTGATGTTTCGGGGTAAGGATGAGCTGCTCGATGCGGCATTCGATGCCGGGATCAATGTCTTCGACGTGGGCTATCGCGGCTACTACCGCGACGCGGAGGAGAATCTCGCGCCCTTCATCCGCAAGGTCCGCGATCGCGTCTTCCTGATCTCGAAGGCCAGTGCCGACCTCGAGGCGGAGCCCGACGAGCGCATCACTGTCCAGCAGGCGAGGCAAGCCGCCGAGTCCTGGAGCCAGCGACTCGACGCGAGCCTCTCGGAGCTCCGGGTCGATCACCTGGATGCCTACTACCTGATGGCGTCGTACAACCCCTCACTGATCGAGAGCGACGAAGTCTACCGGGCCTTCCAGAGCGCCAAGCAGGCTGGGAAGGTCTCCTACTTCGGTCTCAGCACCCATCGGAATGCCGAGAAGGTCCTGCTCACCGCTGCCAAGACGGGTTGGTACGACCTGGCGATGATCGCGATCACGCCGGGAGGCTGGTACGACTGGGAGAACCGGAGCATTCTCGAGGGCTCTCCGCCCATAATCAACCTCCGGCCGGTCCTCGAGAAGGCGCGCGAAGCCGGCATGGGCTTGATCGGCATGAAGGCCGCCCGCCACCTCGCCGGGCTTCCCATTCTCGGCTGGTTCAAGAAGACCGACGCCTTCAACGAGTTCTACGACAAGAAGCTGCTGGCTTCCTCTCTGTCCCCCTTCCAGCGCAGCTACGCCCACGTCCTGGCGCACGGTCTCGACGTGGTCAACGCCGACATGCAATCGCTGGCTCACCTCAGGGAGAACATCATCGCAGCGACGACTCCGCTCGAAGACTTGGCCTGATGCAAGAGACTCGTCCTTCGACTTTGGTCGCTGTCCGGTTTCGACGAGACGATTGAAATTCAGCTTCAGAAGCAAAGAACTCATGGGCGGTTCCATCTCGCCTCAGCGTCCCGAAAGCGACTATGGACCGATGGTCGAGCGTGGGGGTGATGAGATAGGTGGTCGGCAGATCAACAATTCCTGAGGGAGCGGCCCTGTCCGGAAGCGACGAGAAGATGATGGCGAAGTACAAGGTCTTCTCGAAGACATATGACAACCTGTTCTACTTGTTCGAGAGAACGATCTTCTCGCAGAAAGAAATGGATCCAAGGGCTGCCTTGCTTCGAAAGATCCAGGGCAATAGGCTGCGGGTTCTGGATGTGTGCTGCGGAACCGGAAGAGATTCCATAGCTATTGCCCAAGGCGATAGCAGCAATACGATCACGGGGGTCGATCTTTCACCGGATATGCTTGCCCGTGCAAACAGGCAAGCGCGCAAGCTGGGTCTGAAGAACGCTTCCTTCCATCAGATGGATGCCACGAGGCTGTAGTTTCAGGATGAAGAATTCGATGTGATCGTGAGTTCGTTCGCGCTGCATGAGATGGACTATGAACTGATGGTCACCGCCTTGAAGGAGATGCTTCGCGTCTTGAAGACAGAAGGAACAGCCTACCTCGTAGATTACGGAAGAGAGGAGGTATTCCTGAATCAATGGCTGTTCGCTGCCTACTTGAAGCTTTCCTATCCGCGACGGGTCCGGGAGTTCCTGGATTATGATTGGAATCAGATACTGACGAGCACCGGCTTTCGGATGGACTCAATCGAAAGATACAGAGCGTCGCGATTGATCTGCGCAACAAAGTAGGAAGACACCACGGCGGCCTCTCTGCCCTTCTTTCTGGCCTGGGTCCATTCCGGGCCGATGAGCAGTGCTAGGCGTCGTCTTTTGCGATGAGCTGATCGATGGAATCGGCGGACACCGCGGGGCTCACCAGGAAGCCCTGGATCTCGTCGCAGCCCCGCTCGCTCAGAAAGGCGCGCTGGCCTTCCGTCTCCACTCCTTCGGCGACGATCTGCAGATTGAACGCCTTCCCCATCGAGATGATCGCGGCGACGATGGCAGCATCGTCCGAGTCGCCGGGGATGTCGCGTACGAAGGAGCGGTCGATCTTGACGGTGTCGACGGGAAAGCGCTTCAGATGGGGTGAACGGGCTGAGTTCTGGATTGACGTCCGAGCACGGACGTTGTGTGGAAGCGGGTCCACCTCGGCGTCATCCCGCGGACTCGGCCCGGCTCTCCGTCCGCTCGCCGACCCATTCGAGGATCACGCGCATGGCCAGACCCAGGTTGCCGATCTGGCAGTGGGTGTGCGCGCTCTCCTCGGCGGTGAAGATGCGCCCCGTGAAGGAGCGGACGTTGGTGAGCGCGCGCGCCTGGCGGTGGAAGTGCTCGATGGGCATGTAGTGATCGGCGTTTCCGGCCAGCAGCAGGAAGTCCTGGGTGATGCGGGAGGAGATGTGCCGGGTCGTGAACTCCCCCATGCGCCGGAAGTACTGGGAGGGTCGCTCGACGCCCATCACGTAGGTGCCGTGCTCGACGGCCCAGCGCACGAACGGGTGCGCCTCTATCTGGCGCACGACGAGCCGGTCGATGAGCGAGTCGGCCCGCAGCGCCATCAGCGTCCGGAGAATACCCCGCCAGATCGGCGGCCGTAGCGAGAGGCCGGCCTCGAACAGGTCCCAGCAGACATCGAACGCGATGACGCGCTTGATCCGCGGCTCGAAGGCGGCGGCGCGCGGCGCCAGGTAGCCCCCCAGCGAGATGCCCAGCAGGGTGACGTCGGTGAGCGCGAAGCGATCGAGCACGGCCGCGACCGGCCGCTCCCATTGCGTGGTGAAGGGGATCCCCTGGCGGCGAATCACTCCGCCCTGACCCGGGCCCTCGAAGAGCAGCGTATCGAAGCCGGCCTCGGGAATGGAGCGCATCGACGCGTAGAGCTCCTCGCCGTAGGAGTCGAAGCCGCCGTGTACGACGATGGTGCCCTTGCTCTTCACTCCGTCCGGAACGGTCAGGTGCCATGCCGGCAGGTGGCCTCCCTGGTACGGAACCTCGGTCGTTCGCACGCGACCCGTGGCGAAGTCCTCCGCGTAGATCTCCTGGAAGAGCTTCGCCTGGCGCTCGTAGGCTGCCACTTTGTCCGGGTCGCCCTCCGCCATGAAGAACTCGGCTGCGCGCAGATAGGCGGCAGCGTGCTGGATGCGGTCTTCGGAGAGTGCCTCCTCTGCGAGGGCGAGGAACTCTCGCTTCCAGTCGTCGAGGTCGCGGATTCGCGGTGCCACGGCGCGGACGTCTTCGAGCCGTCCGCCGCCCAGGCCCACCAGGCGGTTGAGCTGGAAGTCGAGACTGACGTCGTCGTGCAGGTGGTGGACACCGACGGGAAGGTCGAGAGATGTCACGGGGGGTACCTCCGATTCAGGGTTCGGCCGTCAGACGCTCGACGAGAAAGGAGATCATGCGCCTCGCCTTGCGCTTGCTGGCCCGGTGCATGATCAGACCTTCGAGGGCGGTGGAGAGGGCCTCCACCACCAGCGCGCGCCTCGCCTCGGGGACGCCGCAGCGGGAGACGGCCCTGCCGAGGTAGTGGTCGTAGCGGCGGTGGACCCGCTTGTGGAAGGCATCGATGACTCTCGACTGGTTCGACCGTTCGTGAACCGTCGCGATGAGCTGGTGCATGTCCAGCGCAGCCCACACGCCCTTGGTGAGGACGACCTCCAGCGTCTTCTTCTCCTCACCCGGTGTCGCCCGGGCGAGCGGGCGCTCGAGCAGCTCATCCAGCCTCCGGGTCTGCAGCTCCTCCAAGGCCTTCGCGAAGAGCTCGTCCTTGGAGGGGAAGTACCAGTGAACCACGTTGGAGGCGACGCCGGCCTCGGCGCCGACCGCGGCCATGGTGGTTCCGTGGTAGCCCCGTTCGAGGAAGAGCCGCTGCGCGATGGCGAGCAGCTCGGCGGCCTTCTCGGGCCGCGGTCGGTCGCGACGAGTGGCGGGCATCTCTAGATCGTTAGTCTAGACAACTCTAGATTGGAAGTCTAGAGACTCCAGGATGGCGCCGGTCTGGACGTACGAACATTTGAAGTGTACGATCGTACGAATGATGCCTCAGGGCCTGGTGAAGCCGGTACCCGCCACGCTCCCCCAGGCGGAGCGTCGTCGCCGCTCCATCCTCGACGCCACCCTGCGAGTCATCTCCTCCGGCGGGGTGGACGCCGTCACCCACCGCCGAATCGCAGCCGAAGCCGGCGTAGCCCTCGGCTCGACCACCTACTACTTCGCCTCGCGCGAGGAGCTGGTGCGGCAGGCGTTTCGCCACTACATCGAGGAGGTAACCGCTGCGATCGGGTTGCTGGGGCGGGAGAGGCCTCCCGAGAGCGCGGAGGACATCGCGGAGACCCTCACCGAGGTGGCGCGCCGGGAGTTCGCGGAGCCCGCGCTGGTACTCGCCGAGTACGAGCTGATTCTCTACGCCGCCCGCGACCCGGTGCTCGCCCAGGATTTCAACGCCTACGAGCGGGGTCTCGAGGCACAGCTCGCCGGGCCACTCGAGCGTCTCGGGGCCGATCGGCCCATGGACGCGGCCCGCACCGTGATCGAGCTGATGCGCGGCTTCGAGATCGGGCGCCTCACCCGCCCCAACGCATCGATCGAGGATCTGCGCCGCCATCTGGAGCTCGTGATCTGCGCGCTCACCGGTTCACGACCGGCGGTCGGAGCGTAATCGCCACAGAAAAGGAGGAACGGTCATGCTGCAGAAGCAAGAGAAGCGGATCTGGGACACCCCGCTGTATGCGGACTTCCCGCGGAGCGAGTACCAGGATCGCGTGGGTCGCGTGCGCAAGCTGATGGAGGAGCAGAAGCTGGACGTCCTCGTCTGCTGGGACCCCGCCAACATCCGCTACTTCTCCGGCTTCCACTCGCTGCACTACGATTCGCTCACCATATCGCCGGCGGTCCTCGTGCTTCCCCTCGAGAAGGATCCCGTGATCGCGGTTCCCGACTTCTTCGCCGGAGTCGCCCACGCCTACACCTATCTGGACGACATCCGCATCCAACCCAAGCCCCACGTCACCAAGAACATCCGGCGGATCCCCGTCGACATCGCGGACGTGGTGAAGGAGCTGGACTGCGGCCGCGGCAGGGTCGGACTGGAGACCGGGGGCTGGGGAGGCATGGCTGCGATGCGCTCGCTCAGCGACATGGACCGGTTCCGCGCGGAGCTGGGGGACACCACCCTGGTGGATGCCTGCGATCTGATCTGGAAGGTCCGCTCCATCAAGTCTGCTTCCGAGGTCGAGGCCATCAAGGTGGCGACCCGCGCCATCATCGGCGCCTACGGGGAGGTGATCTCCAGATTCGAGCTGGGCATGAGCGAGCGCGAGGTGGCGCGAATGCTGCGAGCTGCGATTCTCGAGCGGACGGAGGACTGCATGCCGCCGATCGCGACCTGCTCCTCTCGCCCGATACCGATGCCGGACACGCCGTCCTTCTACGACGAGGTCACCCTGTCCGCCGGCGACCGCCTGGTCTTCGAGCCGCTGCCCACCTACAAGGGCTACGGCGGGAGCTGCTGCCGCTGCTTCCACATCGGTCCCATGCCGGACGAGGCCTGCAAGAAGGACGAGGGCGTCGACTACGCACAGGCCGCCGCGATCGCGGCGATCAAACCGGGCGTCCAGGCCAAGCAGCTGCTGGAGGTGATCGAGGAGGCGCTCCAGGAGAAGGCCATGGGGTCCACCATCGAGATGGCGGGACACGGGGTCGGCCTCAACATGCAGGAGCCGCCCATGATCGCCGAGGAGGAGGAGGACACCTTCGAAGCGGGAATGGTCCTGGCCATCGAGGTGTGGGTGGTCGACTGGTCCGGCGCGGGCCTGGGGGGCTCGCTCGTCCCCGAGGTCTACGGCAACGAGGATCTCGTGCTCGTGACCGAGGATGGCTGCGACCGCTTCCCCTCCTTGCGCCGGGACATCCGGTCGCTCCCGCACCCCGGAGGTCTATGAGGGCTCATCCGGCCGACCTGCCAACCGAGCGAGGCGCGATATGGAGAACCGGAAGGTCATCATCGTCGGAGCCGGCATCGGCGGGCTGGCGGCCGCCTACTGGCTGGGTCGGAGAGGCTTCGAGACGGAGATTCTCGAGGCCTCCGACCGGCCGGCGGGGCGGATGGTCACGCTGGAGCGCCGGGGAGATCGGGTGGATGTGGGAGCTCAGTTCTACCACACGGACTTTCGGCATGCCCCCGAGCTGATCGAGGCGGTGGGGCTCGGCCGCCAACGCCGGCCCGTCTCCGGCCTCACCCAGTACACCCTGCGCGACGGCTCCAGGCAGCTCTTCAACCCGAAGAATCCGTACATGAAGCTGCTCGGGCTGCGCGGCAATCTCCAGCTCTACCGATTCGTCCTCCGCCACGTGCTTCTCGGAATGAGGGAGGAGTCCTACCGGGTCCCCGACGAGATCCCCGACACCGACGATGTCGGCGTTCTCTCCATCTGCGATTCCCCCGCAGATCGTCGCCTGCGCGACTACCTGGTGAGCACGCTCTGCTTCGGCATGACGATGGCCGAGCCCGAGTGGTCCAGCCTCTATCACTTCATCCGTCTCTTCCGCAACACGATCTTCGCGGGCTACTTCGGGCTGACGCGCGGCGTCTCCTCGCTGGCCGAAGCCCTGGCGGAGCATCTCCCCGTCGAGTACGAGGCTCCGGTGCGTCGACTGGTCATGGAGAAGGATCGGATCGTGGGAGTGCAGATGGAGGGAGACGGCTCGGTCCGCAAGGCCGACCACGTGATCGTGGCGGTCACCCCGCCCGCAGCGGCGGCGCTGCTGCCCGAGCAGCTCGAAGAGCAGCGTTCCTTCTTCGACTCGGTTCTCTACACCCCCGCCGCGATGCCGGTCTTCTTCCTGGATCGGCCCCTTCGCAAGGACGTCTGGTGCTACCTCAACGATCCGGCCGGGGAGAGGACGTTCAAGTTCGCCCTCGACGCCCACGCCAAGTGTCCCGAGATGTGCCCGAGCGGCAAGGCGGCGCTGACGGGCTGGGCGGTCTACCCGAGCTCGCTCGCGCTGATGGAGCAGTCCGATGCGGAGGTCCTCGCGAAGGCGACGGAGGACATCGAGTGGATGATTCCGGGCTTCTCGGGCTGGATCGAGGAAGCCACCGTCTTCCGGCACCCGTTCGTGAATGCCATCTATCCTCCCGGGTCCTACCGCCGCATCCTCGAGTTCCAGGAGCAGGTCAACGGGCCAAAGAACGTCTCATTCTCCAGCAGCGTGCTTTGCGGGACCAGCATGGAGGCGGCCATGTCGAGCGCCGCGGCAGCGGTGCGGCGAGTCTGTGCCTGGGGCGGAACCATGTGAGGAGACCGGCCCGGCGAGAGTGATTTGCAGCGAGAGGAGGAGCGAGATGAAGGATCCGGGGATGATCGCGGTGGCCAAGAACGTGCTCGGGATGTCCGACGAGGACATCGAGAAGATCACGCCCGAGCAGGAGCAGGGGTTCAAGAACTCCATCGAGAGCATGGGCAAGTACCAGCTGGTCGCCGAGGTGGTGAAGACCAAGTACTGCGCGGCCGGCTTGAAGTTGGGGCAGAAGATGGTGGTCAAGGGGGCCTCCATCGATCCCGAGGCGACGGACTGCCCGCTCTGCGTGGGCGCGATTGCGCCGCTCCAGCGGGCCAACGCGGTCTACATGGACCGAAGCGAGCAGGGCGGGGACATGACGGCCCCGCTCGGCGGGTTCGCCTGCATCGATCCGGGGCTGGAAGCCGGCGGGCTCGGCTCCGTCCTCTTCGAGGTCCGCGTCGAGCCCACCTCCTGAGAGCCTGAGATCGCGATCGCGTGCCGAAGGGAAGCCAGCAGGTCGATCCCTGATCCGCCGGGCGTCGCGCCGTCACTACTCGGAGAGGACACATGCGCACGGCTCGAGACAATCTATGGCTCGATACATCCTACGCGCCGGGCCCGATGCTCTGGGGGGAGCACGAGGCGGATGTTGCCATTCTCGGCGGCGGGTTCACCGGCCTGGGAGCCGCCTATTTCGTCAAGCGACGCTTCCCCGACAAACGCGTCATCGTGCTGGAGAGCCAGTACGTCGGCTTCGGCTCCTCGGGACGCAACTCCGGAGGGGTGAGCGGAAATCTCGGACACAATTACCGGAACCTCAAAGAGAAGTTCGGTCCCGAGAAGTCGACCCAGCTGCACCCACTCATCGCCCGGTCCTCCGCAATCGTCGAAGGTCTGATTCGAGAGCACGACATCGCCTGCGACTACGAGAGAACCGGGAGGATGCTCGTAGCGGAAACCGAAAGACAGAAGCGCCGACTCGAGGAGGAGGTCGAGGCCTCTCAGGAAATCGGTGGAGCCGCCACCTGGCTCGACAGGGCAGAAGCGCGCAGTCACCTCGGATCGGTGAATGTGGAAGCTGCCGTGCGATACCCGAACGAGGGCATCGTGAATCCCGTCAAGTTCCTGCGGGGCATGCGAGGGGTCGTCGATTCACTCGGTGTCGAGGTCTACGAGCATTCGCCCTGCACGCACATCGAGGTGGGGGCGAGGGTGCAGTGAGGCAGGGCGGCTGTCGGCGTAGGGGGGCGTTGATCTTTCGCCTCGTCAGAAGAATCTGTGGGTGAATCCGGGCTAGATTCCGCCGCCGCCGTCGAAGAGGCCCTGCTGGGCCTGGGCCTGGGTGATGATGCTGTTCGGCGGAACACTGTGGATCAGCCAGACGTTGCCGCCGATCACCGAGCCGTGGCCGATGGTGACGCGGCCCAGGATGCTGGCCTCGGAGTAGATGACGACGTCGTCCTCGACGATGGGGTGGCGGTCGATCCCCTTGATCGGGTTGCCATCCTCGTCGAGCGGGAAGCTCTTGGCTCCGAGGGTGACGCCCTGATAGAGCCGGACGCGCCTGCCGATCCTGCAGGTCTCACCGATCACCACGCCGGTGCCGTGATCGATGAAGAAGCCCTCGGCGATGGTCGCGCCGGGGTGGATGTCGATCCCCGTGATGCTGTGGGCGTGCTCGGTCATCATCCGGGGGATCAGCGGAACGTCCAGCAGGTGGAGCTCGTGGGCCAGCCGGTAGTTCATCACCGCGAGAATCCCCGGGTAGCAGAAGATGGTCTCCGCCGGATTGGTGGCGGCGGGATCCCCTTCGTAGGCGGCCTGGACGTCGGTCGCCAGAAGCTCTCGCACGGCGGGAAGCCGCGCCAGGAAGCGCTGAGTGGCCGCGTCCGCCCGGGCGTCGCAGAGCCCGTCGCGCTCCTTGCAGTCGAAGCAGATCCCGCACTTGAGCTGCTGGCGCAGATCGCGCCGGACCCGGTCGAGAGTGCCCCCGATGTGGAAGGCCAGGTTCTCCTCGGTCAGATCCGAGGGACCGAAGTAGCCAGGGAAGAGCACGCTCCGAAGCGCCTCGACGATCTCGATCACCGCGTCCCGGGAAGGCAGCGGCTGGCGGGTGGCGCATTCGTGGATCTGCCGCCGGAGACCGTGGGTGGCATCCGAGAGGGCCGTGACGAGGTCCGCGAGCTGCCCTTCCTCCCTGCTCACCAGGGGCAGCACGGTTCCGGGGCTCGCCGCTCCGTCTGTCTTGCCGCCGTTCATCGCCGTCCTCGCACCTCCCGCACCCAGACATAGTGTACCAGCGACCGCGAGCGCGGACAGGACCCTGACGCGGGGTGGTGACGGGGTCTATCCGACCTCGGACAGCTCCGTGCGGGCGATGAACTCGTCCTGCATGGCCCGACTCAGGTCCACGAAGCGAGCGCTGTAGCCGGCCACGCGCACCAGCAGGTCCTGGTACTCCTCGGGGCGCTCCTGGGCATCGCGGAGCGTCTCGGCGCCGACCACGTCCACCTGCAGCTGCTGTCCCCCCAGCCGGAAGTAGGTGCGGATCAGATTGCCGAAGTTCAGGGCGCCCTCCGCACCGCGGATCGCCGACGGGTGGAACTTCAGGTTGAATGCCGATCCGTTCAGGATCCGCCGATAGTCGAACTTGGCCGCCGACTTCATCGCCAGGGTCGGCCCCTTCCGATCTCTTCCGTGCGCAGGAGAGATCCCCACCGAGAGGGGAGTTCCGCGCTTCCTGCCGTCGGGCGTGGCGGCGGTCAGGGCCCCCATGGCCACGTGGGTGGTCACCGAGTAGACGCTGGTGGAGAAGGAGCCGCCTCTCGGATTTGGATATCTGTCGAGCTCGCCGGAGAAGATCTCGATCAGCTCCCGGGCGATCTCATCCACCTCGTCCTCGTCGTTGCCGTACTTCGGCGCCCGGTTGAGGAACATCATCCGGGTGTCCTCGCGACCTTCGAAGTCGTTCGTGAGGATCTCGATCATCTCGTCCATCGAGATCTTCTTCTCATCGAAGACGAACTTCTTGATCGCCATCAGCGAGTCGGCCACGACGGCGGTCCCCACCGCGTTGCCCCCGGTGAGGTTGTATCGCGCACCTCCGGACTTGACGTCACGCCCCACTTCGATGCAGTCGCGAATCACCGCGGACTGAAACGGGCAGGGGAGGAGACCTCTGTGGGCCGCTCCGATCGCCTGGAAGCACGCCGCCAGGTGGTGGATGAAGTGCGCCACCTGGGCCCGGTAGGCATCCTTGAATTCCTGATAAGACCGGAAGTCTCTCGGATCGCCGGTATCCGCCCCCTCCCTTCCCAGCAGCAGGCTCTTCCCGCCGCCGAGCACCATCTCCAGGCACAGGACGGTGTTGACGAAGAAGGCGTCGGTGGAGGCGTAGGTGAGTCCGGAGGGGGTGGGCTCCACGCAGCCGATGATGGCGTAGTCCCGGGCATCCTCCGCGGTCACGCCCCGCGCCGTGTAGGCGGGGACGATGACGTCGTCGTTCACCACCTGGAGGCTCACCGACCCCCCTGCCATCACCTCCGCCACGCGGCACCGGAACGCCTCGGGGGTCTCCGCGTGGAGCCTGGCTGCGGAGTTCGGTTGGATGGTCTTCATCTCCTCCGCGGCGTCGAGAAACAGGAAGGAGAGATCGTTGGTCGCGTCCCGGCCCTGCCGATCGACGCCGCCGATGGTGACCTCGAGGAAGGAGGTGTTTCCCCCGATTCCGATCGTCGCGATCCCCTCCATGAGATCGACGGTCTCGCTCGCCTTGAGGAAGAGACACTCGATCAGCTCGAGGGCGTCCTCGCGGGCCAGGTCGCCACGCTGGAGCTCCCCCTGCAGCAGCGGCCAGAGGATCTGGTCCAGCCTGCCGAAGGCGTGGGCCACCCCCCCGTCGTCGAGCATCACCCCGAGGTGCACGAACCAGACGAGCTGGAGCGCCTCCCAGAAGCTGCGCGGCGGCCGGGCGGAAACGCCCCGGCAGATCTCGGCGATCTCCCTGAGCTCCCCTCGCCTCTCGGGATCCGTCTCTTCCCGAGCCATCTCGGCGGCCAGCGCGCCGTAGCGCGCCGCAAAGCGAACCATGCCGCCCACGGCGATGGACGCCGCTCGCAGAAACTGCCGCCTCTCCAACCCATCAGGCGTGCTGAGGTCGAGCCCGGCCAACTCCCGCTCGATCCGGTCCGCGATTCCCGTGAGACCCAGCTCCACCACCATCTGGTAGTCGGGTGAGCAGTGCCCCACCCCGTTCAGGAACTCGTTCTCGACGACGAATACACCCGCCTCCAGGGCGGTCGAAGACTCCGGAGCGAGCAGCGCCGCGAAACGGTCCCTCGCCCCTCGCCCCCGCCAGAAGGGGAGGATCTCGGACCGCAGGGCGGCCTTGTCCTCCTCCGAGACGTGAAACCTCTGCAGCTCGCGCGAGGAGAAGAGATCGAGCTCGGCCTCGATCCAGGCGGGCTTGACCTCGGGAAAGAGCGGAGCGCCTACGCGGCGGCTGGTCCGGTGTCCCACCAGCAGCTCTCCCGGGCAGATGCGGATGGGCATCTCCTCCAGGGTCTTCCGAAAGGCCATGGCCCGGGTCACCTGAGCGGGCTGGTGTGGATTCGCCCGGTACACGTCGGTGTAGCAGCGAGCCCTCTCGATGCAGACCTCCCAGGGGCTGGTAAGGACCTCCCGTCGGAGCGCCCTCACCCTCTCGGTGCAACCCCGTCCCGAAGCCGGGGGGAGTGCTCTGTCCTTCTCGATCTTCGTTCGCCTTCGGCTCGCTGCGCGACCTTCGGTCTTGCCTTCCGCGGCTTGCGCCATCCCGCCGTGCCTCCGCGGGTCGATCCTCGTCTCGAGGCTAACCCCCTACCCTGACCAGGATACCCCTCTCTTCGAAGATCTTCCCGATCGCCTGCATCTCCGCCTCGCTGGGCGCATCGAGCTGGAGAGCGGGCTGGCGGCTACCGACCAGGTCTCGCTTGGCCTCTCCCCATCCGTGGTAGGGAAGGAGGTGAACCTGCTCGAACCTCCCCTCGAGGCATGCGGCGATCTGATCCAGATTGGCGGGAAGCGCCGTGTGCTCGGGGACGATCGGGACCCTGGGGATGACCGCGACCTCCGATCGGCGGAGCTCGTCCAGGTTGGACAGGATCCGCTCATTGGTCGACCCGGTGAAGGCCTTGTGGAGGGAGGAATCGATGGCCTTGACGTCGTAGAGGATCAGATCGACGAAGGGGAGGATCCTCTGAAACGCGTCGAAGCCGACCGCCCCGCTGGTCTCGACGGCCACCGAGATCCCCGCGTCGCGACAGGCGGAGCAGAACTCCTCCACGAAGTCGATCTGGAGCAGGGGCTCTCCTCCCGAGAGGGTCACCCCCCCGCCCGAATCCTCGTAGAAGGGGCGGTCCCGGAGCACCTCGCGGAGCAGCGCGTCCCTCTCCCATTTCTCTCCGAAGATTCGCAGGGCCTCCGCATGACACGGGTCGATGCAGTCCCCACAGACGGTGCAGCGGGCCCTGTCGATCCGCTTGTCCCCGCGGAGGATCGCCCCTTCTGGGCAGGCCTCCTCGCAGTGGTGGCAGCCGATGCACCGGTCCCGTGCGAACCCGATCTCGGGACGGCGCTGCATGGATTCCGGGTTCTGGCACCACCGGCAGCGGAGCGGGCACCCCTTGAAGAATACGACGGTCCGGATCCCCGGGCCGTCGTGCACCGAATAGCGCTGGATGTCGAAGACCAGCGCCTCGCTCACGAATCGTCGCTCCGCCGGTCGCAGACGTGCTTCGCCTTTCCCTGGGAGCGCTCGATCTCTCCCTCCGCCAGAATCCGAACCCGCGTGGCCAGACCGACGTAGGACTTGACCTCGTGCTGCAGCGCCTCGGCGATGCGGCGTCTCTCGGACTCATCCGCACTCGCGTGGGCCGGGTGCATCTCCACCAGCACGTCGAGCCGATCCAGATGGCCGTCCCGGTAGAGATCGAGCAGGTAGTAGGGGGAAAGCTGCGGCTGGGCGAGCACCAGCTCCTCGATCTGGGTGGGGTAGACGTTGACTCCACGAATGATCAGCATGTCGTCGCTTCGCGCCGCTACCCGCGCCATGCGCCGCATGCAACCGATGTTGGGCGGAAGCAGGCGGGTCAGATCGCGGGTGCGGTAGCGGATCATCGGCAGCGCCTCTTTGGTGAGCGTGGTCAGCACCAGCTCCCCTTCCTCGCCCTCCGGGAGCACCTCGCCGCTCTCGGGATCGATGACCTCCGGGTAGAAGTGGTCCTCCCAGACGGTCGGAGCCCCCTTGGACTCCGCGAACTCCTGGGAGACGCCCGGGCCCACCACCTCCGAGAGCCCGTAGAGATCGAGCGCCTCGATTCCGAAGCGCCCCTCGATCTCCTTCCGCATCGGCTCGCTCCAGGGCTCGGCTCCGAAGATTCCGATCCGGAGCGAGCTGTCTCGAGGGTCGATTCCTTGACGCTCGAACTCGTCGGCGATGGTCAGCACGTAGGAGGGCGTGCCCATCAGGACGTCGGGCTCCAGGTCGGTGATCAGCTGAACCTGTCGCGCCGTCTGACCCACCGACACCGGGATCACCGCGCAGCCGAGGGACTCGGCCCCGTAGTGAGCACCGAGCCCACCCGTGAAGAGCCCGTAGCCGAATGCCACGTGGAGCGTGTCTCCCGGCCGCACGCCGGCCACCTGGAGCGACCGGGCCACCAGCTCCGTCCAGACCTGGATGTCGCTGCGCGTATAGCCGACCACGGTCGACTTCCCGGTCGTGCCGCTCGATGCGTGCACGCGCACCAGGTCCTCCCGCGGCACGGCGAAGAGGCCGAAGGGGTAGTTGTCGCGCAGGTCTTGCTTGGTGGTGAAGGGAAAGCGCGCCAGATCTCCGAGCGACTCGAGGTGCTGGGGTCGGACGCCGGCCGCGTCGAACTTCGCGCGATAGGCGGGGACGTTGGCGTAGACGCTCTCGAGCGTCTGCCGCAGCCGCTCGAGCTGCAGCTCCTCGAGCTGCTCGGTCGTGCCCGTGCGGATCAATGGGTTCTCGGGGAGTGTCGGTTCCGTCATCTCTTCCTGCTCTACTGGATCGGCTCAGTCGCCGTGCTGATTCGAATTCTCCGGAGCCTCCAGCTCCGGGAAGATCGCCCCGGCGACGCAGCGGGAGCGGCCGCGGAAGAACGCGATCGGCTCGCCATCCTGGTCCACGACCCGAACGTCGTAGATACCGCTGCGGCCGACCAGGGAACGCTCTTCGGCGTTCGCCGTCAACCGATCGCCTCGTCGGGCGACGCGAACGTAGTCGATGCTGGAGCCCGCGGCGACGGTCTTTCGATTGCGGCTGTTGCACGAGTACTCGAAGGCGCAGTCCGCCAGCGAGAAGATGATGCCGCCGTGACAGGTCTCCACGCTGTTGGTCATGTCGTCGCGCACCAGGAGGCTCACGCGCGCCCGGCCCGGCGCCATCTCGTCGAGGGTGACGCCCAACGCGCGCGCCAGACGGTTCCTCTCGTGCATGTGAGCCCCGCACGCCTCGGCGATTTCCTGCGGCGAACGATCCTTCCTCATGCCGGGCTCCCTCCTTCGGCGAACTCCAGTGTCACCGAGGAAGGCGACGAAGCGCTCAGGCGGCGGCCGGCCGCTGCGGCTTCGAGATTGAGGTCGACGAAGCGGGCCGGGCTGGTGCTCCGGATCGCATCCTCCAAAGACGAGGCGCTGCAGAGATCCGCGAGCCGCGCCAGCGCGCCGAGACCGACCAGGTTCGCGACGCGCGGATCGCCGAGCTCCTGGGCCGAGTCGAGGAGCGGCAGGGCGAACAGGGCGAAGTCACCCCGGGGAGGATGCGGAACGCGCTTCTGGTCCAGCAGCACCAGACCCCGCGGCTTCATCCGCTGCGCGGTCGGCTCGGCCGCAATCTGATCGAGGATCAGCGCGCTGTCGAGCGCCGTGGCGAGCGGAAAGTCGAGGGCGCCGTCGCTGGCCACCAGGTCGGTCCGGCTCATCCCGCCGCGCGAGGTCGGCTCGAAGCTCTGCGACTGCGCCACACAGAGGCCCTCGAGCGTGAGCGCCTCGGCCAGGATGGCGCCCGCCACCAGCAGTCCCTGCCCTCCGCTCCCGCAGAGCCGGATCTCGATCTCCCGCGAGATCCGCTCAGCCATCTCTCCTCCTGGCGGCGCGGCTGCGCAAGACCTCCAGGTATTCGGGACGCTCGTGATGCGCCAGCACCCCGGTCTTCCAGGAGCCGGGCCGGAAGGGTCGCTCGTCTTCGCCCCCGTAGGATTCGGGACGGACTCCCTCCTTCTGGCGCAGGATCATCTCCGGCGAGCTCCCCAGGTCGTTCTTGCGCCCGTAGATCTCGGTGCAGTCCGACAGCACCTCGATGAACGAAAAGCCGCGGTGTGCGATCCCCTCCTTGATCAGCTTCACCAGCGCCGGCGCCTGCATGGTGGTCTCGCGTCCGACCAGGCCGGCCCCGGCCGCGGCGGCCAGCGCGCAGGCATCGAACCCCGGCTCGTGGTTTCCCAGCGGCGTGGTGGTGGTGAATCGATCCTCGCTGGTAGTCGGTGAGACCTGCCCCCCGGTCATCCCGTAGATCTCGTTGTTCAGCATGAGACAGGTGAGATCGAGGTTTCGCCGGCAGGCGTGTACCAGATGATTCCCGCCGATCGCCAGGCAGTCGCCGTCGCCCGTCACGACGATCACCTCGAGGTCGGGTCTGGCGAGCTTCAGGCCCGTAGCGAAGGTGATGGGACGCCCGTGCGTGACGTGGACCGTGTTGGCGTCGACGTAGGCCGCGATCCTCCCCGAGCAGCCGATCCCGGAGACCAGCGTCAGTCGGTCCCGGGAAATGCCGAGCTCGTGGATGGCCCGGAGCAGCGCGCGGAGCGCGATCCCGTGACCGCAACCCGGGCACATGAAGTGCGGCATCATCGCTTCGCGCAGCCAATCGCGAATCTCGAAGCGGCTCTCGGTCCCGTCAGCCACGGCTCGCCAGCCCCCTCAACCGCTCCAGAATCTCGCCCGGCGCGATCGGCTGTCCGTCGATTCGGCCGAGCCGCTCGACCCCGCCGCCGGGTGCGCAGTGGCGCTCCACTTCGAGGCAGAGCTGCCCCGCGCTCATCTCCGGCACCAGCACCGCGGCGGCGCGTTCGGCGACCTCGCGAAACGCCTGCTCCGGAAAGGGCCAGATGGTGATTGGGCGGAAGAGGCCCGCTCGGATCCCCTCCTCGCGCGCCTGCCGGACCGCGCGCAGCGCGGAGCGCGCCGTGATTCCGTAGGCCACGACCAGCACCTCGGCGTCCTGGCAGTCGACCGTCTCGAAGGACTCGATGGCCTCGCGGTGTCGGTCGAGCTTGCCGAGCAGGCGACCCATCACCCGATCCACGGCTGCGGGATCCTGGGTCGGAAAGCCGTCCTCGGCATGGGTCAGTCCGGTGATGTGGATCCGGTAGCCGTCGCCGGGACGCGCCATCACCGGGATTCCGTCGTCGCCGGCGGCGTAGGGCTGGAACTCCTCTCTGGGACCGTTCTCCCAGTGGCGCTCGACGACCTCGGGCGCACCGCGGGCGGGCAGCTCGACGGTCTCGATCAGATGCCCCACCACCTCGTCGTACAGCACCACCACGGGCACGCGGTAGCGCTCCGACAGGTTGAAGGCCCGCACCGTCTCCGACCAGATCTCGGCCACCGACGCGGGCGTGAGCACGATCACGGGATGGTCCCCGTGCGCCCCCCAGCGCGCCTGCATCAGGTCGCTCTGCGAGGGCCGCGTGGGCATCCCGGTCCCGGGGCCACCGCGCATCACGTTCACGATCACACAGGGGATCTCGGTTCCGGATGCGAAGCCCAGGTGCTCCTGCAGCAGCGAGAAGCCGGGGCCGCTGGTGGCGGTCATCGCCCTCATGCCTCCCAGCGATGCACCCAGCACTGCGCCCAATGAGGCGATCTCGTCCTCCATCTGGATGAAGATGCCGTCCACCCTGGGAAGCTCGACGGCCATCCGCTCGGCGACCTCCGAGGACGGAGTGATCGGGTAGCCGGCGTAGAAGCGGCAGCCCGCCGCCACCGCTCCGAGGGCGCAGGCGTGGTTCCCCTGCAGGTTCCGTCTGGTTCCGGCGGTCTCGGGAGCGGGCATCTATCCGACTCCCTCGGAGGGCTCGGGATCGGTCCGCACGCGAATCGCGAAGTCGGGGCAGAGCCACTCACAGACGCGGCAGCCGCTGCAGGCTCCGGCGTCGGAGACCTCGACGATCCCCGCGTCCCCGATCGCCAGGCAACGCTCGGGACAGACCGTCACGCAGATGTCGCAGCCCTTGCACCAGTTGGCTTTTTTCTGGTGCGGCGTATTCCCGGGGGGGGCGCGTTCGACTTCGCCCTGGGGTGGGGGGGCGGGGGCGGCGCCTTCCGGGGCTTCTGCGGGGGGCATTCGAGCCCACTCCCTTCCCCGCTCGAAGGCGGCCCGATTCACGTCGATGGTACGAGGCGGCACGCTCGCGTCGATCGCCGCCTGCCACTCCTCGACGGGGAAGTCGAGCACCGTCGAGAGCGCCCCGAGCAGCACCGTGTTGGCGGCGCGCGGATTCCCCAGCTCCTCGGCTACGCCCAGCGCATCCAGGGCGATGCTCCGCGCAACGGTCCGCTCCACCGTCCGCATTCCGCCCTCCGGATAGGAGCTGCCGGCCCCGGGTCGCCGGTCGCGGCAGGCGAGGGGAGGAACGATGCGCCGGGTGTCGACCACCAGGGTGCCGAGTTCCGACCGCAGGTAGGGCAGCCAGCGCAGGCCCTCCGCCCACTCCAGCGCCACTACCACATCCGCCTCTCCCTTGGGGATGGTCGGAGACCAGACCCGGCTTCCGAAGCGCACGTGACTGAACACGACACCGCCGCGTTTGGCCATGCCGTGCACCTCGCTCTGCTTGACCTCCAGGCCCCGCTGCACGCAGACCTGCGCCAGCACCTTGGAGATCATCAGCACGCCCTGTCCTCCGACTCCGACCACCAGCACATTGGTCGGCCGCTCGACCGGTTCCGGGCTCCGGACGCGGTCTTCGTCGTCAACAGGGCGCTGGGGCAGCGTGGTCACGGGAGCCTCAGGTTTCGCGCGGTCGGATGCAGTCGGTCGGACAGACCTGCACGCACAGGCTGCAACCGATACAGGTGGAGGGATCGATCTCGACCCGGTGGCGCCCCTCCCACAGGCCCTCGCCCCAGAGGATCGCGGGACAGCCGAGGTTCATGCAGGACTGGCAGGCGGTGCACGCCTCGGTGACGACCTCGAAGGCCGGGCCCTTGAGCTTGACCGGATCGAGCGTGCAGGGCCGGTCTGGGATCACCACCGCCACGCCCGGGTAGCGGGTCGCCTCCCGGACGGTCTGATAGACCTCCGCCACCTGGTAGGGGTCTACCTTGCGCACCCACTCGACCCCCAGCGACCGCACCACCGCCTCGAGGTCGACCCGATGGGTCTCCTCGCCCCGCAGCGTGCGCCCGGTTCCGGGATGATCCTGTCCCCCCGTCATGGCGATGGTGTGGTTGTCGAGGAGCAGCACGGTGATGTCGGCGCGGTTGTAGACCGCGTCCATCAGCGGCTGGATCCCCGAGTGCAGGAAGGTCGAGTCGCCGATGGTGGCGACGATCGGCCGGCTCTCGCCGCCCGACTTCGCCAGCCCCACCGCATTGCCGATGCTGCAGCCCATGGCCACGGTGGTGTCGATCGCGCGCAGCGGCTCGAGGGCCGCCAGCGTGTAGCAGCCGATGTCTCCCAACACGCGGGCGCGGACGGCGCGCAGCGCCATGAAGGGGCTCACGTGGGGACAGCCCGGGCAGAGCACCGGCGGGCGCGCCAGGGGCTCGCCCACGGCTGGCTCGCCGGGTGCGACCTGCAGGGACCGCGGCTCCGGCAGCGCACCCGCCGCGACGAGACCTTCGCGGACGATCTCGGTGGAGAACTCGCCGACGCGCGGAAAGTACCGCTTGCCCTCCACCGAGAGGCCCAGCGCCCGGACCTCGAACTCGACGAAGGGCTCCAACTCCTCCACCACCAGCACCCGCTCCACGGACTCGCAGAAGCGGCGCACCAGACCCGGCGGCAGCGGATGCGAGACGCCCAGCTTGAGCACGCTGGCTTCGGGAGCGACCTCCTTCACGTAGCTGTAGGACGGCCCCAATGTGATCACGCCCAGTGCTTCGCTCCCCCGCTCCCAACGGATCAGCTCCGAGGTCTCGAGCCATGCCCGCAGCTTCGCCTCTCGCTCGACGATCAGTGGATGCCGCAGGCGCGCGTAGACCGGGAGCATGACCTGCTTGGTGGGATCCTCGACGAAGCCGCGAGGCGGGTGCTCCTCGCGATCTCCCACGCGCACCTGGCTCCGCGTATGGGAGAGGCGCGTGGTGCCGCGCACGATCACGGGTGTGTCGAACCGCTCGCTCAGATCGAAGGCGAGGCGCGTGAAGTCGAGCGCCTCCTGGGCGTCGGCGGGCTCCAGCACCGGGACCATCGCCAGCTTTCCGAAGAGGCGCGAGTCCTGCTCGTTCTGGGAGCTGAAGATGCCCGGGTCGTCGCAGACCACCAGAACCAGGCCGCCGTTCACGCCGATGTAGGTCACCGACATCAATGCGTCGGCCGCCACGTTCAGACCGACGTGCTTCATGGCCGCCAGCGCACGCGCTCCCGCGAAGGAGGCACCGACGGCCACGTCGCAAGCGACCTTCTCGTTGGTCGACCACTGCGCGTGCACGTCCTCGGCGGGATACTCGGCCAGGCTCTCCAGAATCTCGGTACTCGGCGTCCCGGGGTAGGCCGCCGCTACCCGGACGCCCGCCTCCCAGGCACCCCGTGCGATCGCCTCGTTCCCCATCATCGCCCGCAGGGGAGCGCTCCCGGGTCTCTGCGCCTTCGGGTCGGGTGCGGACATCAGCCAGCCCTCCGCAGCGCATCCTCGCCGAGCCCCTCGAAGCGATGGCGGTAGGATCCGGAGGCCTGCGGCAGTCGCCCGCTGGCGGTCTCACAGGTGGCGAGCAGGTAGTGGGCTGCGCGCACCTCGATCCTGCGGTAGAGGCGCGCGCAGAGCCGGCGTGCCTCCCTCCCCTCCCAGTGCTCGGGCAGGAGCTCTTCTGGCAGCACCGGATCGCGCAGCAGGATGCGGCGATACTCGTGGATGGCGAGGGTACGGAGACCGAAGCAGGTTCGGGGATCGCTCTGCAAGGCGCTCTCCGCCATCGCATCCAGGGGACCGAAGCGGCGAAGGAACTCCCGGTACTCCACGGCGAGCTCGTCCAGCCGCCAGGCCGAGCGCGCCAGCTCGCAAAGAGCGCGGTCTCCGGCCGCCGACTCCGGGGCGAGGGCGCTTCCGGCGACGCCCTCGAACACGATCGCGCGCCCGGTCAGCGCCAGGCCCTCGAGGGCGCGCCAGAGCGAACCGGTATCGGCGTCGAGATGAAGCAGCAGCGTCGGCGAGATCTCTCCGAAGCCATGCCAGCGCAGCTCGCGGCGAGCGGCGTCCCGCTCGGAGGCGGAGATCCCCGCCTGGCCGAGCAGCACCAGGCACCAGGTTCGATCCCAATCGGGAGCCGCGCCGGCGTAGATGCGCCGGTCGGCCTCCTCGAAGCGCGGGGGGGACGCGTGGCCAGCAGGTGCTCCAGGTGGCGCCGGGCCTCTCCCTTGGATTCAGGCATGGCGCGACATGATACAGACTGGGGCGATTCTCGGACGCCCCGAGTATCACGTGGCCGGACCCAGGGAGCCCGAGAAGGAGAAGCAAATCCGCACCCTTTAGCACCAACCCACCGGATTCAAATGGTTTTACCGACTCGCGCCAAAGCCCGGCGAGTGTCGTCGGCGCGCGGGAGCGCAGAGCAACCCGTATCCAGGCCCTTCAGGCCGGGCGGGAGCCGGCGGAAGGCTGACCCTGCATCATCCTGGAAGGCACGCGCACGGCCACGACCTCACCCGTCACGCACTCGACCCCACCGGCGTACACGGAGGTCACGATGGTGGCCCTCTTCTCCTGCATCTCCGTCACCCGTGAGCGCAACCGCAGCTCGACTCCCGTAGGGGTCGGCCTCTGGTACCTGACGCAGAGGGTCCCGGTGACGTAGGTGATCTCCGGCTCCGTGTCCGGATCGCGACCGTCGGCCTGATACGCTGCCGCGATCGCCGTACCCATGCTGTGGCAGTCGATCAGACTGGCGACCAGTCCTCCGTAGACGAAGCCGGGGAAGGCGGTGTGATGCGGCTCCGGCGTAAAGCGGCAGACTCCCTCCTCTCCGTCCCAGCGCGTCTCGATCTGCAGGCCCTTCGGGTTGTTGCGGCCGCATCCGTAGCAGACCGCGACCTCGTCCGGGTAGTAGTGCTGAATCGGCTTCTCGTCCATCTCCTATTCTCTCCTACCTCGGCTGCGAGCGCAGCGCTCGATGCCCGTCTCCCTAGGTGCCGAATGGAAGCGCCATCCGCCAGGATCGAGGATAGAGGGGCTCAAGGAACGCCCGCGAGCGGACGAATCTGCAGGCCATGCCGCGCCCGCTCCTGGCCTTGCTCGCGAGTGCCCTCCTGCTGCTCGGTGGCGCAGCGGCGCTCGCCGAGATCTACCGCTACACCGACGCGCAGGGGCGCGAGCGCTTCACCACGGATCTCGGGCAGGTCCCCCCCCAGCCAGCGCGAGGCAGCGAAGGCGGCAGCGTCCGGGCGTCCGACGCTGATTCAAGGGGGGGTGCCGGAACCGACGCCGAGATTCCACCCGCGGCCGCCGGCTTCCCGGCAGTGGTCGCCCACGCCCCGCAGCGGGGCCGAGGAGCACCGGAACGGTCATCTCCGGAGCTGGTGGCGCGAGCAGTACGGAGAGATCGAGTCCGAGATCGCGGCGCGCGAGGCCGAGGTGACCCGCCTCGAGGAGATGGGGGCCGACCACCTGCCTCCGAGCGCGCGCCGGCGCGCGAGCAGGCACCGCTATACGAACTACCGCAAGCGCCACTACGCGTGGAAGGCAGCCATCCGCGATCTCCAGAAGGCGCGCGACGGTCGGACGTGCCCCCGGGCTGGCTGCGCTGAGGGCCCGTCCCCGGGGCCAGGCGGATCGCCGGGACGGGACTCGACGATTCGCTCAGGTCGATTCTCTGCTATTCCCGTAATCTTCTGACAAGATTCATCTTTTCAGATTCGACGCGGCTTCGACGATGTTCTCCCAGGCGCTCTCCACGTGACGGCGTTCGGTCCAGGTCCCCCCGATCGCCATCCGGAGCGAGTAGCGGTCGGCGAGCTTGGTGTGGGTGAGGAACAGCTTTCCGCTCTGGTTGAGCCGGGCCAGGAGCCGCTCGTTGAAGTCGTCGCCGCGACGGTGACGGAAGCAGACCAGGTTGAGGGGCACGGGTGCGGCCAGCTCGAAGTCTTCGCTCTCCTCCACCCAGCCCGCGAACTCACGAGCCCAGCCAACCTGCTTCTCGACGTGCTCGCGCAGCCCCTCGATGCCGTAGTGACGGATCACCAGCCACAGCTTGAGCGCCCGGAAGCGGCGGCCCAGCGGGACCTGCCAATCGCGGTAGTCGATCACCGCGCCCGATTGCGTGGCTTCGTTCTTGAGATACTCGGGCAGCACGCTGAGGGCGCGGATCAGCGGCTCGCGCTCGGCGACGAACATGCAGTCGCAATCGAAGTTGGTCAGCATCCACTTGTGCGGATTGAAGCAGTAGCTGTCGGCGTACTCGAGTCCGTCGTGGATGAAACGCAGCTCGGGACATAGCGCGGCGGTGCCGGCCATGGCGGCGTCGACGTGCAGCCAGATGCCGCGCGCGCGGCAGAGCGAGCCGATCGCGCGCAGGTCGTCGAGTGCGTTCGACGAGGTGGTGCCCACGGTGGCGCTCACGAAGCAGGGCTTTCGGCCGGCGGCGAGATCGGCGGCGATCGCCGCGCCGAGGGCGGCGACATCCATCGCGAAGCTCTCGTCGACGTCGATCAGCCGGAGCTGATCCCGGCCGACGCCCGAGATCATCACGGCCTTCTCGATGGAGGAGTGCGCCTGGCTGGAGGTGTACACGGTGAGCTCCTCGCGCACCCCCCGCTCGTTGCTCCGGTATCCGGTCGTCCTCTCACGCGCCGCCAGCAGCGCGCAGAGACTGGCGCTACTGGCGGAATCCTGGATGACGCCGCCGCCAATCTGGGACTTGAACTGGCCGGGCAGTCCGAGCATGTCGACCAGCCAGTCGAGCAGGTGTGTCTCCAGCTCGGTGCAGGCCGGGCTCGTCGCCCACAGCATCCCCTGTACGCCGAGGCCGGAGGAGAGGAGATCGCCGAGGATGGCCGGCGGCGAGCTGCTGGCGGGGAAGTAGGCGAAGAAGCTGGGCGCCTGCCAGTGCGTGATCCCCGGCAGGATGATGCGTTCCAGGTCGGCGAGCACCTCCTCGAAGGGCTCTCCCCGCTCCGGCGCGCCCGGCGGCAGCAGGTTCCGGATCTCGCCGGGCTCCACCTGCGACATCACCGGGAACTCCTCGAGCCGTTCGAGATATCGGGCAATCCAATCGATGGTCTGGTAGCCCCGCCGCCGGAACTCCTCGGGGGTCATGTGGCTGGTCATGTCTTCCTTCCGCGCTCCTCCTGCCCGCTCCGAGGCCGCCGCCCAAGTCTCACCGATCGCCCCTCGCGCGCAAGAACCGGCCCAGGAGCGCGGAATTGCTCGATTGCCACCCCCTTGACCGCCGAACGCCGTTCAGCCGGAATCTGGCCTCCCAGGATCCGGTGGGCATGACTTGGTCAATTGACCACGACCCCCCCGATGAGGCATAATTTGGTCAATTGACCACGGCCGGGCGGCATCGGCCGCGGAGCCGTCATTGCACCCTCACCCATGACCGAAGGGGGAATCCGATGTCTTCGAGAACCCAGGCGCTGATGGTGGAGACGCCCATCAAGGCCCAGCAGGTCGCCTTGACGGAGCTCAGTGAAGAGGTCCGGGCGACGCGGCCCGGATTCGCGTGGACCCTGGATCTCGAGCGGGCTCGACTGGTCACGGAATCCTACCGCCAGACCGAGAACGAGCCCATGGTGCTCCGGAGGGCCAAGGCCCTCGCGCACCTCCTCGAGCACATGACCGTCTACGCCCGCGACGGCGAGATGATCGTCGGCAACTACGCCTCCAACTCGGACTCGGTTCCCCTCTACCCCGAGCTGGCCTGGAAGTGGATCAAGCGGGAGACCGCCCCCGGTCAGGTCTACGAGTGCATGCTCTCCGACGAGGGGAGAAGGGAGCTGGAGCAGATCTGCGACTACTGGGGGAACCACTCCATCCACCACCGGATCAGGCGCTACCTGCCCAACGAGCTCACCGAGGTGTTCTGGGTGTTCAACTGGGAGGCCTCCACACCCAACTACGACAAGATCCTCGCCGTCGGCTTGAAGGGGATCCTGGAGGAAGTCCGGGAGAGGAGGGACAGCCTGAAGGAGGAGTACCTGGCCGAGACCCTGAACGGCGAGGAGTACCTCCGGAAGCGGGACGTCCTCGACGGCATGGAGATCGGCCTCTCCGCCGTGATCGCCTGGTCGAAGCGATACGCGGCACTGGCTCGGGATCTCGCCGCCGAGGAGAAGGATCCCACCCGGAAGCGGGAGCTCGAGACCATCGCCGGTCACTGCGAGTGGGTTCCCGAGAATCCCGCCAGGACCTTTCTGGAAGCCCTCCAGTCCTACTGGCTGGTGCACCTGGTCATCAACTTCCTCGATCTCCCCCAGGTGGGGAGCGGCATTCGCCTGGACCAGACCTTTGCGCCCTTTTACGAGCGGGACCTGCGCGAGGGGAGGATCACCCGGGACGAGGCCCAGGAATGCGTGGAGTTCCTGTTCGTCAAGTTCCAGGAGACCGGATTCCTGCACGCGCCGATCTGGTCCGGCTTCGGCGGCGGTGCGCTGGGATTTCAGACGGTGACGATCGGCGGCGTCGACGCGCAGGGCAACGACGTCACCAACGAGCTCTCCTACATCGTGCTGGACGCCACCAAGAGCGTGCGCGCCATCGTCCCGCCCCTGGCGCTGCGCTGGCACGACGGGATCCCCTCGAAGCTGGTGGAGAAGGCGATCGAGGTGATGGCTTCGGGGATGCCCCAGCCGGCGATCTTCAACGACAAGGTGAACATCGTGCGGCTGGTGAACCTGGGATGCTCGCTGGAGGATGCCCGGAGCTACTCCATCAACAACTGCATGGTGCCGACCATTCCGGGGAAGAATTTGAACCACATCTCGGCCTGGGCCAGCGGCGTCCCCCTGCCCCTCTGCCTGACCAGCGCCCTGGGGATTCCCCATCTGCTCTACAAGAAGGCCGGCGAGACCTGCATCGATCCCAAACGGATCGAATCGATCGACGAGCTGATGGACGCGGCGGTGGAGAACTACAAGTGGACCATCCACCGCCTGGTGCTGATCGGAAACCTGTCGGATGCCCTCTACCGGGAGTATGCGCCCAGACCCTTCCTCTCCGCGATCCTCGACGACTGCATCGAGCGGGCGCAGGACGCCAGGGAGTGGAACTACACCCCCGACTACCGGGACGTGACGCTCTTCGGCCTCAACACGCTGGCGGATTCGATCACGGCGATCAAGAAGGTGGTCTTCGACGACGGGAAGGCCTCGATGGAGGAGCTGATCGACGCCCTCACGGCGAACTGGGAGGGATACGAGGATCTGCGGAAGGCGTGCCTGGCGGCGCCCAAGTTCGGAAACGACGACGACTACGCGGACCTGATCTCCCGGGAGCTGGGGCGCCGCATCAGCGAAGAGACCCAGAGGTGCCGGACCAACCGGGATACCCCGGTGATCCCCGATGGAACGGCGGCCACCGCCTGGTGGAGCTTCGGCCGGATCTGCGCGGCCACCCCGGACGGCCGATCCGCGGGAGATCCCTTCAACGATGGATCGATCTCGCCCACGGCGGGCAGGGACGTGAAGGGACCCACGGCGGTGCTGAAGTCGGTCGCGAAGGTGGACCCCCTGGTGAGCTGGAACCAGCTCTTCAACCAGACCGTGATGCCGGACTACCTGAGCGGTCACAACGCCCAGCTCTTCGCCCAGTACCTGAAGACCTTCGGAGACCTGGGCGTCCATCACATCCAGTTCACCACCGTGAATCGGGACATGCTGGAGGACGCCCAGAAGCATCCCGAGAAGTACCCGACCCTGCAGGTGCGCGTCGCGGGCTTCGCCGCCTACTTCATCGACCTGGACAAGAACCTGCAGGACTCGATCATCGCCCGGACGCCTCAGTGCTTCTGAGATAGCCCGGACTGGAAGAGACGCCGGAATGCCCCGCTCGCCCGATCCCGGTCTCGCGCCCGACGACGGCTCGGAGGGGGTGATCTTCAATATCCAGCGCTTCAGTCTCCAGGACGGCCCGGGCATCCGGACCACCGTCTTCCTGAAGGGATGCCCCCTGCGCTGCGGGTGGTGCTCGAACCCCGAGTCCCAGGCCATCCGGCCCGAGATCATGTTCCGGAGCCAACAGTGTCAGAAGAGCGGCGCCTGCGCGGAGGTCTGCGAGGAAGGCGCCATCACACTCGCCGGCGACGCGCTCCATCTGGATTGGAGCCGATGCACGATGTGCATGGAGTGCATCGAGGCGTGCCCTTCCGGCGCTCTCGAGATCACGGGGGAGCGCCTGAAGCTGGAAGACGTGGTCGAGGAGTCCTGCAGAGACGAACCCTTCTACATCAACTCGGGCGGAGGGGTGACCCTCTCGGGCGGAGAGCCCCTGTTCCAGCCGGAGTTCTCCCGGCGCTTCCTCGAGGCCTGCAAGGAGCGCTCGATCCATACCGCCCTCGACACCAGCGGTCATGCGAGCTGGGAGACCATGGAGAGGATCCTGGCACACGCGGACCTGGTGCTGTTCGATCTCAAACACCTCTCCGCCGAGAAGCACCTGGAGGGAACCCAGGTGAGGAACGACCTCATCCTCGAGAACCTGCGCAAGACGTGCGACCGGGATGAGGCGAGAGTCTGGCTCCGGATCCCGGTGATTCCCGGCTACAACGACGCGGATCCCCACCTGGAGGAGCTCGCACGCCTCGCCGGGGAACTCTGCATCGAGAAGGTCTCACTGCTCGGCTTCCACCACTGGGGAAGATCCAAATACCGGGCGCTGGGAAGGCCGTATCCCTACGACGAGACGGACGCTCTCTCCAAGGAGAGGCTCGAGGCAGCCGGCAGAGCGATGGAAGCTCACGGAATCGCGGTGACCATCGACCACTGAGCGCGAGCGCGTTTCCCTGAGTGCTCAGACCCTGCGGCGGCGTCTCCCGAAGAGCCACATGAGCGGCGGCAGGAGCAGAGCCAGCTCGGCACCCCCGCCACACTGCATCACCGTCGGCGACTCCGACTTGTCCCACGGCGCGGCACACTGCGGGTCGGGATCGCCCAGTCCGGCGCCGTCCCAATCCGCCAGGGGCGGATCGTCGTTGTCCGTGTTGTCCACTCCGTCGTCGCACTCGGGATTCTCGGTCTTCCAGCCGGCGTTCTTGCAGCCGATGTCGTCCGGGTAGTCGACGTCGCCGTCGTTGTCCACGAAGTCGTTGCAGGGCGCGAACTCGAAGGCGCCGCTATCGCAGGCGCCCAGGCCGACGCGTGAGACGCCCCGCTGGTCGTCGTCGGGCGGCGGGCAGTCGGCGGCCTCGATGGCCACGCTGTCCGCTAGCAGGGCGTGGGTCTCCGTGCGGCCGCCGTTGTCTTGCAGGGGGCCGAGGCCGAGCGATGCCGGACTGACGCTCACCTGGTCACTGGGATCCGTCAGACCGCAGGTGTCGCCCTTGCTCTCCACGTTGCCTCCGTACGAGGTGCTCGTGGCCCCCAGGTACAGTCCGCAGTCGCCGTCTACGATCGTGTTATGCAGAAAGATCGAACCGTGGCTGTTGAGGATGCCTTCAGGCGGGTCGTGGGAGCTGTTGTCCGAGACCGTACTGTTTACAGGGGTGATGGTGGCCGCGGGCCCGCGAGCCCTTGCCAGTTGGCGATGCCGCCGCCCAGATCCGAGTCGTTGCCGGACACGGTGCTGTTGACGAGAGTGACCGTCCCGCCCTCGTTGGCGATACCCCCGCCGTCAATGGTAGTCCGGTTCCCGGACACGGTGCTCCACTGGATCGTCGCGGTGCCCCCATTGTGGTTGAGGATCCCCCCGCCGATGGTGTCGATTTCGTTGCCCGAGATCGCGCCGCGAATGATCTCGAGCAGGCCGTCGTCGTTGGCGACTCACCCACCGTCGTTTCCGTCATTTCCCGCAATGGTGCTGTCGACGATCGTCAGCGTGCCGCTGTTGTACACCCCGCCGCCCACACCCGCGAAGCAGTTCCTCACGAGGACGTTCACGAGCGTGAGCGTGCCTTCGTTGAGCACGCAGCCTCCGAATCCAGAGCCATAGTCGTCCTCCACGTTCTCGAGCGTCATGCGGCGCAGCTCGGCCGTGGTACCGGCCGTCACCGTGAAGACTCCTTGGGCAAGGCCGGATGCGGCCAGCGTCAGGGCCCCAATGCAGTCGAGGATCACATCGGCCGCAATAACCTTCTCGGCGGTCAACGTCACGGTCTTCGGGGCGTAGCAGGCGAAGGTGTGGGGTCCTCCGCCTGCAGCGAGGGCTGCATCGAGGCCAGCCTCGTTGCACGAATGCAGCGCCCCGCGTGGCTCGTCTGAGGCCAGAATGCTGCAGAAAGAGAGAAGACCAAGAGGGCGACGAATCGCGCTCCGTGCGGCATGACCCAACCTCCTTGTCAGGTTGCCGACATTCTCTCACGCGGCACCGGTGAAAGAAGACTGTGGGGGAAA
>CAZTOU010000011.1:0-122360 GCA_964615365.1 uncultured Spirochaetales bacterium
GACTTGTGTGGAGGCGTGTCCTTCGGGGGCGATGTTCAAGCGCGAGGAGGACGGGCTGGTTCTTCGGGACGAGGACGTGTGCCAGGGAGCGCAGGACTGCGCGCGGGCGTGTCCTTACAAGAAGATCTACTTCAACGTGAACGCGAAGGTGAGCCAGCACTGCATTGGTTGTTTCCCGCGGCTGGAGCAGGGGGTGGCGCCGGCGTGCGTGCGTCAGTGTCCGGGTCGAGCGGCGTTCGTGGGGTGGAAGGACGACGCGGGGAGCGCTGTCTTCAAGCTGGTGGAGAAGTGGAAGGTGGCGCTGCCGCTGCATCCGGAGTACGGGACGGACGCGAACGTGTACTACGTGCCGCCTCTGGCCCCGTCGCCGCTGCGGGAGGACGGGAGCTTCGACGAGGGTTCGGATCGGATTCCGCCCTCGTATCTGGAGGAGCTGTTCGGTCCGACGGTGCACGGTGCGATGGACGTGCTGCGCACGGAGCTCGACAAGAAGCGGCGCGGTCTGGACTCGGAGCTGATGGACCAGCTGATCCTCTACCGCTGGCAGGACTGCCTCGGACACCTGAGCCGCGACCCCGCCGACATCGTCTGGAAGTAGAATTCCGCCAGGGATCCCGGGGCGGGCCGGCCGGGCAACGCCCCTCCGGCCCAGCGCCGATCGAGAAGGAGGCTGTGCCATGCAGGGGATCACCTTTCACGGCCCGAACGACTTCCGCCTCGAGGAGGCGAAGGAACCTGAGCTGGGATCGGACGCGGACGCCATCATCCGCGTGACCCGGAGCGCCATCTGCGGCTCGGATCTGCATCTCCTTCACGGCACCCTGCCGGTCGCCGACCGGGGCTTCGTGGTCGGACACGAGTGCGTGGGTGTCGTCGAGGAGGTCGGGAGCGCGGTCCGGACGCTCGCCAAGGGCGACCGCGTCTTCGTCTCCTGCACCGTCGGCTGCGGGACCTGCGCGATGTGTCGCCAGGGTCTCTACAGCGGCTGCAAGGTGACCACCGCCGCAGGGACGCGCAGCAACATCATCGGATTCTCGGCCGCCTACCCGGGCGTCCAGGCCGAGCTGGCGAGCGTGCCCTTTGCCGACGCGAACGTCTTCCGGCTTTCGGATGGGGTGAGCGACGAGCAGGCCCTGTTCCTGACCGACATCCTCCCCACGGCGGAGATGGTGGTCGAGTTCGCGGAGGTGAAGCCCGGCGACCGGGTCGTGGTCTACGGCTGTGGTCCGGTCGGAAGTCTCGCCCAGCGCCTCGCCCTGATTCACGGCGCCGCTCGCGTGATCGCGGTGGACTTGGAGGACTCGCGCCTCGAGATGGCCAAGCGGCTGGGCTGCGACGTCGTCAACCCCGGCAAGGAGAATCTCCTCGAGCGGGTGGCCGAGCTCACCGGGGGCGAGGGCGCCGACTCGGCCATCGAGGCCGTCGGGCGTCCCGAGCTGATTGCATCCGCGGCCCTGGTCCTGCGGCCGGGCGGCATCACCGCGGTGGCGGGCGTGAACGTGGCGCCGGTGGAGCTCCCCTGGGCGCTCTACATGATGAGGAATCTCAGCTTGCGCGCCGGCCTGGTGAACCCCCAGAACCACGTCGCCCCGCTGCTCTCGCTGATCGAGAGCGGGCGGCTCGACCCCACCGAGATCATCACCCACCGATTGCCGCTCTCCGAGGGGCTCGCCGGCTACGAGATGTTCGCGGAGCGGCGCCCCGGGGTTCTCAAGGTGGTGCTCGAGAGCTAGGAGTCTGACCCAAGAGTGGGACAACCCGTCCCGACGCGTGCGGTCACCGGCGAGCGTCGCTTCCTCCTGCTCTTCCTCCCCATCGCCCTCGGGTTCGGCGGCCGTATGGCGCTCCCTGCGTTCAACGGACCGCTGGCCCGATTCTTCACCGACAACGGCTATCTGATCGGTCTGCTCCTCGCGGTGGGACCGCTGGTCTCGGCGCTGGTGAACCCCGCGCTCGGCCGTCTCTCGGACCGGACCTGGACGCGCCTCGGACGGCGCCTCCCCTATGTCATGGTCGGCGTGCCGCTCGCGACCCTGGTGCTGTTCGCCATCCCCTCGGCGCCGAGCTACCCGGTCCTGCTCGCGCTGTTCCTGCTCAACGCTCTGTTCATCTCGATCGGAGGCGTGCCCCTCCTGTCGTTGATTCCCGACATGGTCGCTCCGGAGAGGCGCGGCCGCGCCATGGCGCTCTTCATGATCGCGGGTGGGATCGGAGCGATCGCGATCCAGATGTCCGGGAAGTTCCTCTGGGAGAGCCACTTCGAGCTGGTCTACTACCTGACCGCGCTGCTCGCCTTGATCTTCGTGATTCCCCCGGTCTTCTTCATCCGCGAGTCACGGCCCCGGGCCGAGGATCTGGAGGCGGCGAGACGCCGCAGCCGCATCTCGCTTTGGGGTGCGGTGGCGTCCTTCGCGCGCGGCGATCCCATTGCCCTCTTTCTCGCCTCCGCTTCCCTGCGCTACCTCGGCGTCGGCATCCTGATCAGCTACTTCACGCTCTTCGCGGTGACGGATCTGGGCGTCCCGGTGGGAGACGCGGCGCTGGCCATCGGCATCACCGGGGCGGTTCGCATCGCCCTGGCGATTCCCGCGGGCCGGCTCGCCGATCGCTGGAGCCGCAAGCGGCTCCTGGTGGCTGCCACCGGCGTGGCTGCCGTCGTGCACCTCGCCACCGCCCTGGCGGTCTTCGACCTCTTCGGGCTCTACCTTGCGCTCCTCGCCGGCGCCGTGGTGGGGACCCTGGACCTGATCGTCAGCGGTCCGCTCTTCATGGACCTGATGCCGGCGGACCGACGGGGCGAGCTCACCGGGATCAACATGGTCCTGCAGAACGTCTTCCGCGCGCTGGGCGCCCTGCTGGGGGGAGCCATCTTCGCCTGGTCCGGCGGCTATCGGCTGATCTTCGCGGCGGCGGCGCTGTTCTCTCTGGTATCGGCGCTGATTCTGTCCCGCGTTCGCGCCACGGTGCCGGCGAAATCCGGATAGCGCTACTTCGACTTCGTCGGAAGCTCGTAGACGCAGGAGTGCCCGCCGGCGCGGATGTGATCGACGCGGCGAAGCTCGGGCTCTTCCAGCAGGCGCTGGAAGAGCTCGAGCTCGTACCGGCACACCTCGGGGTGCTGCTGCGCCAGATCGGAGAGCGGGCAGTGGTGCTCCACCAGCCGCACACCGCCTCGGGCCTCCGAGGTGGGCGCGCTCTCGGCGTTGCACAGGTAGCCCTCGGACTCGCGAATCTCCGCGAGGATCTTGAGCTTCCGGGCCACGGACCGGGCTCCCTTGAGCCGCTCCTTGTATTTCTTGAGCAGGTCGCGCAGCCGCGCCTGAAGCAGCTTCTCGATCGACTCGGGCCCCCTCGACTTTTCCAGGCGCGCCAGCAGGTCCAGCGCGACCCTGGCGCTCTCCTGGGGAAAGGCCTGATCGGCGGCTCGGGTGAGTCGATAGAGCTTGGCCGGGCGGCCCACCGGCCGACGCACGGAGCGCTGAGCGATCTTCCCGTCGCGCTCCAGAGATGCAAGGTGCTGGCGCACCGCGACGCCGGAGACGCCGAGCTGCTCGGCGAGGGAAGCCACGTCGGCCTCGCCGGCGCGCTTGAGCAGCTCCATCAGGGTCATGCGGGTATTGGCGGCATCGCCAGAGGAGACCTGGGAGCCGGAGTCGGGGGGAGCGGGATTGGCCGGAGCGGTGGGTGTCGAGGAGGGCTCTCGCGGGGAGCCTCGCTCGCTCTTGGAGGTTCCTGTCATCGGGTCTCCCAACGGGGCTCCGGCGGCCCGCTTCCCGAGCATCCCGGGCGGGGTGCTGGAGGATCTCTCCTCCAGGCTACCGGCGCGGATACGACGTGACCAATTTCCTAAATATTAAGAATATAGTCAACCGCGTTATTGACAAACAGCGATTCCATCCCGCAGCCACGGGCCGCCGTTCCCCGGCGACTCCACGCATGGCCCGACCTCGGACTGGAGGGGGGGGCGGATCCCAGCCCTCTCCGCTGCGAGTGGTGGCTTCGGCGCCCGGATCCCTCCGGGGTCTCACCAGGCGCCGACGCTCCTCCGGTGCACCGAGTAGCTGGCGAAGATCACGATCGCCGCGGGGGCGAGGGCGGGCAGGAGCCAGGGCACGGCGTCGAGAACCGGTGCCCAGGCGATCGCGGGGGTCGCCACCGGGGCGAGGAGGATGGAGGGCAGGAGCACGACTCCGAGAGAGGCCATGGCGAGGGAGAACAGGTGATTCAGGGAGTAGCGGCCCAGCACGATGCGACCGTCGTTGTTTCGCAGGAACTCGATCGCGAAGCGGCCGAGGCCGTAGGTCATCAGCGCCAGGGCGGACGGTAGTCCGAGCGGCGCCCCAAGCAGGAACGCCGCGTTCACCACCACGAGGATTCCGAGGTCCAGGACGGCCTCGTAGAACGCCGCCGGGTGGAGGCTCACGTTGTGGTGGCCTCCGACGCGCACCGCCTTCGCGAGCGGGTTGCGGTAGGTGATCGCCAGGCGGCCCCTGGTCGGCCGTCCGAAGCAGCAGCCGTAGGAGACGCAGCCGAAGCGTCCCAGCGCATGACCGATCGGCATCGCGAGCGCAAATGCGTCGACCAGCGCCAGCATTGCGATGCCCGAGTGCCAGGAGAAGTAGCCGAAGACCAGCGGCACGGTCAGGAGGCCGCCCCAGGACGCGAAGACCGGCCGGCGCAGCGCATCCCACGGATTCTGCAGCAGCATGCGGATGTCGAGCAGCTGCGCGACGACCCACGACCCGAGCACCACGAGAGCGCTCGCGACCAGTGCGAGGGTCACGAACGCTCCGACCGCGACACCCTGACCGATCAGGATCACGCCCATCCAGGCGAGGGTCAGAAAGGCGCCGAGAGCCGCGAAGGCCCCGAAGGTCACGAAGACCAGGTCGCCGTGCTGGAAGAGCACCACCCGTTCGGCCAGCTTGTCGAGCGCCCCGCTCACGAGATCGCAGCGCCGCGCGAGCCTCGCGGCGAGCAGCGCCCGGAGCTGTCTGCGGTCGCGCGGAGGGAACGGGATGAATACGCCAGCCTCTTGTTCGGCTAGCGGAGCGGGAGCGGCCACCTGGGTCTCCTGGAAAGGGGAGCGCGCAGGTGAGGATAGCGGCAGGTCACCGGTGCACGGTTATGACCTGGGTCATGCCGGGTGTTCCCGGCCCCGCCAGAGGGTCTCCTCGCCCCAGGGGGAGGGGCTCTCCTTCCCCCGGAGCGCGGGCCGCGTCATCACCGGTCGCTTTGGAGCAACTCCGGATTGCGGGCCTCGACCAGGCGGCGGATTCCGTCCCGCCAATGGACCCGGGTCCGGCCCAGCAGCTCGTGCATCCGGCCGAGATCCAGGTTCAGGCTGCCGAGGGCCTGCCCGGTTTCCTGGAAGCGGACCACGGTCTCGGCGGCGATCTTGGTGATGCTGTAGGTGGGGAACAGCGCGCGGTGGTTGTCACCGAGGGGATCGCTCTCCGCGATGGGTCGGGCCCCCGCGTACTGATAGACGCCTCCCGACGAGCAGAAGAGGAAGCCCTTGGCCTCGCGGCAGTGTGACATCAGCCGGCCGGTGCCTTCGGCGTTGGCAGCCAGGTCGTAGTCGAAGTCCCCGCTCTTCACGACGGCGAAGTGGAGCACGTAGTCGAAGTCGCGGGGAACCCTTTCGAGGGAGTCCCTGGCCAGGTCGACCTGGAGCGGGCGCACGCCCAGCTCCTCGATCCGCGCGCGATCCTCGTCCCTGCTGAAGCGGGCCATGCCGTGAACCTGGTTCTTCTCGGCGAGCTCGCGGGCGAGGGGCAAGGCGACCTGACTGGTCGGACCGGTGATCAGGATCTTCTTTCCCTCGAGCAGGACGGCTGTCCTTGCCGCCATTCGCGCTCCTTTCGGGGGGACGCTAGCGTACCAGCCACGTCACACCGGAGTGAGGCTCGCCATGGAACGTTTCAGAGACAAGGTGGTACTGGTCACCGGCGGCGCCTCCGGCATCGGGCGCGCCACCGCGGAGCGATTCGCCGAAGAAGGCGCGCGGGTCGCGTGCACCGACATCGTCGCCGACGGACTCGCCGAGACGGTGGAGCGGATCGAGAAGGCCGGCGGACGGGCTCTCGCGGTGGAGTCGGACGTCTCCGACCCGGCCTCCGCCCGTGCCGCGGTCGCCGCGTGCGTCGAAGCCCTGGGCAAGCCCAACATTCTCTGCAACGTCGCCGGCGTCGGGGGGTTCGCGCGCACCGAGGCTCTCAGCGTCGAGACCTGGGAGCGGATCCTGGGCGTGAACCTGAACGGCACCTTCTACATGAGTCACGCCTGTCTCCCCTACCTCCTCGAGTGCCGCGGCAACAGCATCGTCAACGTGGCGTCGCTCGCCGGACTGATCGGGCAGGCCTACGGCGCGGCCTATTGCGCCTCCAAGTGGGGCGTGGTCGGCCTGACCAAGGCGATGGCCATCGAGTACGTGAAGGTGGGTCTGCGGGTGAACTGCGTGTGCCCCGGTGGGGTCGCGACACCGATCCTGGGTAACTTCGTCCCGCCGGAGGGCGCGGATCCGGAGCTGATCCGCCGTCTCGCCATCGCGCGGGGCTTCTCCGACCCCGAGGAGATCGCCGAGGCGATCGCCTATCTCGCCTCCGATGCCGCCCGCTCCATCACGGGCGTTACGCTCCCCGTCGACAAGGGTGTGGCGGCGGGCTGAGCGCGCCGGGAATCGAACCGCCGCGGCGCCGCTCGGACCGGGACCAGAGCGCCGATCGCCGTGTTAGAATCGCGGCCAGTGGGTAATCCTCGGCCGTTCCGGCATCTGCTCGCGCCCGGGCGCATCGGCTCCCTCGAGCTGCGAAACCGGATCATCATGTCGCCGATGGGGTCGAATCTCGCCGAGGCGGACGGGCACCTCGGGGAACGGATCAAACGCTACTACGAGGAGCGGGCGCGGGGCGGCGCGGGGCTCCTCATCCTCGGGGTCGGCGCGATCGCGTATCCGGCGGGGGCGTGCAATCCCAACCAGGTCGCCATCTCGGATGACGTCTATCTTCCCGGACTGGCGGATCTCGCCGATCGCGTTCACCGGAGAGGCGCGAAGCTGGCGATCCAACTCCAGCACGCGGGGAAGGTCGCCACGCAGGATATGGGTGCCGGGCGTCCGCTGTGGGTGCCCTCATCGCTGCCGTTCAAGGTGGGGGATCTCTTCGAGGATCTGACACCGGAAGAGGTCGCGGGCATCACCGAGTACCTCGCGCGGCCGGGTGCGAAGCTCGAATACCACGAGATGAGCGAGAGCGACATCGCCGAACTCGTCGAGATGTTCGCGAGCGCCGCCGACCGCGCCCGGCGTGCCGGCTTCGACGCCGTCGAGATCCACGCCGCACACGGCTACATCATCTCCTCCTTCCTCTCTCCTGCGACCAACCGGCGCGAGGACGCCTACGGCGGTCCGCTTCCGAATCGCGGACGCCTGCTCGTGGAGGTGATCCGGGCCGTCAAGGATCGGGTGGGGGCGGGCTTCCCGGTCTGGTGTCGTCTCGACTCCCGGGAGTTCCGCACCGAGGGCGGGATCAGCGCCCTGGATGGCCGGCGCGCCGCCGAGATGGCCGAGGCGGCCGGCGCCGATGCGATTCACGTGAGCGCCTACGCCGATCCCACCTCGGGCGTCGCATTCACCGATGCACCGCTGGTCCACCAGCCCTGCGGATACGTGCCCCTGGCCGAGGGGATCAAGAAGCGGGTCCGGGTTCCGGTGATCGCCGTGGGCCGGATCGAGCCCGAGGAGGCGGAGGCGGTCCTGGCGGAGGGGAAGGCCGACTTCATCGCCATGGGTCGGAAGCTCCTCGCCGATCCCGAGCTGCCCGCAAAGCTCGGCGAGGGGCACCGCGAAGACATCCGTCCCTGCATCTACTGCTACACCTGCGTGGGGAAGATCTTCCTGAATCAGCGCAACTGCTGCGCGGTGAATCCCGCCACCGGGCGCGAGGCCGAGTTCGAGATCGTGCCCGCGGAGCCGCCGCGGTGCGTCCTCGTGGTGGGGGGCGGTCCTGCCGGAATGGAGGCGGCGCGGGTCGCCGCGCTGCGTGGACACCGGGTGACGCTGTGCGAGAGGAGCAAGCGGCTGGGTGGCACGCTCGCCTTCTCGTCCCTGGTGTACGAGCCGAACGGCAAGCTGGCCGAGTACCTGGAGCGCCAGGTTCGCGAGCTCCCCATCGACCTGCGGATGGGCGAGGAGGTCTCGCCCGGCTGGGTTGAGGAGCATCGGCCCGATGTGATCCTGGTGGCGGTGGGCGCCGGGCACCGGGATTCGGCGATACCGGGGGAGGATCGACCTCACGTTCTCGCGGGAAGCGATCTCCGTGATCTCCTGACCGGGGGCGACGGACACGGCGCCGCGGAGAAGCTCTCCCCGTACCAGCGCGCCATCGTCGGTGCGGGCAGGATGCTGGGTCTCGCCGACCGCGTCTCGCTGATCCGCGCGTTCACCCGACGCTGGATGCCGTTGGGCGAGCGGGTTGCCGTCATCGGTGGCGGCCTGGTGGGGGTCGAGCTCGCGGAGTTCCTCTCTGAGCGGGGGCGGGAGGTCAGCGTTCTCGAGGAGGGGGACACGCTGGCGGTGGAGATGGCGCTTCCCCGACGCTGGAGGGCGCTCCACGGGCTCCGAGAGCACGGCGTCGCCCTGCTGACCGGGGTGCGCGTCGAGGAGATCACCGACGAGGGCGTGATCTACACCGCAAAGGATGGCGCCCGGAGCAGCGTGCCGATCGACACGGTCATCCTCGCCTCCGGCACCGGCGAGAACCGGCGCCTGGCCGATTCACTGGAGGGGCTCGGTCCCGAAGTCCATCTGCTAGGGGACTGCTGCGGCGTGGGCTACATCGAGGGCGCGATGATGGACGCCGCGCGCATCGCCCGCGCGATTTGACCATCATCGGAGAGGTTCAGTTCCCCTTCTCCAGCTCGCTGACCGAGGTCATCTTCTGCAGCTGCTTCGGGTCGACGGGAACGGAGCGCATGTCGTAGGACTCGCGCCGCCAGCCGGCACCGCCCGGCACGTAGTGGAAGGCGGCGGCCACGGGATCGAAGACGTTGGCGGGCTCGCCTCCGGGCCACTCCGGATAGCCCGTTCCCAGGTCGCCGCTGAAGCGATGCACCAGGATGCCCACGTCGAGTGGCAGGCCGTTCTCTCGCCTGGTGATCATGTAGAGGGGCTGCAGCGTCTGGTAGTCGATCCAGAGCACCACCGAGGCCACCCCGTCTACCGAGCGCCGTGCGACTCCCTCGATCACCACCGCGTAGCGCAGATCCCAGCGGTCACTCGCCACCGAGAGCCCGGAGAAGCCGAAGTTGCGCCTCGGTTCGATGGGGTAGCCCTCTACGTTTCCGTTGAGCGGCGCGAGCACCTCGCGCTCGCCGATCAAGCGCCACTGGTAGGCGTTGGGGCGGATCGCCAGGCCGGTGAAGCCGCGCCGGATGTCCTCGGTCGCCTGAATGGAGAGGCCGGCGGTCGGATGGATCGGCTCCAAGCCCGGCACCATCTCGGAGCCGCCGGTACCGAAGGGGATTCCGCCTCCTCCGCCGTCGCCGCTCACGGTGTAGCGGGGGGTGAAGATGCCGTCGACCCAGGTGCTCGCCGCGCGGCGCGACTTTCGCATGGTGGGGACGTAGACGAAGGTGTTATCGGACTCCTTGTATCTGCGATCCGCCTTCTCGGGGCGGATCTGGCGCCACGCCAGGTGACGGGCGTTGAAGGGCTCGTCGAATCTCCCCCCGGCGATCCATAGGCTCCTGGTCACCTCCTCGGCACGGAAGTTGCTCGCCGAGAGGTCGGCGCGGTGACCGGTCCGGACGTAGTAGAATTCGCCGGCGTAGGTCTGCGCGGATCCGATGCGGCCCGGCAGATCGAAGATGCGGAACTTGCCGACCGGCCCGGCGCCCATGTAGCGGTACTGGAAGTTCCAGGCCCACTTCGACGCGGCGCTGGGATCCTGCGGGTCGATGTCGTCCTGAGGGAAGGGGACCCCGGCCACGTAGTCTTCGAGATCGCCATCGGAGTCGAGGCGCACCCGGTCGGCGAACTTCTCCGTGGCCTCTCGATAGAATCCCGGGATGGGATAGCGGCGATGGCACGAGCCGATCTCCATCCGCATGCCCTCGTAGAAGAACACCTCGCGGAACTGCCAGATCTCCTCGGGGAGCAGGGACTGGAGGGCGAGGAGATCCCCCAGCGAGAGCCGGCTTCCCTCGCGGAGCAGCGGCAGGCCGGTGTCGTCCGCAGGCCGGGCACCCGCACCGCCGCTCCAGTCGGGGCAGCGGCCCTCCGGCGGAAGCTCCGCGGCGGCGCCGGTCGCCATCAGCAGCAGAGCCGCGGTGATCCATACCCGCCGCATCGTCGCTACGGAATCGCCCTTGAACATCGGTTCCCCCGGGTGGCTTCGGGGGGCAGTGTACCAGAGCGCCCGCGGCCGGGACGAGGTGCTCGTGAAGGTGCGCTACACATTCCGAGGGGACCAGCGAGGGAGCTGCATGCCGCGACGCTCGATCGGCTTTCCCCTCACCGTTGGAATCGTTCTCACACTGATCGCCGTCAGCCTGGCGGTCGGCTGGCAGATTCTCGTGGTCGCGGACCTCGGGCCGGTGGCCCGCGGGCTGACCACGGTGCAGTGGCTGCTGATCGGCCTCGGCTCGCTGTTCTTCATCCTGATCATCGTCGGGCTGGTGGGGCTGTGCGCCTGGGTGGTGCGGGAGATGCGCGTCAATCAGCGCCAGCAGGCCTTTCTCGACGCCGTCACCCACGAGATGAAGACCCCGCTCGCTTCCATGCGCCTCTTTCTCGAGACGCTCCGACGGCACGACGTGGATCCGGATCGACGCAGTGACTTTCTCGAGCGCATGGGGGAGGACGTGGAGCGACTGGAGCACACCGTCTCCCAGGTGCTCGCGGCGGCGCGTGCCGAAGGCACGGTTCGCCGGTCCCGCGGCGGGCCCGTCGATCTCGCCGAAGTGCTTCGCGAGAGCATCGAGGCGACTCGCGAGCGGCACGGCCTCGGCGAGGAGGCCATCCGACTCGAGGGGGAGTCGCCGGTGGCCGCCAGGGGGGACCCCGACGAGCTGGGCGTTGTCTTTCGCAACCTGCTGGAGAACGCCGTCAAGTACTCCGAGCCCCCCGTCGAGGTGAGGGTGCGGTTCTCCTACACCGGGGAAGACAGGGTAGGGGTCGAGATCGCCGATCGGGGCATCGGGATCGAGCGCCGGGAGCTGCGCAAGATCTTCAAGCGCTTCTACCGGGTGGGCCGCGACGTTCAGCGCCACGCGGCCGGTCTCGGGCTGGGTCTCTTCATCGTGGGAAACCTGGTACGCCGTCACGGAGGACGCGTGGTGGCGCGGAGTGAGGGCTCGGGGCGCGGCAGCCGCTTCGTGATCACGCTGCGAGCGGCGGTGGTTGCGGAATCCAGGCCGGGTCTGGAGGCGGTTCCCGATCTCAGGGCGGGCCTCTAGATGTCTCGCGTCCTGATCGTGGAGGACGAGGCCCATCTCGCCGAGGGGCTGGCCTTCAATCTAGAGGCCGAGGGACACCAGGTGGAGATTGCGGGAGACGGTCGCGCGGCCGTCGAGAAGCTGTCCGACTCCGGGCAGCCTTTCGACCTGGTCATTCTCGACATCATGCTGCCGGAGATGAGCGGTTTCGAGGTGGCTCGCCGGACCCGTGCCTCGGGAAACTACGTTCCGATCCTGATCCTGACGGCGAAGGACGATGCCTCGGACGTGGTGCGGGGGATCGAGGAGGGGGCGGACGACTACCTCACCAAGCCGTTCAAGCTCGACGAGTTGCTGGTCCGCACCCGCGCCCTGCTGCGCCGGCGCCGCTGGGACGGGGCGACGGCGGAGGAAGACGGGCTCCGGGAGTTCCGCTTCGGCGAGGTGACGGTTCACTTCGATCGCTTCGAGGTCGAGACCCCCGGGGAGACGGTGCGGCTCACGACGCGGGAGATCGGCCTGCTCCGGGCGCTGATCGAGCGAGAGGGGGAAGCCGTACCGCGTGGAGAGCTCCTGGAGACGGTCTGGGGGCTGCGGCCGGACACCCGGACCCGCGTGGTGGACAGCTTCATCGTGCGCCTGCGCCGCCACGTGGAGAAGGATCCCTCCCGCCCCCGCCACATCGTCTCGGTGCGTGGGCACGGCTACCGCTTCGTTCGCTGAGTGGCGGGCCTCTTGTGCGACCGGTACCGAGTCTGCCACTCTTCACGCATGCCCGACCCGCTGCAGATGTACGTGCGCCCCGAGCTGCAGGCCCCGCCGTTGATCCTCGCCTTCGAAGGGTGGAACGACGCCGGGGAGGCGGCCACCCGTGCCGTGCAGTACCTCGGAGAATCTCTGCAGATGGTTCCTCTGGCGAAGATCGATCCGGAGGAATTCTACGACTTCACGGTGCACCGCCCGCGGGTCCGACTCGATTCGGAATCCGTTCGGCATATCGAATGGCCGAGCTTCGAGTTTCGGTTCGGCGCCATGGTCTCGGGCCGCCAGATGGCGATCGGCGTCGGTGCGGAGCCGCACCTTCGCTGGCGCAGCTTCTCTGACCAGGTGATGCGCCTGGTCGAGGAGATCGGCGTCCGACGGGTGGTATTGCTCGGCGCCTACCTCTCCGACGTGCTCTACTCGCTGCCGGTTCGGGTCACCGGGTTTGCGAGCACGCCCGAATTGATGGAGCGATTCTCCATCGAGCCCACCCACTACGAGGGACCCACCGGGATCGTCGGGGTTCTGGCGAGCCGGATGCGAGAGGCGGGGATCGAAGTGGTCAGCCTCTGGGCAGGGCTACCGCACTACATCGCCGCCACCCCCAACTCGCGAGGCGTTCTCGCCCTCGTCCACAAGGCGACCCAGGTTCTCGACTTCCGAGTGGACGAGGGACCGCTCGAGCAATCCGCCGCGGAATTCGAGGCGCAGATCGCGGAGTTGGTGGCCGCAGATCCGGTCCTCGCCGAATACGTCAAGGATCTGAAGCGCCGGGAGTTCGCCCAGTAGCGATCGGGAGAGAAGTGAAGGCTACAGCTCGATCGACTCGTCGATGAGCATCACCGGGATGCCGTCGTCAACGGGGTAGAGCACCCGTCCGTCTTCGCGCATCAGGGCCTCGGTGAGCTCCTTCTCGACGGCCTCACCGCCGCGATTGCGGAGTTCGCCGCTGCGGATCTTCTGGTTCAGCTCCTCCAGTCGCTCCGGCGTCGCGAGAGTGACCGGTTGCCTGGTCTCGGGGCAGACCAGGATCTCCAGGAGTTCGGTGCTGACCGGCATCTTCGTTCTCCTCGCAGGAAGCTCTTGGGAAGACACGGAGAGTAGTGCAGATTCAAGCCCCTCGGAGCGCTCGCTGCCAGCGGTGCGTCTCGACGTCGGCGAACGCCTCGGAGGCGCTCATGCGCCCGTCCAAGGGTTGACGACGGGAATCCTACGTTCTAATCAACGATCGCCAGCGCTGCAATGGAGCGCTCGGGATGGGTTTCAGCCGGGTTCGTCCCGGGGGGAATTGCACCCCTGAATTTGGAGCAGTGTACTTCTCACAGCGCGAGATCTGACTGGGCGCTTCTGAGCGCAGACATCACATACATTGCCAGGGGGCTCCTCAGTCGACCGTGGTTCCCTTCCGCCCCAGCCGCCGCACCGCCCTGAGCCTGTTGCTCGTCGCCGCCGCTCTGGCGCTGCTCCTGCTGCAAGGGTCGGGTGGTCTCGCCGGCGCCTCTGCCGGTGACGCGCTCCGCGCCGAGAGCATCTGTGAAGCGCAGGCGCTGAAGGCGCGGATGGAGAAGAATCCGGATCTCGAGATCGAGATTCCGGCGGAGTTCAACCGACTCTTTCCCACACTCTCGGCGTGCCAATCCCACGACGCGGCCTGGGACGAGGCGCTCCCGGGTCCGAATCAGCCGGTTCCCTTCAGCCACGCCCATCACTCCGGCAAGTTCCAGCTCGACTGCCTCTACTGTCACTCCGGGGCCGAACGCCTGCCGGCGGCGGGGATGCCGTCGATGGAAGTCTGCATGGGCTGCCACCTGCACTTCCCTCCCGAGTACGACAGCCTCGAGGGCATCCGGATCCTGAACCAGACCTGGAAAGACCAGCTTCCGATTCACTGGGTCCAGGTCCATCGCCTTCCGGAGCACGTCCAGTTTCGCCACAACCGACACATGAGAGCCCCCGACGTCACCTGCCAGCGCTGTCACGGGCTGGTCGAGACCATGGACAAGCTCTACCTGGTGGATGACACCAGATGGTGGCAGTACGCCCTGCCCACGAAGAAGCTGGAGATGGGCTGGTGCGTGATCTGCCACCGCGAGAGCAACGTGTCGACGGATTGCCTCCTCTGTCACTACTAGAGCCGGGAGCTGTCGCTGGAAGACGAATGACCGAGATCGACCGTCGAGATTTCCTGAAGCTGGTGGGAGTGGGCGCGGGAGCCGCCGCGGCGGCCGGCTGCTCCGACCACGTCGAGAAGCTGATCCCCTACGTGATTCAGCCCGAGGTGATCTCGCCCGGCCTTCCCATCCATTACGCCTCGACCTGCCGGGAGTGTCCCGCGGGCTGCGGCCTCCACGTCAAGACCTTGGAAGGGCGACCCGTCAAGCTGGAGGGGAACCCGGAGAGCCCGATCAACCGGGGAGCTCTCTGCGCGCGGGGGCAGGCGGCGATCGGCCGCACCTATCACCCGGATCGCTTCGAGGCCCCCATGCTCCGGAAGGGGCCGGATCAGCTCGAGCCGATCAGCTGGGACGCCGCCATCGAGCTGCTCTCCCTCGAGATCGCCAAGGCGCCCGGCGCAGTCCACGTGCTGGGCGGCGACCCGGGTGAAACCGCGGGGAAGCTGATCGATCGCTTCGTTCGCGCCGTCGGAGCCGGTGGCCGCACGGTCTACGAGCCCTTCGCGCTCGAGGCGCTGCGCGAGGCCACCCGGAACGTCTTCGGCGTGGCCTCCCAGCCGTGGTTCGACCTCACCGACGTGGATCTGGTGGTGGACTTCGGAAACGAGATCCTCGACACCGGTCTCTCACCGACGGAGCACCAGCGGCAGCTCGCCGCTGCGCGCGACATCACCGCCCGCCCCGATGGAGGCGCGCGTCTGGTGTATGTCGGTCCGCGGCTCTCCCAGACCGCGTCGAACTCCGACGAGTGGCTACCGGCGAAGCCGGGTACCGAGGGAATCCTGGCCTTGGCGCTGGCACGCGTGGCGATCGAGAGCGGGGCCGGGACGGAGGCGCATCGGGAGCTGCTTTCCGGCGTGCTCGCCGACGCCGAGGTGAACACCGCAGCGGAGAGGACCGAGGTTTCCGCCGACCGCATCGTCCGGCTCGGGAAGGCTCTCGTCGCTGCCGGGAACCCCGTCGCCATCCCGCCGGGCGTCGCCGCCTCCACCCGCCGCGCCATCGCCTCGACGGCGGCCGTCCTGATCTTGAACGACGTGATCGGAGCGGTGGGGCGCTCGGTCAAGATCCCGCCGGAGGACGCCTTCCGGAAGCGCGCCAGCTACCGCGACGCCCTCGCGCTGGTGAAGGCGATCGAGGACGGGAAGGTCGGCGTCCTCATGGTGCACGACTGCAATCCCGTCTACTCGCTGCCCAAGGCGGCCGGGTTCGAGGCGGCGCTGGCCAAGGTGCCGCTCGTGGTCTCCTTCGCCTCGATCTGCGACGAGACCTCCGAGCTGGCCCACCTGATCCTGCCGGACCATACGCCGCTGGAGTCCTGGGGGGACCTGGCTCCGCGGGACGGCGTTCGTTGTCTGCTCCAGCCGACGATCCGGCCTCTCTACGACACCCGGGCGCTGGGAGACACGCTCCTCGACGTGGCTCGGAGCATGGGTCCCGAGGTGGCCTCCAAGCTCCCCTCCGGCAGCTTCCGCACCGTGATCGAGGAGGCGTGGTCCGGTACGGAGCTCCACGCGGCGCTCTCCCGCGGCGGCGAGTACGGCGAGTTGGCGACCGCACCGGTGGAGCTGGCGGCCGCGGCCGGGCGGCTCGAGGTGGTGGAGCCGGTGTTCAGCGGGGAGGGCGACTTCGTCCTGCTCCCCTTCCCCCACTCCTTCCTGTACGACGGTCGGAGCGCGAACCTCCCCTGGCTTCAGGAGATCCCCGATCCGGTGGTGAAGGTCGCCTGGGAGCCCTGGGCGGAGATCAGCCTCGGCACCGCCGAGAAGCTGGGCCTCGAGTTCGGCGAGGTGGTCGCCATCGAGACCTCGGCGGGGCGCATCGAGGTCGCCGTCAATCCCCGTGGCGGAATCCGCGACGACGTAGTGGCCATTCCAATCGGACAGGGTCACAGCATCGGGACCTTCGCCTCTCGTAGCGGAGACGGGCGGCCCGGCGAGGCCCGGGGTGCCAACGTGATCGACGCCCTGCCCGCCGGTGTCGACGAGAGCGGTGGGCGGGCCTGGCTGGCCGAGAGGGCGCGTCTCGAGAAGACCGGTCGCCACCAGCGTCTGCCGCTGCTCCAGTTCTCGGACAACAAGCGCGGTCGCCAGCTCGGCGAAGCCATCGCGCTCGCCGACCTCACCGCGCCGCACGAAGCTCACGAGGCAAGCGCCGAAGGCGCGCGCAGTGAGCCGCAGGCGAACGAAGTTCACGAGGCAAGCGCCGAAGGCGCGCGCAGTGAGCCGCAGGCGAACGAAGTTCACGAGGCAAGCGCCGAAGGCGCGCGCAGTGAGCCGCAGGCGAACGAAGTTCATGAGGCTGGTCACCACGAGGCCCACGAGATTCGCGAAGAGTTCCAGCCCTCCGCCGATGCAGACGAGGGAAGCCCGTATCGCTGGGGGATGACGGTGGACCTCGACCGCTGCACCGGATGCGCTTCCTGCGTGGCCGCCTGCTACGTGGAGAACAACATCCCCGTGGTCGGCGAGCAGGAGATCCGCCGGGTGCGCCCGATGTCCTGGATCCGCATCGAACGCTACATCGGCGACGGTGAGCCGGAGCTGGTGACGGGGCGGAAGCACCCCGCCCGAAACCGCGAATCGCTCGGCGACGTCGACGTCCGCCACTCGCCGATGATGTGCCAGCAGTGTGGTGCGGCTCCCTGCGAGCCGGTCTGTCCCGTCTACGCCACCTACCACAACGAGGAGGGGCTGAACGGGATGGTCTACAACCGCTGCGTCGGCACCCGCTACTGCGCCGTCAACTGCCCCTACAAGGTTCGACGCTTCAACTTCTACGACTACGCGCTCACCCGGTGGCCGGATCCGATGCGCCTAGGCCTGACCCCGGACGTGACGGTGCGCTCCCAGGGGGTGATGGAGAAGTGCACCTTCTGCGTCCAGCGCATCCAGGCGGCACGACAGCTCGCCAAGGACGAGGGTCGCCCGATCGGAGACGGCGAGGTGGTGATGGCGTGCGAGCAGGCCTGTCCGAGCCAGGCCATCCAGTTCGGGAACCTCCGCGACGCGAACGCCGGGGTGGTGAAGAAGGGCGGGGACCCGAAGCGCGCCTACCACGCCCTGCACATGCTGAACACCCGCCCCGCCTTGACCTACCTGGCCAAGGTCCAGCGCGGGCCGGTCGAGGGTTAGAGGACGATGACGCCGCCGCCTGCCATGTCCGTTGCCGAGACGCTGCCCGCCGCGGCGGAGCCGGCCGACACCGGGGACTCCAGGGTCAACCGCGACATCCTGGGGGTGATGGAGGGCGTGTCGCTCGGGTACTTCGGGCTGCTCGGCATCTTGGTGCTGGTGGTGGCCTGGGCCGCCGTGGTCTGGACCCTGCAGGTCTACCACGGACTGGGCATGTCCGGCTATTCGGTTCCGATCTTCTGGGGCGTCTACATCGTCACCTTCGTCTTCTGGATCGGGATCGCCCACGCCGGCACGCTGATCTCGGCGATCCTCTATCTGTTCCGGGCCAAGTGGCGCAACGCCATCAACCGCGGTGCCGAGGCCATGACGGTGTTCGCGGTGGTGACCGCGGCGCAGTACATCTTCATTCACGCCGGCCGCCTGTGGAAGCTCTACTTCATGCTCCCCTATCCCAATCAGCGCGGCATCTGGGTCAACTTCAAGAGCCCGCTGGTGTGGGACGTCTTTGCGATCTCGACCTACGCCACCATCTCGGTGGTGTTCCTCTACATCGGCCTGATTCCGGATCTGGCCATCGCCCGGGATCGCGCCACGGGCTGGCGCAAGCTCCTCTACGGGGCGCTGGCGCTGGGCTGGCAGGGGACCACCCGGCAGTGGAAATCCCACACCCGTTCGGTGCTCCACCTCTCGGGCCTGGCCACGCCGCTGGTCCTCTCCGTCCACAGCGTGGTGTCGTGGGACTTCGCCATGTCCATCGTCCCCGGCTGGCACGCGACCATCTTCGCCCCCTACTTCGTGGCGGGGGCGATCTTCTCCGGGATGGCCATGGTGCTGACGGTGATGATTCCGGTCCGGCGCATCTATCACCTGGAGCGCTACATCACCGACTACCATTTCGACAACATGGGGAAGTTCCTGCTCTTCACCTCGATGATCGTTTCCTACGCCTACATCACCGAGTACTTCATCGCCTGGTACAGCGGAGTCGAGGCCGAGCAGTCGGCCTTCTGGCTGCGGGCCTTCGGTCCCTACTGGTTCTCCACCTGGGTGATGATCACCTGCAACGGCATCATCCCTCAGCTTCTCTGGTGGAAAAAGGTGCGGACGCACATTCCCACGCTCTTCGTCATCGCAACCTTCGTCAACATCGGCATGTGGTTCGAGCGCTACGTCATCATCATCACCGGGCTCTCGCGCGAGTACGACCCGGCCGTCTGGGGTGTGTACACGCCCAACTGGGTGGAGCTCTCGCTCCTGGCCGGCGGCTTCGCCTTCTTCGCCATGCTCTTCATCCTCTTCCTCAAGTTCTTTCCGGTGATCGCGATCTCCGAGATCAAGGAGCTGGCCATCCACCGGAAGGCCCACGCGGCTGAGGAGGCTCGCTGATGCCGTCCCTGCTTGCGGTCTTCGACACTCCGGGGTCGGTGGCGAACGTGGCGCATCGACTCAAGAACCGCGGCTTCAGTGAGCTCGAGGTCTACGCGCCGGCGGCGTTTCCGGAACTGGACGACGTCGTCGATTCGAAGCCGAGCCGGGTGCGCGCCTGGACGCTGATCGGCGGACTGGTGGGGGCGGTGACCGGCTACGCGCTCACCCTCTGGATGGCCAACGACTGGCAGATGGTGTTGGGCGGCAAGCCCTTCAGCTCGATCCCGCCCTACACGGTGATCGCCTTCGAGCTGACCATCCTCTTCGGCGGTCTGATGACGCTGCTCGGGCTGCTGGTCGTCGCGAAGCTCCCTTCCCGCGCCTCGGGCAAGCGCGCCAACGCCTACAGCGCGCGCTTCTCGGCGGAGGAGTTCGGTCTGGTGGTGGACTGCAAGGAGCGCGACGTCCTCGAGCTCTCCACCCTGCTGCGCGACTACGACGCCAAGGAGGTCACCCTTGTCGAGCCCTAGCCGCCGCACGCCTGTCCACGGGCTCTTCGCCCTCACTCTGCTCCTGCTCGCCGGCTCTCTCGGATGCTGGGAGCAGTGGTCGGAGGCGTGGTTCCCCCAGATGAAGTGGCAGAAGGCGATCCAGCCCTTCGAGCGGGTCCGCTTCCAGGGCAGGGACGCGGCCTTCCTGCCGCCGGAGGGATCGGTGCCCGTCGGCGGCGCCGAGCCGCTGGTCGGCCGCCTCGACATCGCCGCCACCGACGCCCTCGAAAACCCGCGGGATCCCGACGACTTTCGGAGCCTCGCCAATGGGGAGCGGCTCTACCGGATCTACTGCCTGCCCTGTCACGGCGAGACCGGCATGGGAGACGGTCCGGTCAGCATGACGGGCGAGATCCAGGGTCCTTTCGCAGGCGTGTTCCCGCTGGTGGGCACGACCACGATCCGAAGTGACGGCTACATCTACAATGTGATGCGCATCGGCGCCGGCGGCGCGCCGGGATTTCGCATGCCCAGCTATCACCGCGCCCCGGCCATGGATCGCTGGGACATCGTGAACTACGTGCGATACCTGGACCGGAAGGGAGGGCGGCCTTGAGCTCCGCGCCGGCAGAGCAGGCGGTTCGCCAGGAGCTGCCGCGGACGGCTCTGGTCGTCTGTGCTGCGCTCACGGTGATCGGACTGGTGGCCTTCCTGGTCGGCCTGTGGACGGACGAGGCCACCGCCTGGCGCTCCTTCCACGTCAACTACCTCTACTTCGGCGGTCTGGCCCAGGCGGGGGTGGTCCTGGCGGCCATCTTCGTGATCGTCGGCGCGAGCTGGCCCGGGCCGGTGCGGCACATCGGTGCGGCGCTCTCCGCCTGGGTGCCGGTCACCCTGATCCTCGCTGCCATCGGCTTCCTCGGCCGCCACCACATCTACCCGTGGATCGACGAGCCGCTGCCGTGGAAGGCCACCTGGCTGAACGAAGGTCGGCTCTTCGCGACCGATCTCGGCATCCTCGCCGTGCTCTCCATCCTGAGCCTCGCATTCCTGAAGGCCTCGCTCCGGCCCGCGCTCCGCGGTGCGGCCGAGGGGGCCACGGGTCTCACCCGGCACATGATCGATCGCTGGACCGCCGGCTGGCGCGGCGAGGAAGAAGAGCGGGCCGCCTCGGCAGCCCGGCTCCGCGTGCTGGCCCCGATCATCTGCCTGACCTACGCCTTCGGCTACAGCATCCTCGCCTTCGACCAGGTGATGTCGCTCTCACCCGTCTGGTACTCGAACCTGTTCGGCGCCTTCTACGCCTGGGGCGCTTTTCTGACCTGCGTCTCGGTGACGACCCTCCTCGCGGTGCTGCACCGCCGATACCCGGGCCTCGAGGGGGAGATCACCAAGGACCGCCTGCACGACCTCGGCAAGATGGTGTTCGCCTTCTCGGTGTTCTGGATGTACCTGTTCTTCTCCCAGTACCTGGTGATCTGGTACGGGAACCTCCCCGAGGAGACCCTGTTCTTCCAGGCGCGCCTCGGTACCGAGTTCCTCCAGTCCACCTGGTACTGGGAGGGATGGTGGGACCGGCTCGGCGAGCCCCACGTGAAGGTCACGCTGCTGGCGTGGATCTGCGTCTGGGTGATTCCCTTCTGGCTCCTGCTGGGCCAGAAGCCCAAGAGGACCTGGTGGCTCCTGGGCGGCGTGGCGTTGATCTCGGCCTTCGGGCTCTGGCTGGAGCGCAACGTGCTGGTCTGGCCCTCCTGGGAGCCCGAAGACACCTTCGCCTTCCTCGGCTGGATCCAGATCGGGATCGCTCTCGGCTTTCTCGGGGCGTTCTCACTCCTCTACCTGGTCTTCACGCGCGTCTTCCCCGCTCTGGCCGTTCCCCGCCGCGGCTGAGTGGAGCCAAGGGCTAGACTCTCCTCATGGACGAGACGTCGCCTGAGTCCGAGCGGAAGGTGTTCCCGCTGCGCGGCGGTCGACGGCCGGTCTCCATGCACGGCACCGGCTTCCGGCATCCCGGCGGGATCCTCGGCCGTCGCGACGTCTTCACTCCCTACTCGGGCGTCACCCAGGTGGTCCTCACCGTTCGAGGTCTCCGCGTGGGAACCCGCAAGGGGATCTTCCCGCTGCATCGGAGGGCGTTCGAGCAGGCGAATGAGCCCGAAGCGCTGACGCGCGAGCTTCACTCCCAAATCCTCGCGCAGCCGGAAGGCGCACTTCAGCTCGCCCGGATGCAGCGGCTCAACCGCTGGATGCTGGGTTCGCAGCCTAGCTGGGTGAGCCGCGGAGCGGCGCTCTTGTGTGTCGCGGTGTTCGTCCTCCAGGGGCTGTACTCCCCCTGGATCGAGCTGGCCGGGATGTTCAGCGCCGACCTGGTCGCGATGGGCGAGTGGTGGCGGCTGGTGACCGCGAACTTCCTGCACGCGAATCCCCTTCCCACTGGCTTCCCCCTGCATCTGACTCTCAACGTGATCTGCCTGCTGGGGCTCGGGCTCCTGGTGGAACGCCCTCTGGGCTCGGCTCGAGTGGCGCTGCTGATGGGCACCTCGGCGCTCGGCGCGATGGGCGGGAGCTATCTGGCCGGCTACCAGTGGGCGGTGGGTGCCTCCGGGATCGTGGCCGGGCTGGTGGGAGGCCTGATCTGGCTCGAGCTTCGCCGGCCGGAGCAGCTCCCGGTGATCTGGCGGATTCCCCGGCAGCTCTTCCTCGCCGCGGTGGTGGGCGAGAGCGTATTCCTCCTGTTCGTCCCGGGGATCGCTCACGCCGCCCATCTCGGTGGCTTTCTCACCGGTGCCCTGGTGACCGCCGCGCTGGCTCCGGCCGAACTCGGGCCGGGGCACTCGCCGCGCTGGATGGTCTTCGCCGGAGGGGCGACCGCCCTGGCGGTGGGCGTGGCGCTGCTCACGGCCGTCTGGCCGCTGCTCGTTCCCGGCTCCCCGGTCGCGGAGCGGCGGGCCGCCCACCTGCTCTCCACCGAGATCGAGCCGCACCACCTGAACAACGTCGCCTGGATGATCGTGACGGCGCCGTCGCCCTCGCCCGATCTGTTCGACGTGGCGCTGCAGCTGGCCGAGCGCGCCGTCGAGGAGACCCAGCGCGGAGATCCGAACATCCTGGATACGCTCGCCGAGGCCTACTTCGTGGCAGGGCGCCGGGAGGCGGCCATCGCCACCATCGACGAGGCGATCTTCCTGGCACCCGGCGTCGGCTACTTCCGCGAGCAGCGCCGCCGCTTCACGGGCGAGAGGGGGTGGGAGGACCGGCCCGACCCGCCGTCGGAGCCCTGGGAGCCAGGGCCTCGGGATGTGCCGCCGCCAGCGCCGCCGGAGGAGCGCGGGATCAGGGTGTGATCTCTTCTCCGTCGTCGGGGATCACCACCTGCCCGTCGAAATCCTCCCCGACGATGTTCCGGTACTGGAAGGCGTATACCGGCGGGGGTCGCAGCCGGGTCAGGACCAGCGTCGCGACCCCCATCTCCCGGGCCAGCGCGCCGATGGTCTCGAGCTTCGGATGGATCTCCGCCTCCTTGCGCAGGAACTCCGCCCGCTCGGCATCGAGTTCCTCCAGCGTCGCTGCCAGGGAGGCTTCGTAGACGGCCTCGTGGACCAGCAGGTCGGCCCCCCTTGCGAAGGCGACGAGAGATTCCGGGGCGAAGCCCACCGACGCCAGCACCACGGATCGCCGGTCGGCCTCGATCCGATACGCCAGCGCGGGGAAGGCCCCCCCCGGCAGGCTCGCCACCTGGATGGCGAGCTCGCCCACCTCGAACTCGGCGCCGTCCGTGAGCTCCAGCAGCTCCACTCCCTCGCGGGGTACCCGCCACTCGGCGGCCATCTCCTCGACGCCGGTGCGATGGTCCTGCAACAGCCCTTCCAGTGCGGCCCGGGTACCGCGGGGGCCCATCACCCGGAGCGGCGTGGCCCGCGGGGTGACCCATCCGCTCAGGATCAGGTCATCGAGGCCCACGGTGTTCTCCGGCAGCAGGCTGGTCAGGAGGATGGTATCCGGCTGCTGGACCGGGATCTCCGCCGCGCGCAGCGCCCCCGCGATGCCCCGCCCCGCGTCGACGAGCAGCACCCGGTCTCCCTTGGCCACCGCCGTCGAGGGTCCCAGCCGCCACTGGTTCTCGAAGGTGCCGCCGGTTCCCACGGTGATCACGGTGAGGGTCTCGAAGCTCCGGGGCTCGAGCTCGGCGACTCCCGAGAGCACGTGCTCGAAGCGCTTCGTCACCACCGCGAAGACCCAGGTGACTCCCACGATCAGGGATAGCACCAAGACGAGGATGGCCCGGGCGCTCATCGACGGGCGATCACCGTGTCGGTCCACTCCGCGGCGGGGAAGCCGGACATCTCGCGCAGTCTACCCCCACTCGAAGCTCTAGCCACGTCGACTCCGTTCCGATAAGTTGGCTGATGAGGGGAATTAGCTCTTCCCCGAGTTGCACTCGTAGCGGGTGTGGCGGCCCGGGGCGGTGGGAACGGCGCCCTCTTCGACCTCGGGACCTGATGCGGGGACTGGGCCTCGCTGGGAGACTCCATAGCCGAAATAGGAGGTGAACAATTGGACCAATCTAAGACTACGGCGGGTAAGGTGGCGGCGTCCTGAACGTCACATTTTCGCCGATCATTTCCTTTCGGTAGAAATCGGTGGAGTCGGGGACGCCAGTCCCAGGCCACCGCCCCCGGGAGCGCGGACGCCGTAGCCGCATCGGGTCCCTCGGACCTGCTCCCGGGGCGTCTTGCGTCTGGACCCCTGGAATTTTTCCGTCTGTGATCGCCGGCACAGCTCACGCTCCGCGTCCGTGTCAGCCTTCCTCCAGCTTCAAGGGGGGAGACGCCGCGCGCGGTACCCCGGGTGCCGCCGGTGGTTCTGGAAGTTCCGAACCACGCACCCCGTCCAGGCGGTCATCGGAGCGGCCACCGCGCGCGGCGACCTCTGGGGCTCTTTCACCCCGTTACTACTTGATGGTCAGGGGCCGCGCGACGCAGGCGTCCGCATCGAGCAGCGGCGGCACCACGAACAGGAAGGCGTAGTCGCCATCCGCGGCGCAGACCTCGGCGAGCGCGTCGAGGTGGAAGCTCTCGCCGAAGAGGACTCCGGTGTGCTCCAGCGAGATCCGTCGCAGCGGGCGCTCGGTTCCGGCGATCTCCGAGGGGCGTACCTCGACCGTTGCCGTGTCCGCGGCGACCAGGGCGCTCTCCCGCTCGTGGAGCCAGCGGGCACAGGCGAGGGAGAGCCCCGGTGCGGGTCCCCAGAGGTAGTCCTCCCAGCATCCGATCGTGCAGCAGTGGGAGAGCGATCCGGTGCGAATCAGCAGGATGTCCCCGGACTCGATGGCCACCCCCTGGCTCTCGGCACAGGCATCCAGCCGCTCCGGCGCGATCGCGAGCCCGTCCGGGAGGCGCGTCGTCCGGTCGGCCCGGGCCAGATCGAGCAGCACGCCGCGACCGGCGATGCCATTCGGCGAAGGCTGGGTGGCGGAGATTCGGGAGACCAGGTGCGGAGGGGACTGCACGCCCTCCGGAAGGGTGCACGGGATGGGCCAGCCGCGCCGGGGCAGGGTGCAGGCGACGCGCACCCGATCGGGGGTGATGAAATGGAGGGCACTGGGCGGGCCTTCCCCCCAGCGTCCCCGGTTCGAGTAGCGGACCTCGAACTCCTTGGCGGTTCTCGCATCCAGGATCATCGCCGTCCATGCCGCAGCGCATCGCGGGCTTCGAGACAGGCCTCGACCCGCTTCACGTCTTCCGGAGTATCGACGGGCGTGCTCTCCCAGCCGTCGATGATCGCGACCCGGATGCGATGGCCGTGCTCCAGGGCGCGGAGCTGCTCCAGAGCCTCGGCGCGCTCGGCCTCGGTGGGTTCGAGATCGACGTAGCGCATCAGAAACTCCCTTCGGTAGGCGTAGAGTCCCACGTGCTGCCAGTAGTGGGGAGGAGCCTGGCCATCGCGCAGGGCGGGGATGCGGCTTCTGGAGAAGTAGAGGGCGTAGCCCTCCCGGTCCAACACCACCTTGACGCGGTGGGGATCGTCGATGTTCCCGGCCTCCGCGGCGTGGACCACGGTGGACATGGGTGCCTCCGGAGCCTCCTCGAGGGCGGCCACCGCGGCGTCGATGACGAAACCCTCGATCAGTGGCTCGTCTCCCTGGATATTGACGATGATCTCGTCGGAGAGCTCGCGGGCGGCCTCGGCCATCCGGTCGGTACCCGTGGGATGATCGGGAGAGGTCATCACGGCGGCGGCGCCGAACTCCGCGCAGGCGTCCGCGATGCGCTGATCGTCGGTCGCGACGTAGACGGCGCTGAGCCGGGACGCCCCGCATGCGCCCTCGTAGACGCGGCGGATCATCGGCCTTCCGGCGATCTCGGCGAGGGGCTTGCCCGGGAAGCGGCTGGCGCGCCAGCGCGCCGGGATGATCCCCACGGCCGTCATGGCCGCTATGCTAGCCGATGGTTAGAGTGTCTGCCGTGACAGCCGAGGCCCCCCAGAGATCCCGCGCCGCTCGCGCGGTCATCGCCATCTCCTCCAACAAGGGAGGTGTCGGCAAGACCACGGTCGCCACCAACCTCGCCATCTACCTGCGCGCCCTCTACGAGGATCTGCCGATGCTGGTCGTCGCGCTGGACGACCAGTCGACCGTCGAGCGCATGTTTCGGCTCCCGTCCGCTGTGCCGGGTGAGGGAAATCTGAAGCACGGGTGGGCGGAACGCTCCCTCGATCGGGTGATCCAGCTCGGCCAATACGGCATCCACTTCGTGCCTCCTCCCCCGGATACAGGTCCCCTCAAGAACCGGGCGGAGGCCCCGCAGACCCTCCGGCGCATCCTCGTGCAGACGGACTTCGTCGGCGTGGTGATCCTGGATACCAAGAGCGATCTCGAGGCGCTCACCCAGAACGCGCTCCACGCCGCAGACCTGATCATTCTCCCGGTCGCCGACTGGGGCTCCCTGGAGGAGGCCGGGAAGCTGTTCCAGCTCCTCACGCGGCCCCACTTCGCACAGGTCCGGCGGCGGATCCTTCTCACCCTGGTCGATCGTCGCACCCGGGTGGACGCCGAGGGGAGGAACCTCTACGAGCGATTGATCGACGCGATCGATGAGCGGGACTGGCCTCGCTTCGAGAACTACCTGTCGCGGAGTCCCCGTGTCGAGGCCCTCCTCTCTGCCTCCGAGGCGCCGGGCTCGATCCTGCATCACGCCCGCGGCACCCAGGTGCACCAACAGCTGCGGGGGCTCGCCGAGGAAGTGGCGAAGTGTCTCGACCTCGGGCCCGCGCCGTCTGCCGCCGGACGGCCACCGCGACCCGTCCGGGAAATGCGCGAGCCCGTGAGTGGAGGCTTGAAGCGGGCATTTCTGCGCGCCTTCCGGCAAGCTTAGCCGGATCTCGAGGGGCGCTTCGAGATCCTGACGAGAGCCTTCGACGCGGGCTCAGGAGGGGAGACATCCATGGCGACGTTCGGAATCCTGGTGGGAGGTGGGCCGGCCCCCGGCATCAACGGGGTGATCGGTGCGGCCACGATCCTCGCCCGACGGAGCGGTGCCGAGGTGATCGGCATCCGCGAGGGCTTCCGCTGGCTGATGCAGGGGGACACCAGCCACGTCGCCCCCCTGTACATCGCGGACGTCTCGCGCATCCGCCCGATGGGCGGCTCGATCCTGCTGACCGCGCGAGCCAATCCGACCAAGCGCTCCGAGGACATGGAGCGGGTGATTGCCAGCCTCGACGAGCTCGGCATCGATCATCTCGTCACCATCGGCGGTGACGACACCGCCTTCTCGGCCTTCAACGTCGCCGAGAAGGCCGGCGGACGGATCCGCGTCGCCCACGTCCCCAAGACCATCGACAACGATCTGCCGCTTCCCCCGGGCATTCCCACCTTCGGTTTCGAGACCGCCCGGGAGGCCGGCGGGCGGCTGCTCTCGCACCTGATGGAGGATGCGCGGACCACGCGACGTTGGTACTTCTGCGTGGTGATGGGTCGGAACGCCGGCCATCTCGCCCTCGGTTCGGGGACTGCCGCCGGTGTCACGCTGTTCCTGATCCCCGAGCACTTTCCCGAGGGTCGGATCCGCTTCCAGACCGTCGCCAACCTCCTCGAGGGCGCCATCATCAAGCGGAGGGTGATGGGGCGCCCCTACGGCGTGGCGGTGATCGCCGAGGGGGTCGGGGAGCGCCTCGACCCCGAGGACGCCGAGGTGCTGAAGGACGTGGAGCGGGACGAGCACGGCCACATCCGACTCTCCGAGGTCCCGCTGGGCAGGTTCCTGCGCAACACGATCCGGGACTCGCTGGCGGAGCGCGGCATCAAGGTCACCATCGTCGAGAAGGATCTGGGCTACGAGCTCCGCTGTGCCGCGCCCAATGCCTACGACCTGAACTACACCCTGGATCTCGGCGCCGGCGCGGTGCGGACGCTGCTCTCCGGCGAGTCCGGGGTGATGATTACCCGGCAGGGAGAGACCGTCGTCACGCTCCCTCTGCGCGAGATGATCGATCCGGAGACCGGGCGCACCCGCGTGCGCCTGGTGAACGTCGACTCCGAGTCCCACCAGAACGCCTGGGCGCTGCAGGTGCGCATGGAGGAATCCGACCTGACCGATCCGGAGTCGCTCAAGACCATCGCCGAGACCGCCCGGCTCTCGCCGGAGAAGGCGAAGGAGCGCTATTGGCCGATCCGCTGAGACGGGCTAGTCCGACCGCTTCTCCTGCTCGCGACGTGCGGCGGCGATCGCCCTGGAGAGCTTCGCCCGCGACGCCCGCAGCCTCTTCTCCTCCACCTCGAGCCGCGCTTTCTCCTCGGCGGGCAGCGTCGCGCGCTTGGGCTCCATGAAGTCGAGGTCGCGATCGACGGACCGGAGCACCCTCTCCGCGTCGGCGAGCCGGTCCGCAGAGACCAGCGCCATGCCCTTCCGGATCCGCTCCGCCGTGGTGGAGGCGGATTCGGGGTAGGCGCGGGCCGTGTAGCGAAGCAGGGCCCGCTCCGTCTCCAGTCGTTCCGCTCCGCTCGGCGCGTAGTGGTTCCGGGGCTCGCAGTCCCCGTCGAACTCGAAGTGGTCGTAGGAGACGAGCTTCCCGGCGACGAAGACGTACCACGAGACCCGCTCCGACTCGAAGAACTCGAGCCCTCGCCGTCCCTTGCAGCGGCGATGGGCGATCATGGCGAGTGTCTGCCCTTCGGGTCCCTTGGCGGCGGAATCGGGATCGAGCACCTCCCAGGGCTCGACGTCGACGCGCATCACGCGGAGCTCCCGGACGGAGACCTGGAGGGGGTCTCCCGGTTCCGCGTGGACCGACGCCAGGGTCTCCTCGAAGGAGTCTCCCGAGACCGGTGGCGCCGGCGTCCAGCCCGGATGCGCCCGCCGGAAGCGCTCGGTGTAGTCCCCGGCGCAGCCGAGGGCGGCCACGCCGAGGAGGAGGACGAGACAGCGGATCATTCCTCTCATCGCCGGGATGAGTAGCACCGAATCCGCATCGCGCATACTCTGCCTGATTCCAGCGTCTGCTCAGCTCGAGGTGGATGAATGAGCTTCGAAACCGTTCTCTTCGACGTCGAGGACCACGTCGCCCGTCTGACCCTGAATCGTCCCGATGCGGGCAACTCGATGAACGCGGTGATGATGCGGGAGCTATGCGAGGTGGCGAACCGCTGCGACGAGGACCCGGAGGTCCGCGCCCTGCTCGTCACCGGCGCCGGGAAGATGTTCTGCGCCGGCGGAGACCTCCGCGCCTTCTCGGGGGAGGGCGATGCGCTTCCGCTGTACCTGAAGGGGATCACCAACGATCTCCACGGGGCGCTCTCGCGCTTCTCCCGCATGGACGCGCCGGTGGTGTCCGCTGTCACGGGGGCCGCGGCGGGCGCCGGCTTCAGCCTGGCGATCGCGGCGGATATGGTGGTCGCCGCGGAGTCGGCGCGCTTTACCGTGGCCTACACTTCTGTGGGTCTATCGCCGGACGGGAGCTGCACCTTCTTCCTGCCCCGCCTGGTCGGACTCCGCCGCGCCCAGGAACTGATGCTGACGAGACGGACGCTCGACGCCCGGGAAGCCCTGGACTGGAACCTGGTCTCGCGCGTCGTCCCCGACGAGGATCTCCTGGAGGAGGCCGGGAAGCTCGCCGCCCAGCTCGCCGCCGGTCCCACCCGGGCCTTCGGCCGGGTGAAGCAGCTTCTGCTTCGCTCCGCGGGGGACCACCTCGAGAGCCAGATGGAGCACGAGGCGCGCTGCATCGCCGACTCCGCGCGGGGCGCCGAGGGCAAGGAGGGCATCGCCGCCTTCCTCGAGAAGCGGGCGCCCGAGTTCGTCGGCAAGTGAGAGCCCCACAACCGGGACGCATCCGAGATCTGCACCGCGGAGTGTTCCCCCTCGGGGAGAGGGCGCCGTGCTGGTCGTTCGGGGATCCCGTAACTTCGGCCGGCAGCGGGGAGAGGTAGGGCGGGGCAGTGCAGATCGTGATCGTCGGCGGAGGACTGGTCGGCACTACGCTGGCCGAGAAGCTCTCGGGGGATGGACACGACGTGTCCCTGGTGGAGCAGAGCGCTCGGGGTGCAGCCGAGCTCTCCGCGACCCTCGACGTGCGCATCGTCGAGGGAAACGGCGCCACCGCGGCCGCGCTGCGGCGCGCGGGTGCCGCCGACGCGAGCCTGGTGGTGGCCACCACCGACTCCGACGAGGTGAACTTCGTCACCGGGCGAATCGCCGCATCGATGTTCAAGGCGCCCCGCGTGGTGGTGCGGCTCCGCGACCCGGAGCACCAGGAGGCTTTTCAGGAACTCAGTCGGGCAGACGCCGTCGAGATCTTCTGTGTGAATCCCGAGGCGGCGGCCGTCGAGAAGATCGCCGCCCTCCTCGTGGTGCCGAGCGCCCTCGACGTGGTCTCCTTCATGGACGGGGATCTCCTGGTGGCCGGCTTCCGCATCACCGAGAGATCCGAGTTCGCGGAGCGCCCCGTCTCGGACATGAAGCTCTTCTTCGCCGAGACTCCATCCCTGGTGGCGGCGATCCAGCGCGGGGATCACGCCGTGGTTCCACACGGCGACGAGGAGATCCGGTCCGGGGACATCGTCTACTTCGCCATCGAGCGCACCGATCTCGCGGGCATGCTCGAGCTGCTGGGAGCCCCTCCCGCCGCCCAGCACCGCGTGATGATCGCCGGCGCCAGCAGGATCGGTCTCGCCCTGGCGCGTCGCCTGGAGGAGAGCGAGCGCAGCGTCACCATGATCGAGCCCGACGTGGATCTCGCCCGCCGTGCCGCCGATTCCCTCGGCGACACCCTGGTCGTCTGCGGCTCGATCACCAGTGAGGCGCTGCTCGACGAAGAGGCGATCGAACGGGTCGATACCTTCGTGGCCGTCACCGGGGATCACGAGGCGAACCTGGTGGCCTGCCTGCTCACCAAGCGCATGGGGGCCGGTCGCGCCTTCGGGCTGGTGGACAATCCGGCGCTGGCCAATCTGATCGGCGAGACCGCCATCGACGCGATCATCAGCCCGCGGCTCCTCGCCATCGGCCTGATCCTCCAGCACATTCCCGGCGCCCGGGTCCACTCCATGGCCGCTCTGCTGGGAGACCGGGTCGAGATCCTGGAGGCGGAGGCGGTGCGGGGAAGCCGCATCGTCTCGGCCGAGCTCTCGGAAGTGTCGCTTCCCCGTGGCATCCTGGTCGGCGCGCTGCGCCGCGAGGGCTCCCTTCTGGTGCCGCACGGCACCGACCGGGTCGAGCCGGGAGACCGGATCCTGATCATCGCCACCACTGAGAGCGCGGCCAAGCTCACCGAGTTCCTGACCCCCTGATTCCCGAAGCGCCCTCGCACTCGGTCCGAGAGACCACCCGGGTGTCAGGTATCCCGACGATTCGCCGATGAGACCTCCCAAGGGAGGGCTCGTCCGGTGGATGCTCAACGTCTCGAGTGGGATACCCCCATGTATCGCCTGGCGGTCGCGCAGCTGGATCGGACCGCGGAGCGGATGGCGCTGGACGACAACATCTGGGAGCGGCTCCGCACTCCCCAGCGGGCCCTGGTGGTCTCCTTTCCCTTCCGCCGCGACAGCTACGACAAGGTGGACACGGTGTTCGGATACCGCGTCCAGCATCTGCTCACTATGGGGCCTACCAAGGGCGGTGTCCGCTACGACCAGGACGTCAACCTCGGAGAGGTGACTGCGCTGGCGATGTGGATGTCCTGGAAGTGCGCGATCATGAACCTCCCCTTTGGCGGTGCAAAGGGCGCGCTCCGGATCGATCCCAACCAGCTCTCTCGCGCAGAGCTGCAGCGGGTCACGCGCCGCTACACCTCCGAGATCATCGACGTGATCGGACCGGACCGCGACATCGCCGCTCCGGATCTCGGCACCGATGCGCAGGTGATGGCCTGGATGATGGACACCTACTCCCAGCAGAAGGGCTACACGGTCCCTGGCGTGGTCACCGGCAAGCCGATCGAGGTCGGTGGATCCTTGGGGCGCACCGAGGCGACCGGCCGCGGCGTGGTCACCTGCATCATCGAGGTCTGTCGGCATCTCGGGGTCCCGGTGGAGGGCGCCCGGATCGCCGTCCAGGGCTACGGTGAGGTCGGTCGCGTGACGGCCAGGCTGGCCAGCGAATTCGGGGCGCGCGTGGTCGCGGTCTCGGACGTCCGGAGTGGCGTCTACTCCCCGGGCGGCCTGGATCTGAAGCGGCTCGACGAGTGGGTCGCCGCCAACCAGTTCGTCGGCGGCTTCCCCGAGGCGGAGAGCGTCACCAACGCCGAGCTTCTGACCGTACCCTGCGAGGTGCTGGTCCCTGCCGCCGTGCAGAACCAGATCACCGAGGAGAACGCCGACGATCTCGAGTGCGGGATCCTGGTCGAGGGAGCCAACGGCCCCACCACCTTGGGGGCCGACGAACTCCTCCAGGACCGCGGCGTCTTCGTGGTGCCGGACATCCTCGCCAATGCGGGCGGAGCGGTGGTCTCCTACTTCGAATGGGTCCAGGGCCTCCAGCACTTCTTCTGGAGCGAAGAGGAGGTCAACCTGAAGCTCATCACCCTGATGCGGACCGCTTTCGGCGACGCACTCCGACTGGCCGAGGAGAAGCAGGTGGATCTCCGCAACGCGGCCCTGATGCGCGCCATCGATCGGATCCGCGAGGCCAAGCGGCGCCGCGGGGTATTCCCCTGACATACCCGTCGAGCCGTGCGGCGGGACGAGACCCCTCCGATGGTCAGTGATCGGTCGGCTTCTCGAGGGGGAGCTCGTATCGCAGCAGCTCGGGGATCATCTCGGCAGGCACGGGTTGCGAGTACAGGTAGCCCTGCGCCTGGTGACATTGCAGCATTCGAAGCGCGGCTTCCTGCTCCTCGGTCTCGACGCCTTCGGCGACGACCTCCATGTCGAACATCCGCGCGAGCGTGACGACCGCCGCGGCGACCTTCGTCGCCCGACCCTCGAGCTCCACGTCGACGACCAGCGATCGGTCCATTTTGATGGTGTCGACGTCCACTCGACTGATGCAGGAGAGCGTCGAGTAGCCCGCTCCGAAATCGTCGAGGGAGATGTGGATTCCAGCGGCTCGCAGGTCGCGGAGATGGGTCATCATCACGATGTCCTCGTCGAGAAGGGTTCGCTCCGTGATCTCGATCTGCGAGGGATCGATCTGGTACTCCTGGAGCCTCGCGAAGACACCACCGCCGAAGCTCGGATCGCGCAGCTCCTCGGCCGACACGTTCACCGCGACCCGCACCGCTCCATGGCCCTCCGCTCTCCAGCGCGCCAGGGTCCGGCAGGTCTCCGTCAACACCCACCGTCCGATGCCGTGAATGCTCCCGCTCTTCTCCGCGATCGCGATGAACTCCTCCGGCGACACGAACCCGAGTTCGGCGTCGGTCCATCGGATCAGAGCTTCGAGCCCGCTGACCCTCTTGGTGACCAGATCCACCTTCGGCTGGAAGAGCAGATTGAAATCACCGGACCGGATCGCCCCTCGGAGCGCCCGACTGACCGTGGCCTGGCGGTCGATCTCGTGCTCCATGCCTCGGTCGAAGAAGCGAAACTGTGCCCGCCCCTGGCTTTTCGCGGCCTGGAGCGCGAGGTCCGCTCGCCGGAAGAGCGAGGAGACGTCCCGGCCGTGGTCGGGAAACATCGAGATTCCCATGCTGATGCTGGACGCGAGCTCGTGCTCTTCGCACGCCGACACCTCGTGCTGGAGCTGGGCCGCCACGTGCTCGGCCTCTTCGGCGGCCGAGCTCCCCGTGATCAAGAGCGCGAACTCGTCGCCTCCGAGACGGCTGGGGAAGGTCTCGATGGTTGCGTGCTCCCTTCCACGCGCGTTCCGAAGGGCTTCTGCCACTCGCAGGACCAGCGCGTCACCTGCCGCCTGACCCTGCAGATCGTTCACGGTCTTCAAGCCGTCGACATCCACCGCAATCAGCGCGAGGGGGTGAGCATCGTCCCCGGTGTCTTCGAGGATCGCGGTGAGGCGCTCGCGAAAGAACTGCCGGTTCGGAAGCCCGGTCGGCTCGTCGTAGCGAGCCGCATGGGCGATCGACGCCTCGGCTTCACGGCGCTTCGTGATGTCGCGCAGTGCCACGACTTCGACGATGCTGGACTCTGCGTCGTGGCTTCCGGGGTAGACGCGGAAGTCGAAGTCGCGTGGGCGCTTCGTCGTTGGATCGAGTAGCCGGAGATCCGTATGACGGCCGTCACGTCCGGCGGAGACCTCGAAGCCCTGCCAGACCTGGCCGAGCTCCGTTCCGAGGATCGACGCGATCGGCGCGCCGAAGAGTCGTGCCCCTGCTGGATTGGAGTGGACGACCCGTCCCTCCCGGTCGATCAAGACCATGGGATCGCCGCTCATCTCGAACAGGGCTCCGGTAGCCGAGGGAAGGAGTGGCTTGATGCGGTCGCGAAAGACGACGCCGAAGAGGACGATCGTGCTGACGAGAACCGCAGCGGGAGTCGGATCGACGGGGGAGCTCGGCGTGAACAGATGGAGTGCGTTGAGGCTCCACGGAACCCCGATTGCCGCGATCAGGGCTGCGCTCTCCGCGTGCGACGCCGCCCACACCCGCGTGGCGCGCATCCCCAGAAGTGCGACGGACACGCCCACGCACGCGTACGAGAAGTAGGTGTGGATCCAGAACCACGGCCCTTCCACGGTCGTGAGCACCGTCAGGCTTTCGACGGGAACGATCTCGGTCGACGCCCAGATCAGTCCATGGAGCGGGTTGGTCCACACCAGGGAGGTCGATCCGACGGGAAGCGCCACGAGCGCCGCCCACGCGCGGCCGGAAGCTCTGTAGCGGAAGGCGAGCGCCAGAGTGACGAGGAGGACAGAGGGCGGAACGAACGCGACGCCGGTAAGGGCAAGCCGGTGGAGATGCTGGACGGCGACCGGGCTCGTCGCCAGGAGCTCGAGCGCATAGGCGACGGACCAGAGTGCCGCCGCAAGGAGGAGCACGACGAGGGGCGTCAGGGATTCGGAGCGCTGACCCGCGAGCGTCCGGTAGACGGGGAGGCGCCGCGACCACAGGAGGAGGAGGCCGAGTGGCAGGATGACTCCCAGGAGGAGCATCGTATAGACCAGAAGCAGTTGCACGAGGAGCCCCCTCGTCCGTGAAATCGGCCATCCGCGGCGGGGACTTGACGGACGAGTGGGCGATCGAGCCCGGAAGATCGGGTCAGAGGCGGAGTCGCTGCCTGTGTCGGCGACTCGAGATCCGACTCAGCAGTGCGCCGAGCGCCATACCGGTCGAAAGCACCAGGGCCCCGGTGATCCATTCGGCCCAGCGCTCACCGGCGCGGAGCCGGTAGTTCTCCTTGGTGAGCCGCTCGATCTCCGTCGCCTGCTCGGAATCGTTCGTGGAGAGCTTCTCGCTGCGCTCGCGGAGCGTGGACGTCTCCGTGTCGGCCTTCTCCAGAGCGTCGCGGAGGCTCGCTACCTCCGCCTCGAGTTGCTCGAGGCGGAGGGTGGGCGGTGGCTGCGGATCCAGATAGCCGCCGGGAATCCATCCGTCTTCGCCCTCCGCGGTCTTCACCTTCGTCCAGTTCTCGGTGCGCTTCATCACCTGCAGCGCGTCGCCGGTCACAACGACCCCGAGGATGCGGTACTGGGCGCCCGGCCCGCTCCGCAGGTTGAGCCGCACCTCGCCACGCACCCACGCCGACTCCGCGGCCGCCGGAAGGGCGGCCAGCAGCGCCAGGAAGCAGAGCGCAGCGATCCCTGCGACGAGCCGCATCAGACTGATCTTCAGCATGCCGGCTTTCCTCCTCCACCCGCCCGGATTCGCCGGGATTGTATCGGTCTCGCTCTCGGATGGGAGGCCCGCAGGGGATTCCCCATAGTTCGAGCTAAGATCGGGAGTCTTGTTCCGCCGCCACCGCCGGGGTCTTCGGGAGCGAGCTGGGACGCTCTCCGAGAAACCTCCGGGTCGGGGCGCTCGGCGACTGGATGAAGTCGGCCGACCCCGCGACCCGCGTCTTCTCCGTTTCCGGGAAGGACCGCGCCGCCATCACCCTGGCGGGGCACTCGCCGGATGCCGCCTACTGGTTCAACGGAATCGGCGCGGTCGGCTTCACCACCAGCCGATACTACCTGTCCGATCTCCCGCAATGGGTCCGGGAGTGGAACGGGCAGAGCCCACCCCGGGACGGCTTCCTGGCGCGGCTCCCCCACACCTGGGAACACCTCACCGACGTCGGCGAAGCGCCGCAGCGCCCCGACGACTTCCCGGGCGAGTCGGAGCGTTTCCGGCGCACCAGCGGCCACCCGCTCCGACACGAAGATCCCGAGGAGTTTGCTGCACGCCTGGCGGCATCCCCCTTCCTGGACGGCGCGATCCTCGAATTTGCCACCGCGCTGGTGCGAGAGGAGAAGCTGGGGCGCGGTTCGTCGCCCGACCTGCTGGCGCTCTCCCTCTCGGCGATGGACTACGTGGGGCATCTCTACGGCCCCGAGAGCCACGAGTCGCGGGACGCTCTCCGCCGGCTCGACCTCGCCCTCGGGCGCTTCCTCGACTTCCTGGAGCGGGAGCTCGGTCCGGGCACGGTGCTGGGCGTCCTGACCTCGGACCACGGAGTGCTGCCCCTCCCCGAATGGCTGGAGCGCACCGGCGAAGGCCAGTGCCCCGTCGCGGGCGGGCGCCCCGACTTGAGTCGCCTGGCCTTCGTGCTGCTCGGGAAGCTCCATTTCGAGCTCAGCCCGCTGCTCTCGATTCCGCGTCCGTGGCTGATCTTCGCGGGCTCCAAGCTGGGAGTCGATCGCGCCCTCGCCGAGCGCCACGGCGTCCCGGTGTCCGACGCGGTCGCCGCCGCGGAGCGGATTCTCGAGGCGGAGCCCTCCATCGCGGCGGCGTGGACCGCGGAGGAGATCGAGCACGGTACGGATTCCTTTGCGCGTCTCTACCGTAACTCCTGGGTCCCGGACCGCAGCGGCGATCTGATCATTCAGCTCGCGGCGGGCTGTCTCATCTCTCGAGAGGACGAGGGAACCACCCACGGTACGCCGTACCTCTACGACCGGGCGATTCCGCTCGTCTTCTGGGGCCCCCGGATCGAGGCTGGCCGGGTGCCCGGACCCGCCCGCACCGTCGACATCGCCCCGACCCTGGCGAGGCGGCTGGGAATCACCCCCCCGTCCGACCTCGACGGCCACCCCCTGTTCGACTGAAGGCCACCCAGGCTGCATCGCGGGCGGCGAACGGAGCGATGGCTCCCCGGGTAGGACTCGAACCTACGACCCAGCGGTTAACAGCCGCTTGCTCTGCCAGCTGAGCTACCGGGGAACGAAGGGAGGGAAGTCTAGAAGCTGGAGCGGGGAGTGCAACGAGGTCGTCCCGCGCGCTATTCCGGCGCGATCGCCTCGACGACCTTGGAGGGAGGGGCCTCGGAGCCGTCCTCGCGGACCAGGATCACCTGGTAGCGGTAGCGGCGGCCGGGCTTGATCTCGCGATCGGCGAATTCCTCTCGGGGGACCTGGGCGATCTCGTCGCTGCCGAAGGTTCCGAGACGCAGGATCCGTGCGGCGGCGAAGCCCTCCTGGACCTCCGGGCTCCAGTGCAGGTAGATGGCGTCCTCCCGCGCCTCGGCGCGCAGTCCGTAGTCCACGCTCTCCACCTCCATGGGATCGGACGGCTCGCTCTCGAGGCCGTCTTCGTCGACGGCCACCACCGCGTAGGAGAGTCGTTCGCCGGCACCGATATCGCGGTCCTCGGCAGCGATATCGTCGGGCTCGAGGGTGGCGACGATCTCCTCGGAGTCGGCGTCGGAGTCCTCGCGCATCCGCAGCAGCCGGTAGCCGGCGATGTCCTTCTCCACGTTGGGCTCCCAGGCCAGCCGGTTCGATCCGAGCTGCTGCGCCGCAAGCCGCAGGCCGATCGGGGGGAGGGGCTCGGGCTTGGTCACCGCGCGGACGGTGGGAGTCGCTTCGCCCACGCCGCGGGCGCTGTTCTCGGCGGCGACCCGGTAGTAGAAGACGCGCAGCGCACCGAGCCCCTCGTCGGCGTAGGTCGTGGAGAAGGGACCGTCGAGCCGGGCGATCATGAGGTACTCCCCCTGCTTCGAGGGGCTCCGGTAGACCAGATAGCCCGCAGTCGTGGGGTCGAGGGACGGTCGCCAGGAGAGAGCCACCTCCCGTGGCTGGAGGCTGTAGGCCTGAAGGCCCTCGGGCGGGGCCGGTGGCGGAGCCGTGGCCGCTCTGATCGGAGCGGAGGCCTCGCCGATTCGGCCGCCGGAGTCGAAGACGCGCACCTGATACCGGTAGCCGGCGCCATCTCCGAGATCGGCGCTCCCTCCGTTCGATCCCCCCTTGGGAGCGAGATCCTTCCCCCGGTCGACGTAGCGGGTCTCGAAGCGCCCCTGGATCGCGGCGATTCGCTGGAAGGGCTCCTCCTTCTCCTCGGCCCGCTCGATCACGTATCCACACACGTCGCCCGTGAGCAGGGGGTCCCACTTGAGGGGAACGGATCGGAGCTGCCCCGAGATCGCTCGCAATCCCTCCGGTGCCGGCAGCTCGGCCGCGTGGAGCTCCACCAGAACGGGGATGAGGGGGTCCTCGGCCCCCCGAAAGAGCTCGCGCGCGCGCTCCACGTCCAGAAGTGTCGAACACCCCAAGCTCAGGGAGACTCCAAGCACGACGGCGAGCCTCATCGGATCACGGCGCCTCCCCTCCGGCGACGACGGGTGCGTCGCGGAGCCGCTCGAGATTCTCCAGCAGCCTCTCCGCACGGGCGACGTACTCCAGCGCCTGGGCGTTGTCCGGATCGATCAGCAGTGCGTTTCGCCACTGCTCCAGGGCCGCCTCGAGATCCTCCTGCTGGTAGTGATCCCGGCCCGACTCGATCAGCGCCGTCACCGAAGGCAGCCTGCTGCGCAGCTCCGAGAGATGGATGCCGGCGATCCGATGGCTCGGGTTGACCTCCAGGGCCCGGATGTCGTACTCGATCGCCTTGAAGAGATTCCCCGCGCGCTCGGCGCCGAGGGCATTCTGGAAGAAGCCCTCGGCTCGGATCTCCGCGTCCGTGGCGTCGAGCTGGGGCGGATCGGAGTGGCGCGCGTCTCTTCCGCGCGCGGACTTCTCCTCGTCGCGAATCTGGGCGATGAAGGAGAGGTGGCCCCGGGCGGTCTCGTTCTGGGGATCGAGCTCGAGCACCCGCTGGAAGGCGCGTTCGCCGCTCCGGTAGTTGCCAGAGGAGAAGGCGCGCCGTCCCTTGGCCACCAGCGGCTTCACCAGGCGCCGCAGCGTCTCGTCGAGCTGACGCTCTTCCGTCGCGAGCCGGGGATCGAAGGGGTCGAGGGTGCGCAGGGAGGCCAGGTGACGCCTCGCCGCGACCATGTCGTCCGCCTCGTAGGCTTCGGCGAACTCGGTTCGCGCTTCTTCGCTGAGTGTCGCCAGCCTTCGAACCAACGACTGCACGGTGTCCAGGGTGGCGCGATCGCCCGGCTGGAGCTTGAGGGCGAGTCGGTAGTTGAGGACGGATTCCGCAAGTCTCCCCCTCCGCTCGTAGTAGCCGCCCCGCTTCTTGAACAGCACCACCAGCTGCTCGAGCTCGTTCTCGACCTCCGCGATGCGGCTCTGAATCGCCTCGTGGTAGAGGCTGTCGCTGCCGACGCTTCGCCAGCTCTCGAGCGCCGCCACGCGGTCGCCCTCCCGATAGCGGCGCTCTCCCAGCTCGAGGGAGTTGATGCAGGAGACGAGGGCGAGAAGGAGCAGCAGGGAAAGGGCGCGGCTCACGTTGGCTCCGCGTGGTCACCCTCTCCCGCGACCCTCGCGGTCGTTGGCGACAGGTCCACGGAGTATACGTGAACGGGCTCCACGCGACCGGACAGCTGGCGCTCTCCCTCGAACCGCAGCGCCACGTTTCCCCGAACCCGCCGCTGGACGGCCTCGGAGACCAGGATCTCGCCGGGTCGGGCCAGCTTCTCCAGGCGGTGGGCCACGTTCACCGCGTCGCCCACCGCGGTGAAGTCGGTGCGCCGGTCGGAGCCGATGGTGCCGACCACCACCGCCCCGGTATGGATGCCGATGCCGACCTCCGCCCGGTGGGCGTCCTCGCCCAGCTTCAAGTTTCGCTCGGCGACCGCCTGCGCGATGTGGATGGCGGCGTTCACCGCATGCACGGCGTGGTCGGGATCCGGCACCGGCGCGCCGAAGTACGCCATCACCGAGTCGCCGATGAACTTGTCGATGGTGCCCCCTTCGGCGAGGAGGCGATCCGAGGCGAGCTGGAAGATCTCGTTCAGCAGCGCGACCACGTCACGCGCCTTGAGCCCCTCGGAGAGTCGCGTGAAGCTGCGAATGTCCGCGAACACGATGGTGACCTCGCGCTCCGCACCCTCCAGCTCGGTTCCCTCGGGGCTCTCCAGCAGCGTGTTGAGGACGTAGTCGCTGGCGTAGCGGCCGAAGGCCTTCTGGATCCGCTCCTTCTGCAGGAGCGATTCGCCCATCATGTTGAAAGACCGCGTGAGCTCGCCGACTTCGTCCCGAGAGGTCGGCGGAATGCGCGTGGCCAGGTCGCCGTCGGCGAGTCGCTCGACGCCGGAGCGGAGGCGGCGCAGGGGGCCGACCAGGAGCGCGACGAAGCTGATTCCACCGGCGATGCCCAGCGCCACGACAGCGAGGGCGAGGGCGGCGAGCTGCCGCTGGCTCTCCGCCACCACGGGCTCGACCAGGACACCGAGGTCGAGCTCGATCTGGGCCTCCCCCACCTGCACGCCGCTCAGCACCACCGCCGCTGCCACCACCAGGTCGTCGCCGCGCCGCTCGATCACGGTCCGGCTCGGCGTCTCCGCGCTCCCCAGCAGGAAGCGCCCCTCTCGGCTGTATTCACTGGAATCCAGGGAGGCGACGATCCTCTCGGTGATGCCCCCGGATTCGGGGGTCTCGCGTCGGATCAGGCGCGCCCCGACCACACCCGGCTCCTCGCCGAGCTGCTGGACGATGGCGTCGGTGAGCCGGTTCTCCCAGATCTCGAGGGGCTCGTCGGAGTTCTCGCCGGCCTCCATCAAGAGGATCTGGGCGACGCCGACCAAGTTGGTGGCGAGGGCGACACCGCGCTTGCCCACCTCGGATTCCAGCGCGGCGCGCTCGTGCCGGGTGGCCATCCAGGCCAGGCTGACGGACGCGGCGACCAGCAGTGTGGTCACCAGTGCGCTGAACTTCAGTTGCAGCGATCGCACCGATCGGCCTCGCCTGGACGCGAAAAAGGCGAGAAAACTCGCCAGGATACTCGGGCCCAGGCTACTCCAACGGCAAACCCGGACGCAACCTGCCGACGGATCCCCGGCGACCTGTCGTTTCGCTTCGGACCCCTCGCGCCTCGGCTCGGCGCCCGGCGGGCGCCCTTCATTCGAGACCCAGGCGGATCTCCAGGATCTCGAATTCCCGGACGCCTCCCGGTGCCCGGACCTCCACCTCGGAGCCCTGCTCCTTTCCCATCAGGGCCCGCGCGACGGGCGAGGTCACCGAGATCAGGGCGCTCTTGAGATCGGCTTCGTCCTCGCCCACGATGGTGTAGGTGACCTCCTCGCCGGACTCGGCGTTCTCGAGCACCACGGTGGCACCGAAGCTCACGCGGTCGGTGCTCTGGCCGGTTCCGTCGATGACCTGGGCGCGTGCGAGCTTGTCCTCCAGAACCCGGATTCGCCCTTCGAGGTGCCCCTGGCGTTCCTTGGCCGCGTGGTACTCGGCGTTCTCCGCGATGTCGCCGTGGGCTCGGGCGTTCTCGATCTCCCGGACGATCGTCGGTCGCTCGATGCTCTTGAGGCGTTTGAGCTCCTCTTCCAACATCGCGTGGCCGCGAGGAGTCATCGGGACTCGCTCCGAGCCGGGCATGGCGCCACCCCTTCCTGGCTTCGCGGCGCGGTCGAACTGGTGCTCGCCGACGTTCCATCCCATAACGCACATCGGCGCCCTCGCGGGGAGAGCGCCGACGGCAGAGCAAGGCTAACCGTCCCGGAGAGGAATCGCCATGAATCCGGAAGACCAGTCGCCCCCCAGGGGAGAGGGCTCGCGAGGGTCCCTGGTTCCGCTGGCCCTCGCCTTGTACGCGACGATGGGGGCCGTGGCCGCCGTCTGGCGGCTGCTGAGCGACGGCCAGACCCCGTTTCTCGCAGCGCACGGGGCGGCGCCCGACGGCAGCCAGCTGTTCGGACATGCTCTCCTCGGGCTGCTCGCGGGTGGGGGGCTGATTGGCGTATCGCGGCTCTGGACCCGCTACAGCCGGGTGGGACGCGTCCTGGCGCAGCACCTCGCTTCGGTCCTGGGGCCTCAGACGGGGATGAGCGTGGTGGTCCTGGCCCTCGCCAGCGGCTTGGGAGAGGAGGTCTTCTTCCGCGGCGCGCTCCAACCGCGGGTGGGGCTGCTGCCGGCCAGCCTGCTCTTCGGCCTGGCGCATCTCGCCCCGAGGCGGGATCTGGCGCTCTGGGCCGGCTTCGCCCTCCTGGCGGGGCTGATCCTGGGTGCGCTCTTCGAGTACACCGGGAACCTGCTGGCGCCGGCCATCGCGCACGTCCTGGTCAACGCGGTCAACCTGCGCTGGCTCTCCCGGATATCCGCGCGAGGAGACGCACTCCCGCCGCCCGGCTAGCGAGTCGACCAGGAGCCCGGATCGTTACCGATCGGTGTCGGTGGTCGCGATCGCGTCGACCTCGATCTGGACGCCGAGGGGGAGGCTGGCAACGCCCACGGTGCTGCGCGCCGGCTTGGGGTCGCCGGTGAACTCCCGCTCGTAGACCGCGTTCACGCGCGGAAAGAGCGAGAGGTCCGTCAGGTAGATCGAGGTCCGCAGGACTCGCTCGATGCCCGAGCCCGCCGCCTCGAGCACGGCGCGCAGGTTCGCGAAGACCCGAGTCGCCTGGGCCTCGATCTCACCCTCGACGATCTCGCCGGTGGCCGGGTCGAGGGGAATCTGTCCGGAGACGTAGACCAGTCCCCGATGGACGACCGCCTGCGAGTAGGGACCGACCGGCGCGGGAGCGTGCACGGTTCGGACTCCCTTGGGGTCTGTCACGGTTCAAGAGGCGCCGAAGTCGCCGTCTTCGTCGAGCAACCGCTCCTCGAGCACGCGCAGCAGATAGCCGAGCAGCATGAGATTGGGCAGTCGCTTGAACGACTTCCCCTCGATCCCCTCCGACTTCCCGAAGGACTCGGCATAGGAGTCGAAGAACTCCAGCGTTTCCAGCGGAACGTTCTTCGCGAGAACCTCGTTGATCTGTTCCGCCGGCAGCTCACCGAACAGGTCGGCGAACTCCCATGCAAGTTCCGAGTGTGTCATCGGGGGCTCCGATTGCCGCGTGTGATCGCGGACCCAAAGTCGATCCTGCCATCGGGGACACTGGTTGTCAATGCAATGCGCCCTTCGTCGGTGTGCAAGTCGCAGGGAATGCGCACCGACGCGCACCGTTTCGCAACTCCCGCGCAGCTCGCGAACCACGACGGCCGCACTCCCGAGCCCCGATCGGCGTTCCACACCGACGGCGCTGTCGAGCCGCCGCCAGGAGGCGTTTGCGTTGCGGATTCACAGTCGCAGCGAGCCAACTTGCCGGTGGGTTACCGGGCGGTCCGGGGCCGGAATCCTGCGCACCTCTCTCCCCGATTCCTCTTCCATGCGCTCCTCGGTGCTCCGGTCGAAGACCGCCTCCCGGACGAAGAGCGGCGCCTGGTAGCGGAGCCCGATCGCGATGGCATCGCTGGGCCGCGAGTCGATCTCCACGATGCGCCCCTGGTCGTTGACCACGATCAGCGCGTAGTAGATGTCCTCGGCGAGCTGGGTCACCACGACCCGCTCGACGCTCCCCTCCAGGCGATCGATGAGTCGCTTGGCCAGATCGTGGGTGTTGGGTCGCGGCAGGCGCTGATTCTCGAGGGCGGAAGCGATGGATTGCGCCTCGTTGAATCCGATCCAGATGGGCAGGCGTCTCGTGCCTTCGACCTCTTCCAGAACCACCACCGGCGTGTTCGAGAGCGGATCGAGCGTCACGGATTCGACCCGAACCGCGACCTCGGGCTCGGCTCCCGGATCCGGTGAGCAGCTCGGGACGAGCGCGGCGAGAAGCAGCGCGAGGAGTCGTCGATTCATCGGGAGGCCTCGACTTCCCCCAATGATACTCCCAGAAGGGCGGTTGTCCCAAGCATCGGTTCGAGCGGCCGGACGTCCGACGGGTGGTGCACAGCTCCTCGAGCCGGGTCAGGATCACCTCGTGCTCGAGGGCGCGCCAGGGATCCTCGCCCTCGCCCAGCAGGTGTGCCACCTGGTCGGGTGTGACCGCGCCGGTCAATGGCTTCTCGATGTCGCAGCACTTCCCATCAGCATGTACTGCCCCACCTCCGCGCCAGCGGACCGGCTGATGACCGGACACTTGACCCGGAACAGGAAGTAGATGTTTCCGGGTGCGTCGCTGAGCGTCTCGAAGTTCCCCTGGCCCTTGGCGATGATCACTTCCGCGGCTTCGAAGAGGGTGCGGACTTCCGGGCGGACCTCGGCGAGGACCGTTCCCGGTGCGTCGTTTCCGGTGTCGAGGACGGGGACCAACCGATCGAGCCCCGCGAAGCGAGCATCTTCGAGAGTGGCATCGTTCAGAACCGGCTGGCCGCGGACTGCGAAGGTGATGTCGGCAGCGGAGTACCGTTTCAGCACCTCGACCAGCAGCCGGTCGAACACGATCTCTCCGGCATTGTCTCCGAGGTAGAGCACGGAGCGGGCCTGCGAGACGTCTGCCTTGAACGCCGCGTAGTCCATCACCCCGAACGAGGCGCTTTCCGCGTCGCGCCACTCCCGGTCGAAGTCGAAGCCGCCCGCCATGGCCCCGAAGTCGATCACGTTGCCTGCGATCGAGAGCCGGACCGCCAGCTCGAGTGGATCCTCGGCCCGTTCCACCATGGCTCGGAGCCGGGGCAGGAGGGCGAGTGCCCGGGTGTTGTACTCGCGCTTCCTGCCCGCGTAGGGGTCCGGGTTCTCGGAGACCTCTCGAATCAGGCGGTGTGTCCTGCGCGCGATCTCCGGCGGAGAGAGGTCATGGGGGAGCTCCATCAGCATCCCCATGACCCCGTTCAAGATCTCCCGTTGCCGCGCCGGGTCCGTCGAGGCCACCCTGGCCGCTTCGAGAGCCTGCTTTAGCAGGCAGGGAAGACAATCGAGCTGTGTCCTCACGGATGCTGGATCCCCTGGTTCCTGGCGGATCCTCGCAAATTCTCGGTCAGATGCATTCCGTTTTCTCTATCCCTTGTTCGAATCACGCGAACCCGGTCGAGCCGGCGTCGTGACGACATCTCCTCGCCGGGGAATCGGCGGCTATCATGATCGGAACCTCTCCGCGGAGGATCCGGTCTCTTGTCGGAAGGGGAGGGCGACCGGAGGCGGGTCATCCCGATCTCGGAAGGGGCTCCCGATGATGCAGGTACTGAGCGAGGAACAACTGGATCGCATCCACGATGCGTCGCTTCGGCTCCTGGAGAGCAACGGCGTGACGTTTCACGGGAGCTCCGAGGCCGTCCAGGTGCTAGGCGAGCACGGCTGCCGCGTCGATGGCTTCCGCGTGCGCTTTCCGAGGGCGATGGTCGAGGAGTCCCTCGGTCTCGTACCCGACCGCAACCGGCTCTACTTCGACTACGCGCCTCTGGCCGTGGCCGAGCCGATGAGCCTGACGAAGGGCGAGAGCCACGTCGGGCTGATCGGGAATGCCTTCTACGTCTACGACTTCGAGCGGGGATCGCACCGGGACTGCGTCGAGGCGGACGAGCCCGACAAGTCCCTGGTCCTCGATACCCTGGAGAACGTGGAGTTCGACTGCTGCAATCTCGTCTTCCATTCCGAGCGGGTGGGCAAGAGGACCCCGCCGGACTTCAGCGTCGTGGAGAACGCGACCAGTCTGCTTCGATGCCGGGTCCAGGACAGGGCTCGTGCGCTCGCGCTGACGGGTCGGGATCCGAACACGCTTCCGATGCGACTGCTCAGCCGGACCGGTCAGGAGTGGCTCCTCGAGGGGCTGAGCATCCTGGCGTTGCAGGGACGAGCGGATGGAGAAGCGCTGATCGAGAGGTGCTTCATTCCGTTCGTCTGGTGCAATCCCAAGAGCCCCCTCCAGTACTCCGCCGAGGAGACCGCGGGCATCATCCGGGTGGCGAGGAGCACCGCGGCGTCGCGTTGGGCGATGATCTCGCCGGAGGTCATGCTGGGTGCGACGGGTCCCGTTACCGTCGCCGGCGCGCTGGTGCAGCACAACGCGGAGGTGCTCGCCGGGGTCATCCTGGCGCAGCGGGTGCAGGCGGGCACCCCGGTCATCTACGGGTGCGTCAGCGCCCCCATGGACCTTCGCACGGCCGAGATCTCGCAGGGCAGCTTCGAGACCGCCCTGATCAACGCCGCCTCCGTCCAGCTGGCCGATCGCTACGGGTTGCCCTCCCGTATCGCTCCGGGCAACACCAGTGCCCGCCAGCCCGGCGTCCGGGCGGCGGTGGAGCTCACGCTGGGCCTGCACATGGGACTGGCTGCGGGAGGCAATCTCATCACCACCGGGCTGCTCGATTCCACCGTGATGGTCAGCTACGAGCACACCGTCCTGCTGGACGAGCTGGTCGGGCAGCTCAAGAGCGCCACGCAGGGCATCCGGACCGACGAGAGCGGAATGGCCCAGGACGTCCTCCGCGAGCACGGCAACCCCTCGCCCGACTTCCTCGGCGCCGATCATACGCTCGAGCACATGAAGCGGGACGTCTACTACTCGGACTACACCGGCCGGACCAAGCGGTCCTACGAAGACTGGTACGAGAAGGCGCACGCCCGCGTTGGACAGGTGCTCGATCGTCATCCGAACGACGCGCGTCTGGAGCCCGTCATCGAGGAGAGACTGGCAGCCGTCGAAGCGCGCCTGCGGGAGGACAACGAGAGCTGGCGCCGCGCAGAGGGCGATTGGTGGCAGTTCTACATCCAGGACTTCTAGCCCGCGTCAGCCTGCGCTGCGCATCGCCAATCGGTAGCCCACCACCCCCAGCACCATCGCGCCGACGAAGATCGCGACTTCCGGTGATCCGCGGAAGAGATTCGCGAGGGCCGGGCCCGGGCAGAGCCCCACCAATCCCCAGCCCGCTCCGAAGAGCACGGCGCCGCCCAGGAGGGGGGCGTCGATGTCGCGCCGCGTCGGGATCGCGAAGGCTTCGCCCAGCCACGAGCGCTCGCGGCGGCGGGCGATCTGATAGCCGCCGGCACTCACCAGCAGCGCGCCGCCCATCACGAAAGCGAGGGTCGGATCCCAGCGGCCCGCGATGTCGAGGAAGGCCAGCACCTTGGCGGGGTTCGTCATGCCCGAGATGGCGAGGCCGGCGCCGAAGACGATTCCGCAGAGAGCCGCAACCCCGAGCTTCATCCGGATCCCCCCAGCAGATGGCGAACGACGAAGACCGTCGCGCCCGCGGTGGCCATGAAGGTCAGGGTGGCGACGATGGAGCGCCTCGAGCCGCGACCCATCCCGCAGACGCCGTGCCCGCTCGTGCAGCCGTTGCCGAGCTGGGTCCCGATGCCGACCAGGAGACCGCCGGCGATCAGCAGCAGCGGGTTCGAAGCCATGGCAAAGCCCGGGATATCGCCGGTGAGGGTTGCGGCCAGCCAGGCCCCGAGCGGCAGGCCAGCCAAGAAGGCGATTCGCCACGGCAGGTCCTCACCGCGGGCGAAGAAGCCGCGGCCGAGGATCCCGCTGATCCCCGCGATCTTGCCGCCTGCCAGCAGAAGGACGGCACTCGCGATGCCGATCAAGGCTCCGCCGAAGAGCCCGGCACCCGGTGTGAACGCGGCTTCCATCAGTCCGAACTCGTCCTCCCCAACCTGTCGAGGGGGATCTTGAGATAGGAGGTTCCGTTCTCTTCCGGCTCCGGCAGCTCGCCGGCGCGGATGTTGACCTGAATCGAGGGCAGGATCAGGACCGGCGCCGCCAGCTCGGCGTCCCTCTTCTCGCGGAAGGCGACGAATTCGTCGCGGCTGGTGCGCGCGGTGATCTGGACATTGCCGCGCTTGTGCTCGGCGACGGTGGTTTCGTAGACGACGGGCCGGCCTCCCGGCTGGTAGTCGTGACACATGAAGAGCCGCGTCTCGTCGGGCAGGGCATAGAGGCGCTGGATGGAGTCGTAGAGCTCGGTGGCCGAGCCGCCGGGGAAGTCGCAGCGCGCCGCTCCGTAGTCGGGCGGGAAGAGCGTGTCGCCCACGAAGACGGCGTCGCCGATCTTCCACGACATGTGCGCCGGCGTATGGCCCGGGGTGTGGAGAGCTTCCACTTCCAGGCTGCCGAACGGCAGACGATCCCCCTCATCGATCAGAAGATCGAACTGGCTGCCGTCCACGGGAAAGTCGTCGGCGAGGTGGTAGAGGTCGCGGAAGACGCGCTGGATCTCCCCGATGCTCGCGCCGGTCACCGTCTGTGCACCGTAGCGCTCCTTGAAGAAGGGAAGTCCCGTCATGTGGTCCGCGTGGGCGTGGGTATCCACGACGTAGGGGATCTCCAGTCCCTGGCTTGCGATGTAGGACGCCACGGTCTCCGACGACTCCCAGGAGGTGCGGGCGTTCTTGGGGTCGTAGTCCCTGACCGGGTCGATCACGACACCCGTCCGGCCGTCGTCGACCACGTAGGTGAGCGTCGAGGTCGCCTCGTGGAAGAAGTGCCGAACCCTCACAGCTCGTCCCCTCGCGTGCGTCCGGAGGCAGATGATCTGGTCACCGCTTCGGCACGCCACTCTACTCGAGGAGGTCCGCGTCTGTCGAATCGCTGGCAGTACTCCTGTGCACCGGCCCCAGACGAAAGCGCGGGCCCCGAAGGACCCGCGCCGTGCAAAACCCTGGCGGGTCTGCGTCTTTGTGCTTCCCGAGACAGGGCTGACACATCGTTCCGGACACATGGTTTACACAACCGGCATTTGGGGAGCGCCCGGATGCCGTGGAGAACGTGTAGACCGATGGACGAACGCCTCGGCCTGCTGCACCTCGGCGACCAGCTCGCGAGGTGTCTGCGGTGCGCCGCCGAGCGTGTAGAAGCCTAGCTCGTTCATCCGTTCCATCGGTTTCTCCTCGAGCGATGCGGGGGGCCGTTCGCCGCTTTCATGGTACTGCAGCGAACCGTACTCAGGCGCTCAGAAATGGAAAGGACGTCGAGATCTTCGATTGCGACCGCTGGGCAACGGGGTACGCCCCTGGATGTGCACCTGATAGACTCGTCCGGGCGAAGACGGAGGTTCGAAGCGATGTCCGACTCCCTCGCGAAGTGCTTCTCCCCAGCGACGCTCGCCGGTCTCGAGCTCCGGAACCGGGTCATCAAGGCCGCGACGTTCGAGGGCATGTGCCCGGACGGCGTACCGAGCGAGCGCCTGTTCGAGCATCATCGCGAGGTGGCGGAGGGCGGCGTGGCTATGACGACCCTGGCCTATTGCGCCGTGGAGGCGGATGGCCGGGTCAAGCGCGAGATGATGTACATGCACGAAGGCATCCGGCCTCAGCTCGGACGCCTGGCACGCGAGGTCCACGAAGCGGGCGCGAAGCTCTCCGGTCAGATGGGGCACTGCGGCAATTTCTCGCAGAACGCCGATTTCCGGGGTAAGCGCCCCCTGGGTCCGTCACGCATGCTCAATCTGGGCGGTCTCCCCGTCGGTCTCCCCTTCGCTGGAGCAATGAAGCACTCGGACATCGATCGCCTGGTGGATCTGTTCCGCAAGGCCGCGGCCTTCATGAAATCGGTGGGCTTCGACGCGCTGGAGATCCACTTCGGGCACGGCTACGGCTTGAGCCAGTTCATCAGCCCCAAGACCAACAAGCGAAGTGACGAGTATGGCGGCAGTCTGGTCAACCGAATGCGCCTGCCGCTGCGGGTGCTCGAAGCCGTGCGCGAAGCGGTGGGAGACGACTTCCCGATTCTCGGCAAGATGGGGCTGACCGACGGCGTGAAGGGCGGCTTGAAGGAAGACGAAGCCATCGACGTCGCCGCACTTCTCGACGAAGGGGGGATCGATGCCCTCATCCCGAGCGGGGGCACGAGTAGTATGAACCCGATGCTGCTGTTTCGCGGCGACAGCTTGCAGAACGGCCTGATCGAGCAGGAGAAGAACCCGCTGATGCGCCTTGCCCTCAGGATGTACGGCTCCTCCTTCTTCAAGGAATATCCGTACGAAGAGCTCTACTTCCTGGAGGGTGCGAAGCGAGTTCGCGATCGCATCAAACGCGCCAAGGTCGTCTACGTCGGCGGCGTGAGCACCCTGGAGAGCATCGAGACCGCGATGCAGGAGTTCGAATTCATCCAGATCGGCCGCGCCCTCTGGAAGGACCCTGCCTTCGTGAACCACGCAAAGACCGACCCCGGCTACGTCAATGGCTGCGACCACTGCAATCGCTGCGCCACCCTGATCGCCCACCCGGACGGCGTGCGCTGCGTGACGAACGACGGCGTCTGATTCAACTCCGGCGGGCGGATTCCGGGCCGCTGCGGATCGCGCATACTTGAGATCCCATCCAACACTCGGAAGGAACCCACAGTGAATGACAGCTCCTATACCCCGCCCAAGCTCTGGACCTGGGACGCCGAAAGCGGCGGGAGCTTCGCCAAGATCAACCGGCCCATCGCCGGTGCCACCCACGAGAAGGAGCTTCCGGTCGGCGAGCATCCCCTGCAGCTCTATTCGCTGGCGACGCCCAACGGCGTGAAGGTGACGGTGATGCTGGAGGAGCTGCTGGCCCTGGGCAAGGACGCAGAGTACGACGCGTATCTCATCAACATCGGCGAGGGCGACCAGTTCGGGAGGGGCTTCGTCGCCGCGAACCCCAACTCCAAGATCCCGGCCATGGTCGACCACAGCACGTCGCCGCCCACACGGATCTTCGAGTCGGGCGCCATCCTGGTCTACCTGGCCGAGAAGTTCGGCGTCTTCCTCGACGCGAAGTCCTACACGAACGTCGTGCGCTGGGCGACCGAGATCCAGGAGCGCCCTGCTCTCCAGCGGGGCGAGCGCGTCAACAAGGCCTGGGGCCCTGAGGAGCTGCGCCTTTCCGAGCGCCACTCCGCCAGCGATTTCGACTGAGGCGTCCTATTCGCCACGGATCAAAGGCGGCTTTGATTTCAAACGGCAGAAGAAAGAGACACCCATGCAGAACAAAGAACTTCAAGTGAGGGCGCTCTTCGAGAAGATGCTCGAGGACACCGAGGAATATGCCCGGACATACGAACACTATGTCGCGGACATGAAGAATTACAGCGCCAAGGTTCAATGGAAACTCGGTTCCGTCAGCGGATATCAAGTCTTCAGGGGACCGGAGTATTCGTTCAGGATCGATGCAGAGATCGAAGATCCGGATGTCTTGATCGAATGCGATGACCTCAGAGATGCCAAGCAGTTCTTCAGGGATGGTTTCGAAGACATGCGCGACCTTGCGAATGCTGATTTCGAGATTACGGCACCGAAATCGGCAAGTCCTGCTCTCGCCGATTCATGGAGGCTGGCGAGTGCTCTCGTAGCGAAGATGCCGGCTTTCAGACCCATCATGGAGAGAACAGAAGGAGCCCAGCACTCAACGGCCGTGGCAATTCCAATCAACCAATCCCTGGGTGAATTCAACAACGAAATACTGCCTGTTGCAGTCGTTGAGCACTTTATCAACAAGGCAAGCCATATCTTCCTCTACGATCTATGCCCGTGTCGAGTAATGCGGAAGTGCGAGCACTTCGATCACTACAGTTTCGGGTGTATGTGCCTGGGTAGGGGTGTTCTGAGAATGAAGCCCAATGACGGCCTTATCGTACAGGGGCATATCGGCACGAAAGAAGAGGCATTGCAGCGCGCGCGAAAGGCCGTTGAGGTCGGGCTGATCCCAGGCTTCGGCAGGCTCAGAAGCGATGCCATCAACCGTATCGGTGGGCCTATCCCGGATACAGGGGACCTCTTCAATCTGTGCTACTGCTGCCCGTGTTGCTGCGTCTTGAAGGGCGTGAAGTATGCACCGAGCTACTTGCGATCGATCTTCGGGAGATTGGAAGGGCTGACTGTTGCAGCAGACGAGGAGCTCTGTACCGACTGTGGAGATTGCGCTGAAGCCTGCATTTTCGGTGGGCTGGAGATGGTGGATGGCAAGCTGCAGCGGGACGACGAGAAATGCTTTGGCTGCGGCAGATGTGAGGCAGTGTGTCCAACTGGAGCGGTCAGCATTGCGCTGGAAGAAGGCAGCGTGGAAAGAATGATCGCCCGAATTGAGGCCCAGGTTGATGTTACTTAGACAGGCTCGAAAACCCGTTCACCCTAGTGGACGGTGGCTGATAGGGCAAACAGGCTGGGTTCTGGATCGACGTCCGAGTAGGGACGTTTTGTCAAACCCCTCCGGGGGTCCCCTCGGCGGGGCACGCCGTAATTCGCGCTTCACGAGCCTCCCGACTACAAGTCGGCACGGCACGATCCCGACATCAACCGCTGCTTCTACACCATCGTCGGGTACGAGAATGCGGAGCAGGTGTCCGAGTACATTCTCCAGGCGACGGGGGGGCGACCCCCGGAGCGGCCCGCCGCTGGCACCTGGGTGAACACGCTCTGGGATCCCAGTCAGGCCCCGCCCGGCAAGCACTCCATGAACGGCTGGTACTTCTTCCCCCGGGCATCCGATCTGACTCCGGCCGAGTGGGAGGAGCTGAAGCAGACCTACAACGGCCGCTTCCTGGCGCTTTGGGAGAAGTACGCGCCCAACATGACCCGCGACAACGTGATCGCCGACGCGCTCTACACGTCCTTCGAAATCGAGCAGGAGATGGGCATGCGGGAGGGGGGCTTCGGCCACGGGCGGCCCAAGACGGGCACGCTGGGTCTGGAGGGGGTGGGAGACCGATCCATAGGCTACACGCGGACCGGCGTCGAAGGCCTCTATCTGTGCGAGGGAGAGCAGCGTTTCTTCGTCGTCCTGCTGAACGACGGAAAGTGCACGGAATACTACGAGGTGGACGAGGCGCCGCCCCGCAAGGAGTTCGACTTCATCTTCGAGATCCCCGCCGCCATCTTCGAGGAGGTGGCCGCCGGAATCGTCGATCCGGTGGAGGTCGGTCTCAAGGGCACCATCAAGATCACCGGTGACATGCGCATCCTGATCCGGCACGCGGACCTCGTCAACGTCGTGCAGGAGGTCTACGCAAGAGAGGTGGAGACCACCTGGCCGAAGGCTCAGCCGCCGTACCCAAATCCGTAGCCGGGTCGGAGGGGCAGGGCGCCTATCTGCGGATGACGGCTCGTAAACGGCGCTATCCTCCTGTGATGGCTCGAGTACGTAGAGAGCGCTCGCGGCGCCCCTTCGTCCGCCGTGTACGACACGTCGTGAGACCGTTCATCTCGCACCCGCTATCCAGATTGGCGGCGCTCCTGGTTCCGCTCTTGTATGTGGCCTACATGCGTCTGGTGTGGGTGACGAGTCGTGTGGATCCAGGGAACTTTCCGGACCTGCATCGGATCGCCGCCGAGCACGGTGGCGCAATAGGGCTGCTCTGGCACGAGGAGGTGATGCTCGGCCCCTTCACGTACGCCCGTCTCGGATTTCGGCCCCACACACTCGCGAGCCTCGGGGACGCGGGGGACGTCGCCACACGCACCGTCAAGATGCTCGGCTACGTCGTGTTCAGGGGCGGCTCCACCCGCAGATCCTCGCGGCGGCGGGAACACATCCTGAAGGACATGATCGAGCACATGAGCGCTCGCGATGACGTCATCTATGGACTCACCGTGGACGGCTCCAAGGGCCCACCGTATCGCATGAAGACAGGGGGGATCGTGATCGCACGGGACTGTGGAAAGCCGATCATCCTGGCCCGCGTCTGGATCAAGCGATGCATGCGGTTGAACACCTGGGACCGGACCGCGATCCCCCTGCCGTTCAACCGGATTTCCTGCTACCTGCGTGGACCCTACTTCGTCCCCGAGGATGCGCACTCCGAGGATGGGCTGGAGGCGTTTCGCGACCGACTCGAGGACGACCTGATCGATTTGGCGGTTCACAGCTACGAGGAGATGGGACATCCCAGGCCGGAGAACCTCGTCAAGCGAAAAGACAATTGATGACATCCTGCTGACTGCGATTCACCCATCCGGAGAAGATCGACATCCGCCGCACCCGAATCCGCAGCCGGGTCGGAGGGGCAGGGCACCCCGGAAGTCGCGAGCCGCCTCGGCACCTCCTCCGAGCCAGGAGCCACGAGAGCAGCGGCATCAGCAGGGCCAGCTCGACGCCGAGGCCGCAGCCTCCGGCCTCGCCTGCACCCCACGACGCGATGCAGCCGGGGTCGACCTCGGCGATCGGTACGCCGCCGTTGACGGACGCACCGCCATCGAAGGCTGATAGGGCAAACAGGCTGGGTTCTGGATCGACGTCCGAGTAGGGACGCTATGTCAAACCCCTCGGGGTCCCCTCGGCGGGACGATTTCATCGTGCGGGGGCGCCACGGGCCCCTTGCATCGGCTGGGAAGGGGATCATCGGGACCTGTTGCTCGACTCGCGCCGAGTCGCGGGCGCAGAGGAGCCGTCTGGGACGTGGTGGGGTCGAAAGGGGCGGGCCATGGACGCCGCCTCTACTCATGCGGCGGGTGCTACGGCTTGTCGTAGGCCGGGGTCTGATCGAATTGCCAGGTGGCTTCTTCGTGGGCGTGATCCGGACCGTCGTGTGCCGAAGCCGGCTCGAGCGGAGGGGCGCGGGCGGGGAGTCCTAGGCATTTGAGAATCTTGCGGGCGACCGCGGGGTCTTCGATGGCCGCCATGAGTCGGAGGGTGGATACGCAGCGGGGGCAACGAAGCGCGTCAATTTCGAACACGCGCTGGAGCAACAACGCCCAGCGGTTTCGTCTAGATGTCAATCGTGCCGGTCCATCGCAGGATGGTTCGCTCTCCGGCGACCCGGACTCCCCCTGGGCTGACTGCTCCGGTTCGGCCTCGCCGTCCCTCAATGCGGCGGAGCGATTCGCGCCAGCTGCAGCTGCCTCCATCGGGCCCGGTTGTTCTGCCGAGACCCGCGCGGCGGCGAAGCTCTGCGAAGAGCGCTCGAACGAAGGCACGGAGCTCCTGCTCGACAAAGCAGGGAGCGGGCTGATCTCTGCCTCGTGCGCGAGTGAGGAAGGGCTCGAGGTTCTCTCGGACGACCTCGTGGAGCAGGGTGTGCTCGGGCTGGTGGCGTTGATACTCGACGGCGCAGGATCTTCGCGGGACCGAGTGCTCCACGGGAATCGGAGCAACTTCGGTGCCAATTGAGAACGGGTCGTCGGGCGCCGCTCACGGGTCCACTGCTGCCCGCCAGGTCGTGCCGCGCAGCGAAGGCCTTGTCGAATCACGTGGAGCCGAACCGAGCCGTGAACTTCGGGGCACGACGCCGCTGTAACTCCGGGTACTCAGCAATCCCCTGATAGGGGTTCGAGAGGCTGCTCTGCCCACGCGGACAGTTATCATATCCGCGCTATCGCATTGGAATCTCTGTGGCGCGGACCAGGTGCGGTTCAGGTGGACCCTGGTTCGGGCGGTTTGAATCCACCCTGGGCTCCTGACCAGACGCCCGGGCCGGCGAACCCTCAGACAAAAGCGCGGGCCCCGAAGGACCCGCGCTATACTTCGCAAACCCCTGCCGGGCTTGCGTCTTTTCGGATGGTCGGGGCGACTGGATTCGAACCAGCGACCTCTTCGTCCCGAACGAAGCGCGCTACCAAGCTGCGCCACGCCCCGATGAGGAAACGATGGGGGGAATATGCCGACTTCCTTCCCCTCTCTCAAGTTTTCCGCCTACACTGGGCCGAAGTCGTCTCGGAGGTCGAGCTGGATCTAGCCGGAGCCGCAGATCCTTCCCGGTTCGCGCTGGTCGTGTCGGTGCTCTTCGCCGCGGCCTACTTCGCGGTGGCCTGGCGGCCGGCGTGGGTGGTCCGCTTCCCCCGGGCGATCCTGCTTCTGATCGCCGGTCTCTCTCTCCTGGCGCTCGCCCCACTGGTCCGCTGGAATCCCCCAGGGCTCAACCTTCGCATCGATCCTTCGACGGAGCCCCTGCTGCGAAGGGGAGATCCGGCCGCAGAGGTGTATCGCCAGGCGGTCCGGGACTTCGGGGACGACGAGGTCTTCGCGATCGCCATGGAGTCGAAGGACGTCTTCCGGGTGGAGACGCTGGCGACGCTCCGGCGGGTCACCGACCGGATTGCGCAGTTCCCCGAGGTCCGGAAGGTCCAGAGCCTGAGCGACGTGGTCGCCTTCCGCTACGACGCCCAGAACGACTGGGTCGAAGTGGGGAGCTTCATGGACGAGATCCCCACCGATCCGCGAGAGCTCACGGTCTACCGGCAGCGCGCCCTGGCCGATCCCCTCTACCGGAAGACCCTGATCTCGGAGGACGGCGGGACCGCCGCGATCAACGTCACCTTCCGAAAGATGACCGACCAGCAGTTCATCGATTCGCGGATGGACGAGCGGATCCGGGCGGTTCTCGACCAGGAGACGAGTACCGAGGTCCGCTTTCACGTGGCGGGTCGCTCCCACATCAAGGTCCGCGTCTACTGGCTCATGCTGCGGGACCTTCGGGTCTTGATTCCGATGGCCCTCGGCGTGGTGGCGGCCGGCCTGTGGCTGGTCTTCGGGTGCTGGCGAGCCGTGCTCCTGCCGATGGCGGTCATCCTGATCTCCGCGCTCTGGACATTCGGCGCCATGGCCCATCTGGAGCGGCCGCTCTCGGTGCTCACCACCCTCCTGGCTCCGATGCTGGCCGCGATCGGAAGCGCCTACGGAATCCACATGGTGTCGCGTTTCCAGGAGGAAGTGGCGCGCGCGCCCGAGCGGGCCAGCGCCGCGCTCGATTGTCTGCGACACATGCGCTTGCCCGTCCTGGTGGCCGGGTTCACCACCATGATCGGGTTCGGTGCCCTCCTGATCACGGACGTGCCGGCGGTCTTCGAGGTGGGGGCCTTCTCCGTGCTCGGTGTCGCATCCATCACCCTGCTCGTCCTCACCCTGCTGCCGGCGGCACTGGCGAAGTGGCCGCTTCGGTCCGAGCGGGAGGTTCCGGCGCGGGCGCTGAGCTCACGCATCGACGCCGGGCTCGATCGCGCCCTGGCGGCCGCGTGCCGGCTGGCGACGCGCCGGGCGACGCCGCTCCTGATCGGGTGGGCCGCCCTGGTGGTGTTCTGCGCGGCGGCGATCCCCCGCATCGTGATCGACACCGACTATCTGTCCTTCTTCGACGAGAGCACGGACCTCCGCCGCGAGTTCGAGGCGGTGAATCGCCTCCTGGCCGGTGCCGTTCCCATCTATATCTCGCTTCGCGCCGACGAGCCGGGAGCCTTCCGCGACTCGGAGGTGCTTCGCGCCGTGGAGCGCATTCAGCGGGAAGCGGATGCGATTCCCGAGGTGAGTCGAACCCTCTCGCTCGCCGATACGGTGCGGGTGATGAACCGGGTGGTGTCGCGGGACGACCCGGAGGCGGAGCGGATCCCCAAAGGTCGCGGTGCGGTGGCCGAGCTGATCTTCATGGCGCCCAAGGGAGACCTCGATCGCTACACCAACGTCAACCACAGCCGGGCCAACGTCCTGGTGCGCACCGGTGCCGTGGGCTCCGCCGCGGTGCGAGCCGTCGCGACAGAGCTCCGGACCGCGGTCTCGAAGGGCGCCCTGCCGGAGGGGATCGAGGCCTTCGTCACGGGGAACGCGATCCTCCTCTCCCGGAGCGCCGACGGCATCGCCCGCAGCCAGCCCCAGACGGTGGGTCTGGCCGCGCTTGCGATCTTCGTTCTGGTGACCGGGACCTTCCGGTCGCTCAGTCTGGGCTGGGTGGCGATGCTGCCGAATCTCGTCCCGGTGGTGATCTTCTTCGGGGCCCTCGGTCTCGGAGCCGCGCCGCTCTCCCTCCCCACCAGTCTGATCGGCAGCGTCGCCCTGGGCATCGCCGTCGACGACACGGTTCACTTCATGGTGCGGTACGGTCAAGAGCGTCGCGGCGGACTTTCGCCCGAGGAGGCGGCGATGCTCTGCGCTCGCCGCACCGGTCGCGCGATCGCCATCACTTCGTTCATGTTGATGGCCGGATTCCTGGTGGTGGGTCTCTCCAGCTTCACCACCCTGCGGCAGTTCGGCGTCCTCTCCGCCGCGACGATGGGCGTCTGCCTGCTGACCGACCTCGTCCTTCTCCCCGCTCTCCTGGTGCGTACCCGTTCCTGACCCGGGTCAGTGGGATTCCAGGCGGCGCAGATCGAAGGCCTTTTTCGTGAGATCGGGATTGGGGTCGAGTTCCTCGACGCTGAGGGTGGTGAAGCTGTCGAGCTGCAGGTTCTTCATGGTCAGCGAGCCGGGCCAGTAGATGCCGCCGATCTTCTTGATGTCCGCGGCGGGCGCGGTGAGCTCCTTCACCAACAGGTCGCGCTCGTCCCAGTAGAGGGTGAGCAGCGGCACGCAGCTCGGCTTGTCGACGTGGACCACGAAACGCGCGTACTCCGAATCCGTGTGCTCCCTGGGGACGATCTCCACCACGTAGGTGGTGGAGCCCTGCACCACCTTGTCGGGGAGACGCCGGTAGTCGCTCTCCTCGATCTCCCGGGGCACGAGATCCTCGAAGGTGAAATCGGTTCCGAAGACCGCCTCGCGGCGGAGATTCACCCGCCGGATGCGACGCGACGCGGCCAGGTACACGAACTGATCGCTCGACCGCAGGTGGTTGTTGATGATCAGGTAGCCGGAGAAGCGCAGGTCGAAGGGGTCGAGGTACTTGACGAGGGTCTTGGAGAGCACTCCTTCGCCGGGCTCCCCGCTCTCGTCCCGGAAGCTGCTCCACGTCATCCGGAGCCGCGACGCCTGGGTGCTGCCACCGCGGTCTCCCGACAGCAGTGTCGAGTGCTGAACGTAGGAGTCGAACCGGTTGTCCAGGACGCACTGGTAGATGTCCCGACCGCTCCGGTCGGCGTCGGGCGGGCGCTCGTCCGCTACCGGCTCAGGCTGTGTTGGCGCGGCGTGAGCGGGCTCGGCGCCCGCGGTGGCCGGAGCGCACCACAGGCACAGGGTCAGGACGACCATCTGGACGAGGCCAAGGGGAAATTGGGCGCGCATTCCTTCTTCTCTCTCGACCCGGCCGGGTCGCTTCCAGTCGATCCTATCCGGCAGCCTCCTTGCGGAGCTCCGCGATGGTGGCTGCGTAGTTCGGCTTACGGAAGATCGCCGAGCCGGCGACGAACGCGTTGGCGCCGGCTCGCGCCACGCGGCCGATGGTGCCGGGGCCGACGCCCCCGTCCACCTCCAGATCGATCGCCAGCTCGCGCTCGTCGATCCAGCGCCGGATCTGGGAGATCTTGGGCAGGACGCTCTCGATGAACTTCTGGCCTCCGAAGCCCGGGTTGACCGTCATCACCACCACCTGATCGACGTCTTCGAGGATGGGCTCTAGATCGGTCGCCGGGGTCGATGGGTTGAGCGCCACCGCCGCCCGCGCCCCCGCCTCGCGGATGTGCGCCACGGTGCGGTGCAGATGCGTGCAGGCCTCGACGTGGACGGCGATCCGATCCGCACCTGCGGCGGCGTACGTATCGATGAAGGCATCCGGCGACTCGATCATCAGGTGGACGTCGAGAGGCAGACTGGTCGCCGCGCGGGCGGCCTCGATCACCACGGGGCCGATGGTGAGGTTGGGCACGAAGTGGCCGTCCATCACGTCCACGTGGATCCAGTCGGCGCCGCCCTCGTCCACGGAGCGGATCTCTTCCCCGAGCCGGGCGAAGTCGGCGGAGAGGATCGAGGGCGCGATCAGATGTATCGGCGTGCTCACGGGTTTCGCTCCAGCCGGGCGGCGAAGAAGCCGTCGGTGTCGTGAAGGTGGGGGAAGCTCCGCAGATAGCCGTCCGCGCCGATCAGGCGACGCGTCGGCTCGGGAGCCGCGTCGGCCGGCAGCAGGCGGCAATCCCGCGCCTCGGAGAGAAGCGACCCGACCACCATCTCGTTCTCCTCGGGGAGCAGCGTGCAGGTACTGTAGACGAGCACGCCGCCGGGTCTCAAGACGGCGGCTGCGTTTCGGAGGATGCCCGTCTGGATCTCCGCCAGGCGTGCGGGGTCGCCGGGGCGCACCCGCCAGCGCGCGTCGGGGTTCCTGCGAAGGGTGCCGAGGCCGGAGCAGGGTGCGTCGACCAGGATCCGGTCGAACACACCCCCACCGGCGATCCCGTCGAGCGGGCGCATCGCGTCGTGCTCGCAGGTGGTGATGTTGCTGAGACCGAGCCTGCGGGCGTCTCGTCCCACCAGACGGAGCCGGCGGGCATTGCGATCCATTGCGACGACCTCGCCGGCGTCGCCGATCTCCTCGGCGATGGCGGTCGTCTTGGTTCCGGGAGCCGCACAGACGTCCAGGATGCGTTCTCCCGGCTTCGGCCCCAGGTAGGCGACGACGAGCTGGGATGCTTCGTCCTGGAGGGTGTAGCGACCCTCCAGGAAGGCCGGATCGCGCCCCGGGTGGCCGCGGTGCCCGAGCACGACTCCACGGGGAGCGAGCTGGCAGGGGCGGGCGTCGGGGAGGCGCGGCCCGAGCTCCTCGATCAGGGTCTCGCGGGTGCATCGACGCGGGTTCACCCGAGCCGTGAGCGGGGGCACCGAGTTCGAGGCCTTCGCCAACGCGGCCGCCTCCTCGGCGCCGAAGAGCGCGAGCCATCGCTCGGCGATCCACGGCGGGAGCGAGAGCACGGCGGTCAGGTGGGCCATCGGATCCACCTTCAGGTCCGGAAGGGGGATCTTGTCGTGGATCCGCGCCAGCCGTCGCAGCACGGCGTTCACGAGGCTCGTCGCCCTTTCCGCACCGACCGCCCGCGCGCAGCGCACCGTCTGGTCGACGGCGGAGGCGTCGGGAACGTTTCTCGTGAAGACGATCTGGTAGGCGCCGAGTCGGAGCAGGGTGGCCACCAGGGGCTCGAGGGTGTCGAAGTCGCGGTCGAGCACCCGAGACAGCAGGAAGTCGAGCCGACCGCGCCAGCGCAGGGTTCCGTAGACGAACTCGGTGGCTAGGGCGCGATCGGCGGACGCGAGGTGGGTTCTCCGCAGCTCCGCGTGCAGCGCGAGATCCGCGTAGGCGCCGGCGCGTTCCACCCGTTCGAGCACCCGAACCGCGAGAAGGCGCGTCTGCGTCGGCGTTCCGCTCCGGCGCGGTCCGGCTTCGCTCCGCGGGCTCCCTCGGTGCCGCCGTTGTCGTTTCGCCTCGAGCATTCAGTGTGGGAGCTTAGCAGTGGGAGGTTCATTCCACAGACGCGCACCGTCGGAAATCGGACGACCGCGCTGGAGTTCCCGCACGTCGAGAGCTCGTCCTCCCGGCCGCTGCAGGATGCGCGGGACCAGCCACCCCTCTCCGGTCGCGATGCGGAGGATTCCGTCGTCGGCGACGCGCACGGTTCCCGGCGCGTCTTCACTGGATTCGGAAATCGCCTCCGCCGCCAGGATGCGCAAGGGCTGGTCGCCCTCCATGGCGAAGGCACCGGGCTTCGGCGCCATCGCGCGCACGCGCCGGGCCAGGGCGGCGGCGGCTTCGGTGAAGTCGAGGCGGGCGTCGTCGCGCTCGATCTTCGGTGCCAGTGTGGCGAGGGAATCGTCCTGGTCGGTCCAGACGATGCGATCGGCCGCGATCACGTCCACGGTCTCGACGATCAGGTCGGCGGTGAGATGGGCGAGCCGCTCCGTCAATGATCCCGTGTTCTCGTCCGGCGCGATGGTGATGGAGCGCATCGCCGCCACGGGTCCTGCGTCCATCTCGCGCTCCAGGCGCATCACCGACACGCCGGTCTCGGTATCCCCGGCGAGGATGGCGTGGGCGATGGGGGCCGCCCCGCGGAAGCGCGGGAGCAGGCTCGCGTGGCCGTTGATCAGGTACCCCAGCTTCGGAAGCTCACGGATGCGTTTCGCAACGAACTGGCCGAAGGCGACGACGACGCCGAGATCCGGCGCGAAGGCGCGCAGCTCCTCGGCGAATTCCGGCGTGTTCACGTTCTCCGGTCGAAGCAGCGGCTTCCCGGCGGCGAGGGCGACCTCCGCGACGGGAGACGGAGAGAGCCTTCTTCCGCGCCCGCGCGGGCGGTCCGGCTGGGAGACGACGGCGACCACCGGATGGGAGCCCGCCAGCAGACGTTCGAGGGTGGGGACCGCGAACTCGGGGGTGCCATAGAAGGCGAGGTGGAGAGATCGCGAGCTCAGAGGGACGTTCCGAGGCTCGAAGAACGCGGCTTGTCTTCGCCCTCTTCTTCGAGCTTCAGCGCCTTCTTCCGCCTCTTCACGTACATGCTCCGCTTCAAGCGGCTGATTCGGTCGATGAAGAGGATGCCGTCCAGGTGATCGATCTCGTGCTGGAAGCACACCGCGCGCAGGTCGTCGACCTCTTCGACCACCTCCCGGCCGTCGAGGTCCAGCCCGCGGATCCGCACCCTCTGGGCCCGCTCCACGTCGGCCTGGAAGTCGGGAACCGAAAGGCAGCCCTCGGTCCAGGTGATGGATCCCTCGCGCTCGAGGATCTCCGGGTTGACGAGCACCAGCGGATCGCGCTCGGCTCCCTCCTCGGTCCATCCGGTATCGACGACGATCAGGCGAATCGACTCCCCGACCTGGGGCGCTGCCAGGCCGATGCCGGGCTCGTCGTACATCACCTCGAGCATGTCCGCGGCCAGCGCGCGAATCGCGTCGTCGATCTTCTCGATCGGCTCGGATACGCGCTTGAGACGGGGATCGGGAAACTGGAGGACTTCTCGGAGCGCCATGGCTGCCACCGAGGGTAGCAGCGTGGGGACGGGCTTCAAAGCATGTCGACCGGGTTGACGTCGACGCGCACGCGAATCGCGCCGGGGAGTTTCTCCCCTGCAGCCGCCACGCGGCGCCCCGTCCGCCACACCGCTTTGTGATCGCCGCCCTTGACCAGCAGCTGGAAGCGATGACGACCGCGGAGCCGCGCGATCGGCGCGGGTGCCGGCCCCAGCACCTCGCAACCATCGCCGCTCCGCGAGGCGCGCGCCAGCTGCGCCGCCGCGTCGCGGACCGCCTTCTCCTCGGTGCCGGAGACGACGACCTGCGCCAGCCGTCCGAACGGCGGGTAGCCGAGTTCGGACCGATGGGCGATCTCCTCGGCGTAGAAGCGCTCGTAGTCGTGGTCCAGGACCGGTTGGATGGCGTAGTGGCCGGGGTTGAAACTCTGCACGATCACGCGGCCGGGGCTCGCGCCTCGACCGGCGCGGCCCGCCACCTGGGTGAGCAGCTGGAACGTGCGTTCAGCAGCGCGAAAATCCGGGAAGTGCAGGCCGAGGTCGGCGTTCACGACGCCGACCAGACGCACCCCGGGGAAGTCGTGTCCCTTGGCCACCATCTGCGTGCCGACCAGCACGTCCACCTCACCCGCGCGCAGCGCGTGCAGGATCGCCTTCCCGGTGCCGTGACTGGCGGTGTCGCGGTCCAGGCGGGCGATGCGCGCGTCCGGGAAATGGCTGCGGACCTCCTCTTCGAGTCTCTCGGTTCCGACTCCCAGGAGGGCGGCCTCGCGCGCGCCGCAAGCGGGGCAGACCTCGGGTGGCGGCGTCTGGAAGTCGCAGTAGTGGCAGCGCAGGCGGTCGTCGCGCGAATGGTAGGTGAGCGCGATGTCGCAGTGCTTGCAGCGCTCCACGTGGTGGCATTCGAAGCAGACGATCTGCGTCGAGAAGCCGCGTCGGTTCAGAAACAGGATGCACTGCCCCTTCTCGGACAAGGCCTCGCGAATCCCCCGAAGCAGCAGGGCGGACAGGATCAGCTTGCGGCCCCGTGGCAGCACCGCGCGTTCGCGAGCCAGATCGACCAGCTCCACGGAGGGCAGCGGGCGGCCGCCGATCCGGTGTCGGAGCGTGAGGCGCCGCAGCCGGTTTCGCTCGGCGGCGTGTCGCGTCTCCAGCGCCGGCGTGGCCGAGCCGAGGATCAGCGGGCAGCTCGCGGCACGGGCTCGCCGGAGAGCCAGGCTGTGCGCGTGATAGCGGAACCCCTCCTCGTTCTTGTAGGCGGTGTCGTGCTCCTCGTCGATCACGATCACACCGAGGTCCTCGATGGGGGCAAAGAGCACGGAGCGGGCGCCCACCGCGATCGGCGTCTGACCGCCACGCAGGCGTTCCCACTGGGCGAGTCGTTCGGAGGGCCGGAGTCCGCTGTGCAGCACCGCCAGTCGGTCGCCGAAGCGCGCGCGCAGGCGGCCGAGGATCTGGTGGGTGAGGGTGATCTCGGGGACCAGAACCAGGGCCTGCCGCCCGATACGAAGGGCGTCTGCCACCGCGCGCAGGTAGACCTCGGTCTTGCCGCTACCCGTCACGCCGTGGAGCAGAAAGGTCTCGCTGCGGCGTCCGGTGACCGACTCGCCGATCTCGCGGCAGGCGACGCGCTGCTCCCCGGTCAAGGTGAGGGCAGCCCCTTCCTCGCTTCCCAGCCCCACCGAGCCGGTCAGTGGCGCGGGACGGGTTTCCACACGCACCAGCCCTCGCTTCTCCAGGCTCCGCAGCAGACCCGCCGCTCCCTTCACGCGGCCGGCCAGGACGGAAGTCTCGAGGGGGCCACTGGCGCCCAGCTCGCGCAGCAGCTCCGCCTGGCGGGGGGCTCGTCGCAGCTCCTCCTCACAGCTGGCCTCGACGTTCACGCCGGGCCGAAGAGTCGCGATTCGCACCCGGGCCGCGCGGACCCGCGGGCCGCGCTCCAGGGCCACCGGTGCGACGAGGCGATCCCTCTCGAGGAGGGGGAGGGCGGCGGCGGCCGCGCCCGCCCGACGGCGGAGCACGCCGAGAGCGAGCGGACCCTCCTCGAGGAGACGGAGCAGCCGGAGAATGTCGCCGGTGGCCGCTCTGAGACGCAGCGCCTCGCGGCCCCTGGGTGTGAGCCCCATCCCTCGGAGGGACCGGGGTGCGGAGCCCGAGGGAATCGCCGCCGCCAGGGCGATGCCCAGAGGACAGAGCACGGCCTTGGCTTCTTCGCGTAGGATGGTGATCATGGAGGCCGACAGCACCGGCTCGGGGTCGAGGACGCGCTCGATGCTCCGCAGCCTCCCGCGGGCCCCGCGGGAGGGCTGGGAGGTCAGCTCGACGACCACGCCGGTGAGGGTCCGGCTCTCGAAGGGCACCCGGACCCGATGGCCGACGCCGACCGTCGCCTCCTGCTCCGAGGGGATCGCGTAGTCGAAGAGTCGATCGACCGGAATCGGAAGCGCGACCCGAGCGGTGCCTGCTACCGGTGAAGAGAAGAGGTCGTCGAGCATGGGTGCAGTGTACAGGTCGGGGCTCGGATCTCGCGTGGTGATGCGCGACGGCGTCCGGGAGCTTCACGTCGACGGGACCTTCGCGTCCCGCTACGAGCCGGGTCGCGTTACCACCGGACCCGTATGGGATGCTCTGGCCGCGGGAATCGCGGCCCTTCCCAGTCGGCGCCGGCGCTCCGTGCTGCTGCTGGGACTGGGCGGGGGGAGCGCGGCACGGGTGGCGCGCGCGCTGGCTCCCCGGGCGCAGATCGTCGGCGTGGAGATCGACCCCAGCGTGGTTCGGCTCGCCCGGCGCTGGTTCGACCTGGACGAGCTCGGCATCGAGGTGGTCCTCGAAGATGCGCGCGCCTACCTGGAGCGCTGCAGGAAGCGCTTCGATGCGGTTCTCGAGGACGTCTTCATCGGCACCGGTCGCGACGCCGTCAAGCCGGACTGGCTCCCGCAGCCGGGGCTCGACCGGGCCAAGGCTCGCCTGGCGCGGTATGGAGTTCTCGCCAGCAACGCCCTGGACGAGGCCCCCGCCGTCTCGGCGACGATGGGCGATCTCTTCCCCGGCGTGGTGCGGATCGAGGTCGAGGAGTACGACAACCAGATCTTCGTGGGCTGCTCTCGCGGGCTCACCGGCCGAGAGCTGCGCCGCGCGGTGGCCGCGACCCCGATCCTCGCGCCGACCCTGCCCCAGCTCTCCTTCCGCAGCCAGCGCTGACCAGCGGGGACGTTCCTTGCGTTCTTGCATTTCGGGATCCCGAAATGCAAGAACGCAAGGAACGTCCCCGCTAGCGAGGTTCGGCGAGGAACTGCAGGACGGTGTAGTTGAAGCGCTCGGCGGACTCCGCGAGCACCAGATGCGCGCCGTATCCGAGGGTAACCAGCCGGGAGTTGGGGATCTCGTCCGCCAGCTCGCGGTGGAGCTTGGGCGGCGTGAGCCGGTCCTTGCGTCCGCACAGGATCAGGGTGGGGTGGGTGATGTCGCGGAGGCGGTCGAAGGTGTCGTGGGAGAGGCAGGCGTCGCACTGCCGGATCAGGACCTCTGCGGTGACGGGGAGCGAGTCGCCGGGGAAGCTCGCCGCCATCGCCTCGATGAGATCGCGCTGCTCGAGGGTCTCGTCCTGAAGGGTCCAGAGCAGGCGCTCGCTCACGAAGACCTTGGGCCCCGCGCCGGTGCGCGCCAGCTCCTGCCAGGTCTCCAGCAGCAGGCGCCGCTTGGCGTCGGGTCGCGCGTAGGTTCCGGTCAGGATCAGCCGGTCGAGCCGGTCCGGGTGACGGAGCGCGAACTCCTGCGCCGTCATGCCTCCCATGAAGAGGCCGAGCAGGTCCACCCGTTCCAGCTCCAGGGCATCGAGGAGGCCGGCCAGGTCGTCGGCCAGGTCCGCGGTGGTGAAGGCTCCACCGGGATCCTCGCTCTTGCCCACCCCGCGGTTCTCGAAGATCACCGTCCGGTGCCGCTCGGAGAACTCGGGAACCTGGAGCGCCAGCCATCCCCGGCAGGATCCGGCCATCCCCATGACGAGGACCAGGGGGTTCCCCGGAGCGTCGCCATGGCTCTCGTAGTAGACTTTGCGACCCGCCACGTCAGCCAGCGGCATGGCGCCGAGTCTAGCCTGAATTGCGGGCTAGCGAGAGAGTCGCTTCAGCTCGGAGAGCACGCCCCGGGCGGTCGCCTTGAGCGTCTCGAAGACGCCCTTGCCGACGGTCGCGCAGGCCTCGAAATCGGAAACGGCGAGGGTGTTGAGCTGCCGGCGCATCTCGTCGAGGGGAGCGGCGTTGGGGAGATCCCGCTTGTTGTACTGGACCACGAAGGGGACCTTCTCAAGCTCGTAGCCCTGCTCGAGCAGGTTGATCTTCAGATTGTCCATGCTCTCGAGGTTGGCCTCCATCCGCTCGATCTGGCTGTCGGCCACGAATACCACGCCGTCCACCCCCTTTAGGATCAGCTTGCGGCTGGCGTCGTAGAAGACCTGGCCCGGCACCGTGTAGAGGTGGAAGCGGGTCTTGAAGCCGCGGATCTGTCCCAGAGCCAGGGGCAGGAAGTCGAAGAAGAGGGTTCGCTCGGTCTCGGTCGCAAGCGAGATCATCTTTCCCTTCAGGTCGGGATTCGTCTTGCTGTAGATGAATTGCAGGTTCGTCGTCTTCCCGCACAGCCCGGGACCGTAGTAGACGATCTTGCAGTTGATTTCTCGAGACGAGTAGTTGATGAACGACATGGCCCCGCCGCGTCAGTCCGAAAACAGATTATCGATGTCGTCGTCCGTGATTTCGTCGAACGGGCTTCCGGACTCGCCCACCGCGCTGTCCGCCTCCGACTTCTTCAGCATCTCTTCGAAGATCTTCGCCAGTTCGTTGCCGGCCTTCTTGACGCGCAGGCGGACCAGACCCAGAGAGCTGCGATCGTCGAAGACCACCACGAGGATGATTCGCTTCGCGACCAGAGTGACGTGGAGGTTGTCGCGGACACCCTGGTGGAAGTGAACCGGGAAATCCTCTTCGCCAATGATCTTCGCCAGACCCCCGGTGGCCGCGATGCTTCCCGCGGTCAGGGAGGCGAGGCTGGTGGTGTCGATCCCACCGACCTCGCCGGCCTCGGCGATGAGCTGCCCGTTCTTCTCGACTACGAAGAGTGCCTTGGCGTTGGCGTCGCGAACGAGTCGGTTGATGACCGCAAGGATTTTCCGGTAATCCTCGTCGTACATCACCAGCTGGGTGTCCATCATCGGCACACGCCTCGTCGGCAAGAGCCTTTACAACTGCCCGGAATTCAATGCTTCGGCACCCGCACTCTAACCCGCGCCGCCGCCGCCGGGCAAGCTCGCACGGCGCAAGATGGTTCGGCCTTTTCCCGGTGCGGCTTTAGCCCATCTCGCGGCGATTCTGCAGGGAATGTCCCACGGTGACCTGATCCACGTACTCCAGATCGCCCCCCATGGGCATTCCGTAGGCGATTCGGGTGACCTGGACGCCAGTGGAGTGCAGCTGCTCGGCGATGTAGTGGGCGGTGGCGTCCCCCTCCGCATTGGGGTTGGTCGCCAGGATCACCTCACGCACGCTCCCCGCCTGGATCCGTCTCGTGAGCTCGGCGAGACGCAGATCCTCCGGGCCGACGCCGTCGATCGGGGAGAGGGCACCGCCCAGGACGTGGTAGCGGCCGGAGAAGGCGCCGCTCCGTTCGATTGCCGCCCGGTCCGCGGGCTCCTCCACCACGCACAGGAGCCCCGGGTCTCGCTTCTCGTTTCGGCAGATCGCGCAGGGCGAGACCTCCGTCAGGTCGAAGCACTCCTCGCAGAGCCCGACCTCCTGCTTCACCTGGAGAATCGCGTCGGCGAGCTCCGTGGTGAGAGCGTCGGGGGCGGAGAGCAGGAAGAAGGCGAGGCGCGTGGCGGACTTCTCGCCGATTCCCGGAAGACGGCGCAGGCTGGCCAACAGCCGCGCAATCGGGGGTGAGGTCTGCACCGTCTAGCTCGTCTCCTGGGCACCCGGGGTCGCGAACAGCGGCAGGCCCGCCATCCGCTGCATCTCCTCCTGGACCATCTTCTGGGCATCCGCGAGAGCCGCATTGGCCGCCGCCGCGATCAGATCCTGGAGCATGGAGCGGTCGCCGGACTGGATCAGGCTGGGCTCGATGCGGACCTCGATGACGCGGAGCTCTCCCGATGCCACCACCGTCACCATCCCACCGCCGGCAGAAGCCTCGACGGTGCGTCTCGCCAGCTCCCGCTGGACCTTGGCCAGTCGGCCCTGCATCTCCTGTGCCTTGGCGAGCAGCTCGCTGAGATCGGGTTGACTCATCGTTCTCCTCCCAAGGGCCGGATCTCCACGATCTCCCCGCCCAGGATTTCCAGTGCCTGGTTCACGTTCGGGTGGCTGAGAGCCTCCTTGCGCTGGCGGAGCGCGCGGTCGGCAGTGGGGCCGGGATCGGAACCCGGGGTGGGGCGCTCCTTGGCCGTCAGGGCGACCCGTGTGGGCCTTCCGAAGAAGCGTTCGCAGACTGCTTCCAGCTCGCCGATCCGGCCCTCCAGTCGGCGGGCGGCCACGCCGGTGGCGAGCTCGAGCTCGATCCGGCCCTCGTCCCGGGCGACCAGGCGCCCCCCTTCGAGGGCCGTGAAGAGACCGCGGTTCTGCTCCTGGGCGTAGGCGCAGAGGCGGTCGTAGACGATCGGGGGGGGAGCGTCGGGATCCTCGGGAGGACTGGTAGGACGGATGGCGGATTCGCGGCTCGCAGCTCCGGCCGGCTCTCCTCGGGGCTCGGCGGGCGCCTGGCTCCCCGCCCGTGCCCGCGGCGCCTGCGGCTCGCTCCCGCCGCCCGATCTGCCCCCGGAGCTCCCGCCGGCCGCACCGGACAGACGCTGCTCGAGCGCATCGATCCTCGCCAGGAGCTGGGCGACGTCGTCGCCGGGCGGCATGGTGGCGAGACGGACGAGCGCCATCTCCAGCACCGCGGAGGGCTCTGGGGCCCAGGCGAGGTCTTCCTGCTCCTTGAGCAGCGCCCGGAACATGCGGCGAAGGCGGGTCTCCTCGGAGCGCCCGGCCAGGGCCCGCAGCTCCTCGAGCTCCGCGTCGGCACCCTCCACCAGACCCTCGCCGTCGGGAGCGACCCGGAGCACCACCAGATCGCGGAGGCCGCGAAGCAGGGCGGCCCCCAGGCGCCGGGCGTCGATCCCCGAATCCGAGGCCCGTCGGCAGGCGGCCAGGGCCGCCGCCGGGTCGCCGTCGATGCAGGCCTCGATGATTCCCGCCAGGAGTCGTCTGTCGATCAGGTCCAGGACCTCGGCCACCTGGTGATCGTCGATCCGTTCCCCGCCGAAGGCGATCAGCTGGTCGAGCAGGGTGAGCGAGTCGCGCAGCGACCCCTCGCCGGCCCGGGCGACCGTGGCCAGGCTCTGCTCGGAGATCTCGAGGCCCTCGGCCTTTGCTATGCGGCCCAGGGTCCCGGCGACATCGGCGGTCGGGATGCGCCGGAGGTCGTGGCGCTGGCAGCGGGAGACCACCGTGTAGGGAATCTTCTCCGGGTTCGTGGTCGCGAAGATGAAGAGACTGCGTGGAGGGGGCTCCTCGAGGGTCTTGAGCAGCGCGTTGAAGGCCGGCGTCGAGAGCATGTGGACCTCGTCCACGACGTAGATCCGGTGCTTCCCCGGAGAGGGTGCGTAACGAATCGACTCGATGATCTCCCGCACGTCGTCCACACCGGTGCGGCTGGCCGCGTCGATCTCCTGGACGTCGGTGGAGCTGCCCCCGGCGATGTCGGTGCAGGCGGGGCAGGAGCCGCAGGGCTCGACGGTCGGGCCCTCCTCGCAGTTCAGGCAGCAGGCCAGGATCCGAGCCAGGGTGGTCTTGCCGGTCCCCCTCGGACCCGTGAGCAAGATGGCGTGGGGGACTCGCTCGCTCCGGATCGCGTTCTGGAGGGGCGTGGTGACGTGGGACTGCCCCGTGACCCCATCGAAGCTCCGCGGGCGCCATTTTCGTGCGAGAACTTGATAGGTCACCTTGGGGGGACCACCTCGTGGTGAGTTGGCGATCGCGGCGACCCAAGACCGCAGGGCACCCCCGACCACATCCGGACTCCGCTACCGCTGCTTCCTTCCGGACCTGACGGATTTCACGGGGTACCCAGATCGGCCGGGACCCTGCGATCATGGATCGCCGCGACCGTTCCGAATCTAACCTGTCCGCCTGCTCTTCGCCCGGCCACCCGCCCGATCCCCAGGCGGGGGCTAGAAATGCGGGCTAGGTTGACCACCCGCGGAGAGGTGCCGGAGCCCGGTTGAACGGGCCTGACTCGAAATCAGGTGAATGGCTTGCCATTCCGTGGGTTCGAATCCCACCCTCTCCGCCACTCCGGGCAGGAACGGCGACAGTCGATCCGGGGAGACGCCCCGTGCCCGCCGCGATTCGCCACGCGCGCTTCCGTTCTTTGCGGGGCGTTCCAGGCAGGATAGCCTTGCGGACCATGGACACGAGGGGTTCCGCCGCCTGGAATCGATCGCGTCGCTGGCTGCGCGCGGCCCTCTACGTCGGCGCCACCCTCATCGGCCTGCACCTGTTCACCTTCGAGAACACCTTTCCGGTCTACTACAACGGGAACTCGGGCGGCCAGGCCGGTGAGGTCATCTGGAACAGCAGCAACTTCGCGCAGCCGCTGCTGCTGATCACCGCCACCGAAATCGCGGTCTTCGCCACCCGGACGCCGGAAACCAAGCAGGCGATCACCGTAGTCGGCCGCTGGGTGTCCGCGTTCTTCGCCCTCGTGGTGCTGATCGCGTTCATGCGACTCGCCGAGCGCCGCTACGGCCTGGGTGCCGCCCTGTGCGTTGCTGCGCTGCTATTGAGCTACGAGACGCTGGTCATCAACGCGCACTTCTTCAAGGGCCTCGTCAGAAGAATCTGTGGGTGAATTCGGGCTCCGGGAGCCGGCCAAGTGAGTGATACAGGGCGATTTCGGTCGTTCTGCTCTTCGGGCCCTGGGACGGCGAGGCGTCGCGAGGCCGACGCTTGCGCCTGCTGCTCGGAGGTTTCGCCGCGGTGTTCGCCGTCGCGAACTTCCGGATGTGGCTCGCGCTACCCGACTTCTTCAGGCGCATCACCTTCATGACGCACATGTCCATCACGGGGACCCGGGGCGAGTACGTGATCCAGGAGCGTACGTTCAACGCCTACGGCACGATCTGGACGGACCTCCCGCACCTGGCAGTCATCACCGCGGGAACACTGCTGGTGGCCATGTGCGTCTTCGCCGGTCCGCGCCGCAGCGTGCTGCTGTGGTTCATGGCGCTCTACGCGCTGGTCTACCCCGGGCTCATCCAGATGGCCAAGTTCGGGGGTGGACCGCGGCACCAGCTTCCGGCACTGCTACCGGTGCTGTTCCTTGCCGTAGCGGGGGCTTTCGAGATCGCGCGGGGGCTGCGTACGCCACGCTGGGTCCCGGTCGCTGTGGCGGTCGCGCTCGTCGCAGCGGTGCTCCCGGGCTCGTCCGCGCGTACGGAAGCCACGCTGCGCGGAATCCGAATGGACAGCCGCAAGCTCCTCTACGATTTCGTGAGCAGACATGTGCCGCCCGACGCCCGGATCGCACAGGACTGGTACGCCTGCCTGCCCGACCCGGAGGCGAAGCACCACGAGGACGACCCTCTCTCGCTCCCCCACGACGTGATCACCGGGGGATCGGTGGCAGATCTGGGAACTCTGGATGAGCTCCGCGCCGAGGGAATCGAATACGTCGCCGTGGCCGCAAAGCAATGGCTGAAGGTGTTTCGCACGAATGTGCGTCCGAGGCCCGAGGCGGAGGGCAAGCACGCACGCCGCAGGGCTTTCTACGAGCGGCTGTTCGCGGAAGAAGAACTGGTCTGGGACAGCGCGAGCGCCGGCTCCCCGCCCGGCGGATTCTTCGGCCTGGAGACCCGTCTCTATCGAATCACCACACCGGCTTCACCTCGGCCATGACCCACTCGTTTCCCGTGCGGCGCAGCCGCGCGGCCTGGTGTTCGAGCTCAGTCTGCGCCCGGGTGTCGATCCGCTGATCCGTTACCGGTCCGGCGACATCTCTGTCCCGGAAAGCGAGGTCAGTCCTCTTGCCTCTCCGCGGAGAGCTGCCTGAGCGCCCCGCGCCGTGACGGTCCCTGGCCTGCGTGCTAGCGTCCCGCCTCGCCGCGACCCCTGGGCACGCGGCGCAAGGGGAACGAGGAGAGCGGGTGGCTCGAGACGATCTGATCCAAGCGACTGGCAGCGTCGAGAAGGTGCTCGGCGGCGGCCGGTACCAGATCACCCTCGAGTCGGGGCAGACGGTGACCGCACAGCTCTCGGGCCGGATGCGCCGCTTTCGGATCCGGGTGATTCCCGGGGACCGGGTCCAGGTGGGCCTCTCCCCTTACGATCCCACCCACGGCTTCATCACCTTCCGCCTTCGCGACGGCGATAGCTGATGGGGAAGGTCGCCCCGCGCCGCCTTGCGTGACCGGGTCATCCGCCTCCGGCTCCACGCGATCCACCGCCTGGATCAGCTGCGCCTGCGCGTCGTCCGCTATCTCAATCCGGGTCTCGAGATCGACCCCGCTGCCAGCGCCAATCTGGTGACGGCCCGCTTCAACCTCGGGCCGGGATCCCGGCTGCGGATCGGTCCCGGAGTCACCACGGACCGGAGGCCCGGTGGCGTGACCTTTCTCCTGGAGGAGGGAGCCGAGATCGAGATCGGGGCGGATACCTGGCTGCGCACCGAGGTCGCACCGGTCACCCTGGCTGCCTACGCCGGAGCCCGGATGCGCATCGGCCCCGACACTCTCCTGAACGGCTGCTATCTGAGCGCCAAGGCCGAGGTCACCCTGGGGCGCAGGGTCTGGGTCGGTCCCGGGAGCCGTGTCTTCGACTCCGACCAGCACGACCTCGATGCCGATCATCCCGAGGTCCCAGTGCCGGTACGGATCGGGGATCACGCCTGGATCGCCTCGGATGTGACCGTTCTTCGGGGAGCTCACATCGGCGCCCACAGCGTCGTCGGCACTCGCTCGCTTGTGACCCGCGAGATTCCCGAGCACACCCTCGCCTACGGGATCCCGGCCCGCCCCCACGGCTCCGTCGGTGACCGGACCCACTGCGGCTGAGGGCAATCCGGCGAGATTGGTGAGAGGACCATGAAGATCGCGCTCTTCGGACAGGCCGCCTTCGGCAAGGAGGTGCTCGAGCGGTTGCTCGAGGAGGGACACCAGGTCGTCGGGGTGTACGCGCCGCCCGAGGGTGGCCGCCCCGACCCCCTGGCCGGGGAGGCGGAGAGCCGCGGTCTTCCCCTCTTCCGTTACAGGCGGATGCGGCGCAGGGGCCAGGCCATCCCGGAGCTGGTGGAGGAGCACGCCGCACTGGAGGCGGAGCTGAACGTGCTGGCCTACGTCACCATGATCCTCCCTCCGGAAGTGATCGACGCTCCGCGCCACGGCTCGCTCTGCTTTCATCCCTCCCTGCTTCCCCGATTTCGCGGGGGGGCGGCGATTCCGTGGCAGATCATCCTCGGCGAGCGGGAGTCGGGGGTGACCGTCTTCCGGCCCGACGAGGGGGTCGATACCGGGCCGATCGTGGTCCAGAAAGGCGGCGTGGAGATCGGACCCGCCGCCACCGCGGCGACCCTGTACTTCCAGGAGCTCTATCCGCTGGGCGTCGAGGCGCTCTGTGAGGCGGTGGCGCTGGTGGACCGCGGGGAGGCCCGGCCGCGCCCCCAGGACGAATCCCGGGCCACCTTCCAGGGGCTGGTGGATGACGCGGTGGCCCGCATCGACTGGTCGCGGCCCTGCCAGGAGGTCGACCGCCTGATCCGGGGCTGCGATCCCCAGCCGGGCGCCTTTGCCCAGCGCGGAGACGAGCGAATCCGGCTCTTCAGCGCGGCGATGCGGGACGGGGAGGCGGAGGCACCCGCCGGGACCATCGTCACCATCGAGGAGGGGTGTCTGGTGATCGCCGCCGAGGGAGGCCGGATCTCGGTGGGGCGGGTGCGGATTGGAGACGGAAAGAAGATCCCCGCCGCCGAGGCCGGTCTCTCGGTGGGTGAGCGACTCGGCTGAGATGACGGCGGCGGACACCACGCCGATCCGCGCTCGTCTCCACCGTGCCGATGCGTTTCTGGCCCAGGTGGCGGACGCGGCTCCGCCTCTGCTCGAGGGCAACGGCGCGCTTCGCGAGGAGGCGAAGCGGCTCCGCCCGACGCTCGAGGCAGTGGCCGGGCGTCCCTACGGAAGTCTCCCGCACATCGCCTATCGGGGAAGGCTCGGTGCCCGGCTGATGGGACCCTGGAGCCAGTACCTCACCCTCGGGATCGGTCCGAGCCGGGTGGTGCGGATGACGCCCCGGCAGAGCTCGCGCCCGGCGATCCCCACCATCGTCGCTCACGAGCTCTCCCACCGCTTCGGCTTCGACGAGTCCCTCACCACCCTTCGCGGTCTGGAGGTGAGCGTGCGTCTCGCCGAGCAGGGGGATCCCATGCACGGGGTCTCCGCCCGGCTCGAGCTCGCCCGCCTTCTGCTCGGTGCGGCGATGGGGGACGCGCTCCGAGCCGGCGCCGGCGGGGAAATCGACGCCTTCTTCGAGGCCCAGGCCGATCGCCCGGCGCTCGCCAGAGCCCGCCTGCAGTGGCAGCGGGCGAGGGGTCGGAGGCGCCCGGACTGGGCGCTGACCGTCTACGCCGAGATCCCCTGCGCCTGCATCGAGACTGCCGAGGATCTCGGCAGGTCGGGGTCCCACCGACTCGCCTTTCCCCGCTTTCCCATCGACTCCCTTCTGGCCCTGGCCTGCGCGAGCTACACGGCCGTGGATTCCCTCACCCGCCGGCGCCGCCAGGAGGTCCCCCTGGAAGCCACGCTCCGCCTCTGGCGCTCGGCGGACCCCGCTTGCGCCCGGCCCAAATGTGCCTAGCTTTCCGCGCTACTCTGGAGGGACCGAGCGCCCGATAGGGAAGATCGGGTGCAGCCGGCTCCTCCGGATTCCCTCTTCGATCCCGCTCGATTTCGCCCATCGTCATCGATCGTTTCCCGATGGCCGGTGGGGTGCACCCGACACGAAACTCAAGCCGACCCGACCCGAGAGCGATGGGCGGCGGCGCCGGAAGTTGACCGTCATGACCAGTGACCTTGAGAAGATTCGCAACCTCGGCATCAGCGCCCACATCGATTCGGGCAAGACCACCCTCACCGAGCGGATCCTCTTCTACACCAATCGGATTCACAGGATTCACGAGGTGAAGGGGAAGGACGGCGCTGGCGCCACCATGGATCACATGGAGCTGGAGCGGGAGAGGGGCATCACCATCACCTCCGCCGCGACCCACGCCGAGTGGAGTGGCCATCACGTCAACCTGATCGATACACCGGGACACGTGGACTTCACCGTGGAGGTGGAGCGCTCCCTGCGCGTGCTCGACGGCGCGATCCTGGTGCTCTGCGGGGTGGCGGGGGTGCAGTCCCAGTCGATCACCGTGGATCGCCAGATGAGGCGCTACCGGGTTCCGCGACTGGCACTGATCAACAAGCTCGATCGCTCCGGCGCCAACCCGCGCAGGGTGATCGAAGGGCTGCGTGAGAAGCTGGGTCACAACGCGGTGGCGATGCAGATCCCCATCGGGCTCGAAGCGGATCACTCCGGCGTGGTGGATCTGGTCACCATGAAGGCGGTGCGCTTCGAGGGCGCAAATGGGGAGCACGTCGTCGAGGAGGAGATCCCCGAGGAGTTGCAGAACGAGGCCGAGGCGGCTCGAGAGGAGATGCTCGATGCGGTCTCGATGTTCTCCGACGGGCTCACCGAGGCGATTCTCGACGAGAGGGTCACCGAGGAGCTGATCCATCAGGCGGTTCGCGCCGGCGTCCTCAGCCTGGAGCTGACGCCGGTCTTCATGGGTGCCGCCTACAAGAACAAGGGCGTGCAGAAGCTCCTCGACGCCGTCACGCTCTATCTCCCCAGTCCGGTCGACGTCGAGAACTCGGGCATCGATCTCTCCGCCGGCGGGGAGCCGATCACGCTCTCCACCGACTGCCAGAAGCCCCTGGTCTGCCTGGCCTTCAAGCTCGAGGACGGGCGTTACGGACAGCTCACCTACGTTCGCATCTACCAGGGCTCCCTGGCCCGGGGATCCAACATCTTCAACAGCCGCACCAAGAGGCGCCACAAGGTGGGCCGCCTGGTGCGGATGCACGCCGACGAGATGGAGGAGATCGAGGCGGCCGGGGCCGGTGACATCGTCGCCCTGTTCGGGATCGACTGCGCCTCGGGCGATACCTTCACCGACAGCTCCGTGGATGTGGCGATGACCGCCATGCACGTGCCGGAGCCGGTGATCTCCCTCTCCATCAAGCCCGTGGATAACAAGGTCGAGGCCAACATGGCCAAGGCGCTGGGGCGCTTCGTTCGGGAGGATCCGACCTTCCGGGCCGGCGTGGACGAGGAGAGCGGCGAGACGGTGATCTCGGGGATGGGCGAGCTGCATCTCGACGTCTACGTCGAGCGGATGCGCCGGGAGTACCGGGTCGAGGTGGAGACGGGCGCACCCCAGGTGGCCTACCGCGAGGCCATCTCCCAGCGAGCCGACTTCGACTACGTCCACAAGAAGCAGACCGGCGGCGCGGGTCAGTTCGGACGTGTGGCCGGTTACATCGAGCCGATCATCGACGGGGAAGCCTTCGAATTCGTGAACGAGGTTCGAGGGGGCGCGATCCCGACCGAGTACATCATCTCGGTGGAGAAGGGCTTCCGGCAGATGCTCGCGAAGGGCCGGCTGATCGGATTCCCCGTGATTGGGATGCGGGTCTGTCTGAACGACGGGCAGGCACACTCGGTGGACTCGTCCGACATGGCCTTTCAGGCGGCGGCGCGAGGCGCCTTCCGCGAGGTCTACGGCAAGGCCCGGCCCATCATTCTCGAGCCGGTGATGAAACTGGCGGTGGAGAGTCCGGGTGAGTTCCAGGGCAGCGTGCTGAAGACGGTCATGCAGCGCCGTGGTACGGTGATCGGGACCACCGAGGAGGATCTGTTCTGCCGGATCGAGGCCGAGGTTCCGCTCGCGGAGCTCTTCGGCTATGCCACGAATCTCCGCTCGGTGACCCAGGGAAAGGCGGAGTTCACCGTCGAGTTCGCCAGGTACGCGCCGGTACCCGCCGATCTTTCCAGGGGCCTGATCGAGGAATTCGCGGAGCGCCGCAAGGGCGCCGACGCTTGATCTCTACAGGGCGAGGAGACTGATGTACCAAAAATTCCTCTCGGCTCGAAGCCCGCTTCGGCTGCTCGAGCGGGGACTGCACGGCGGACTCGGAAGGGGCAACGTCGGATTGGTGCTGGCCGGACCCGGCGTGGGCAAGACCTCGTTTCTGGTCGGCGTGGCTCTGGACGACCTGCTGCGCGGGGACCACGTCCTGCACGTGGCCCTCGATCAATCGGTCTCACACACCCGCGCCTACTACGACACCGTCTTCCACGAGCTCGCCCACTCGACCCATCTCGAGGACGAGGCGCGGATCCACGCCGACATCAATCGGCTTCGCAGCATCCGCTCCTACGCGGCACCGGGGTTCGGCCCGGGAAAGCTTCGCGAGGCGGTGAAGTTCGAGGAGGAGGCCGGGATCCGGCCGGGGCTGGTGGTCGTCGAAGGCTACGACATCGGCGCCGCATCCGGGCAGGAGATGCGCGACATGAAGGCCCTGGCCGGTGAGATCGACGCGGAGCTCTGGTTCTCGGTCGCCTGTACGGACGAGCAGGTGCCGGGGATGCCGGCGTGGATCGCGGAGCTGGGAGACGCCATCAGCGTGGTGCTGGCCATGGAGCCGGAGACGGAGGCCGTGGCGTTGCGCGCGCTGAAGGAGCACGACAATCCGGACGTCGAGGCGCTCCGAGTGGCGCTCGATCCCAAGACCCTCCTGCTGGTCCGAAGCTAGGCCCTCCACGATCTCCTAACTAACTAAGTTTCAAAGAGTATTCCCCAGGGTGTGGGGAGCTTGTTGACAGTGAGAGTGATTACTCTTAGAGTAATCACATGGATTATCGTGTCGAGGAGATCGCCGCCCGGGCCGGGGTGCGAGTGGACACCATCCGCTTCTACCAGTTCCGGGGCCTGCTTCCCCGTCCACGCCGCGTGGGGCGCGTCGCGCTCTATGACGACGCCCATCTGGAGCGGCTCCGCCGCATCCGAGAGCTGGTCGACCAGGGCTTCACCCTCGCCCAGATCAAGCGCCTCCTCGAGCAGGAGAGCGAGGCCGAGGACCGGCACCTCCTCGACGCCCTGGTCGAGGAGCACGTCGGCGAGCGGACCTTGTCCCGGGGCGAGCTCGCCGCCGAGGCCGGGATTCCCGAGGCCCTGATCGGAGCCGCCGAGGCCTCTGGCCTGATCCATCCCCTCCGGATCCAGGGCGAAGAGCGCTTCAGCGCTGCGGATCGGGACATGGCCCGCTCCGCGCTTCGCATCCTCGAGGCGGGCTTTCCCCTGAACGAGCTGCTCGCCCTGGCGGTGCAGCACACCCAGTCGGTCCAGGAGATCTCCGAGCGGGCCATCGACCTCTTCGACGATCACGTGAGAAAGAAGGCGGTCCAGCGGGAAGACGCCGACCAGGTCACCGAGGCCTTCCGGGATCTGCTCCCCGAGCTCACTCGCCTGGTTGCGCTGCACTTCCAGCGGACCTTGGTCAGTCGCGCCCTGCAACGACTCGCCCACCGCGGAGAGGAGGACGAGCTGCGCGCTGCGCTCGTGGCGACCGAGTCCTCCAGCCTGGAGATCGCGTGGCGCTGACGCCGCAGCCGAACGAGGGCGAGCCTCCGCGGAGGCTCGATCTGCCCCGGGGCGAGGAGAAGCGCTCCCAGGTGCGGGCGATGTTCGATCGCATCGCCCCCCGCTACGACGCCATGAACCGCCTGCTGACGGCGGGACTGGACCAGCGATGGCGCCGGGCGGCGCTCGACGCGGTGGGGACCGGGTCCGGGGATCGGGTCCTGGATCTGGCCTGCGGCACCGGTGACCTCGCCGAGCTCGCGGCGGCGCGCGGTGCGAAGGTGGTTGGCGTCGACTTCGCGGGTGAGATGCTGCGCGGTGCCAGGCGCCGCCGGGTCCCCGCCCTGTGGATCCAGGGCGACGCCGCCGCGCTTCCGCTCCCCGACGGCTGCGCCACCGTGGTGACCAGCGGCTTCGCGCTGCGCAACTTCGTCTCGCTTCCCGAGGTGCTGGGCGAGATGGCGAGAGTTCTCGAGGTCAAGGGTCGCCTCGCGCTGATCGAGGTCGATCGGCCCACCCTCGCGGTAGTGCGGGCCGCGCACTCCTTCTATTTCGATCGCGTGGTTCCCCGGGTGGGAGGCTGGCTCTCGGATCGCGCCGCCTACCGCTACCTGCCCAGCTCCACGGTCTACCTCCCGCCGGAGGCGGAGCTGGCCGCGCTGATCGAGGACGCGGGCTTTCGGGAGGTTCGGCGCCGCCCGCTGCTCCTCGGCACCGCCCAGATCCTCACCGCCGTCCGCACCGACCGGAGAGCGACGTGACCGATCTCCACGTGCGGCGAGCTCTGACGCCTCCGAGAGACCTCCTGGAGATCTTCGCCGGATCCGGCCATCGGGAGCGCTTCTACTGGGAGAGACCCGACTGCGAGGAGGCGATCCTCGCCCTCGGAGCCGCCGCCGAGATCGAGAGCGGTGGCCCGTCGCGCTTCGACGAGGTCGCGCGCGGCCTCCGGGAGATCCGGGTGCTGCCTCGCGAGAAGGGCGATGCGCCCTCCTGGGCGGGGCCGCTCCTGGTGGGAGGATTCGCATTCGACCCGCTCGCTTCTCCCTCGGAGCGATGGGCCGGCTTTCCCGCCGCTCGGCTGGTACTTCCGGAGCGGCTCGCGATCCGCCGGGGACCGGAGATGTGGTGCTGCCTCACCGGTGTCGGATCGGCTCCCACTGGCGGGTGGGAGCTCGCCTCGGAGCGGCGTCCGCCTTCCCGCGAGGCGCTGGCTCTCGAGTCCCCGCCCGAGTTCCGCGCTTCTGCAGACCGTCCCCACGGTGTCTACCGGGGCCTGGTGGAGAAGGCCGTGGCGGCGATTCGCGGGGGCGATTTCGAGAAGGTCGTCCTCGCCCGCTCCTGCACGGTGGTCGGATCCCGCCCCTTCGAGACCCTCGCGCTGCTCCGCAACCTGCGCGCGCTCCACCCCTCGTGCACGATCTTCGCGCTGGCGCGCGGACCGGTGACCTTCCTCGGAGCGACTCCCGAACGCTTGGTCCGCCTCGAAGGCGGCCTCGTGCGCGCCGACGCGGTGGCGGGATCCGCGCCGCGCGGGCGGACGGCGCGGCAGGATGATCGCTTCGCTCGCGAGCTGGTCGAGAGCAAGAAGGACCAGGAAGAGCACTCGGTGGTGGTGCGCTGCGTTCTCACGGGGCTGGCTCGGCACTGCGAGGCGCTCTCGGCCCCGGAGGCTCCGGGGCTGCTGCGGACCGACGGAATCCAGCATCTCCATACGCCCGTCGAGGGACGGCTCCGAGACCCGTCGCGCACCACGGTGCTCGACCTGGCCGCGGAGCTCCACCCGACCGCCGCGGTGGGAGGAGCGCCGCGGGAGGAGGCGCTCGCCTGGCTGCGGAGCCACGAAGGGCTGGAGCGCGGCTGGTACGCGGGTCCGCTCGGCTGGCTCACGCCGGAGGGGGAGGGGGAGTTCACCGTGGCGCTGCGCTCGCTGCTCCTCCGCGGCGCGGAAGCGACCCTCTACGCCGGCGCCGGAATCGTGGCCGGATCCGATCCGGAGGCGGAGCTGGTCGAGACCCGGCTCAAGCTGCGCACCGCGCTCGGCGCCCTGCTGGAGATCTGAGGGTGGAGGCCTCCGCCCCGCAGACGAAGTTCCCCGCGGCGAACCGCAACTACGCCTTCGCCGCCGCCCTCTTCGAGGAGCTCGCCGCGAGCGGGGTCCGCCACGTCTGCGTCTGCCCCGGCTCACGCTCGGCTCCCCTGGCGGTCAGCGCATCGCGCTCGGAAGACCTGCGCGTCTGGGTTCACCTCGACGAGAGAGCCGCGTCGTTCTTCGCCCTCGGGCTAGCCAGGGCGGAGCGCGCCCCAGTCGCGCTGGTGTGCACCTCGGGAACCGCGGCCGCGAACTTCCTCCCCGCGGTCGTGGAGGCGTACCAGGGACGGGTTCCCCTACTGGTGCTGACGGCGGATCGCCCGCCGGAGCTTCGAGGCTGGGGTGCGGCTCAGACCATCGATCAGGTCGGTCTCTTCGGCAGCCACGTTCGCTGGTGGAGCGAGGCATCTCCGCCGCAGGCCGGCGCCGGGGACCTCTCCCGCGCCCGCACGCTGGCCTGCCGGGCGGTGGCCGTCGCCGGGGGTCCGCCGTCCGGACCGGTCCATCTGAATCTCCCCTTCGGCGAGCCGCTCGATCCTACCCCCGATCCCGACACCGCCGGAGGCGGGGAGTCCCGCCCGACACGAGGCGCGGCACCGGAGGCTCGCGGATCCCGACCTTACGCGAGAAACTGGCGCTCCCTGCCGTCGCCGTCGCCCGAGCTGCTCTCCGACCTGCTCGAGATGGTTCTCTCCGCGCGGCGCGGGGTGATCGCCTGCGGGCCGGGCGATTCGGATCCCGGCCTCCCGGATGCGGTCGCTCGCCTGGGTCGCGCGCTGGGATGGCCGGTGCTCGCGGAATCGACCTCGCAGGTTCGCTGCGGTCCCCACACCGACGGGGCGCCGGTGCTGGCCTGCTTCGACGCCTTGCTGCGCGATCGCCGCTTTGCCCTCGCACACCCGCCCGATCTGGTGCTCCGGATCGGGGCCCCGCTCACCAGCAAGGCGTTCCAGCAGTGGCTCGACCTGCATCCGGGCGGACGGCTGGTGTTGCTGGATCCCGATCGCACCTGGTCCGATCCCCAGCATCTCGTCTCCGAGGTGATCGGGGCGGATCCGACCCTTCTCTGCGGCGAGCTCGAAGAGCGGCTGCGTGGCCGGCCGTCGCAGCCTGGCTCTCCCGATTGGCTCGGCGAGTGGAGCGCCGCGGAGACGCGAGCGCGTCGGGTCGTCGAGGACAGGATCGAGGCCCCGGGCGGTCTGCTCGCGCCCCAGGTGGTCGCGGCGCTCGGCGAAGTGCTGCCGGACGGAGCGACTCTCTTCGTCTCCAACAGCATGGCGGTCCGCGACCTGGACGGGTTTCTCCCGGTCTCCACCCGGCGGCTTCGGGTGCTCGCCAACAAGGGTGCCAACGGCATCGACGGCATCGTCTCCAGCGCTCTGGGGGCGGCGGTCGCGCTCCCGGGGCTGGTCCTGCTGAGCGGAGATCTCGCCTTTCTGCACGACGTGGGCGGCCTCTTCGCCGCCCATCGGCACGGGATTCGCGCCACCCTGGTGATCGTGAACGACGACGGGGGCGGGATCTTCTCGCTCTTGCCGATCGCCGCGCACGGGGAGCGGGTCGACTTCGAGCGACTCTTCACCGTGTCGCACGGGCTGGACCTGGCGGCGATCGCGGGCGCCTACCGCCTCGAGCACCGGCGGGTCGGGACCGTCGCGGAGCTCCGGGAGGCGGTCCACCACTCGCTCGCGAGCTCCGGCACCCAGGTGATCGAGGTCGCGGTGGACCGCCGCGAGAATCTCGCCCTGCGCCAGGAGATCCAGCAGGAGATCTGCCGCTCCCTGGAGAACGGGGGGGGCGCATGAGAGCGACGACGCGCCGTCGCATCGAGGTGCAGCCGGGCCGCTTCCTGCGGGTGGAGGTCGCGGAGCCGCGGCGACGCAGCGGCGATGCGGCGCTGATCCTCCACGGCTTCACCGGTTCCGCCGAGACGATGCGCGGCGTCGCCGAGGGGCTGGAAGAGGATCGCCGCGCGATCCTGGTCGATCTGGTTGGTCACGGCGGCTCCGATGCGCCCCTCGAGCCGGATGCCTACCGGATGGGGCGCTGTCTCGAAGACCTGTGCTGCGTGATGGACGCGCTGGGGGAGACCCGGGTCCACCTGATCGGCTACTCGATGGGGGCCCGGGTGGCACTCTCCTTCGCGGCGGGCCATCCCGAGCGGGCTCGCTCTCTGGTCCTGGTGGGCGCTCGGGCGGGGATCGAGGATCCCGGTGCGCGGCGCAGCCGGATCGAGGAAGACGAACGGCTGGCCGGGCGCATCCTGGAAGAAGGCATCGAGTGGTTCGTCGCCCACTGGATGTCGCTACCGCTCTTCGCCAGTCAGGAGCGCCTGGACTCCCGGGCGCTGGCCCGCGCCAGGACCCTTCGGCTCCGCAACCGGGCCGAGGGACTCGCGCACTCCCTCTCCGGCATGGGCGCCGGAGCCCAGCCGCCGCTCTTCTCGCAGCTCCATCGCGTCACCGCACCGGCGCTCCTGGTGGTCGGGGCGGAGGACGCGCGCTTTCTCGCCATCGCCCGCGATCTCGCGCCACGGCTTCCGCGGGCACGACTCGAGATCATCCCCGAGGCCGGGCACGCCGCCCACCTCGAGAACTCACACGCCTTCGACAGCATCGCCCGGGACTTCCTGCGCGAGGTCGAGGCCCCGACAGGAGAACCGATGAGCGTCATCGACTGGAAGGCCGTTCGAGACTACCGGGACATCCGATACGAGAAGGCGGACGGAATCGCCAAGATCACCATCAACCGACCGGAGGTGCGCAATGCCTTCCGTCCCCAGACGCTGTTCGAGCTGATCGACGCCTTTGGCCGGGCGCGAGAGGATCACCAGATCGGCGTGGTGCTCTTCACCGGGGAGGGCCCCGACGCCTTCTGCTCCGGAGGCGACCAGAAGGTACGCGGAGACGCGGGCTACGTGGGCGACGATGGAGTGCCCCGCCTGAACGCGCTCGACCTGCAGCGGGTGATTCGCACTCTCCCCAAGCCGGTGATCGCGATGGTGGCGGGTTACGCGATCGGGGGCGGACACGTGCTCCATCTGCTCTGCGATCTCACCATCGCGGCGGAGAACGCTCGCTTCGGCCAGACGGGTCCGCGGGTGGGAAGCTTCGACGCGGGATTCGGGGCCTCCTACATGGCGCGGGTGGTAGGGCAGAAGAAGGCTCGGGAGATCTGGTACCTGTGCGATCAGTACGGCGCCGAAGAGGCCCGGGCGATGGGACTGGCGAACGCCGTGGTCCCGCTCGAGGAGCTCGAATCCACGGCGGTGCACTGGGCGCGGCGCATCCTCCGACACAGTCCCACCGCGATCCGCTGCCTGAAGGCGGCCTTCAACGCGGACTGCGACGGGCAGGCGGGGATCCAAGAGCTGGCCGGGCACACCACTCAGCTCTTCTACGGGACCGAGGAAGCTCAGGAAGGCAGGGACGCTTTCGTCGAGAAGCGCGAGCCCGATTTCACCCGATTTCCATGGCGACCCTAGATTCAACGAGACCCGTTCCGGGGGGCGCGGGCGCGTGGCTTCTCGCCGCGCGCCCGAGAACGCTCCTGGCTGCGCTCTCTCCCGTCGCGGTGGGGACGGCGGTGGCGGCCGCAGAGGGGGAGGCGCGCGCGCTTCCCGCGCTCGCGGCCCTCACCGCGGCGCTGCTGATCCAGATCGGGACCAACTTCGCGAACGACGCCGAAGACTTCGAGCGGGGTGCCGACACCGGCGAGCGGGCCGGTCCGCTGCGCGCCGCCCAGGCGGGTCTGCTCTCGACGACTGCACTTCGCGCCGCCACCTTCGCCGCGTTCGCAGCGGCCGCACTGATCGGGCTCTATCTGATCGCGCGCGGTGGCTGGCCGATCGCCATCCTCGGCCTGCTCGCCCTGCTGGCCGGCTACGCCTACACCGGCGGCCCGGTTCCCCTCGGCTACCGCGGCCTCGGGGATCCCCTCGTGTTCCTGTTCTTCGGGGTCTTCGCGGTCTGGGGCACTCACCGCGTCCAGACCCTCGGGCCGTCGGACCTCGCCCTCGCCGCATCGGTACCGATCGGACTTCTGGCGACGGCGCTGATCGCCGTCAACAATCTGCGCGACATCGACACCGACCGCGGCGCCGGCAAGCGGACCCTGGCGGTGCGGCTCGGTCCGAGCGGGGCCCGCTGGTACTACGCGCTGCTACTGGCCGGGAGCTACGCGGCGCTGCCCGTTCTCCGGTGGCTCGGCGCGCCGGCCGCGGCCGCGCTGCTTCCCCTGTTGACGATCCCCCTGGCGTGGCGTCTCTGGCAGAAGGCCCGGACGCAGGAGGGTGCTGCACTCAATCAGGTCCTGGCGGGAACGGCGCGTCTCGAGCTGTTCTTCGCCGCGGCGATGTCCGTCGGCCTGGTCCTGTGAAGATCGAGGCGGCGGAGCTGCGCCCCTTCCGGCTGCGCCTGCGCACACCGCTGGCGACCGGTATGGGAGCGGTCGAGTTCCGGGAAGGTGTGCTGCTCTCGCTCCGAAGCAGTGACGGCCGGGTCGGCTACGGCGAGGCGACTCCCCTCGAGGCGTTCGGGACCGAGCCGCTCGCTGCGGCACAGAGCTCCCTCGAAGGCTGCGCTCCTCTGCTGCAGGGCGCGGAGTTCGGGGAGCCCGAGGAGCTGCTCGAGTGGCTCTGCAAACGGCAGGAGCCGACGTCTACGGCCCGTGCGGCGATCGATCTCGCGCTCCACGACCTGACGGCACGGGATGCCGGAGTCAGCGTGGCGAGCTGGCTGGCGGCGAAGGAAGGCCGCAGCGCGCGCGCTTCGCTGGAGGTGAACGCGCTGCTCACCTCCCGCTCGCCGCGGGATCTCGCCGACGAGGCGCGGTGCGCCGCCGCCCACGGCTTCCGCACGCTCAAGCTCAAGGTCGGCGTCGGCTCGGCGGCCGAGGACGTCGAGCGAGTCGCCGCCGTCCGCAGCGCCGTCGCTCCCGAGCTTCGGATCCGCGCCGACGCCAACGGGGCCTGGTCTCCGGAGCAGGCCCGCCGGTGCCTCGAGGCCCTGGCCCCCCTCGACCTGGAGTTCGTCGAGCAGCCGGTGGCAGCGGAAGATCTGGCGGGCCTCGCCCGGGTTCGCCGCGACGCCTCGGTCCCCGTGGCGGCCGACGAGTCGGCGAGCAGCGAGGCGAGCCTGCGCCGCGTGCTGGACGCGGAGGCCGCGGACGTGGTGATGCTCAAGCCCGCGGCGATCGGCGGGATCGCCCGCGCCCGCGCGGCCGCGAAGCTGGCGCGCTCGGCGGGGGTCCTGGTGGTGCCGACCTCGTTTCTGGACGGCGCGGTGGGCGTGCTGGGCGCCCTCCATCTGGCGTCGAGTCTGCCCGGGCCGCTGCTCGCCTGCGGCCTCGCCACCTCGGCGCTCCTCGAGAGCGATCTCGCCCCGCCGCCGGTCCCGGAGCGAGGCCGGCTGCAGGTCCCGCCGGGGCCCGGGCTGGGCGTCGTTCCCTCGGAGTGCGTCGGGGGGCCCGCAGCGTGAGCGAGCGAGGCTGGCTCCTGGAACGCGCGCGCCTGTGGGGCGGCGAAGAGGCGCTCCGCTTCGGCGGGCGCAGGATCAGCTTCGAAGCCCTGGCGGATCTCTCTCGGAGAGCGGCCGGCCAGCTTCGCCGCTGGGGGGTGCGGCGGGGAGATCTGGTGGCGGTGCTGCACGGGAACGGGACCGACTTCGTGCAGCTGGTCCACGCCGTCTCGCTCTGCGGCTCGCGGCTCCTCCCCCTGAACGCTCGCCTCACGCCCGAGGAACTCGGCGAACAGCTGCGCGCGTCACGCGCGACGCACTTCGTCTTCGGCCCCGGTCCGCTGGGAGAGCGGGCGCGAGCGGCCAGCCGTGAGCTGCCGGGCCTCGCGAGCGCCGCCTTCGAGGACGGGCGGCTGGCGGGATCCGCGGAGCTGGGCGATTCCGGCGCGCTCGCCCTGCACATCGACCCCGCGGAGATCTTCGCGGTGCTCTTCACCTCCGGGACCAGCGCCGCGCCCAAGGGGGTCTGCCTGACACACGGAAATCTGCGGGCGAGCGCCTTCGCCGCCGCGCTCCATCTCGGTCTCCGCCGCGAGGATCGCTGGCTCGCCTGTCTACCGCTCTTCCACGTCGGGGGCCTCTCGATCCTGATGCGCAACGTGCTGCTGGGATCTCCGGTGGAGATTCACGAGCGCTTCGACCCGGAGCGGGTGATCGCGTCCATCGACGACGGGATCACCCACGTCTCGCTGGTTCCCACCATGCTGGGACGCCTGATCGAATTCCGGGGAGAGAGGCCGGCCCCGGCCACGCTGCGCGGGATTCTGCTCGGCGGCGCAGCCGCTCCTCCGGTGCTGCTGGAGCGCGCCCGCAAGCTCGCGTATCCGCTGCTTCCCACCTACGGGCTCACCGAGGCCTGCTCCCAGGTGGCGACCTTCGCCCCCGGTGAATTCGAGAGAGCTCCCGGCGCGATCGGATCTGCCGGGCGCGCGCTCTTCGGGACCGAGATCCGGATCGCCGATGGCGACGGCCGTGCTCTTCCGCCCGGCGCGGAGGGCGAGATCCTGGTGCGCGGACCGACGGTGATGGCCGGCTATCTCGGCGACGCCGAGGCCACCGAGCGGGCGCTGCGCGATGGCTGGCTGCACACCGGCGACGTGGGAGCTCTCGACCCGGAGGGACGCCTCCGCGTGCTCGACCGGTGGGCCGACCTCATCGTGTCTGGGGGCGAGAACGTCTCCCCGGCCGAGGTCGAGGCCGTTCTGGGGGAGCACCGCGATGTCGAGGAGGTCGGTGTGGCGGGTGTTCCGGACGCCGATCTGGGCAGCAGGGTCGTCGCCTGGGTGGTCCCGAGAGCGGGAGCCCCCTCGCTGCCGGGGGAGCTGCGCAGCTTCTGTCGCAGCCGGCTGGCGGGATTCAAGGTGCCGAAGGAGATCCGTCTCGCGTCCTCGCTGCCGCGCAACAGCTCCGGAAAGCTGCTTCGGCGCGCTCTGCGGGAGCTGGGCTAGGAATTCCGGGGCACCGGGCATATCAAAAAGTGTAAAGTGTTACTTGACACTTAGTATCTGATGGTCTAGAAAGACCATCGGAGATGCCCGAATTCGTCGACTCGGAGAGGACGGCCCCGGAACAGGGGATCCGGATGAAGGATCTGGCGGCGGCCACCGGTCTGCCCAAGTCCACCATCCTCTACTACCTCGGCCAGGGCCTTCTCCCAGAGCCCGAGAAACCCCGCCCGAACGTGGCCTTCTACGATCCGCAGTGCGTCGACCGGATCAAGCTCATCCGCCACCTGCAGAAGCACCATCGCCTGTCGATCTCGGAGATCCATGAGGTGCTGCAGAGCCGCGAGGGCGGCCCGGAGTCGGAGCTCCGGCTGGAGCTCAACGAGGTGGTCTTCGGGCCCATCGGCCGCGAGCTCGAGGAACCCCTGGGCGCTCCGGCCTTCTGCTCCGAGACCGGCCTGACCGGGGAACAACTGCAGGAGCTCCTGGAGCTTCGCCTCCTGCTGCCGCTGCAGCCGGATCGGTTCGACCGCGGGGACGTGCGCATGGGCCGTGCGCTGGCCCGCGGTCTCTCCTGGGGGATCCGGGCGAGCGACCTGGCCTTCTACGCGGAGCTGGGCCAGCAGATCGTGGACCACGAGGTCCACCTGCGCAGCCGAATCACCGGGCCCCTGCCGCACGACGCCGACGCCGCGATCACCATTGAGATGGTCCACAACGCCCGCGTGAGCCGAACCTACGTCATGGAGCGCCTCTTCCAGCACCGGGTGATGGGAATGAAGGACATCAAGGACGAGGTGTGAGGGCCCTGCGGGGGAGCGGACGTGATCCACATCGACGCCGATCGCTGTAAGAGCTGTGGCCTCTGCGGGGAGGTCTGTCCGCGCCACATCACCGAGACCGCCGCGGGACCCGACGGGAAGGCCACGGTCGTGGCGCAGGCTCGCGAGAGCCTCTGCATGCAATGCGGCCACTGCGTGGCCGTTTGTCCCGAGCAGGCCATCGCGGTGGAGGGCCTCGACGGCGAGGCCTTCGAGCCGCTCCGGGAGCTGGGCATCGGCGAGGAGCAGCTCCGGACCTTGCTGCAGCAGCGGCGCAGCGTGCGCCGGTACAAAGAGAGGCCGGTCCCCCGCGAGGTGTTGGGCCGGATCCTCTCGGCGGCCCGGCTGGCTCCCACCGGTACCTCCCGGCCCACCACCGGGATCATCGCCATCGACGATCCGGACACCCTGGGCAGGCTCTCCGAGCTGGCTTTCGGGGTCTACGAAGGCCTGGACAAGGCCCTCGGCAACCCCATCGGCCGGTTCCTCGTCAGGCGCCGCGCTGGGAGCCAGACGCTGGCCATGCTGCAGGACTTCGTGATGCCGGGCGTGCGCTGGTACATCCGCTGGTATCGGGAGGGTGGGAGCAACGAGATCCTGCGGGATTGCCCGAACCTGGTGCTCTTCCACAGCCCCATCCGAGAGCCCATGGGCGAGGCCAACTGCATCATCGCCGCGTTCCACGCCGTCTTCATGGCCGAGGTACTCGGCGTCGGCACCTGCATGAACGACCTGATCCCGCCCGCGTGCAACCGCGCCGCGGGGCTCCGGGAGCTGCTGGACCTGCCCGCTGACCGCGAGGTCTACGCCAGCCTGACGCTGGGCTTTCCCCGGATCCGCTTCAAGCGGAGCATCCCCAAGGGCCTGGCCGAGCTGCGCTACATCTGATCGCTCTTCGCGACTAGGATCGGGACTGGAACTCGGAGAGCTTGTCCCGGTAGGCGGATCGCAGTGCATTGGCCTCGGAACGGGTGAAGCCGAGCTCCTCGGCGATCGCCACGATCTCGCCGCTCTCCGGACCCGTGATGCTTCCGTCGGCCACCGCCACGGCGTACAGGCATTCGAGGAGCTTGCCGCGCTGCTCCCGCGTCGAGATCTGGCGGAACTGCCGGGTCACCACGTAGTTCTCCGTCCCGCCCAGCAGGCGGGCCTGGGACTTGGCGATCTCCACCGCCAGGGCCGCCTCCTCGGGAGCGAGGTCGGCGACCTTGGCGACGATCTCCTCCATGGTGGCCGTCTCCTCGGCATCGATGGCGAGATCCGCATGGGCGATGCGCGCCAACACGTAGGCGAAGGCCGCCAGATACCGGGCCATCACCGGGTCCAGCCGCTCCAGCCGCGCTGCGATCTTGCGCACCGTCGCGGTCTCGCTCTGACTCTCCCGCCGAGCCTCTTTCTCCTCGCCGCCCAGACCCAGGAACCGAAGCAGGGACAACTCGCGTACCTCCCGCAGCCGCCGATCCTGAGCCAAAACCGGGGATCGGTCAACTCGCCCCAGGTCGTGGTCCCGGATCCGGCTACGCGTCGCCCTGCCGGAAGTACTCCCGGGTGCCTCGGCGTTGAACCCGCCTCCTTGGGGCGCGCTAACGCGAGAGCGCCATCCAGCGATCGAAGAGGCGTTTCACGAAGGGCGTGAGTCGGGTCCGCGTGTAGAGGCCCGCCGCCGCCTTGATGGCCTCGGCCTGGGTCGGGTAGGGGTGGATCACGTCGGTGAAGGTTCCCAGCCCGAGTCCCTTCACCATCGCCAGGGTGATCTCGCTGATCATTTCGCCGGCGTGCCCCGCCACGATGGTCGCTCCCACGATCTGGTCCCCGCCCTTCTTGACGTGGATCTTCACGAAGCCCTCGTCTTCCCCGTCGATCACGGCGCGGTTGACCTTCGAGATCGGTACCCGGTAGGTGTCGATCTGGATTCCCCGCTTCGCCGCCTCGTCCGGATGGAGCCCGACGTGGGCGACCTCGGGATCCGTGTAGGTGCACCAGGGCATCGCCAGTCCGGAGAGCTTCTTGCGACCCAGGAAGAGCGCGTTCTGGACCACGATCTTGGCGGCGGCGTCGGCGGCGTGCGTGAACTTCCAGGCCATGCAGACGTCGCCGGCGGCGAAGATGCGCCGGTTGGTGGTGCGAAGGTGGTCGTCCACCGTCACCCCGCGCCGCTCGTCGTACTCGACGCCCGCGCCCTCCAGGCCGAGGTTCTGGACATTGGGGGCCCGCCCCGCGCCGACCAGGATCTCGTCGACGACGATCTGCTCGTCACTCCCGCCGGGGCCGGTCACGTGGAGGACCTTCTCGTCCGCCTTGCTCTCCACCTTACGAATCCGGCACTCGAGGAGCACCCGGATGCCCTCACGGGCGAAGGCGCTCTCCAGGATCTCCGCCGCGTCCCGGTCCTCGCGTCCCAGGATCTGACTCGCCCGCTCGAGCACCGTGACGCGGGAGCCGAGGCGCTGGAAGGTCTGGGCCATCTCGCAGCCGATCGGCCCGGCGCCGATCACGGCGAGCCGGGCGGGTCGCTCCACGAGCGAGAAGACCGTCTCGTTGTCGAGATACCCGGTTTCCTCCAGGCCCGGGATGGGCGGCGCCATCGCCCGCGCGCCGGTGGCGATCACCGCCTTCTTGAAGCGGAGCTCGGTCCCGTCGACGTCGACGGTATCCGCGCCGGTGAAGCGCGCCTCGCCCAGGTAGACGTCGATCCCGAACTCCTCGGTGTAGCGGGCGGCGGAGTCCTCGTGGCTGATTCGCGCGCGGATCTCGCGCAGCCGCTCCATCGCGGCGCCGAAATCCGGGAGCTGGCCTTCGGCCAGATGCAGGCCCAGCGCGCTGGCCGCCCGGGCCTCGTGAGTTCGGCGCGCCGCCCGGATCAATGCCTTGGACGGCACGCACCCGACGTTCAGGCAGTCGCCGCCCATCAGGTAGCGCTCGACCAGGGCGACCTTGGCACCGAGACTCGACGCGATCAGCGCGCTGATCAGACCAGCGGTACCAGCTCCGACCACCACCAGGTTGTACCGGCCGTCGGGAATCGGGTTGACCCAGTCGGGGGGATGGACGTTGGCGACCAGCTTCTGGTTGTGCTCGTCGTGGGGCGGCACCTCGACGGATCTCCGGGAGACCCCGGTGCCCGCGGGCCTGGCGATCTCCCCCTCCCGCGCTTCCGCCGGCTGGGTGGCCTCCTCGAGCGCCCGGCGCGCGATCCGGGTGACCGCGACGGTGACGACCGCGGTGGCGAGAAAACCGAGGCCGAGCAGGGCGTAGTACCCCGCGCCCCGCTCCACGCCGGCGCCTCCCGCCACCGCGGCGACGTCTCCGGCGAGCTTGCCCGAGTAGACGTAGAGCAGGGTGCCCGGGATCATTCCGAGCGAGGCGACCAGGTAGTCGGCCAGCCGCACCCGCGTCAGGCCGAGGGCGTAGTTGAGTAGATTGAACGGGAAGATCGGCGAGAGCCGGAGCAGGAAGACGATCTTCCGCCCCTGCGCGCCGACCGCGCGGTCGATGGCGGCGAAGCGCTGGTCTCCCTCGAGCTTCCGCTCCACGGCCTGCCGCGCCAGGTAGCGCGCCACCAGGAAGGCACCCGCGGAGCCGAGGACTGCGGCCAGGAAGACGTAGAGCGTCCCCTCCAGGACACCGAAGATGGCCCCCGCGGCCAGGGTGAGCACCGAGCCGGGAACGAAGCCGACCACGGCGACCGCGTATCCGACCATGAACACCACCGGGCCCAGGGCGCCCAGGCCGTCCACCCATTCGGCGAAGCGGGGGACGTAGGCTCCGACCTGCCGGCCCAGGTAGATCAGCCCGACGATGGCGACCACGCCGATGGCGATCTTCGCCCAGGGCAGGGCGGATCGGGCCGATTCTGCCGGCGCCGTCATGGTGTCGACCCGGGTCTCAGACATCGCGTCACCTCCTCGATCCCTCCAGTACGAGCCTTCGGCGCTCGCCGTTACTCGTTCAGCCGCTGCTCGAGGCTCGTTCCCGCGGGGCATCGCAGGAGTCGCCTCCAACGCAGCGGCGCGTAGCGCCGGCCTCCTCTCGAAGCCGAGAACCGGTGACAAGCTGAATTGTATCGGGTCCAAGGCCGGATAGATTCCTCTAGGGAGCCGACCTTCCGCGCGCCTTCCCCTCGTCGATGGCTCGGTGCGATCTCCCTGCAAGACGGGCGGTGCCATCACCCGCGATCCGACCCCGCTTTCGCTATCGTCGGCCCCGCACGCCCCCCAATCCGGTGTGACGCAGCTCTTGCGACGAATCACTACGGGGGCGCTCGCCTGCGCACACCGAAAAGGAGAGTTGAGTTCAATGTCTGACATTCAGTTCGACGGGAGAGTCGCGATCATCACCGGCGCCGGCGGGGGTCTCGGCCGAACCTACGCCCTCGAGCTCGGGAAGCGCGGCGCGCAGGTGGTCGTGAACGATCTCGGCGGGGCCGCGGATGGGACCGGCTCCGGTAGCAGCATGGCCGACGCCGTGGTGAAGGAGATCACCGAGGCGGGCGGGAAGGCCGTGGCCAACTACGACTCGGTTTCCACCCCCGAGGGCGGCGAGGCCATCGTCAAGACTGCCCTCGACAGCTTCGGCAAGGTCGACGTCCTCATCAACAACGCCGGCATCCTGCGCGACAAGACCTTCGCCAAGCTCACCCAGGAGGAGCTCGAGCTCGTCTTGGACGTCCATCTGAAGGGCGCGTTCTTCGTCTCCCAGCCCGCCTTCCGGGTGATGAAGGAGAACGGCTACGGCCGCTTCGTCTTCACCGCTTCCGCAGCGGGGATCTTCGGCAACTTCGGGCAGACCAACTACGGCGCGGCGAAGATGGGCCTGGTTGGCCTCTCCAACGTGCTGGCCCAGGAAGGCGCCAAGTACAACATCAAGTCGAACGTCATCGCACCGATCGCCTTTACGCGCATGACGGAGGAGCTGCTCGGCGCCGCGGCCAAGGCCCTCGGCCCCGAGTGCGTCACGCCCCTCGTCACCTATCTCGCCTCCGAGGCCTGCGACATCACCCACGAGATCTACTCGGTGGGCGGTGGCCGCTTCGCGCGGATCTTCGTCGGCCTCTGCCCGGGCTGGACCAAGGGCCCCGCGGCCGTGGCCAGCCCTGAGGAGGTGCGCGATCAGATGGACCAGATCCGCAACCCCGAGGGCTACATCATCCCGGGCGGCATCGCCGACGAGATGGCGGTGATCATGGAGGCCCTGAAGGGCTAGGAGGAAGAACATGCCGATCGATCCCTCCAAGGCGCTGGGAGCGGAGCTGCCGGCTGCCGATGGCTCCTGGTCCCAGGACGACGTGATCCTCTACCACCTGGGGGTGGGCGCGGGGGTTCCGGCCACCGACCCCTCGGAGCTGGAGTACACCTACGAGAAGAGCCTGAAGGTACTGCCCAGCTTCGGTGTGGTTCCCGTGTTCGGATCCCTGGGCGGCCTGGCGGGCATTCCGGGTCTCGAGTTCAACTTCGCCATGCTCCTGCATGGGGAGCAGGACATCCAGATCCACAAGCCGCTGCCGGTGGCCGCGGAGATCACCAGCAAGGGGAAGCTCGCCGAACTCTACGACAAGAAGAAGGCGGCGCTGGCGATTCTCGAGGTCACGACCTCCGAGCGGGGTGGAGATCCGCTGTTCACCAACCGGTTCTCCCTGTTCCTTCGCGGCGAGGGTGGCTTCGGCGGTGAATCCGGCCCCAAGGCCGGCAACCTGCCGCCGGAGCGCGAGCCGGATCAGGTCGTCGAGTCGACCACGCTGCCCCAGCAGGCGCTGCTCTACCGGCTCTGTGGAGACAAGAATCCCCTCCACGCGGATCCCGAATTCGCCAAGATGGGCGGCTTCGATACGCCCATCCTGCACGGGCTCTGCTCCTTCGGGGTGGTCTGCAAGGCGGTCGTCGACAGCGCGCTGGGCGGCGATACCAGCAAGGTGACCCGCTACCAGGCCCGCTTTGCCGGCGTGGCCTTTCCGGGAGAGACGATCGTCACCTCTCTCTGGAAGGAGGGGAACCAGATCCTCGTCAGCGCCAAGGCCAAGGAGCGGGACACGCCGGTCATCACCAACTCCGCCATCAGCATTTCGTAGGAGACGCTGTCAGCGGGTCGAGCCAGAGCGCGCTCTCTGGCACCCAGCCTCCTCCCGGTCCGGAGCCGCACGGCTCCGGACCCGGCCGCAGGATCCCTCCACGGCCGCCGTGAGATCCGGCCAGTCGATGGCGCTCTGGGCCGCGAAGGCTCGAAGCAGCAGCTTGCGGTCCTCGAGCTCCGCTCCTTTGAGAAAGCTCTCGGTGGCCTGCTCGAGCTGCTCCTTCGCGGGCGGAGGAGGATGCTCCTCCTGGAGGATGCCCTCGTCGTGCTCCAGTCCCACCGAGTCCAGCCACTCGGTGAGCAGCTTCCGGCGAGCCTCGAGGAAGTAGGCGGCCAGGACCTCCTCCGCGAGGTCGTTGGCGCGCACCCGCGACAGGGTTCGGCGGATCATGTTGGCGCGTTTCTCGGCGGGCTGTCGCAGCAGGAACTTGGGACGGGCGTTCATCGCCATGCCGGTGGCAGCGACGGCCTGGGTGTAGACACCGGGCGACTTCTCCGCCAGCACGGCCATCACCTGGGCCGCGTGCTCCGGCGTCATCTGGCCGAAGACCTGATGGGGCCGCATGGATTCTCCTTCCGCGGATCCGGAGCTGCTTATGTAGCACCCGGCGCCCCCGCCGTCCCGGTGCTCCCCCCCGGGCGGGCGAGCTCGCCCGAATGGCAATCCCCGCGAAGATTCGCGAGGTTCCGAAACATGCCCGCCGCCTCTCGGGGCGGCGCCGGAGGCGCGTTTCCGCCGGCGCTTCAGATCTATCCTGTGCGCGTCGATAGGAAACGCGTATGGCAGCGATGGCCCCGACCCAGTCCCTACCCAAGCACGATCCGCGCCGGCTTCGCGGGATGATGGACCGCGCCTCGGATTTGGCCCGCACCCACCAGGTGACTTCGGTCTTCGTGGGGATCGCCGGGCGCGAAGGCGATCTCCTCGCCCCGGAGTTCATCGATTTCGTCGAGAGCGCTCTTCGCATGGAGGACGTTCTCTTCCGTCTTCTCCGCGAGCGCGCGGTGGTGTTGCTGACCGACGTGGACCGGGGAACGGCCGAGGGGATCTTCGAGCGGCTCCGCGAAGACTTCGTGGCGCGCTTCGCTCCCGCTTCCGAGTTCGAGATGGATCTGGGCTTCTACCAGGTGAATGGTCACGGTGGTTACGCGACGGCCAAGGTGGTTCTCCCGGTGATCTTCGGGGCGGAGGAAGAGCCCGAGCCGTTCTCCGAGGACTGATTCACTCCGCTCCGGCGAGAATCTCGCGCAGATGCTCGGTGGCCGGCCCCGGCCTCCCGTCGCCCACCGGCTCGCCGTCGAGCTCGACCACCGGGCAGGCGCCGCGCACCGCATTCACCGCGATCAGCTCCCGCGCCTCCATCACCGCGCTCCGGTGCAGATCGGTCTCCGCGATCTCGGGGAGCTTCTCCAGCAGGATCTCCCGCGCCACTCCGGCGACGCCGCCTCTCCGTAGACTCGGCGTCGCCAGGCTCCCGTCGCTCCTCGCCAGCAGGAGATTGCTGCGCGCCCCTTCGATCAGAAAGCCGTTGCCGTCGAAGAGCACGGCCTCGTCGACCCCGGCGGAGACCGCCCGGTCGCGGGCCATGGCAAAGAGGAGATGGTTGGTGACCTTCGCCCCCGAATAGGGAGCGGGACCCTCGTGAGGGAAGGGGGGAGAGATCGCCCGCCACTCGGAGGGCTCCGGCCCCAACGCACGGGCGACACCCACCAGATGGAGGTGGCCGCCGCCGTCGCGGCTGGCCTGAAGACGCAGCACTCCCTCGCCATCACCGAAGTGCGCCTTGCCCAGCTCCCCCATGCCCTGCAGGCAGAGTGCCTCGCCTACCTCTCCGAGGCTCAGGGTGCGGGCGTCACGCGCCAAGCGGCGGACCACGCGTTTGCCGAAGCGGATCCTCCCGCCTGCGAAGCGACCCGTCGAATAGCAGCCGCGCCCGGAGCTGAAGGCGCTGTCGTCCGCTCTCACCGTGGCGACGTCGGCGTCCACGAGCTTCCCATCGAACCAGATGAAACCAGAAGAGGACATCTCCCTCGTCCCTTACTCCGGCGGTGGGCTGCCGCGGGCCGTGTCGCCGGAGTCGTGACCGGGAACCACCACGAGCACCTCGCGCCTGCCGGTTCTGTGGCGCGAGGCGATTTCGATGGGTGTGATCTCCTCCACCCGGTGTGTCTTCCGAGTCTTCACCACGATCGCCTTTCCACCCTCGTCGACGAATTGACGCACACTCTCAGGTGTCCAGAGCGGCACGATGCGCCGGTCCGCGTAGTAGGCGAGACCACCGACCATCGCCCGGTCGGTCATGAGACCGATCGGATCGCCGGGCTTGGTGAGGGATGCGGCGGAGAGCGCGATCGGGCGGAGCGAGGTGATCGGGTCCAGCGCCGGCAGGAGCAGCAGGAAGACCGAGAGCTCCACGGCCAGCGCGGCGGCAATCGCGACGAAAGAGAAGTGGATCACCGAGGCGCGGTTGCGAGCGAGCAGGATCCAGGCGGCAAAGGCACCCGCCAGCGCGGCGATGATGGCGAAGCCAAAGCTGGCGAGCAGGGGAGAGCGGATCGCGGCCAGCATCGGATCCGGGATCGCGATGCCGGAGCCGGTCAGCCCCCCCAGGACGGCCTCCGCAGCGATTCCGAGCAGCAGCAGCGCGAGCAGGGCGGCCCCGGCGGTGAGCGGGCGGGGGAGCTGGACCCGGCCCGAGAGGTATCGCACCAGAGAGTCGGCGCAGAGGAGTGCCATGCCCGGATGGGCGGGCAGCAGGTACAGGCCCCGCTTGCCACTCGAGATCGTGAAGAAGACCAGGCTGACCGCCACCCACGAGAGCAGAAAGCGCCAGGCGCGCCGGGTCTCCGAGACCCGGACGGCCTCCGCCGCAGCGAAGACCTGGCGCCGCCCGACCAGGTAGGCGATCGGCCAGAGCAGCGTCCAGGGCATGAAGTCGATGGGAAACTGATAGAGGTAGTAGTAGACCGGACGAGGATGTGAGGTTCCCGCGAAGAAACGCCCGATCGTATTTGCTCCCACCGCATCCGCGGCGAACTCGGTGGGCGCGAGGGCGGCCGCGGCCGCGATCCAGCCGAGGACGGGCCCGAGGGAGAGGAGCAGGCGCCAGGAGATGAAGAGCCGAGCGATTTCCCGCGGCCGGCCCTCCCAGGCGAGGTAGGCGAGAATCACGAGGAAGGGGATCAGGAAGCCGACGGGCCCCTTGGTGAGCATCGCCAGGCCCAACGCGGCGTGCATCAGCGTCAGATGCCATCGCCGACTTCCGATGCGCCGGTCGAGCCACCAGAAGGAGACCAGCGCTCCGGTCTCGAAGAGGGTGAGGAGTACGTCGAGCTGGGCGCGCCGGGCCAGGTGGCCGAACTCGAAGACGCTGAGCAGGAGGAGGGCGCCCAGCACGCCCGTGAATCCTCCGAAGAGCCGGCCGCCCAGAAACAGGACACACCAGATCACGGCGATCCCCGCGAGTGCCGAGGGAAGGCGCGCGGCGAGCTCGGTGACGCGCTCCGTCGGGAGACCGAAGAGCGCCGCCATCCAGAAGTAGAGCGGAGGCTTCTGGGCGTAGACCTCGCCGTTCAGGTGGAGGAGCAGCAGGCCGCCGGGGCCGTGCTCCATGGAGCGCATCTCCTCCGCCACCTGGAGGTAGCGAGGCTCGTCGGGAGCCGACGCGTCGACGCTTCCGAGCCCGGAGAGCAGCACGATCGCCGCGATTCCGATCACTGCTGCCCGGAGGAGCGGACTCGCCTGGGGCTGGTTCACATCCTCTCCGTCCTTTGGTGAGACTGCTTCGGTTTCGAAGCAGGGAACGGTACCCTTTGAGGTGGGAAGGCGCCGCATGACCGGGTCCTGCCGGACGCGCCGAGGTAGAAAACGGATGGAGCCCCAGAGGCGAGAGACCCAGAAGCTCGTGGCGATCCTCCTGCTCGCCAGCGCGGTGGTTCTGGTGGCTTCGGGCCCGGAAGACTTCTTTCGGGTCTACCTGGAGGGGCATCCGGGGGTCACCGAGGACGAGCTCATCGAGGTGGCGGCGGGAGATCCCGTCGACCGGGTGCTGGCGGTGATCCATCATCCGGACCTCGGGGTGGATCCGCTCGGGTTGGATCTGCTCCGGATCGACGGCACCGGAACCGTCGCGCTCGACCTTGGAGAGATTCGGGCGGATCCGGCTTCGGCGGGTGATCTGTTCGTCGCGGTTCGCCAGCGCTGCCGCGGAGGGTTTCCAGGTCCCGAGAAGCCCGCTTTCGGCTCCTGGCTCTACCTCCCGGCGGGCCGGCTCAGCGCCTGGAGCCTCCAGCCCTACGCCGCCGCCTGCAGGCCCGAGGAGCCGTTGGTGGAGGCCTCGGACCACACCGCGATGCGGCGAGTGGGCCAGGCGGTGTTTCGACGGCTCCGGCGCGGCAGCTTCCGCTACGGCCCCCTGTCCTACCAGGAGTGGGACCACGCCTTCGCCGCCCCCACCCCGGTCGCCATGCTCTCGCGCCTGAGCGCGGCGGTGGCGGCGCGTCCCGGCGACCCCCACGCCCGCAACCGCCTCGCCGTCGGTCTCTTCGCCATCGGCGAACGCGAGGCGGCGGTCGAGTCTCTCCGCCGCGCAGCGGAGCTCGAGCCGGGCTGGTCGCTTCCCCACCGAAACCTCTCCATCGCTCTTCTCCACCGCGGGGATCTGGCCGCCGCCGCCAGTGAGCGCGAACGGGCCGATGAGATCGACCGGACCGCCGTCGGCAGCGGACCCCCCGGTTCCCGCTAGAATTCCCCGCCGTGGACCCCGAGATCTACCTGTCGGTCGTCGTCCCCTTCTACGACGAGGTGGACAACGTCGAGCCTTTGCACCGGGAGATCGACGCCGCCCTGGCAGGCGTGGAAGGAGGGGTCGAGTTCGTCTACGTGGACGACGGCAGCCGGGACGGGAGCGGCGAGCGCCTGCTGGAGCTGGCGAAGCGCGATCAGCGCGTCCGGGTGATCCAATTCGACGCGAACCACGGGCAGAGCGCCGCCCTCGACGCCGGCTTCCGGGCGGTGCGGGGTGAGTTCACGGTCACCCTCGATGGGGATCTCCAGAACGATCCCGCGGACATTCCCCGCCTCCTCGAGGCCCTCGACCGAGCGGACGTCGTGAACGGGGTGCGGACCCTGCGCCGGGATTCACTGGTCCGGAAGGTCTCTTCCCGGATCGCCAACGGTTTCCGGAACTGGGTCACGCGGGAGTCCGTGACCGACGTGGGTTGCTCGCTCCGGGTGATGCGCTCGTCCTATCTGCGCAGGGTGAAGCTGTACCGGGGGATGCACCGGTTCCTGCCGACCCTGCTGCAAATGGAGGGAGCGACGGTCGCCGAGGTTCCCGTGCGTCACCGGATGCGCAGCCATGGCGCCTCCAAGTACGGCATCTCCAACCGTCTCTTCGTGGGGATCGTCGACGTCTTCGCGGTTCGCTGGATGCAGAACCGGGCGCTCCGCTACCGCATCGAGGAGTGAGTTCCGCACCGCGGCGACCCGGTGAGAAATGCGGGCTAGCGCTTCCCCGCCACCACCACGTCCAGAAGAAAGGGGCCCTTCGCGGAGAGCGCCTCGCGAAGCGCCTCCTGCAGCTCGTCCGGCTTCGATACCAGTCGGCCCGGCACTCCCATCCCCCTCGCCATCTCGGCGAATCCGAGAACCGGAGGGGCGAGATCCATGTGTGGGTAGGGCCGATCGGCGGAGACGTCGAAGCGCTGCCGGTAGGTGTCCAGGTTGTGCTTGAGCACCCGGTACTCGCGATTCGAGAGGATGACGAACAGAATGTCGAGGTCGTGATGGGCCGCCGTCCAGAGCGCCTGGATGCTGTACATGGCCGAGCCGTCGCCCGAGAGCGCCACCACCGGTCGATCCGGATGGGCCACCTTGACCCCCAGGGCGCCCGCCAGGCCCTGGCCGATCCCACCGCCGCGACCCGCGTAGTAGTCGCCCGGTCGTTCGAGGCGGAAGCCCTGGGCGACGTCGAGCAGCGCGGTGACGGATTCGTCCACGACCACCACGTCTTCCGGCAGGGCACGGCCGATCTCGTGCAGGGCGCGCAGGGTCGATATCGGATCGACCTCCCACAGCGCCTCGGTGCGCGCGGCCAGCTTCTCCCGCTCTGCCGCCTTCTGCTCTCGCAGTTGCCGATTGCGCTCGTCGCTGGCGGCTCGGAACGCCGCGCTCGACCGGTCGGCGATCTCCGAGTTGAGAAGCGCCAGGGTGGCGCCCAGATGCCCCACCGCGCCCACGGCGAGCGGGAAGTTGTAGCCGAGCCGCTCGGCGGATTCCTCGAGCTGGGCGACGGTGGCGCCTTCGGGAATCGGGTTCACCGCATCGAACCACACCTCCTCGAAGAACGGGCCGCCGATCAGCAGCACCAGGTCGTGGGGAGCGAGGACCTGGCGAATCGTGCCGGCTTCGAAGCCCACCCAGGTGCGCAGGTTGGGGTGGTCGTTGGCAATCGAGATCTGGGAGCGAAGCCCTTCCAGGTACACCGACGCGCCGATCCGCTCGACGAGCTCGGTGAGCGCCTGGTGGGCTCCGCTGGCTGCGATGTCGTCGCCGGCGACGATCGCCGGGTTCCGGCTGGAGAGAACCAGTCCGACGAGCCTCTCGATGGCCCCCGACGCCGGCGGGGGCTTCTGGTGCAGATCCCCGGAGATCTCTGCGGGGACCTCGGTCTCCTCCTCCATGAGGTCGATCGGGAGTGCTACGAACACCGGGCCCGCCGGCGGCTGGTTGGCGATCTTGAAGGCGCGCCGCATCAAGGGCCCCAGCTCGTCCGCGCTCCGAGGCTCGGCGCTCCACTTCACCACCGGTGCGGCCATCGCGACCAGGTCGTGGGAGAGGAGCGGGTCCCTGAGCCGCATGCGGGTGTCCTGCTGGCCGGCGGTGACGATCACCGGAGCGCTCGCCTTCCGTGCGCCGTACATCATCCCGATGGCGTTGCCGAGACCGGGCGCGACGTGCAGGTTCGCCACCGTGGTCTTCCCGCTCGCCGTGGCGCAGAAGCTCGCGGCGCCGACGGCCACCCCTTCGTGGAGGGCGACGTAGTAGTCCATCTCGGGATGGTCGATGAGGCTCTCGAGCAGGGGGCTCTCGGTGGTGCCCGGGTTGCCGAAGATCGAGGTGACCCCATGTGCCACCAGGCTCTCCATGAAGACCTGTCGTCCGCGCATTCGTTTCTCTCCACTCGCCGGGCGTCATAGTGATCCTAGCCGGGATTGTCCTCGACGCTCCCGACTCACACCGGAGGTGGAGCAGCGGGGGCGGAGTCGTTCCGGCGCAGGTAGCGAACCAGCATCCACACCAGCTCGTCGGCGAAGCGCTCGCGGCTCACCTGGACGCTTGGCTCGACGATGTACTTGTGGATGAGCGTCTCGACGATCTGAACCACGAGATACGCCGCGGTCTCGTAGTCCTGGATCCGCACCTCCGGGTTCTTCCGAAGGGCGACCTCCGTGGTGTTCACCGCCGCCGCCTCGACCTCCCACAGCCTGGTCACGAGATGCGGCGGCCGCGGCGCCTCGACCAGCAGGACGTGGTGCAGACGGGGATTCTCCGCATGCAGCTCGATGATTCCGTCCACGTAGTGGCGGATCATCCCCACCAGATCGTGCGGCTCCTCTGCGAGGTGGCGTTGGATCGCCTCGAGGGCCGCGACGCCCTCGTCGAAGTGCTGCTCCAGGAGGACGGCGAGAATCGCCTCCTTGTTGGGGAAGTACTGGTAGAGCGAGCCGATCGAGACCCCGGCGCGCTCGGCGATGTGGTTGGTGGTGGTGCCGACGTAGCCTTGCTCCTGGAAGACGCGAGCAGCGGCCTCCACGATCTGTCGGACGGTGAAGCGCGACCTGCCCTGGGAGGGCTTTTTTCGCGGGCTTAGCGGCTTTCTCGCCTGCACGGCTCCAGTCCCGAAAAGCGAGTTGTAAATATGAATGTGAACTCACATAATATATATAATCATTTGAATTTCAAGGAGATAATCCCGTGAAGCTGCTTCCGTTGGCAGTCCTCGCCTACCTGTTGGTCGCCCTCGCCTGGCCGACCTGGCGCACCTGGCGGCGGGCCGGAGTGTTTCCCGTGGTCTTCCACCGCGAGGCCGAGACCGCGCAGCGGGTGCTCGGAGGCCTGCTGGGTCTGCTGCTGTTTGGTCTCGCCCTCTGGAGCTTGCTCGTTGTGTGGGTAGAGCCCGGGCGCCTTGGGATCTGGCCGCTGGGCGCGGGATGGCAGGCGATCGGCTGGCTTCTCTTCTTCGGCGGGCTCGCCGTCAGCCTGGTGTCGCAGGCACAGATGGGGGCCTCCTGGCGGGTGGGGATCGACGACCGCCCGACCTCGTTGGTGACCGGCGGGCTCTTCGCCGTCTCCAGAAACCCGATCTTCTTCGGGATGTTCCTCTCGTTCCTGGGCGTGGTGCTGATCACGCCGGCGCCGTGGACGGTGACGGGGTTCGCCGTGGCCGCGCCGCTCATCTCTCTGCAGGTCCGGCTCGAGGAGCGGAACCTGCTGCGGATCCACGGGCAGGCGTATCTCGCCTACGCGGCGCGGGTGGGACGGTTCCTGCCCTGGGTTGGCAGGCTTCGTTCCGGCGGCGGCGCCGGGCAGGCGGTCAACGGTGTGACATGAAGCGCCCGTTCCCGAGGTGCTGGCGGATCTACGCGAGAAGGAGGTGAACCATGCGATTGAGCGACCGGGAGTTCCGGGCCATGAACAACCCCGTGCGCCGATTCTTTCAGCGGCGCATCGAGTTTCCGACCTTTCGGCGGATGGGGCTCGAGGCCGGCGGAAAGGACGTCCTGGAGATCGGCTGCGGCTCGGGGTACGGCGCCGTGCTGCTCTCCCGTCAGAAGCCCAGGAGCTACGTCGGCATCGATCTGATGCCCGAGCAGATCGAGCTCGCCAGACGGGTCGAGCTCGCGGACGCAGCGTTCCAGACCATGGATGCGACCGACCTCTCCGCCTTCGAGGACGCGAGCAAGGACCTGGTGGTCATCTTCGGCATCCTCCACCACATCCCGCGCTGGGCGCAGGTCGTCCAGGAATGCCGCCGAGTCCTGCGCGCAGGAGGCGAGATCTTCGTCGAAGAGCCGAGCGAGCTCATGATCCGGCCGTGGGACCGGCTCTTCAAATGGGCGCATCCTGTCGATTCCCTGTTCCGGCTATCCGCGCTCGAGCTGGAGCTCGAGCACTCCGGCTTCGCGCTGGAGCGGCGAAGGCGGAGCCCGCTCTTCGGCTTCTATCGCGCCGTGGCCCTTTGAGATCTGGCGCGCATTCCTCACCCAGCGAGATCCTCCTTCGGAGGGCGTGAGCCGTGGGATCCGACTACTGGCGCGTCTACTACGACCGGGAGGTCATCGAGTACAGCGCGAGGACCCGCGAGGAGTTTCGAATCCCATCGACGGGTGTGGAGCTCCATGTCGACGTGTACCCACATCCCAGATCCGATGCACCCGTTCTCATCTTCAACCACGGCGCAGCGGGCTACTGCCGCTTGTTCGTGCAACTGGCGAAGTCGTTCCATGAGCGTGGGTACACGGTTGTCTTGCCGGACCAACGCGGTCAGGGCCTCTCCGAGGGCAGAAGAGGTGACTACACGATCGCCGAGTGCGTAGAGAACGTCGTCGACGTGGCTCACTGGGCCAAGAGACGCTTTGGTACGCCCGTCTTCATGTCCGGGGGGAGCGTGGGTGGCGCGCTTACCTACTATGCGGCATCCGCAGGAGCACCGGCCGATGCCGTCGCCTGTCTGAATCTCTTCGACTTCGGGAACGGACTCGACGGGATGGCGATTTCACGCATGGCTCCCCTCGCCAGCTCCCCTGCCATCGCCCGACTGATGAAGGCCGGGATCGTATTCTTCACGCCGTTCCACTCGCTGCGCATTCCCTTCAACTGGTTGGGGGCCTTCAACCATCTGATGGATGACCGGGATGCGGTTTTTCAGGCGCAATGGAATGCCGATCCGATTCCCCCCCGCCTCGTGAGCCTTCGCTCTCTCGCAAGCAACGTGTCTACGAGTCCCGCGGTTCCGTTCGAGAGGAACAGAGTGCCCGTCCTGGTCATCAATCAAAGCCTGGATCGGATGGTGGACGCAAACGTCACCCGCAACAACTACGAACGCCTCGGGGGACCGAAGCGCTACCTCGAAGTACCCTTCGGACACTGGTCGAGTCAGCCCGAATTCTGGGAGACGATCGTTCGAGCCGCCGACGAGTGGTTCAAAGAGCACTCTCGGATGAAGGAACGAGCGCAGGCGTTCGACCCGTCCTCGACCGAACCGCGCTAGAATGCTTCGCTCGCGGGAGGAAGCCATGCAGTCCATGAATACCTTTTTCGGTGTCAAGACGGACAGGAAGATGTCGGGCACCGCCTTTCGGATCATGTCGCTCATCATGAAGACGCTCGACTCGGTCTTCGGTCACGGAGGGCGGATCGAGAGGAGGGTGGGTAGCTTCGGACTGGAGGAGGGCTTCACGGTCGTCGACTACTGCTGCGGCCCGGGCAGGTATGTTCCACCGACGTCTCGTCGGATCGGAGACTCCGGGAAGATCTTCGCCGTGGACGTTCACGAGCTGGCGCTCGAAGCCGTGAGGAAGAGGGTCGAGGGGCACCGACTCACCAATGTGGAGCCCATGCTGGCGGGCGCGTACACCTGCGAGGTCGCCGACCAATCCGCGCATGCGATCTACCTGCTCGATGCAATTCACATGATCAGGGACACCGGGCGCTTTCTCGCGGAGCTCCACAGGATCGCCAGGCCGGACGGATTCCTGATCGTCGACGACGGTCACCAGCCCCGCACGGAGACCAAGGCCCAGATCGCCGACTCGGGGCAGTGGTCCATCTCGGAGGAGTCGACGGACCATCTGAGGTGCGTCCCGATCCCGTAGTGAAGCAGCACGACCCGTCGAAGCTGTATCCCACGAAGCCAGCCCGATTGCCCGGATCACTTCGAAGACGTACAATGGGCAAAGAATTCAAGAACAGGAGACGTAGCAGTGGCGACACAATCTGCGGCGGGCACGAGGCCTTTTTGGCTGATGATCGAGGACGAACTCCTCCAACTCACCGACAATGATCTCTCGGGGGGCAACGTCGAGCAGACGATACAGCGCACCGCGAAGGCACTGGACGACACCGGAATCAACGTGTCACGGAACGCGGGCAATCTGCTGCAGCTGAGACGGGCCGTCGATGCGCGGACCAAAGTCGGCAGACCGCTGCTGCAAGACTTCGACGGCGCCGTCTCGGCGCTCGGCCTGGAAGACGTCGCCGACATCAACGCCGCCGCCTGGAAGATCATTCGCGAAGTTGGAGAAGCCTGGCCGAAGCTGAAGGAGTCGGAGCACAAGCCCGACATCATCAGCATCCTCGAAAAGACCAAGTTCGATCTGACCATCGCACGCGCGAAGGACCTCGGCGGTGAGCCCGGCATTCGCTTCCTCCTGGAAGAGGACATCGCACCGAGCGACGTCATCGAGTCGATGGGAATATCGCAGGAAGAGTTCGACCGCGTGAAAGCAGCGGTCGAGGCGGAGCGCGCCGAGCGAGCCCGGGTGATCTCGCTCCTCGATGAAGTCGCCGACAAGAGCGACGAGGAGAGGGTGAAACATCTCTTCGGAAGCGATGTTGCCGAAGAGATGATTCTCGAGTTGGCGGGCGTCGAGCAGGGCGTGGTCGAGAGCGCCAGGAAGGCGATGGAGGCCGAGCTGGCCGAGAAGAAGCGCCTGGCGGAGGAGGAAGCCGCGAGGAAGAAGGCCGAGGCCGAGGGCCCCTCGATCGATGCGATTCCCGCGGATCAAATGCTGGAATACATCGAGTCGATTCGCGAGATCCTCGAGTTCTCCGACGCGGAAGCCGAGATCAGAACCATGTGCGAGCAGAGCTCGATCCCCAAGGCGCTGATCGAGATTGCCGCGACCGACGCGGGAAGGCTCGACGAGCTCGAGTCGCAGGCCGAGGGGGGCTGATCTCCGGGTAGCAGGCCTCGCCGCACGACACCGACATCGAAGTCACCGAGGAGCACCAGGGCGGATAGGCTGCGCTTCGAGTGCTCAGAATGTCAGCGTGTAGCTGACCAGAGCGCCGAGGCCGTTGTTTCCGACGCCGTCCTCGCGGGCGAAGCGGTAGCCGACGTCGACGGCGAGGCCCCTCTCGAACTCGTAGCCGACCGATGCCTGGAAGAGATAGTCGCGGGAGCCGCCGTCGTGGAGATGGCGAAGGGTGGACGAGAGGGCGAGGTTCCAGCCCTTCCAGTAGACCGCTCCGCTCTGGGTGTAGTAGTGGCAATTCTGCCGCTCGCCCCCGGTGCCCCACTGATAGACGTACTCCGAGAGGATCTCGACGTCGACGTCCTCGTGGGGGGTGAAGGCGTAGGTGAGGCCGGCGACGTAGCTGTACTCGTCGCGGCCACCGCGCTCCGTCTCCTGCCGCGAGAAGCCCAGGTGGTAGTCAAGGCCGGGGAACCTCGGGAGCTCCTCGCTCTCGAGGGTGATGGCGAAGGATTCGGGCCTCCCGGTGTTGCTCGGCCCTCCGTCGGAGCGTCGGGTGCGCCCGCGGTCGTTGAGAAACGACTTGCTCAGGTAGCTCGTGTCGAGGAAGAAGACGTCGGCTGCCAGTCGATGCACGCCGAATCGATCGCTCCCCAAGCGGAAGAATCCGCCCGCCCCGATTCGCTCGGTGATCTCGTAGTCCTCCGCGAAGTCGACGCCGTAGATCCCCGGTGCCGCATCCCACGCGATGCCGAAGGGGGGATTGATCTTGCCGGCGCGCAGGCCCCAGCGCCCCGTGTCGTACTGCAGGAAGAGCTGCTCGACGAAGACACCCTGGTCGTCGACGTACCGGCTCCTGGCCGGCCCGGGATCGAAGACCGGCTCGAGCACCAGGCCGGCCTCGAGCGAGAGCTCCTCGGTGAAGCCGAACGAAAAGCTCGGCTCGATGGTGAAGTGGAGGTCATTCCGCTCGTTGTCGTCATCCTCTGAAGAGAAGGTCCAGTCGTTCTGCAGCTCGAAGAGGATCTTGCCATGAACGTTGGGGTATCGCTCTTCGTCCTCGGCGGATGCGCTGCGGGATCCGATCAGGAGACCGCTCAGAAGCACCGAGGTCGTCAGGGCTCTCATCCATCGCTCAGCGGGCATCTCCTCTCCTCGGAAGCCGGGCGCGCCCGGTTCGGTTGGCGGGACAGCTCTGGCACGCGCTCGGCTCGTCGTCGGGGCTCTGGAACTGGAGAAGCACCCGGCGCGCCGCGTAGAGGCCCGCTGCCGCTGCCGCAAGGGCGACGATGGCGAGCTGCAGATCCGCACTCATCTCAGGACAGCCCCAGCAGCGCGCCGCCCTGGTAGGTGACGAAGGCAGCCACCCAGGCCAGCAGGGTCATGTAGCCGAACAAGAAGAGCGGCCAGCGCCAGCTCGCAGTCTCGCGTCTCACCACCGCCACCGTGGCCAGGCACTGACAGGCGAGCACGAAGAAGACCATCATGCTCGCCGCCACGAGTGGCGTCCAGGTGGGCTTGCCGGTCCTGGGATTGACCTCGGCGCGCATCCGGTCGATCAGCCGCTCGCTGGTCTCGTCGGCGTCGCCGATGCTGTAGATGGTGCCGAGCGCGCTCACCGCGACCTCCCGCGCCGCGAGGCTGGCGATCAGCGCCACGCCAATCTTCCAGTCGTAGCCGAGGGGCGTGATCACGGGCTCGATGAACCGCCCCAGATGACCCATCGCGCTCTCGGAGAGCGCGTAGGCCGCCTGCTCCTCGTCGTTCCCCGTCTCCAGCCCAGGCTTGGGGCCGGCCTCGGGGTAGCTCGCCAGGAACCAGAGCACGACGGCGACGGCGAAGATGATGGTCCCGGCCCGGGTCAGGAAGAGCTTGCTTCGCTCCAGCATCCGCCACAGGAGGTCGCGCAGACTCGGCATGCGGTAGGGGGGAAGCTCCATCACGAAGACGGACTGCTCGCCCTTGACCACGAAGCGCTTGAGCACCCAGGCGGCGAAGAGGGCGAAGGCGACGCCCAGCGCGTAGAGCGCCAGCAGCGTCAGCCCCTGGTAGCCGAGGAACCCGAACAGCGCGCCGGCGGGAACGAAGGCCCCGATCAGCAACGCGTAGACCGGAAGCCGCGCCGAGCAGGTCATGAGCGGCGTCACCACGATCGTCACCAGCCGGTCGCGTTGGTTCTCGATGGTGCGGGCGGCCATGATGCCGGGAATGGCGCAGGCGAAGCCGGAGAGCAGCGGGACCACCGAGCGGCCGCTGAGTCCCACCCGCTTCATGATGCGATCCATGATGAACGCCGCCCGGGCCATGTAGCCGGTGTCCTCGAGGAGCCCGAGGAAGAAGAACAGGATCAGGATCTGGGGCAGGAAGATGACCACGGCACCGACGCCGGCGATCACACCGTCGATGAGCAGGCTGCGGATCGGTCCCTCCGGCAGCGCCGTGCCCACCTGGTCCCCCAGACTCACCGTGGCCCCGTCGATCGCGTCCATGAAGGGCCCCGCCCACGCGAACACCGACTGGAACACCACCGCCAGAATCAGGAAGAAGAGGATCGGCCCGGCGATCCGGTGGGTGAGGACCGCGTCGATCCGGTCGGTCCGCGTCGCCTTCGGCTGCGAGGTTCGTCTGACGATGCGCCCGGCCAGGGGCGTGATCCACGCGTAGCGGCCGGCGACCTCCGCCTGCTCGCTCGACACCCCCGCCCGCTCCAGTGCCTCCCGCGCCTCTCGGACCTCGGCCCAGAACTCGGGTGTGTGGTGGACCTCGAAGAAGGAGGCCCCTCGCTGGGTGAGCGCCCGAAGCGCATCGCTCATGCGCTGCTTCGGCGCGAGGTTCGGAAGGTCGCGCTCGAGCCGTTGCGCAAGGTGGTTGGTCTTCTCCTCGACGGCGGCGTCGAGCTCCCACTTGCGACCCGTCGGAATCGGGAGCGGGCCGCAGATCGCGCCCCGCAGCTCTTCGATTCCCTCGCCTCGAGAGGCCACCATGGGAATCACCGGCACGCCCAGCTCCTCGCTGAGCTTGTCGGCGTCGACCTGTGTCCCCGCGCCCTCGGCGACGTCGACCATGTTGAGCGCGATGAGGGTCGGCTCGCCCAGGTCCAGCACCTGGCTGGCGAGGTATAGATTCCGCTCCAGGTTGCTGGCATCGACCAGGCACACCACCAGATCCGGTCGGCGCGCACCTTCCACCGCGCCGATCAGGACGCGGTAGGCGACCTCCTCGTCGAGGGATCGGGGATTGAGGCTGTAGGTGCCGGGGACGTCGACGATCGTGATCGGCGTCCCGTCGGGTCCCGTCAAGGAGCCGGTCTTGCGCTCGACGGTCACGCCCGGGTAGTTGCCGACCTTCTGGCGCAATCGGGTCAGGCGGTTGAAGACGGTGGTCTTGCCGACGTTCGGATTTCCGGCCAGGGCGACCAGCCGCTCCGGCTGCGGCACGGGGCTCGAAGCGTCAACCGGGTGGAGCGCGGGCTCGCTCACGACGGTCCACCGGCCGGCTCGATCTCGATCTGCTCGGCTTCCTGCTTGCGGAGGGAGAGGTGGTAGCCGCGGAGCTTGACCTCGATCGGGTCACCCAAGGGTGCGAGCTTCACGACCTCGATCTCCGTGCCTTCCATGACGCCCATCTCCAGCAGCCGGATCGGCGGTCCGCTGCCAGCCCAGCCGACGACGACGCCGCGCTCGCCGGGCTCGAGGTCTCGGAGCGTGGTCATCCTGCGGTACCTCCTCGACGAAGACCCCCGCCGCCAGGTCGGCGGGGATGGCGACGCGCGACGGCCCGATGCCGACGATCATGCGGCGCTGGTGGCTGATGACGCGGAGCACGGCTCCCTCGCGGATGCCGACGTCGCGAAGCCGCCGAACCGCGAGCTCACCCAGGGAGAAGAAGCAGACCTCGACGGCTGGCCCCTCTGGAACGGCGCTGAGCGGGAGGGCGGGGCCGCGGGATCCTCTTCGGGCGCATGTCATGGGGCTCGACCTCGGGGATTCATCGTGCGCGCTAACCAGCAGTGGTTAACAATATTGAAAATCATTTTCAAGTAACCTCCGTGCCCACTGCGTGATCCACCCTGCGAGGAGCCTCCACCCGAGGTCCTCCAGGTTCCGGAGAAGCCGAGGTGGGATCACGAAATAGCTAACTAGAGCAATCAGATAGACGCACGCCGTGCGCACGGCTCCGGACACGGCGCGCTCTCTCGGCTCCCAGTCGGACTCGGTTCTCGACTAATGGGCAGCGCGGAAAGTGGTGTGGAGTGCAACTCAGACTGGTGCGAACGGCTGCACCGAGCTGGATCAGTCGGGCTAGCCTTTCCGTATCTTCGCTCGCCTTCGGCTCGCTGCGCGCGCGGCTCGCTCTCAGCTCACAGCGCTAGCCACCAGCCCGCTTGACGGTGAAGCCGCGGGTCTCGAGCTCGACGACGAGGGTGTCGCGGTGGTCGCCCTGGATCTCGATCACGCCGTCCTTGACCGACCCGCCGGTCCCGCAGCGGCGCTTCAGCTCGCTACCCAGCGCACGCAGGTCGTCGTCCGGGAGGGGGATCCCATCGATGGTGGTGACGGTCTTGCCGCGCCTTCCCTTGGTCTCGCGCCGTACCCGTACGATTCCATCGCCGCGCGCACGGCGAGGCGGGGCGGGGTCCTTGCCGGGATCGATTCGACCCACCCGGGTCGAGTACACCAGCTTCGAATCGTCTCGCCGGCGTTGCATCGCTCAGTCGCGCGGTCGGCACAGACGACCGTGCTCGACCATCAGGCAGCGATCCTCGACCACGGTGATGCCCGCCTCCTCGAGGCGCCGCGTCGCATCGGGGTTGCTGATTCCCAGCTGGAGCCATACACCCACCGGATTCTCGGGCAGCGAGAGGATCTCGTCGACATGCCCGGGGATGTGCGCCGAGGCGCGAAACAGGTTGACGAGATCCGGCCTATCCTCGAGGGATGCGATGGAGGGAACACATGGCTCGCCGAGCACCCGATCGAGCTTCGGAGAGACCGGAAGGATCCGGTAGCCGTGCTCCTGCATGTAGCGGGGCACCCGGAACGCATCCTCGCCGGGGCCGGTCTTGATGCCCACCACCGCGATCGATCGCACCCGCTCGAGGAGCTGGCGCAGCGCATCGTCACTCTCGATCGGCATGCCGTCCTTCTCCCATCCTTCTTCGCGGAATCGTTGCTTTCATTCGATCATGTACAGCCAGTCTTCTGAACTACGTTCGCCTGCGGCTCACTGCGCGCGCAGCTCGCCTTCGGCTCGCCGCGCTTGCCTGCAGAGTACCCGGGGTATACCGTTCGACGCCATGCGATGGCTTCTGGCGGCCCTGGCTCTTTTGATCCTGACTTTCTCGGTGGGGGTCGAGACCGCCTCGGGCATCGACGACCCCACCCTCCGGACCCGGACCACGGTGCTCGACAACGGTCTCACCATCCTCACCCTGGAGGATCCGGCCACGCCGGTCGTCTCCTTCCAGATGTGGGTCCGCGTCGGATCCGGAGACGAGTCCCGCTTCACCGGGCTCGCCCACCTCTTCGAGCACATGATGTTTCGGGGCTCGAAGAACCTTCCCCCCGAGGCCCACGGGCGGATCATCACCCAGCGCGGCGGGCGCGTGAACGCCTACACCTCTCGGGACGTCACGGTCTACTTCGCCGACATGACGGCCGAGCACCTTCCGATGTTGATCGAGCTCGAGGCGGAACGTCTCGAGAACCTGGACATCAGCGAGGAGAGCCTGGCCAGCGAGAGGGAGGTCGTCCTCGAGGAGAGGCGCATGCGCACCGAGGACAGCCCGAAGGGCCGCGCCTTCGAGGCCCTGACCGCCCTGACCTTCCAGGCCCATCCCTATCGCGCCCCCACCATCGGATGGCGAAGCGACGTCGAGAAGGTGGGCGTCGATGACTGCCTGGAGTTCTTCCGGACCTTCTACGCACCTGACAATCTCGTCATCGCCATCGCGGGCGACTTCGAAGCCGACCTCGCAATCGCCCAGATCGAACGCCATATGGGCTCCCTCGATCCCGCCCGGGAGATCCCGCGCAATCCCACCACCGAGCCCGAGCAGGACGGCGAGCGCCGATCGATGGTCCACTTCGAGGTGCGGGGTCCGCTCCTGTCGATCGCGTGGCACGCCCCTCCCACCGGCCATCGGGACGCCGAAGCCCTCGACGTGGCCAGCGAGATCCTCTCCAGCGGTCGCACCAGCCGGCTCTACCGCCGACTCGTCTACGACCAGCCGAAGGCGCTGTTCGCCTCCGGCGGGTACTGGGAGCTCCACCGCGCCGGTCTCTTCTACGCGATGGCGGGTGTGCGGCCCGGGGAGAGCGTGGAGGAGGTCGAGGAGCTGTTCCTCGGGGAGATCGCCAGGCTCCGGGAGGAACCCGTCGACGCGCAAGAGCTCGAGAAGGCGAAGCGGAGCCTCGAGGTCTCCCTCCTGGGCAGTCTCCAGACGAGTCACGCGCTGGCCTCCCGCATCGCCCACGACTACACCGCCTTCGGACGGATCCGCCCCCTCGACGAACGCCTCGGGGCGATTCGTTCCGTCACCGCCGAGGACGTCCAGCGAATCGCCCGCACCTACCTGGTGCCCGAGAAACGCAGCATCGTGTGGGTGGTACCGCCGACCCCGGCGACCGGGGAGGAGGCGCCGTGAGCTCCCGAGCAGTCGCGCTCTCGCTGCTCGCAGTTCTTCTCGGCTGTGCGTGGCTCCCCAGAACTCCCGCCTGGGAGAAGCCGCCTCCTCCCGTCAGGGACGCACCGGTGGTGGACGCGGCGCGGCTGCATCGAGGGGAGCTTCCCAACGGGATGCGGGTCCTGGTGCTGGAGGATCCCCGCCTGCCCCAGATCGAGATCGGTGTCGTCGCCCGACGCGGTGCCGGACTCGCGGCACCGGAACAGGCGGGGCTGGCGGACTTCACGGCGGAGCTGATGGAGCGGGGGGCCGGCGACCGGAATGCCCTCGAGCTGGCCGCAGTGGTCGACAACCTGGGCGCCTCCCTCCGCGTCGCGGCTGACTGGGATTCCGTGGCGGTGGGCGCCTCGGGATTGTCCCGGGATCTCGACACGCTCTTCGCGGTCCTGGAAGAGGTGGTTCGCCGGCCGCGCTTCGACCCCGACGAGGCCGAGCGGGTGCGGGCCGAGCAGCTGGCCAGGCTCGAGAAGGCCAAGGACAGCCCGCAGGTGCTGGCGAGCCGGAGCTTTCAGGCGGTGCTCTATCCCGACCATCCCTACGGGCTGCCCCTTGCGGGGACTCCCGAGACGGTGACGAGGCTCGGGCCCTCGGATGCGAGGGACTTTCACGCGCGCGTCTTCGCCGCCCGCAACACGCTCTTCTTCGCCACCGGCGATCTCCAGGCGACGGACATCATGCGCCGCGTCGCGGAGGCCTTCGGAGACTGGCCCGCCGGAGGCGTCCCGGAGCCCGGGTCCCCGCCGCCCGCCTCCGCGCCTGCCGAGCGCCGCATCGTCGTCGTCGATCGCCCCGATCTCGGTCAGGCGCAGATCGTCGTGGGGCACGAGGGGATCTCCCGCACCGACCCCGAGCGGCTGTCCGCCGGTCTCATGAACACGGTGCTGGGAGGCGGTGGCTTCTCCTCGCGGTTGATGAAGAGCGTGCGCGCCGAGGCGGGCCTCACCTACAGCATCTACTCCCACTTCTCGATGCGGCGACACCCCGGCCCCTTCGCGGTGCTGACTTTCACCCGCGTACCGGAGGTCCGGCGCGTCGTCGACCTGGTGCTGGCCGAGCTGTCGCGGGTGCGTTCGGATCCGCCGTCCCCGGAAGAGGTTGCGAACGCCCAGAGCCAGACGGTCGGGCAGTTTGCCCTGGGACTCGAGACCTCCTCGGCGGTGGCCGGCGCCCTGGTGGATCTCGACGTGCACGGCCTCCCCGAGGATTCGCTCGACACCGTTCGGGGAAGGCTCCGAGCCCTCTCTGCCGAGGACACCGCCCGGGTAGCTCGCGAGCTGGTGCACCCGGAGCGCGCTGCCATCCTGGTGGTGGGACCGGCCGACGCGATCGTTCCCCAGCTCGAGCACTTGGGGGCAGTCGAAGTCGTAGAGCCCTGAGGTGGACCCGCCATGACGGTTCGCAATCTCGATGCCCTGTTCGGGCCACAGTCGATCGCGGTAGTCGGGGCCTCGAAGCTGGCCAACACCGTCGGCGCGGTGGTGGTGCGCAATCTCCTCGGGGGCGGCTTCGACGGTCCGGTGATGCCGGTCAGCTCGGAGCACGACGCGGTCGCGGGGGTGCTGGCGTACCCGGACGTGCGGAGCCTGCCCTCGGTGCCGGACCTGGCGGTGGTCTGCACGCCGCTTCCGACGCTGCCGCCCCTTCTCGCCGAGCTCGGCGAGCTCGGTACCCGCGCCGCCATCGTCGTCACGGCCGGGCTGTCGCGCACGCAGGGCGAGACCGATCCCAAGCTGCGGCAGGAGATGCTCGCGGCCTCGGCGCCGCACACCCTGCGCATCCTCGGCCCGGACTCCCTGGGTGTCCTGGTGCCGGAAATCGGCCTGAACGCGAGCTTCGCCCACGTGAAGGCGCTGCCGGGTCGGCTCGCCCTGGTCTCCCAATCCCGCGCGCTCTGCGCGGCGGTGCTCGACTGGGCGGGATCGCGCGGCATCGGATTCTCGCAGTTCATCTCTCTCGGCAACAGCGCCGACGTCGACGTGGGAGACGTTCTCGACTACCTGAGCGGGGAGACCTCCACCTCTGCCATCCTCCTCTACCTGGAAGAGATCGTCGAGCCGCGCAAGTTCATGTCCGCCGGGCGCCGCTCGGCACGCAACAAGCCCGTCATCGTGATCCGCTCCGGCCGTCTCGGCGCGACCCGACGCGATGGCGTCCTTCACGCCAGTGCGCTCGCCGCGGAGGACGAGGTCTACCACGCGGCCTTCCGGCGCGCCGGCATGCTCCGGGCCTACCAGATCGACGAGCTCTTCCACGCAGCCGAGACGCTGGCCAGGTCGCGTCCCGCCGCCGGTGACCGCCTGCTGGTCCTGACCAACGGTCGCGGTCCGGGCGTGATGGCGGCGGATGCCCAGCTCGCGGGAGGAGGACGCCTCGCCGAGATCTCAGCCGAGACCCGGCGGCGACTGGAGGAGGTCCTTCCCAAGGCGTGGGCGGGGAGCAATCCGATCGACATCAGCTGCGATGCGCCGGGGGACCGCTTCGCCGACGCTCTCCGGATCCTGCTGGAGGAGTCGGAGGCGGACGGCACCCTCGTGCTCCACTCTCCCACCGCGATTGCCTCCAGCGAGGAAGCGGCTTGGGCGGTGGCCGAGACCGTCGCTGAGGTCGCCCCCCACAAGATCGTGCTGACCAGCTGGCTGGGAGGGGAGGGCGCCGAGCCGGCGCGGCGCATCCTTCGAGACGCGGACATCGCCACCTACGACGCGCCGGACGATGCGGTCCGGGCCTTCCTCCACATGGTCCTCTATCGCCGCAACCAGCGTCAGCTGATGGAGACGCCGCCGTCGCTTCCCGAGGAGTTCGCGCCCGATCCGGACGCCGCGCGAGCGGTGATCGGGAGGGCGCTGGCGGCGGGCCGCGAGGTGTTGACCGAGTCGGAGTCCAAGGAAGTCCTATCGGCCTATGGAATCGCCAGCGTGGAGACCCGGATCGCAGCCGATGCCCAGGAGGCCGTCGAGATGGCCGGCGAGCTCGGCTTTCCGGTTGCTCTCAAGATCCTCTCGTCCCAGGTGACCCACAAGACGGACGTCGGAGGCGTGGCCCTGGACCTGGAGACGCCGCAGGCGCTGCGCGAAGCGGCCGACGCCATGCAGAAACGCCTGCTGATCCTCCAGCCCGGCGCGAGCCTCGACGGCTTCGTGGTGCAGCCGATGGCGCGGCGAACCGGGGCTCCCGAGCTCATCGTCGGAGCCGCCACGGACCCGATCTTCGGGCCCGTGCTGCTCTTCGGCCGCGGGGGAATCGCCGTCGAGGTGATCGGCGACTCCGCGGTCGGGTTCCCTCCCCTCAACATGAATCTCGCCCGCGAGCTGGTGAGCCGCACCCGCGTGTCCAAGCGGCTGGGGAGCTCCCCGGGTCGTCCCCCGCCGGACCAGGACGCGATCTGTCTGACCCTGGTTCAGCTCTCGCAGCTGATCGTCGATCTGAGCGAGGTGATCGAAGTCGACGTGAACCCGCTGCTCCCCGACGAGAGCGGCGTGCTCGCGCTGGACGCGCGCATCCGGATCGCGCCGCCGGTGGGCCCGGAGCGGCTGGCGATCCGTCCCTACCCGATCGAGCTGGAGGAGACGATCGCACTCCCCGGCGGCGGGTCGCTGGCGATGCGGCCGATCCGGCCCGAGGACGAGCCGGCGCACCGCGTCTTCTTCCAGCATCTCGATCCGCAGGACCTCTACTTCCGCTTCTTCGGTGCGGTGCGCAGGAACCCGCCGCACTCGCAGCTCGCCCGGCTCACACAGATCGACTACGACCGGGAGATGGCCTTCATCGCCTACGATCCGGAGCGGGAGGGCGAGACCCTCGGTGTGGTGAGGGCGATCTCCGACCCGGACAACAAGCGGGCGGAATTCGCGATCATCGTGCGCTCGGATCAGAAGGGGCGGGGTCTCGGCCGCATCCTCCTCGACAAGATGATCCGCTACTGCCAGGGCCACGGCACCGGCGAGATCATGGGGCAGGTCCTCGCCGAGAACGCCCCGATGCTGTCGCTGGCGCGGAGGCTGGGATTCGAGTCGAAGGCCACTCGGGAGGCGGGAGTCCGCGAGGTGCGGCTGCACCTGAACGATTGAGCGCTCAGCTCCACACGCCGAAGATCCGGACCAGCACCAGCAGCGTGACGCCGACGACGGCGTAGACCACCCCGAGATAGGCGACGAAGAGATTGAGTCGCGAGGGCCGGAACTCGCGATCGATCAGGCGGGTCACGGCGTAGATGTTGAGCAGATAGATGAGCGGGTAGGCGATGAGCCCCGCCGAGACCGCCAGGATCACCAAGAAGACCGGTCTCTCCCAGATCGTGGCCAGGAGCAGACCTCCCAGGAGAATCGCGACGGTGTAGCCGATTCGCAGGGGCCGATGCTCCGAGTCGATGGGCTTTCGGGTCGCGGCCCTAAAGACCTGCTCGAGCATCCTCGGGAGCCCGTCGACGCTCGCGTAGTAGCTGCCCCAGACGGCGACGAAGGCCACCCCGATGAAGAGCGGGAAGGTCCACGCACCCACCGTTTCCGTGTAGATCCGCGAGAGCTGGACGGCCAGATCGATCCCCTCGAGGTCCACCCCGCGCGGATGCAGGACCAGCGCACCGAGGGAGAGAAAGATCAGTGCGACCAGCAGCGAGACGCCGAAGCCCACCCGAAGATCCAGCAGGCTGCTCCTCATCCCCGCCTGCAGGCCGCCCTCCCGAATCCACGCGTCGCGTTTCTTCACCGCCCATACCGAGTGCAGGATGGACGTGGCCGGATCCGTCGGCATTCTCATCAGCGCCACCAGCGTGGCCAGTGACCCGGCCGGAATCGCCGGAACCAACGCGCTCGAGAGCAGCTCCGGATCGGGAAGCTCGAGGAAGAAGGCGACCAGGGTGGCCAGGACGAGCACGCAGGACATGACGATGCAGGTGATCTCCAGTCCCCGGTAGCCGCCGGCGAGGACCAGAGCCGCGGTGAGAACCGTGACGATCACGCACCACTGGTCGAAGGACACCTGCGGCCAGGCCGCCAGCAGGATCGAGGCTGTGACGCTCAGGAGCGAAGCGACAGCGATGAAGGGAATCGTCGCCAGCAGGACTCCGAAGAACGGCATCAGGAAGATCTTGAGTCTCGGGATCCGCATGTAGGCGTCGATCAGCGAGTTCCCCGTCGCCACCGCGTAGCGGGGGCCGTACTCGAAGACCGGGTAGGTGAAGACGTGGGCGAGCAGCATCACCCACAGCAGCGCAAAGCCGAACCGCGCGCCGGAGTAGGTGGCCAGGATCACGTGGGTCTGACCGATCGCCATCATCGCCCAGATCAGGCCGGGCCCGAGCTGCGCGGAGAACCGGATCAGCGCGTTCCTGGGCTTCGTCATCGGAGCGGAGGCACCTAGTCCAGATCGACCGGAGTCTTGCACTGGTTGCAGCGCTTGGCGCCGCGGAACAACCCGTGGTTGCACTCGGGACAGAGGTAGCGCGCCTCCTCGTCACGGACCCACGCCTCGGTTCCGTGTTCTCGCCAATGGGGAATGGCGCGCAGGATGACCTTCTTTCCCACCGGCACCGGGAAGTTCTCGATGAGCTGGCAGGGAAAGTCGTCGCATTCGTGACATCCCGCGTAGCCCTTCTCCCGGGTGCAGTCCCGGACCCCGCAGGCCCTGCAGAACACCGAGAGCTTCTCGGACAGGCATCCTTCGCATTGGAGGTCTTCCTCCGAGAGGTTCTCCAGTCCCGGCATGGCTCCCCGATAGACGCCCATCAGCTTCTCGGTGAATTTGCGGTTCTGGTCCCGGGTCGCGTAGTAGACGCCGCACACGCCGCAGTAGAGACCGCAGGGCGCCAGGAAGTTCGGATTCACCTCCATCTGAGCCTCCCTCCTCGCCTATTTCCGAAAGTCGACGATCAGCTCGGCGAGGCTTCGCTTGGGAACGTGATGGACGTCCTCTTCGTCACGCCAGTAGCGGGTGTCTCCCCCGGGCTCCAGGTCTTCGAGGACCACCTTCTCCGCGGGCTTGCCGAGGGCGAGCACCAGCCGGATCTTCAGGTGCTCGGGGAGGGCCAGCTCCTTCCGCAGCCGGTCCTTGTCGATCGCCCCGATCATGCAGCCCCCGAGTCCCTGTTCCACCGCCCCCAGCAACATGGTCTGCAACGCGATTCCGTCGTCGCACCACCAATCCTTGGTGAGGGTCTCGTCGATCAGGACCACGATGTACGCGGTCGGCCGTTCTCCTGGAGCCGGGCCCTTCCAGTCCTTCAGGAAGGCGGCCCAGAACAAGCACGGGAAGATGCGGTCGTTCGTCGCCGGGTCTGCAGAGAGGTGGTACTTGAGCGGCTGGCGATTGGTCGCCGACGCGGTACAACGCGCGAGTTCCACCAGCTCCACCAGGGTCTCACGAGAAATGCGGTGCGCTTCATCGAAACGTCGATAGCTCCGGTTCTTCACGACGAGATCACGCAGACTGGACACGGCTTCCTCCTCTTCCCCGTATTGTGCCAAAAATCAGCCGACCCGAAACAAAAAGCTGGATTGCATCCGTGGTGGCAAACTCACTCTCGAGCGCATAGTTCTGCACGTACCAGCGGGCCAGTTGCTCGAGATCACGGTGGAGCCAGGTGCGCAGATTGCGAACTGCCGTTTCGCTACGAAACCTCGCCGATTCTTCCCCCGGAAGCCGTTGGTCCGATCCGACCGATCAAGAGATCGAGCAAAAACGATACGAGAAGGACCACGAAGATCTCGTTGGATATGCATTCGCTATTCCGCCTGACTCGCGATGCCATGGCACGATTCCTAACCCAACGGCCGGCATCAGTTCCCTTGGCTAGTCAGCGTCGCCCGCACTCGCCGGTTCGGTCTCCTCTTTCCCCGATTGATGATCTGTCAGGTATTGAGCGGAGACTCCTCGTGTTTCAGCTAGGGTTAGATGGCTTCTTGACAACACCCAGCGTGCACCGGTGCGCGCCTACTCGCACCACCGCGGCTTGTACGTGGCGGGGTACTCTAACGGTAGAACTCCCCCTTGAACGTCCTGCTGTCGTGGAAGCGCAACACAGTAAGTTTGAGGCTCTTCGATGTTGAGGGCTGCAGCGTATACCTGAACCTCCAATTTGAACCGCCTCCCTTTATTTCGAATGACAGCATTCCGTTCACGAATGCCACATTCGATATCGTCCATTTCCCGGTCATATCGACCTTGAGCTCTCCGTCGTCAAAGGAGATTCTTACGTTCTTGGTCTCTCTGACGTCTGACCATCTCTCGCTCCAGGTACCTAGAAACTGAGCCAGTCTCCCCGAAGGATCGATCGAAGGTCGGGCATCGACTGCGCCTCTTGGCGAAGGCTCGTGTGCCCCAACTACTCCACCATCCCGCACCACACGCCACTTCCACTCCTTGCCCTTCACGTTGGTCGCTGTGCCTTCGATCACGTCACCGCGTATAGTGCCCTCATAGATCGCATAGCCGTCAGTGATATCCAGCTTCACCTTGTTTCCTGACTGCGCCCATTTGTCTCCTGTATAAGTGCCGAATTTGCTCGTGAAGCCGAGGAGTCCATCGCGCCTGAACCGTACGATGAATTTCCCTGTGAGGCTCGTCTGGCCCCACTGTCTGCCCGCCCATATCGAGCCTTCAAGATTCGGGGGGCTCGAGGGAAGACGGCCTCTGGCCGGCTCGGTCGTTGGGGGCTCCGCATCCATTTCCCCCGCCTCTTCCGCGGCTGAAGCAAGACCGCCTCCCTGTTCGACTACTCGCGACAGCCTCGTGGACTTGCTGCCCTGCCAGCTCTTTGAAGCCTTCTGACCCCTCAAGACATCACACGAGGGGCTGTCCGTCGAGTATCGCTCCGTGGCGTATCCATTGCTCCAGCGCAGAATCAAGAAGCCGCCTTCCACTCTCCAGGTGTCACCCGCACCCACAACGAAGTCACCTGGCGTCTTGCTGCGACCCGATGAGCCATCGCTGTTCAACTTGACATGCGATACATGCCTCGTCTCCAGGTTCTCGGACTTCCATACGGTGTCGTGAAAGTACCTGGCGTTGGCGCAGGCCGATCCTCGGGACGGACGCCTGGAGCCTCCGGGCCTCTGCCCCCCGGAGGGCCTCTCGACTCGCTGGGGGGGCCGCTTCGGAGCACGACTCGCGCGCGCCGCGCGCTTCTCCTCCTGCGACAGCATCAGCTCGCCCTCGAGCTTCTGCTCCACCGCCCGGATCACAGCCTTCTTCCGATAGGCCCGAGCCCCGCTCAGCTCCACGATCACCTTCTTCGCGACCTCGGACGCGACCCCCTCCACATAGAGCTCCACCAGGGAATAGGCCTCGAACTGGCCATCGCAGCGCTCGAAGCTCTGGACCCGGGATCTCCGACTCTCCTCCAGGTATCCCTCCACCAGCTCATCGACCAGAGCCTGGATCCGTTGCGAGGTAATCTCCTCATTGGAACGCTCGTGCTCCGTCGCGTACCAGCTCGCCACCGCGTAGAATCGGCGCTCGAGCCACCCCGACAGCACTCGCCTCGCCGACGCCTCCGCCGCCTCCT
>CAZTOU010000012.1:0-26845 GCA_964615365.1 uncultured Spirochaetales bacterium
GTTTCCCGTTCCGCCGGAAGAAGTACGGCTTGCCGTCCTCATGGTTGTGCTTGACGAGGGCCTCGGCTGCTGCCTCGACGATCCGGTCCTGCTCCCAGGAGTCGACGTCGATGGCCTCGATCACTTGCGGCTGCTTGCTCATGGCTGCTCTTCCTTTCTACACGGGCTCCAACTCGGCCAGGGCGAAGCCTCCCGCCAGGTGATCGGTCAGGTCTTTGCCGACGCGCGCTTGTACTATCTGGGTGGCCTTGCTGGCGAGGTCTTCCTGAACATCCTGCGCCCAGCGTCGGCCGCTGTCGTCGCGGTCGGCGACGATGATGATCTGCTCTGCATCCTCGAACCAGCGGGCGAAGCTGTACTTCGGGAGCCAAGCCCGGGCGCCTGAGGGGTTGCAGGTGAATGCTGCCTCGTCGGCGTGCGCGTAGCCTGAGTCGACGTCTTTCTCGCCCTCCACTATGAAGATGGGCAGGCCGCGCTTGATGGCCTCCAGAAGCTCGGGAAGGCGGTACGGGCGGCGGGCCCAGTCGGGAAGGAGATAGTTCGCGGCGCCGTTGAGGATCGGCCAGAAGCTCTTCTCTTTACCGTCGGGGCTCACCCACCTTTCGATGAAGAAGAGAATCCAGCCATCCTCATGGGCGTACTCATAGACGGCCGCGCGGACCCAGTCGGCGGGGACGCCCGGCGGGCGCTCGGGCGGCTCGCCGTACCGGACATGCCTCTTGCCTCGACTGCGCTTCTGCTGCTCGGGCTTGAAGATGTAGGGCGCGTCGAGGTCGTAGCGCCACGATTTCCCACTGCTCGACAGCTCGCCTTTGATGCCGTTCACCTCGGAGAGAACCGAGCAGTAGACGACGCTGCGGTCTTCCATCAGGACGCCGCCCGAGCATTGCTTGTCGCTGCGACCCGGATGGCCCCAGCCCTCGCATATCAGGCAAGGATTCGCCTCGGTGAAGAAGTCGAGTGCCATCGCTAATCCTCGTCGAAGTAGCCCGTCAGTCCGGTCGCGATGCAGGCTTTCTCTTTGATTCTGCTGAGCACGTATCGCACCGCCCTGTCACTCTTCAGCCCGACCTCTGCGGCGATCTCCTTCTCTGTGTGGCCGTCGGCCTTCATCTGAAACACTTTGCGCTCTCGATCCGTGAATGGGGTGCTAGCGAGGACGAACTGAAGGTCCAGCTTCATCTGTAGGCGCGACTCGGAGACGGTGTCGACGGCGACTGCGCTCCACTTCTCGTCTCGGAAGTCGACGAATATCTCTCTCGCCTGGCGCTTCCTTTGCCGCCTGACCTCGTCCTTGATCCGCCTGAAGATCGTCCTCCCGATCCAGGTCTCGAAAGAGGCCCCTCTCTTCGCATCGAACTTCCCGATGGCTTCGCGAAGCCCATCGAGCCCCGCACTGACAAGGTCATCGAGCACGTGCATGCCCGGCTTGCCCATCCGTTCATAGGCCCTCTCCGCATGCCACTTCGCAAAGAGGGTGTTGCTGCAAAAGAGCAGCTTATGATCGCCGCGTCCCTCTCTTCAGGCGTGAGGCGTCGATGCTCGAAGAGCCCGGGTAGCCACCGAGACAGGGGCTTCTCGTCTTCCTCGTCGGTCAGCGGCTCCCCGTCATCGGCCAGCGGCGCTCTCTTGATGGAAAGCAGCTCGGTCAGAGGCTCCCCGTCGTCGGGGGTGAGGTTGTCCATGATGCGTCGGATTTCGTCGAACTCTGCTGACATTAGGGGGTCTCCTTTCCTTCGAGCGCTTTTGCCTTCCACTTCTCGAAGTCCCACGGCTCGGCTTGCTCTTCTTCAGTCTTCGGCTTGCTGACCGGCACGGGCTGGCGACGATCACCAGCAAGCATTCTCAAGGCGAGCGCTTCGCGGTGGCTGGCCGCGCACTCGCGATGCACTCGGAAGACACTGGAGAGCGTTGTGCCTTTGTTTTGCTTGCCACCCTTCAGATCCTCCAGTTCCTGCTTCAGCTTCTCTGCGAGCAGTGCACTGCTGCGGTACAGGAGCACGCCGCCGACCTCTAGGCGCAGGCCCTCGACGGCTGCCGACATAGAGCTAATAAGCTGCTGCATCTCGGGCGATTCGAGCAGGCGGTAGAGCTGCTTTCGGTGGCAGCCGAGCTGCCGAGCAATCGCGGCCTTGCTGTGCCCGAGAGCGAGCATTGCAGCGACGTCGAGCATGCGGTCGTGGTACTTCAGCGGTTTGCGCATCAGATCCCTCGCAGCCCCGTGGCCTCGCACAGTCGACACTGTCTCTTGTATCCGCTGCCGTCGACCTCGACGCTGGCTCGGCCGTATTCAGACAAGGGCGCGATCTCGTGGCAGACACAGCACCGACGCTGCCCGCAGCGGTACAAGCCGACGTCCTCGTGAAGAGTGGCCGCAGCCGTGTACAGCTCCTGATCCCCTTCCTCTGCTGCCATGCAGGCGAGCAACTCGAAGGCCGCTGCCTCTGCCTGGCCGGTGGACTGCACCAGCAGCTCGGGATCTGCCTTCAAGCGGGCGACGGCCTCTTCGAGCTGCGGGTCGGGCTGGTCGTCGATCCTACCGAGGATGCTTTGCAGCTTGTCGCGGACCTCGTCGCTGATCCTCGGCGCTCGCTGCATGCCGAGCAGAATGGTCTCGCGCAGCCGGTCAAGGGCTGCTGTGCGCCGTGCGACGTCTTCGTGTAGCTCTTGCATCTCATCTCCCCAGGAGAGCGATCACACCTCCCGGTATCCGGGGGTGCTTCTCACTTGCCCTTGAGCGGCATCTGCCGCCGCTCGCGTTCCCTGCGCCCCGGTGCCTCGGCGTCGATTGCGAAGCGCGTCGCTGGCCAACCGCAGGTGTAGCTGTAGGGGTACGCCTACGGCTACCTATAGGGTGGCCAGACGGGGGCGGCAGGTGACGGGCAGGCAGTGGGCAGAAGACCCATTCGATTTCCGCGTCACGAGTCTGTGACCGGGGCCCCGCCTCGGCGCACGACAGCACGTCCCAGCGCGCGCGGTGTCACAAATTGTCACCGGCAGCGCGACAGCAAACTGTGTGTTAGGATGCTGAAAACGGAGGCTTCGCGGGGAGTTAGCTGGTGGGCCGCCCGGGACTCGAACCCGGAACCAATGGGTTAAAAGCCCACTGCTCTGCCGTTGAGCTAGCGGCCCGGAACGTGAGTACCACCGCCGAGGGTGCGTGTCGATACCGGAGAACGCCCCACTTGCGCGCTTTGTTCGCCCCGAACAACAGACCTCTCGACCCGTCCCCTGCGGACCGCCGCTCTCCGCTCGTCGGCCGCAGCGGCGGACGAGCTCAGGACGCGGGGAAGAGATCCACGCGGCAGATGGTCTGGTCCCGGCCGGGGCCGATGGAGACCAACTGGACCGGGACATCCACCAGGACCTCGACGCGCTCGATGTAGCGTCGCGCGTTGTCGGGGAGATCGGACCACTCGCGGACGCCGGTGATGTCCTCCTCCCAGCCCGGCAGCGTCTCGTAGACGGGCTCGGCGCGGGCGAGCTCGCCCAGCGTCATTGGGAAGTCATCGGTGAGCTTGCCGTCGATGCGGTACTTGACGGCGACCGGAACCTCCTTGAGACCCGAGAGGATGTCCAGCTTGTTCATGGCCAGGCCGGTCAGACCGTCCACGATGGCGGCTTCGCGGAGCACCACGGTATCGAGCCAGCCACAGCGGCGTTTGCGCCCGGTGGTGGCGCCGAATTCCTTCCCCTTCTCGCCCAGCCACGCGCCGCCCTCCCCTTCGTCCTCGGTCGGGAAGGGTCCGCCGCCGACCCGCGTCGTGTAGGCCTTGGTGATGCCCAGGACGGCGTCGATCCGCGTCGGGCCCACCCCGGCGCCGGTGCACACCGCGCCGGCGACACAGTTCGACGAGGTCACGTAGGGATAGGTGCCGTGATCGATGTCGAGGAAGGTCCCCTGGGCGCCCTCGAAGAGCACGTTCTTTCCCTCGCGGAAGGCTCGATCGAGGATGCGGCCAGTGTGATCCACGTAGGGCTCGAGGCGCCGGCCCATCTCGACGAACTCGTCGAGGACTGTCTCCGGATCGATGGGCTCCCAGTTGTGGATCTCCGTCAGCTCGAAGTTCTTCTCCTTGGCGAGCCGTTCGACGGCCTTGCGCAGACTCGGCGGGTCGAGCAGATCCGCCACCCGGATTCCGCGACGCGCGACCTTGTCCTCGTAGGTCGGTCCGATGCCACGTCCGGTGGTGCCGATGGCACCCCCCCCGCGAGACTCCTCGCGGGCCTTGTCGACGGCGATGTGCCAGTCGAGAATCACGTGGGCGCGGCCCGAGAGGCGCACCCGCGACGGGTCGCGCAGCGCCCCCTTGGCGGTGATGTCGTCGAGCTCCTTCAGCAGCACCCGCGGATCGACCACCACCCCCGGACCGATCAGGTTGACGGTCCTGGGCTGCAGGATCCCCGATGGCACCAGATGCATCACCCGCTGCTCACCGTCCACCTCGAGCGTGTGCCCGGCGTTGTTGCCACCCTGGAAGCGGACCACCAGTTCGGCGCGGAGGGCGAGCCGGTCAACGATTTTTCCCTTTCCTTCGTCGCCCCATTGGACGCCGACGACTGCGACTGCTGTCATGACTTCAAATCCACCAGCTGTGCGGCGATTACGTGCGGGAGCTCGCGAAGCCGCTCCATCACGCCATCGTCCGGCATTTGATCAACGTTCACCAACATCGCCGCCTCGGCCCGGTCGGGGGCCAGGGCGAGCTGCATCCGGGAGATGTTGATCCCGGCTTCTCCTAAACAGTTGCCGACGTGTCCCACCACGCCCGGTCGATCGTGATTCTGGAGCAGGATGGTCGGACCCTCGGGAATCGCTTCCAGCATGAAGTCGTCCACGCGCACGATGCGCGGCTGATTCCCGTGGAAGATCGCACCGGCGATCAGGCGGTCGACGCAGCCTCGCACCCGGGTGGTGACGGTGCTGGCGAAATCGAGCGCGCGGCTCGACTTCGACTCGATCACCTTGGTTCCGTGCTCCTGGGCGATGATCGGCGCGTTCACCATGTTGACCCGATCGCTGACCGACTCGAGCATGCCCTTGAGCACCGCCACGGTGATCGGCGCCACACGCAGATCCGCCACGTCGCCGGCGTACTCGATCTCGATCTCGTCGATGGCGCCGGGACACAGCTGACCCTGGAAGCGCCCGAGCTTCTCGCCGAGCTCCAGATAGGGTCGCACCTGCTCGAGAAGCTCCGGCGAGATGGAGGGCACGTTCACGGCGTTGCGCACCGCACCCTCCAGAAGATAGTCACGGACCTGCTCCGCCGCGGTGATGGAGACATTCAACTGGGCCTGTCCCGTCGATGCGCCCAGATGCGGCGTGCAGATGACGTTGTCCATGCCCAGCAGGGGATGGTCCGCCGGCGGCGGCTCCTCCGCGAACACGTCGAGGGCCGCTCCGCCCACCTTGCCGGACCGCAGCGCCTCGGCCAGGGCCTCCTCGTCCACGATGCCACCACGGGCCGCGTTCACCAGCAGCACCCCCGGGCGCACCTTGTCGAAGGCTTCCTGCCCCAACAGGCCCCGGGTCTCCTTGGTGTTGGGAACGTGGACGCTGATCACATCGGACCGCTCCAGGAGCTCGTCGAAGCCCAGCAGCTCGACGTCGTGCTTCTGGGCGACCTCCGTCGAGATGTGGGGGTCGAAGGCGATCACCCGCATGCCCAGGCCCCGAGCACGGTCCGCCAGCACCCGCCCGACGTTGCCCAGTCCCACCACGCCGAGGGTGCGGTTGTAGAGTTCGGTCCCCTTGAACTTCTTCTTCTCCCACTTGCCCGACTTCATCGACGCGGTGGCCTGGGGCACGTGACGGGCGAGAGCCACGAGGAGCGCCAGGGCGTGCTCGGCGGTGGTGACGGTGTTGCCGCCCGGTGTGTTTTCGACGATGACGCCCTGCTTGCTCGCGAAGCCCACGTCCACGTTGTCGACGCCGATCCCGGCGCGAGCGATCACCTTGAGCTTCTCGGCCGCCTCCAGCACCTCCGCGGTCACCTTGGTGCCGCTGCGGATCACCAGGCCCTCCACGTCTCGGATCGTCTCGAGGAGCTCCTCGTGGGAGAGATCGGGAGCGTTGACGACTTCGATCCCTCGGGCCCGCTCGAGGATCTCGAGGCCCTCGGCCGCCATCGGATCGCTGACGAGAACCTTGGGCACGGCTGTCTCCTTGTCACTCGGCACAGGGCCAGGCGCAGAGTCGCCCGCGACTCGAATCCACGCTCGGTCTGACCCAGGATGGCCCCCTTCCGGCTCGGGGCTCGCAGCCGGACGGGGGTTGCCAAGCCCGCAACGGACCAGGCAAATTCCGTACGAAGCTGGGATTCTGGCGAACGTGCCCGGGGGTGTCAACGAGGCGTCGGCACACCCCGCGGGTGCTAGCCTGCTATCCCAGGGAGCCGCCATGTCGTCGAGAGAGTTCACGGATCGCGCGCAGATCGGGGCCCCATGACCCGTCTTCCCGACCCTCTTCCGATCCGCTCCCGCGGGCCCTTGGATGCCCGAATCCGCGTCCCCGGCTCCCGCAGCATCACCAATCGGGCGCTGGTGGCCTCGGCCCTGGCCGACGGCGAGAGCCGCCTCGAGGGCGCGACTCCCAGCGACGACACCGACGCGATGCGGGAGGGCCTCTGCGCCCTCGGCGCCCGCATCGAGGTGGCCTCCGATGCCTGGACGGTGCTGGGCGTCGGGGGCCGCTTCGGAGCGCCCCGCGATGCGCTGGATGTGCGTGCCTCGGGCACCACGGCGCGTTTCCTCACCGCGGCAGCCACGCTCGCCCAGGGACCGGTCGTCGTGGACGGCATCGCCCGCATGCGGGAGCGACCGATCCGGGACCTGGTCGACGCCCTTCGCGCGCTCGGTGCGGACTGCCGGGCCGAGAGCCCCGGAGGCTGTCCGCCGGTGCGGATCGCCGGCGGCGGGCTTCCGGGGGGACGGGCGAGCATCGACGCGAGGCGCTCGAGCCAGTACGTCTCCGGGGTCCTCCTGGCCGCGCCCTACGCCGATCGCGACGTGGAGCTCTCCTTCGTCGAGGGCATTCTGGTCTCCCGGCCCTTCGTGGACCTGACCCTCGACGTGATGCGGGCCTTCGGCGCTCGGGCGGACTGGGACGGCGAGGGGCTGCGGGTCAGCGCGGGATGCCCCTACCGGCCGCGGGTGTATCCCATCGAGCCCGACGCCCAGTCCGCGGTCTACGGATTCGCGGCGGCCGCCATCGCCGGTGGGCGGGTCCGGATCGACGGCATTCCCGCCGGGTCGCAGCAGACGGACCTGCTCTTCCTCGAGGTGCTCGAGTCGATGGGGTGCCGCGTGGAGCGAAAGCCGGACGCCGTCGAGGTGCGAGGCCCCGAGAGAGCGCTTCGGGGAGTGTCGATCGACATGAATGCCATGCCCGATGCCGCGCTCGCCCTGGCCGTGGTCGCGCTGTTCGCCGAGGGGCCGACCACGATCCGGAACATCGCGAACCTTCGCATCAAGGAGACCGACCGGCTGGCGGCGCTGGAGACCGAGCTTCGCAAGCTCGGGGGAATCGCGACGACCGGCCCGGACTGGCTGCGCGTCGAGCCCTCGCCCCTCCGCGGGGCCGCCATCGACACCTACGACGACCACCGCATCGCGATGGCCTTCGCCCTGGCGGGGCTCCGCGTGCCGGGGGTCGAGATCCGCGATCCCGGATGCGTCTCCAAGACCTGGCCGAACTACTTCGAGGCGCTGGAGCGTCTATGATGCAGACGGTGTCCTGCGCAGCTCCCTGGGGGCCCGCTTGCGCAAGAAGCGCCGCGGGCGGTGATAGAGCCTCGACTCGGGGATCCGCGGGCTGCGCTTCTCGGAAGCCGGAAGGCCTTGGGCGCAGGTAGGGCTACAGTACCAGGTCCCATCGCGCTTGACGGCATCGAGGCCGAGAGCGGAGCGGCAGGCGGCGCAGGATCCCGCGCCGCTAGACGGATGAGTATCAATCACGGCGGGGAAGTTAAGAGGCGATGCGCGACGAGGCAACCCACGCGGATCTCGCTGATTTCGAAAGCCCCCGTATCCGCGGGTCCGCGACCCGCGTATCTGGTGTGACGTGACCCCCGCGAACCCGGAGCAGACGCGAGCCGAATCCGAACCGCGCGGAGTGCGGATCGAGGCGAAGGGCCTGACCCGGCGCTTTGGCAGACACCTCGCCCTCGATCGGCTCGATCTCACCATCGAGCCGGGCGAGGCCTTCGGCCTGCTCGGCGCCAACGGGGCGGGCAAGACCACATTCATCCGGTTGGTGACCGGATTCCTGGTCCCGTCCGCCGGAACCCTGACCGTCGACGGGCTCTCGCCGGCACGCGATTCCAGGGAGGTCCGGCGCCGGCTCGGCTTCGTCGCGGAGACCTCGCGGCTCTATCCGAACCTCCGCGTCGGCTCCTTCCTGCGCTTCGCCGGCGGAGCCCGGCACCTGGCCGGCGAGGGGCTCCGAAGCGCCATCGACCAGGCCCTCGCGCGCTTCGAGCTGGCCGATGTGGAGGATCGCCTGATCGGGAACCTCTCCAAGGGCTTCCAGCAGCGGATCTCCCTCGCCCAGGCCTTTCTCGGCGACCCGCCCCTGGTGATCGTCGACGAGCCCAGCATCGGGCTCGATCCCCTGCAACAGGAGGAGGTGCGCGCCGTTCTGCGCGGCCTGCGCGGTCGGCGAACCCTGCTTCTCTGCACCCACGACCTGGGAGAGGCGCGCGACCTCACCGACCGGGTGGCGATCCTGCATCGCGGCAGACGGGTCGCGATGGGCCCGACCCGGGAGGTGCTCGAAGAGGGCGATGCGCTGCCCCTGTTCCGGGGTGCGAAGGGAGCTCCCGCGTGAGGCCGCTCTTCGCCCTGATCCGCAAGGAGATGGCGGTGCTCTTTGGCTCGCCGATGGCCTACTTGACCCTCACGCTGGTGGTCCTGGTGACGGCGCTGATCTTCTTCGATCACCTCCGCCTCTACAACCAGATTCTCTTCCTGTACGCGACCAACACCCTCGGCGGCTTCGAGACCGACACCATCCCCGACTACATCAATCTGCGCGACACGGTCTTCTTTCCGGTGATGGAGACGCTGGGGATCACGCTCATCGGCGTGGTTCCGCTGGTGACCATGCGCGTCTTCGCCGAGGAACGAGCCCGTGGAACCGACGAGTTCCTGGTGACGACGCACCTCTCCGCCGGACAGATCGTGCTGGCCAAGTTCGCCGTCTCCTACCTCTTCGTCACGCTGATGATGGTCGCGAGCTTCGTGTATCCCGCGATGGCGATCCAGCAGGGGGGCATCGGCGCGGAGCACCTGCTGGCGATCTTTCTCGGGCTCTTCCTGCACGCCACCGCGCTCGCCTCGATCGGCCTGGCCTGCTCGGCCTTCACCTCGAGTCAGCTCGTCGCGGCCATCGCGAGCTGGGCGGTCGGCTTCGTGCTCTGGGACTTCGCCTGGGCGAGCCCGTTCGTGAGCGAGACCACCAGCAGGTTTCTCGACTCGATCTCCCTGCATCTCCGCTACGGGAGCTTCTCCGAGGGGATCGTGAGCCTCGCGAACCTGGCCTACTTCGTGGCCCTCACCATGGTGGCCGCTGCCGTGGCGCGCTTCTCCTTCGACTGGCGGAGGGTGGCGGGATGATGCGCGCGCTGGCACTGGGAGGACTGATCGCCATCGCGTTCGGGATGGGGTCCTACTACGCCACCAAGGAGCTCGGGCTCTTCAGCTATGCAAACCTGATCCTGGGCGGCCTGGCTCTCGCCCTCGCCGCGGCCGGCGGTCTCTCCCGGCTTCGCGACGCCGTCGCTGCACCCGCCTTCCGCGGGGTCCTCGCCCGCGGCGCCCTCGGCATCCTGTTGGCTGTGCTTCTCGGCGCCGCACTGGAACGCGCCGCCGATCGCTCCGGCATCCAGTTCGACTGGTCCTTCGAGCAGAAGTTCGCCCTCTCCGAAGCCGTCCTCACCGCCCTCGCCGACCTCCCCTGCGATCTCGCCGCGACCCTCTACTACGAGGATTTCGATCCGCGCAGCCGCAGCACCCGGCTTCTCCTGCGAACCCTGGAGCGCACCGGACGACTTCGCTTCGACGAGCGGAGTCTCGACGATCATCCGAACGACGAAGACCTCTACGAGATCGGCACCTCCAACACCGTCGTGCTTCACTGCGGAGACGAGTTCGAGACCCTCGAACGACCCACCGAGGGCGCCATCTACGAGGCCCTCTACCACTTCCGCTCCTTCGACAGGAAGGTCCTCTATGTCTCGCGCGGAGCCGGTGAGGGGGACCTCGAAAGCACCGACGAGATCGGCTTCTCCGGGCTCGCGCAGGCGCTCTCGACCGAGGGATACCGCCTGCGCCACCTGATCACCGCCTCGGTGAGCGAGATTCCCGAGGACGCCGACGCGCTGATACTGATCGCACCGGCCCGCCCGCTGCGCAGCCAGACGCTCGACGCCATCGACCGCTACCTGGAAGCGGGGGGACGGCTGGTCGCCTTCGTCGAGCCCGGCACCGAGTCCGGTGTCGAGACGCTGCTCGCCAACTGGGGGATCCGCTCGCCCAACGCCGTGCTGATCGATCCCGCATCCGGCCCGGTCGACGGGGACGCCCCGGGCGTGAATCCGATCGCCTACCACTACTCCACCGGTCATCCGGCAGCGCGAGGCCTCGACTCCGCCCGCATGACCTTCTTCCGGGGAGCGCGCTCCTTCGAGCTACGCAAGCCCCGGCCCCGCGACAGGCTCGCGGGATTGGTCTTCGCGAGCCCGCGATCCTGGCTGCAGCCGGACCTGCGCGTGCTCTCCGGCAGGGCCGAGCCCGAGCGTCCACCCGACGCCGCCCCGGACTACCATCCCATCGCGGTCACCGCCTCCTACCCGCGGGAGAGCGGCAATGCGCGGATCGTCGCCTTCGGGGACAGCGACTTCGCATCCAATCGTCATCTGCGAACGCTCTACAACCTGGACCTGGTCTTGAACGCGATTCACTGGGCTTTGGAGCGGGAGCCCGAGATCACCCTGCGCCCCAAGACGAGCGTCGGCACCATGCAGTTTCCCCTGCCGATCGCCAACACCCTCCAGATGTTCCAGGGGCTCGGGATGCTGCTACCGGAGCTGCTGCTGATCACCGCCGCGGTCCTCTGGCTGCGGCGTCGCTCCGCCTGAGAGTGGTGCTTTCGCAGGGGGCTCTAACGCGGCTTCTTGGGCTTGGTGGTGGCCAGGGCGAAGCCTTCGGCACCGGCGAGCTGGGCCTGGTCCAGGACGTAGACGGCCTTCCCCAGCACCACCTCCTTGTCTCCGCGCACGACCACCATCTTGTCCTCGGAGGTGACCAGCGCTGCCTCCAGATGGACGCGAAGATCCTCCAGCCTCACCACCTGGTCGTTCACCTGCACCACGTCCTCGGCCGTGAGGGTGACGGTGACCGCCTGGGGCGGCGTCTGCGTATGCTCGACCGCTTCCGGGAGATCCACCTTCTTCCCGGTGTGAGCGATCACCGACGAGGTCACCATGAAGATGACCAGCAGGACCAGGAAGACGTCGGTCAGCGGGGTGATGTTGATCTCGGCGACGATGCCGCCGGCGTCGTCACCCTCGGGCAGGAAGGAGGTTGCCATCCGCTACCTCTTCGCCGCGGTCGGGAGCGGCGCTGGGCGCCGCCTCGACGTACAGCAGCGCTTGGATGAAGCGTTCGCTGGCCCGCGAGAAGTTGGAGGCGATTCCCCCGACTCTCACCTGGAGCCAGTTGAAGATGGCCAGGGAGACGATCGCCACCAGAAGACCCACGGCGGTGGCGATCAGCGCTTCCGAGATTCCGGCGGACACCACCTCGAAGCCCGCGTCACCGGACTCCGCGATCGCACTAAAGGCCACCATGATTCCGATCACGGTCCCGAACAGGCCGACATAGGGCGCCAGCGACCCCACGGTTCCGATGAACCAGAGGCCGCGCCGCAGCTCGGTGAGCGTCTCCTGTCGGGCGGTGTGGAGCACGTGATCGAGATCCTCGAGTGCGATGTTCCGCCAGCGCAGCCCCTCGCCGAAGACTTCCGACATGGGGGTGCTCGAGGCCTCGCACAGGGTGCGCGCCGCCGAGAGGTCGCGCCGCACCAGCGTGTCGACGAGCTTGCGGGTCAGCTCCCGGGTCGCCGCGGCGAGACCCCGGTATTTCCACAGCCGCTCGATGGCGATCGCGAACACGATCACCGAGAGCACGCCCAGCGGATACACGGTGAGGCGACCCTGGTGCAGCAGATCCAGGACCTGGCTCCATTCCATGTTCACGGTGGCTAATCCTCCTGGTCTCCTCGCGGGAAACCCAAACTTACCCGGGCCGCCCCGCGTTGACACCCCCCTACCCCTCTCTTACGCTTTCGGAGGGGCGGGAGATTTCAGAGTCGTGCCGAATAGTTGCGCCCTCGTAGCCGTCTACCCTGACGGGCCGCTTTACGGGAGCCGACGGTTGGCCGATGAGATCGGCAAACCGCCCGGGTCGGTTTAACCCGGAGGTGGCTCACCGGTAGGCAGGGATCCGAGGCACCGCAGCGGTTGGCAAGGCGTTCTGGAAGGCGGACGGCCCGATGGCCGATGAGATGGTGACCCACAGGCGAAAGACCCGTGCTTCGCCGATGCGCACCCGGCGGATCGGCAGCGCTGTCGCTACCGCTGCCGGCGTAGGATTTCCCGGCATCGCGATCCCCGACCCCGAGGGGGCGCGAGCCCGCTGGGCGTCGGGAGCGATCTCACTGCTGCTGCATGGCGCAGCGGTGAGCCTCCTCCTGCTGGCCGCCTGGCTCGCTCCCGAGGAGATGATCGAGGAGATCATCGAGATCACCCGCATCGAGGACGAGGTTGCCTCGGAGGAGCCCGCTCCGGCGCCGCGGGTGCTGGCGGAAACCATCGGCCGCTACGATCCCGCCCCCATGGCCGTTCCCCCACAGATCGTCAGCCCCGCGGTGATCCAGCGCGCGGCCCCAGTCATCAATGCCGAGCGGCTCCAGATCGAAACTGTGAATCCGGTCCTCGCCCCCCGCGAGGTGCAACGGGCGAGCCGCCAGGTGGAGACCGCACGCGCATACCAGTCGGTGGCACAGGCCACGGTCTCGCCTCTGACCTTCGACGCCTCGGCCCCCGCCATCCGCGGACCCGTCGAAATTCAGGCGCCCTCCGGGATCCAGGCCGGGCCGCGGCAGGTCGCCCGGGGCAGCGGGGTGGGCATCGCCGACCCCTCCGCTCTCGGCAGCGGCTCCGCGGTTCGCGAGGGCATCGCCTCCAACCGGGACGTCCTCGGCGGCGAGACCGGGGTCCGCGCCCAGGTGAACTGGGCCGTGGGCGACAGCAACATGCGGGGCAGCGGCGGCGATGGCACGGGCCCGGGCGGCGTCAGCTGGGAGCAGTGCATGCGCCGTCCCGAGGTCCAGGCCTACATGCGGCAGATCAGAACTCGGGTGCTGAACCGCTGGGTGCTTCCCCCCAATGTAAAGGGCAACCTCTCGGTGCAGCTGCGTTTCTCGCTCGACCCGGCGGGCACCGCGAACCGCGTCCTCTTCGTCTCTACGAGCGACAAGTATCTGGGACAGAGCGCCGTCAAGGCGATGCAGTCTGCCTCTCCCTTCAACCAGATGCCCGACCGGGTGCGCTGCCTCGCCGGTACCCCGATCATCGCCACCTTTACCAATCCGACCGTTGCGACGAATTGAGACCCGCCTCCTTCTTGGTCTCCTCACCCTTCTCGCGCTGATCGGGGCGAAAGGGGCCTCCGCGCAGGGCAAGCGGCCCATCGTGCTGCTCTACGACGATCAGGAGCTGGTCTCCGAGAAGCACGCCGACACCAACGGGGACGGCCGCTACGACGAGTTCATCTACTACGAGAAGGGCAATCCGGTCCGCGCCGACCAGGACACCAATTTCGACGGCAAGCTCGACACCAGCATCCGCTTCGGACCCGACGCCAAGCCCGCGGCCCAGGAGCGCGACACCAACGCCGACGGGCGCCCAGACCAGTGGATCGAGTTCGAGGCCGGCGAACCCAAGGTGCAGCGGGACGACCACAACTTCGACGGAAAGCCCGACTCCACCACCGAGTACCGGGGCGGTGTACCGGTGCGCCGGGAAGAGGACGTCGACTTCGACGGCCGGCCGGAGCGCTCCATCACCTACGAAAAGGGCGAGCCCGCCATCGTGGAGGAGGACCACACCGGGGATGGCAGCCCCGACTTCCGGGCCGAGTTCAATCCGGACGGCACCAAGAAGCTCGAGCTGCAGGACACCAACGGCGACGGGAGCTTCGACGTCACCATCCGCTACGACCACGGAGAGAAGGTCCGCGTCGACCACGATACCGACCAGAACGGGCGGGTGGACAGCGAGACCCACTACCGCGCCGGTCAGATCGTGCAACGCCGCGTCGATACCCGCGACGACGGCCACTTCGACACGGAATCGAGCTACGAGAACGGCAAGGAGCGCCGTCAGGTTCGCGATGGTGACGGGGACGGCACCCCGGAGGCGGTGATCCTCTTCCTGCCGAACGGCGATCGGGAGCGCGAGGAGTTCGATCCCGACGACGACGGCCGCGCGAGCCTGGTGCGAAGCTATCGGGAGGGCCAGAAGGTCCAGGAGTCGGAGGACACCAACGGGGACGGCCGCTTCGATTTGGAGTCCTGGTTCCAGGGGGGCCTGGTGAGCAGGACCGAGGCCGACAGCAACCACGACGGAGAGAAGGACGTCAGCGTCAGCTTCCGAGAGGGGAAGCGGACCAGCCAGGAGGAGGACCAGAACCACGACGGAGCGATCGACGCCATCTTCGAGTACGAGACGGACGGCGAGCGAATCCGCTCGGAACGCCGCGATGTGGACTTCAACGGCCACTTCGAGACGGTGGGCGTGTACGAGGGAGGACGAATTCTCCGCAAGGAGATCGACAGCACCGGCCGGGGAGCGCCGGAGCGGATCGAGCACTACGGCGAGGACCGGCTCCTTCGGGTCGAGCTCGACGAGAACATGGACACGCGGATCGACCTCTGGAACTTCTACGATCCAGGGGGGCGGCTCGAGAAGCAGGAGCAGGACCGCAACGACGATGGGACCCCCGATACCTGGGTCACCTTCGACGTCGAGACCGGCGAGGAGACCCGTGTCCTCGAGGACTCCGACTGGGACGGCAAGGTCGACACCTGGCGAACCAACGACCCGAGCGGCGTGGCCCTGTCCCTGGAGGAGGACAAGAACGCCGATGGCAAAGCGGACCGGTTCGTGACTTTCGCTGGCGGGATTCCCACCAGCTTCGAGGAAGACACGGACTTCGACGGCAAGCCGGACCTGCGCGGAAAGCTGGCTCCCGACGGTCGGGTACAGAGCGAGCAGCGCGCCACCGGCGCGACCGAGGGCTTCGACCTCGAAGTCGTCTACCGGGACGGCGAGAAGATCCGCGAGGAGAAGGACACGCGCGGCGACGGCAAGCCCGACGTGATCACCCGCTTCGAGGCCGGCGTCGAGATTCTGCAGGAGCAGGACACCAGCGGCGACGGGGCGTTCGACACCCGGATCCAATTCGAGGGGGGGAAGCCCGCCCGCCAGGATCGGGACACCACCGGCGACGGAGAGTTCGACCAGGTGACCTTTCTCGCTCCGGACGGCAGTCTGGTCCGGCAGGAGGTCGACACCAATGCCGATCGCCGGGCGGACTTCAAGCGCTTCCACGAGAACGGGGAGACCGGCCGGGAGGAGCAGGATCGGGACTTCGATGGTCGCTTCGAGCTGGTGACCCGCTTCGAGGGTGGAAAGCCCCGACGCTCCGAAGAGGATCTCGACGGGGACGGCGACGCCGACGTCGTGGTTCAGTACGAAGACGGTCGCAAGAAGGTGCAGACCGAGGATCGGGACCTCGACGACTCGGTCGACGTGGTGACGCACTTCGGCGCCGATGAGAAGCCCGAGAGAATCGAGGAGGACCGCGACGAGGACGGGCGACGGGAGACGATCAGCTTCCTCGAGGATGGGGAGTTGGTCCGCACCGAGAGGGACCGCGACGGAGATCGGAAGGCGGACATCGTCGTCACCTACGCGAAGGGGAAAATGGTCCGCACCGAGCAGGACGACGACTTCGACGGGCTCTTCGAGAAGAAGCTCACCGCGAGCGAGGGTGGATCCCAGGTCCAGGAGGTGGACAAGAACGGTGACGGCGAGACCGATCTGTGGATCACCCTCGACGCCGATGGCGAGATCTCGAGGCGCGAGGAGGACCGCGACTTCGACGGGAAGGCAGACCTGATCTCGAAGTACCAGGGCGGCACACTCCGGCATCTGCGCCAGGACTCGAAACTCGCGGGCTGCTTCGACCTCGAGGAGCGCTACGACGCCAAGGGGGAGCTCACCCGGCAGTCCCTCGACGAAAGCGGCGACTGCAAGATCGATCTCTGGTCGGGCCTCCGGAACGGCAAGGTGGTCTGGCAGGCAAAGGACCAGCGCGGCGCCGGACGGGCGACCCTCCTCACCCGCTACGACGGCGCCGGGAACGCCACCATCCAGGAGTCGGTCGCCGAGGGGAAGCGAAGGCCGGACAACAAGCTCTTCATCAACGCGGATGGCAGCATCCGCAGCCAGTGCGTCGACCAGAATGGCGACGGTACCTTCGATGCCCGCTACCGGATCTCGGGAGGCGTCATCAGCGAGGGATTGGTCGACACGGATGGCGACGGAGTGGGTGAACAGCGCCAGGTCTATGTCGGGGGACAGCTCTCCCACATCGAGGTCGACACCAACGGCGACGGTCGAGCCGACGTGATCCAGTACCTGGCCGACGGGAACACCATCCGCCAGTGCGAGGACAGCGAGTTCGACGGCCGCATCGACCGCTGCTTCGAAGGCGAGCGCCTGGTGGAGGTCAGTGGTGTGACCGATGTCTCGGCCCCTCTCGAACGCCTCGGATGCGGGAGCCTCCACCCCTTCTGGAGGGGGCGCTGAGCGGGATCCCCTGGCCGATCGCGGCGAAGCCCCGCCGCTATCGGCGATCCCACCGGCCTCTCCGGAGTCCTCCTCCCGGAAGGAACGGCACGCCGGTTGCACCCTCCAGCCAGGTCCCGAGCCCGGAGGACCCATGCGACCGATACGCTCCGTCCTGTGGATTGGAAGCGCGACGAGCCTGGACCAGAGCCGCGCGACCGAAACCGCGACCCTCGACCTGGTCTGGGCGCCAGACGTCGATGGAGCGCTGGAGCTCCCCCTCAACTGCTTCGATGGCGTGATCCTCGACGCGCCGAGCCCAGAGACCCTGGAGGAGGACCTGGGCCGTCTGGTCGGCGCCCCGGACTTCCCCCCGCTCCTGGTGCATCTGACCGGAGGAGACGGGGCCCTGGCGAGAAGGGCCAGTGAGGCCGGGGCGAGGGAGGTGGTGCTCGCCGACCCGAGCGAAGCATGCACCTCTGCGCTGGACCTCGTCGAGCGGCTGGAGAGATCCTCGCCCTCGCGCAGTGCCGACCCGCCACGGCCGGAGGGGATCATCGGAGAGAGCCCCGCCATGCACGAGACCTTCGCCCTCGTCCATCGCGCGAGGCACTCGGAGGCCACCGTCCTGCTCTCCGGAGAGACCGGAACCGGCAAGGAGCTTCTGGGTCGGGCGATCCACGCGGGCGGGCGGCGTCGCTCCGGCCCCTTCGTGGGGGTGAACTGCGCGGCGTTTCCCGACTCGCTCCTGGAAACCGAGCTGTTCGGACACGTGAAGGGCGCCTTCACCGGTGCCGATCGAGCCAAGCAGGGTCTGTTCGAGACGGCGAGTGGCGGCACCCTGTTCCTGGACGAGATCGGTGAGACCTCGGGACCGCTCCAGGCCAAGCTGCTGCGGGTCCTCCAGGAGCGGGAGGTCCGCCCCATCGGTGGGACGCGCACCTGCCACGTCGACGTCCGGGTGATCGCGTCGACCAATCGCAACCTGCGCTTCGAGGTCGCCAACGGCCACTTCCGCGAAGATCTCTTCTACCGACTCGCGGTCTTCCCGATCCTGGTTCCGCCGCTTCGCAAGCGCCCCGAAGACGTGCTGCCGCTGGTGGAGCACTTCCTGCATCGACACGGGCGCCGCGAGCGGAAACCCGGATGCCACATCTCCCCGGATGCCGCGCACCTGTTGCTCAGCTACGCCTGGCCCGGAAACGTGCGCGAACTCGAGAACGAGGTCCAGCGCGCTCTGGCCCTCTCGGAGCCCGGGGAAGAGATCACAGCCGCCCGGCTTTCGGACGTTCTCACCCGCATCCTGGAGCCGGTAGAGGCCGTGATGCGCGACGGCGAATCCCTGCAGGAGACGCTTCGGCGCATCGAGGCCTGGCTGCTCCGCCGCGCCCTCGACGCCCACGACGACAACCGCACCCGGACCGCACGCCGACTCGGCATCACCCGCGAAGGCCTCTACAAGAAGATGAAGCGGTTGGGGATCGAGTGAGGGAGTTGCCTCTGCACCGGATTCGTTGCCCCATATACACATGAAGCGTACGACTCTTGTGCTTGATGAGGAGGTGCTGGAGGAGGCCACCCGCCTCTCCGGCGAGAAGACCTACTCGGCCACCGTGATGCGCGCTCTCGAGGTCTTCCGCTCCCGGCGGCCCCTCGACCTCGAAGCCCTCGTCGACTTCGACGACGTCGCGACCTGGAGGTTCTCCACCGGAATCGGGACTTCGGCGCGATCGCACGGATCTCGGCACTCCGCGAGCGATCCCCATGACGCCCCACGATCCGCCCGAACCCCGACTCCCAGGTTCGAAAAATCGGATCGGATCTGGGTTCAACACCGGGGGAAGTCCACGTCAGCAACTCGCATGTGACCGCCCGCGCCGCCGACGGAGCCAGAAGAGGAGCGGAACGACCACGGTCAGTTCGAAGCCCAGCCCGCACCTACTCCAGAAGGGACCGGATGAACTCCCTACCCGGTACGAGCACTCCAGATCTCGTTTCGTCAGCTCGCCGACCGCCACGCGCTGGACCAGTTGGGCATCCGAGATGTCGCAGATTCCGTCACCCGTGGTGTCACAGAGCGGGCTCGAGCAAATCCCCGGCAGCTCCTCGCCCAGCCCACAGCGCTGAATCAGCCGAGCATCGACGGTATTCACGTACCCGTCGCCGTTGATGTCACCGCACTCGCACGCGTTGTCGATTCCGTCTCCGTCCGTGTCGGTTCCGCTGTCGCACAGCCCTCCGCAAGCATCGCCCGATCCGTCGCCGTCCCGGTCCTCTTGGTCCGAATTCACCGCGAAGAGGCAGTTGTCCAGGCAGTTCGCCACCCCGTCCCCATCCCCATCGGACTGGAGCCGCGGAGTGGGAACGAACCGAGCCGCCTCACCGAAGAGCGCAAACGGGTCCGGCCCACCCCACTGCAGTCCAGCCGTGCCACTTTCGCTCTCGATTCCGATCGCTGCCTGCTGCGTACCGCTCTGAGCATCCTCGAGCTGGAGAAGGATGTCGTTGCTCCCCTCCTGCAGGATGATCTGGAAGGTGCTCGGATGGTCCCCGTCTGGATACTCGCCGACGCCGGCGAACTGAACGACGAACCGGCGGTCGGGAGCACATCGCCCTCACAGCACCCCTCCCCCTGGTCCTCCTCCTGCGGGAACGTCAGCATCCCGTTGCTTCCAACGTAGAGCTCGTCGTACGCCCTTCCGTAGAAATCGAACGAGAAACCGATCGGGATCGGGCTGGAGACCTCGTCGTCCGCAAGCGGAAGCTCCGTGCCCGTGATCGAAATGTCTTCGAAGCGGAAGGCGGGCTCGTTGCCATCGGGGTCGGCAAGCGTGTCGTAGACCTCGTAGCAGCCGGAGTCGTCTGCTCGTCCCTGATAGTGACAAGCATCTCCGATGCCGTCGCCGTTAACGTCCTCCTGGCCTGGGTCGAAATCCATCGGGCAGGTGTCCAGGAGGTCGGAATAGTCGTCTCCGTCTCGGTCGATGTCTTCGTTACACGCGTCACCTACGCCGTCGCCATCCGTGTCCGTCCGCTCGGCGCCCGCGTCATCGGGGCAGGTGTCGAGCCAGTCGGCGTACTCGTCCCCGTCGCGATCGATATTCTCGTTGCACGCGTCACCTACGCCGTCTCCATCGGTGTCTGTTTGGTCGTCGGGCACGCCGGGGCAGATGTCGAGAAGGTCCGAGTAGTCGTCGCCGTCAAAATCGACCTGATCGTTGCACTTGTCGCCCTCGCCGTCTCCATCGGTGTCTTCCTGGTCGAGATCATATCTACCTGGACAGACGTCGACTCCGTTCGGGACCCCATCCCCATCCGTGTCTTCGATCGAGCAGGCATGGCTGCAGTCATCACCGGATTCGTCGTTTCCGTCGTCGCATTCTTCTCCGGCGTTGAGCACACCGTTGCCGCACAACTCCTCGTCTACGCAGAAACTCGGTTGGCCTGCGCACACAAAGCCCTCATCCACGAGGCACGCATCGCTGCAACCGTCGGCGGATGCATCGTTCGCGTCATCACACTGCTCGTTCCAGTCGATGACCCCGTCGCCACAATGGTCGCACGCCTTTCCTATCCCGTTCTCGTCTTCATCTGCCTGGTTCGCGTTGGGGGTACTAGGGCAGTTGTCGGCGAACTCCAACACGCCGTCCCCATCGACATCGCCGCGGTCGATCTGCAGAATCCAGACGGCCCCCGCGTCTACCCCGCCGTCATCATCGCCGCTGGCGCCGATGAGTAGCTGAGAGATGCCATCGTCATCGGGATCGCCAAGGAATGCAAGCGAGGAGCCGAATCGGTCGCCGTCCTCGAGCCCTACGGTGAGTCTTCCCGCCGTATCGCTGATCTTGTGCGACGCCCTCGCGGTGCCGTCTTCGTTCATGAAGAGAATCCACACCGCGCCCCGGCTGCTGCCACCGTCGTCATCCCCGATGGCTCCCACGGCAAGATCCCCTACCTCGTCTCCATCGAGGTCACCCAGGAACGCGAGAGAGGAGCCGAAGTAGTCCTCGTCGTCGAGAGCCCCATCGAAGCCCCCGATCCCATCACTGATCCTCCTGCCCTTCTTTACTGAGCCGTCTGCTTCCAGGAAGAGGATCCACACCGCGCCTCGTTGGTAGCCCTCTTCCGAATCTCCCCAGGCGCCGACAACCAGGTCGTTCACACCATCGCGGTCGAGGTCACCGACGAATTCAATGGAGGACCCGAATCGTCCCCCCTTGCCCAGCCGGCCCTCGAGGGCGCCAGCGGTACTGCTGATCTTCTTCGCCGACTCGACGGTGCGATCCTCGTTCAAGAAGAGCAGCCACACCGCGCCGTTGTTCACGCCACCGTCGTCGTCTCCGGGAGCGCCAACAGCGAGAACTCTTGGCTCCTCGCCATCGAGACTGCCGACGGAAGCAACGGCACGACCAAATTCTCCGTGGTCGGTAAGCTCGCCTTCGAAGCCACCATCGACATCGCTGACCCTTTCGAATGCCCCCCCGCTGCCACTTGCATCCACCGAGAGGATCCACACGGCGCCTCGTTCAATGCCCCCGCCCGAGTCCCGGTAGGCGCCGACGGCGAGATCCGCCACACCTTCGCTATCGAGGCCGCCGAGAGAAGCGACGGAAGAGCCGAAGGAGTCGTCGTCCGTAAGCGGCACTGGAGGTCCACCATTCGCGTTGGTGACCTTCAGCCGCGACTTTACACCACCGTCCGGGCGCAGGAGAAGCTGCCAGATTGCACCACGATCCGTACCTCCGTCGTCGGTTCCTTCGGCGCCGACGGCGACAGCTCGCAGTCCGTCCTCATCGATGGCCCCAAGGGAGACAGCAGAGCTGCCGAAACGGTCACCCGTCGCAGGCTCCTGTGGTGGCTCCCCGAGGGTATCGCGGATCTTCTCGTATGACTCCACCGTGCCGCTCGAATTCAGGGAGAGGATCCAGACGGTTCCGCGCCTCCCGCCCCCGTCATCGTCCCCGTAGGCCCCGACGGCCAGCTCCTTCAGGGAGTCGTCGTCGAGGTCGCCCAGGAAGGCCAGAGACGCTCCGAAGTAGTCCTCCCTGTCGAGAGGCCCGTTGAAGCCCCCGAATCCGTCGCTGATCTTGCTCCACGACTTCACTCTGCCGTCTGCTCTCAAGAAGAGAATCCAGACTGCGCCTCGTTGGTGATCCCCCGTTGGATCTGCGTAGGAACCCACGGCTAGATCGGTCACTTCATCGCCGTCGAGGTCTCCGATGAACTCGACGGAGCTCCCGAATTGTCCGTTCTTGGCAAGGGGGTCCCCGAGTCCGCCGAGTGTAGTGCTGATCTTCTGCGACGATCCGACGGTGCCATCTTCGTTCAAGAAGAGGATCCACACCGCACCGCGTTCGATACCCTCGCCGCTCGAGTTCCTGGGGGCCCCAACGGCGAGATCCACCACCCCATCGCCATCGAGGTCTCCGAGTGCAACCACGGAAGCGCCGAAGGTGCTGTCGTCGCCAAGCTCGCCGGCCAGGTTCGCGGTCGCATCACTGATCTTCCGCCGCGACTTCACCGTCTGATCCGCGTTGAGGAAGAGGATCCAGACCGCGCCTCGCCGGTCGCCTCCCCCGTCATCCAGGTAGGCTCCAACGGCCAGATCTCCCACGCCATCGTCATCCAGGTCGCCGAGTGGGGCCACGGAAGAGCCGAACCGGCCTTGGTCCGAAAGGTCCGCCGTGAGTGCGGGATCCAGTTTGCCGATCTTCTCGAAGGGGGGCTCGGCCGCCGGTCTTTCGCAGAAGCTCGGCTGGCCCCAGCAGTCGAAGCCGGGCTCGACCAGGCAGAACTCGCTGCAGCCATCGCCGCCTACGTCGTTCGCATCATCGCAGGACTCAGGGAACTCGGTGACGCCGTCGCCGCAGCGTTCCTCGTTGATCAGCTCGTCGCAGTCGTCGCCGAGGCCGTCACCGTCGACATCGAGCTGTGCAGGGTTGGCTCGAAGCGGGCAGTTGTCGAAAGGATCGGGAAGGCAGTCGCCGTCGAAGTCGTCGGCGACGAGAATCAGGGGATCGCCCGAGCAGTGCTCTCCAACCGGACAGGAGCCTCCGTCACAGGGGCCGTGGAGACGCACACAGCCGTGCGAAGAGCTGCAGACGGCTGCAGGACCGCAGTCCGAGTCGTCAGCGCACACTGCGCCCAGCTCCTCGACACAGACGCCGGCACTCATGAAGGCCTGCGGGCAGCCCCCAACATCTCTCCCGAAGGGATCCAGGATGTAGCGGATGCCTTCATCGAGATCTGCGCACAGGGCGGGGACAGCGCACTGGCGGTCGTCGTTGCAGGCTTCCTGCACCTGGTAGCAGGAGCCCTCTATGCATTCCTGGCCCGGCCCGAGGCAGGAGCAATCGACGCCGGGCGGGCATGCAGCCGGACCGTCGAAGCAGCATTCGTCGGGATCCGGATTGCAGGCGTCCCCGGAGTCCAGGATGCAGCGACCGGGCGGAACGAAGCAGGTCCCAGGCCCCGCAGCCGGATCATCACAGTCTTCGTGGGTGGCGCAGCCCGCGCCGGTGTTGTTGCAGATCCCCCGGATCGCGCCCGCAAGCGTCAACCGCGCGTCGACGTCTTGTTGGGCGAGAGCGGCCCCGGCGTCGACGCCTTCTCCGAGCTGCTCCGAAGCCAGACGGACATTGAAGATCTGCTTCACCAGATCCGACGCATCACCATCACCGTTCAGGTCGGTACCCCCTGCGTCGCAGCCGATCGTCTCCTCTCCGCCCTGCTGACACTCCTGTGTCAGGAAGGTCACCGTGTCTCCCGCCACGCGATAGGGAAGACGGGGGTCGCAGGCCTCCAAGGGACAAGGCGTCACCGCCTGTCCGGTCTTGAAGAGTTGACCGGAAACGAGATCGTAGACGAAGAGGACGTGGTCGTCCCGATCGTCGTCGTCGTTGAGGTCCCTATCTTCGGCAGCTTCCGAAGTTCGGAAGGCGAGGACTCGCTCACCCAGAACGAACTCCTCGGCGGACTGCCTCAGGTCGATCAGCAGCGGCTCATCCGCTCGGTAGATTCGAATCACTCGGTCCGCCGCGTCGTCATCGTCGTTGAGGTCGGAGCCACCCGTCGGGCACCCGGCTGTGAACGCCCCGCCCTGATCGCACTCCGGCGTGAGGAATGCGACCACGGACCCCACCAGGTCCAGCGAGTCGGCAGCCTGGCCGAGGTTCTCCCAGCCGGCCGCGCTGGCAGTGTGGACTCTGCTGACGTGCACCACCTGGTCCTGACTGTCGCCGTCATGGTTGTAGTCGGGGCCCCCGCCCTCCTCCGCCAGGGCCGCAATCCACTCCGTGGACAGCGCCACCGCGCCCGCGGCGAGGCCGAGGTTCTCCACCGCGCCGGGCATGCGCCTGCGGTAGAGATGAACCACCTGGTCCTGGCTGCCTCCATCGCCGTCCTCGGGCCTGAGAAACGCCGCCGAGCCGGCCGCGACCGCGACCTCTCCCGCCGTGCCGATCGTGCGAAGCAGCGGCGGGTTCTTGCGGGCATCCAGCACCTGGAGGACGACGTCGTCGAAATCGCCGTCACCGGAGGGATCGTCGGGGATCCCCGATCCGCCCGCCCCGAACTCCCCGGGGGCGGGGGGGCCGCGGAAGACGATGCGTCCTCCCAGGGCGTCGTGGTAGAGGGCCGATCGGCCATCCGCAGAGAGAGCCGACAAGGCCTCGGGGTGCTCCGTGTCGTCATTGTCCCAGCTGTAGCGCGACCCGGCCTGGCTGCTGATCTGTCCGGTCAGACCGGTGAGCCGGTCGTGCACGAAGATGCGCTTGCAGGGCAGCTCTGGTGACGAGGAGGCTTGCTGCCACCTGCACTCATAGTCGAACTCCTCCCCAACTTCGGCGAGCTCCGCAGCCCAGCTGGAGAAGGAGACGAACCGGCCATCCGCGGACATGGAGCTGCTGCGCGTCACCCGGGGAAGGGCGGCTCGAACCCCCGCGCTGGCACGCGTCGTGGTCCCGGTATCGCGATCGTAGAGAAAGACGTCGGACTTGTCGTTGGCGTCTCCGGCAGCGAGGTTGCCCGCTGCGCTCTGGAAGCTCACGAACCTGCCGTCCGGCGAGATCCCTCCGGCCACACAGCTCTCGCTCGCCTGCGAGCCATCCGACGCAACGCTGACAAGCGTGGTGACTTCTTCCACCTGGTCGTGGAGGAAGCAATCCCTGGCGTCGTTCGTGTCGGTTTCGACCAGGTTGTCCGCAGCACTGACGAAGAGCACGAAGCGTCCGTCGGACGAGATCGCGCTTCCGGCGTTCCAGCCTCCACCGTAGACTCTCTGGTATGCGAGATCGGCGGGTACTCCGCGGACCGTCTGGGAGTCGGCGTTTCCCTCTTCTCCGTCGGAGGCAACGCTCACGCGCACAGTGGAGATGGCGCCGGGCTCGCTTTGCTCATCGAAGATGCCATCCATGTCTGCGTCGCGGTCGTGTAGGAAGACATCCGCGGCGTTGTTCGAATCCCCGGGGGTGAGGTTGGAGGCCGTGCTCTCGAACACCACGAAGCGACCGTCTGCGGAGAGGTAGCCACCACGAGACCGGGACTCCTCATTTGCAGGACTCCCGTCACTGGCCACGCTCACGAGTGTCGTCACGCTCGACTCGACGTCGCGGACGAACACCTCGCGGCTCTCGAAACTGTCATAGGACCCGCATTCGGCAGGCTCGCACTCGGCGGACTCGAAGCCGACGAACCGCCCGTCGGCCGAGATGGAGGTCCCGTAGCCGTACGTCGCCTCACCCTCCGGCAGGATGCTGACCAGCTCTGGCTCACCTTCCTTTCGGTCATACCGGTACACGTTGCGGCCAGCCGCGTTCGGGGGCACGCGTGCGGCGTCCACGAGCGCAGAGCGGTCCTGGAAGACGAGGTACCGCGCGTCCGAAGACATGGCGATCGGCTCGGAAAAGCGACTGCCGACAGGATTCACGGGCTCTTCCTCGTAGAGCGCGTTGGCGGCCTCCGGGGTCCGGAAGAAGACCAGCCCGTCCGAGATGACGAGGCTCCGGCCCTCGATCACGGGGTCCGCATCCACGGCAAGATCGAAGCTGCTGGTCAGCAGCTCGGCACAAGAGGAGCCGCCAGTGCATCCCTGCCGAAGACGGTAGACGCGAAGAATCGTGTCGAAGACATCCCCGTCCGCATTCGTGTCCTGGTAGCCCTCGTGCGGCTCAGGCTCGAGAAACGCCACCAGATCGTCCTCGACCGCCACTGCGGCGTACCGGTACGGACCCTCGCGAATCTGCGTCGCCGCACGCCCCTCCGCACCACCCGTGCCGATCGGCTGGATGGTGGCGCTCGCCTGGTCGCGCAATCGCAGCACCCGATCCGTGGCGTCAGCATCGTCGTTCAGCGACTCCCCCACGATCCCCTCGGCCGCCACGAACGCGAACAGATCATCCGTCTCGATCAGTCCGTCGAGGGGAACCGGGTTATGGGCACGAAGCTCCAGACCCTCCTCCGAGCCGTTGGCGATCACGACGGGGCCCACCCCATCCTCGGACAGGCGATCCCTGAACTCGAAGAGCCCCGGACCACATTCATCGCCATCGGTGCAGTCCGTGTCGCGGGTGCACGGGATTGCCGGGCCTGCCCCGCCCACACAGACAGCCTGCCCGCAGACGCCCTCGCTCGACGCGTCCCCAGGACAATCCTCGGAGAGCACGCAGGGAAGCCCGTCGTTTCGACCTCCAGCGCAGGTCCTGTATTTCGGTTCGCCTTCCGTGGGGTCCAACGCCCGGCGGGCCACACGAATCACGCCCACCGGTGCGTCCACCGAGCCGAACAGACCCAGAGTACCCGTCGAGCTCGGATCGTGAATCGGCTGGAAGATGGGGGCAACACGCTGGCCCCCCGGTGAGAAGGAGGCGACGAATGAGCGCCCGGGAATTCGCAGTGGCGGGCGGGGGGGGGGGGGGGCGGGGGGGGGG